>NZ_CP041203.1:1278854-1918281 GCF_008033115.1 Cellulomonas sp. Y8
AACCAAAGTTCCCTGTCACCGTCCAACGCTTCGAGGACTGGCAGGACACACCGGTGTTCACGCTCCAGCACGCGAACGAGCAACTTGAAACCGCGAGCCTCGATCAGATGTCGCCCGGAAAGGTGAACTACCATTCGGATACGATTCCGAGCGCGCGGCACAAGCGCACTGGCGTTCCTGGTGATCGCCGGATGCTCCTCGACCGTTGTCCTGATTGACGGCTCCCGCGCGACGATCAGGGCACTCGAACTCGATCCCGGTCCGCTTGCGCGTGTTCTCGGGATCGCCCTACAGGACACACGCACGCTCGAGCTATTCGCAGGAGACCTCGAGCGCTACCTCAAGGCCGCGCACACGTACGTCACATCCGCACGGGACTACGACGACGCGAGTCGCGTCTGGATGGGCACAGGAGTCCTCTACGGATTCACGCACGAGGCGCTGGGCCATCAGTTCGAGGTCGCAGCCGAGGCGAAGACCGACGACGTCGAGAGCGCAGCACGAGCCCTGGACAGGTTCCTCTCACTCATTCCCGTGCCCAGCACCGGGAAAGTCGTCTTCGATGTACTCATCGAAGGGGCCGTGGGCTCGATTCCCGACATCATGGTGGCCGCTTCTGACGCCTCGTCGCACCGGGAGATCAAGCAGCTCGTGATCGATCACCGCGAGGAGGGCAAGGAACGACTTATCGGATCCTGGGCGGACCTTCTCATCGATGTCCCGATCGACAACGTCACGGAAGAGAATCTGAGGAGCTCGATCAATCACTGGTACGACGTCGTCGGCAACGCCGCCGGGAACCCGAACCCCAGTGGCAGTTGCGGGCTGACTCCGGCGGAGCATCCAGATTCGTGCGAAGAAGAGACCAACAAGTGAACTCACCCACAATCCGCCCGCGGGCGCTGCCAATCCTCGCCGCGATCGCCTGTGCAGGCTTAGCCCTCGCCGCCCTGGTCGCCGCGTGGAACGCCTCGCACGAACCCACCACCCCGCAGGCGCAGGCGGCGCCGACGCCGACACCGGCGCCGTCCCTACCTCCCGTCGGCAAGCTGACACCCGAGCAGGTCACCCAGACCGCCCTCGAGGACACCCCTGAAGGCCGCGCCCTCCGAACCGCGACAGCGGTCATGGCATGGGCGGGTCTGCAGATGAGATGCGACATCCCCGAGATCAAGGAGTGGCTGCACCCCGACCTCTTCGCCGACGGCCAGTTCTGCAGTGATGTGACGTGGGGACCCGGAGACGGCGTGGCACAAGCAGGACCGTATGCCTACGAGATCGTCGAGATCATCCACAACGACGACGGAACCGTCGACATCATCACCTGCGCCATTGCACAACCACTGACCCGCTACCGCGTCGACACCCACGAACCCGCATTCCGCGGCGTCGACGGGCACATCCTCTCCCGCGCCCGACTCGTCCGGCATGGCGCCACCTACCAGTACCTCGAGGGGGACTCGACTTCTCTCGGCAAGTGCGAACCCACCGGCACCATCACCACTCAACACTTCGTCGACTGGCAGGACACGCCCCGTTTCACCCGGTACTACACCGGAGATGAGACATGACCCGCAGCGTCAGTTGGGGTATGTCGTCACACGGGCATCAGAAGTCTCTCGCTGTGCCGCCCTCGACGACTTCAAGAGCAACATCGAGGACTCGTACGCGCTTGCCCAGCATCGCGGCCGCCGTCGGCATCGCCCTCGTGTCGGCGTGCTCGCCCTACGACGAGCCGGCGAGGTGGGCACCCGACGAGATCGTCGACGGCGTCCCGGCGATCGACTGGCCGCTCGGCGCACCGAACATGTCGGACGAGTGGGTGGCTGCCCTGTACAAGGCCGACGCGGCCCACGTCGCGGCGCAGAACACGCACGACTTCTCCAACCCCGCCCTGAAGGAGCTCGTGGAGGACGACCACCTGATGCTCCTCGCCCGGAGGGCTCGGAGCGTCGCCTACTCACTAGGGAACGAAGGGGGCCGCAATGAGTATCAGTACGCACCCGGCCCCAACCTCATGAAAGTGATGAGCGTGGATTCCGCGGGGGACGAAGCGACGGTGTTCACGTGCGAGTTCTCTCCCTCTGCACTCCTTCATTGGCACTGGTACTCGACCGAACCGATGACGCTCGATGACGTACTCACTTTGAAGAGCGGCAACCCGATGTGGCACCGCCTGGAGCGGGACGCCTCAGGCCACATCCGGGTCACGGACGCCGGCGCCAGCTGGTCGTACGAGAATCCCGGTGCCTGCGATCTCTCCGGGGTGCGACCCGGGTTCTTCGATCCTGCACCTCCCTTCGGCCAGGACGTGTGGGGCGGCGACGTCCTGGGACCCGACGGAGTGCCGATCCCCGATCTGCAGGGGCGGATGCATGACGGGACCTGGATCAACGAGAAGACCGGTGAGGTCCGCATCGATCCCGAGACCGGTGAGCCGTGGATCTTCTGAGCGGCGAGATCCGCACGACGACGCTCGTGACTGACGACACCGTCGAGCACCGAGTGGCGAACGCGCAGGGCGAAGATCACGGCGAGCGAGCAATGACAACCCCCACCTCCATGGCGTCCGCCGGTCCGCGGCACGCCGCCGGACGCTCCACGCGTCCTCGCGACCTGCCTCGCCGCCGCTTCGGCGGTCGCTCTCGGTGCGTGGTGGAACACCTCGCGTGACATCCCACGCGCCGGACGTCACCGCCGGCACCACCGCTCCCGTGGGCGGGCTGGACCGAGCTCGACACGTCGCCACCTCGACCACCCCCAGTACCTGAGAAGGAGCCCCCGATGACCACCCCGCAGCACCCCGCCGAGCCGACGCCGCCGCCGGCACCCGGTCCGCCGCCCGTGCCCGCCGGACCACCGCCGGCCGGAGGACCGCTGCCCCCGCCGCACGACCCGTACGCGGTGCCGCCGACGCCGCCCGCGACCCGTCCTCGGAACGTGCTGGCCCTGCTGGCCGTCGTCCTCGGCGCCTGCGGCGCCGCGCTGCCCGGACTCGTCCTCGCGGTGCTCGGGCTGCGCGATGCCCGTCGCCTAGGCGGGGCCGGACGCGGGCAGGCGTGGACCGCCGTCGTGCTGTCCGTGGCGTGGGGTGTGGTCCTGGTCGTCACCGGGAGCCTGGCGCCCTGGTCGGTCGCGACGGAGCGCGGTGCGGAGGCCGGATCAGCAGGCCCGACGACCGCGGCGCCCGGGACCGACGCGCTCGACCCCGAGGAGGACCGCGGATCCGGTGCGTGGCTGGGCGAGTTCGCGCCGGAGACCAGCTACCTCGACGACCTGGCCGAGCTCGCCGAGACGCTCGACATCGATCCGGGCGCGTACGAGGGCAGCTACTGGCAGAGCTTCTACGAGGGGATGTGGCTCGCGTTCGACCTCGACGACGACGAGTACGCGGCGGCCGTCGCGGACTCCCTGGCGTGCGACGACGGTGACGACGCGGCGTGCGCCCGGGTCCGGTCATACCTCCCGGATGGGGGATGAGGCGGTCGTCGCCGGCCGCACGCGGCGGCGCGCAGCGGCCGGCGTCGCGCTCGTGCTTGGCGTGCTGCTGCCGGTCCTGCCCGCATGCACAGCGACGGCGGGCGGGACAGCAGGGGCCGCCTGCTCGCACGCCGACCTCACGGCCGCGCGCGTGCCTCGCGCCGCGCTCCGCGAGCGCCGAGGACGTCGCGGCGGTCAGCCTGCTGCTCACCGATCTGGCCGGCGACCCGGCCGAGCAGGCCGCGGCCCTCGCCGCGCTCGACGGCTCCGGTCTGACGGACCTGCTCGTCGCGCTCGACATGGTCGGTGCCGCGCAGCCGGAGCACGGCGCGGCGGTGGCGGGAGCGCAGCGTCAGGTCCGGGCGGCGGCGGCAGAGGCGTCGACCGCCTGGGACGACGCGACGACCTCGCGGATCGCGGCAGGCCTGCTCGAGGGCGTGAACGCCGCCACGGCCGTCGCGTACCTGGTCGTCGACCCCGCCGGCGCGCGGGTCGACCTGCGGCTGGCGACCGCCGTCGGCGACGCGCTCCACGAGTGGGAGCAGACGCACGACCAGCTGTTCACCATGCTGGACAGCATCGGGCCGTCGGGCGCACCGAGCAGCCCGATGGCCTCGACGTTGCCGGGACTCGCGCACGACGGGTTCGGCATGCTGGTCGTCGACCCCGCCGATCTCGCGCTCCGGCACCTCGGGGAGCACGGCACGGACGCCCTGGACTGGCTGCTCGCGGACGACCGCGTGGCGTACTGGTTCGGCGATCGGGACTGGGCGGTCGCTGCGGGTCACGCCGCGCCCGCGGCGCTCTGGAACGCCATGCACGACGCGGTCGCGACGGAGGCGGGCACGCCCGAGCTGCGGCGGCTCGACGACGAGGTCGTGGTGCTGTGGTCCGACGGCGTGCTCCGGGCCGAACCAGACCTGGCCCCTGAGCGCGTGCGACGAGGGCGCCCCTGAGCGCGAGCGCCCAGTGGTTCGATCGGCCCTCACGCCGCACCGCACCGCGCTTCCTCGCACCGGAGAAGGGCGCCAGGGCTGTCGAGCCCGTCACCAGGAGACAGGATCACCGGCCGGCCGTCGGCGACCGCCAGCGAGGGGGCCGCCAGCCCATCGCCGGGAACGGGGCGACCCGCCGTCAGCGACACCGACTCCGACTCCGAGCACGCGTGGTCGAGGCAGGAGAGCAGGCGCAGCACGCCGTCGTCCGGGTCCGACGTCACCACCATCGGACGCCCGGTGTCGTCGACGGCAAGAGCCCCCTGCGCCAGCGGTACCCCCGGGACGGGGATCGAGTCCCACGTCTCGCAGGTGCGGCTCGCACACCGGACGAGAGTGGCCTCCGCCTCGTGGCTCAGCCGGTACAGCACCCACGTGGTTCCCCGCGGATCGACGACGACGGCTACCGACGACGGACCCGCGCCGTCGGTCGCATCGACTCCGAGGAGGCCGATCCGCCGCTCCGTCAGGACGCCGTCGTCCGCGACGTAGAGCACGACGTCGGTGCCGGCGAGGACTGCCGCGGCGTAGGCGGTGCCGTCGTCCGCCGCCGCGAGGTCGAGGCGCCCTCCGCCCGGGATCAGCGCGTGCACCTGCCCGGACGCGAGGCGGCAGGACGGGGCGCGGCTCCTCTCGTCGGCGCTCACGCAGGTCCAGATCATGAGCTCTCGGGGGACACCCACCCGGTCGGGAGCCGTCGCGACGGCGACCACACCCGACGGCGCCGTCGCCACGGCGGGCACGAGACCGTCGTCACCCCACCCGAGGTGGACCGCGTGCTCGTCCACGCGGTCGGAGACCACGCCGAACAGCGTGGTCTCGTGCAGGACCTGCACGGTGTCGACCCGCGCGCGCCCGGTCCAGTCGGCGCCGCCTGTCCCGGACTGCGTGAGCTCGAGCCGCACGGGCACGTCCTCGCCCGTCCAGACCGTCCGGCCCGGGCCGACGGTCCACTCCGCGCTCCACACCGACGCGCCGCCCTCGGAGGCCGTCCCGGCGACCGGGGCGTCATGCCCCACCTCGGGCTCGGCCCAGCATTCGCGATCCGTGCACGAGACGGCTCTGCGGTCGAACCAGGCCTGACTCCGGTCCAGCACCACCCGGTCGCCCAGCACCACCAGGTCGGCACGGTTCTTCAGCAACCCGGGCGACTCGACGGTGCGCACCCCGACGAGGTCCGACGTGTTCATCGCGACGAGGACCCGCGGTGCGACCACCCCGACCAGGAGAGCGACGGCAGCGATCGCGGCGATCGCGTCCTCAGGGACGACCGCGGGTCGTCGGGAGAGGGTGGGCAGCGCCACCGGCTGCCCGTCTTCGAAGTCGGCCAGCACGTCACCGACCGCGGCGACGACCAGAAGGCAGGCTGCGGCGACCATCGCGAACGCGACGACCAGCTCCCCGAGCCAGCCGAACCACTCCGGGTGCGCCATCCGGACCAGTGCCTGCAGGACTGCGGCCGCCACGACGAGCTTCAGCACGAGGCCCAGCGGGCGCCCCTGCACCTCGCGCAGCGCGGCCGCCCGTCGGACCGCGTCCTGACCTCTGAAAGTCAGGACCCGCTCGACGCACCGGTTCGACAGCCGTGCGTACGGGCCGTTGAGGGTGAGCAGGACGCTTCCACCCAGGACGAGTGCCAGGGCGTCCGGGAACGGGGGGAACACCAGCACCACTGCGCCCAGCGCGACCGTGGCGCCCACGAGCCCGACGAGGAGCACGCCGGTGACCCGCAGAACCGCGAGCGGTCGACGCAGAGCCCACCACCAGGCCGCACGCACGGTCACGCGCCTCCGAGCGCCCTCCGCGGCGCACACCCCGATCCCTGCGACGAGCGCCCACGGCGCGGCGAGCGTCCAGGGCACCAGCTCGAGCAGCGCGGCGACCAGCTGCCAGAGGCGAGCGTCCGCGCCGACCGGGATCAGCTCGCCGTCGCGGATCACCGAGCCGACCCGAGCGTGCAGCGAGTACGAGGCCCAGGCCGCGAGCAGCCCCAGCACGCCGTACGGGACCGCGATCGCCGCGAACAGACGGGGCGACAGCCGCGGACGCCGCAGCTCGAGCAGGCCCGGGGCGTTCTCGGCGGATGCGACGGCACCGGGTGGCACGGCAGTCCCGGCGCATCCCGGGTCCGCTCCGCGACCCGAGCTGCCGGCGCTGTCGATCGTCACGAGGGCTCCAGCTCGGGCGCGGCGACATCATGGACGCGCTCACGGCGATCGACGGCAGGACCGCGGCGCAGGTCGTCCTTGCACCTGCACGAACGCGCGGCTGACGCGAACTGCGCTCCACGCTAGAACCGGCCGCAGGCGGGAGATGGGACGGAGGTCCGTACTCACCCCATCCCGCGCACCGCCACCCAGCGCGGCCCCGACCGCCGCGCCACGTCGGCCCGCCGCACCTCCGCCAGCTCCCGCGCCCGGGCCGCCACCCGCCGCCCGATCCGCGCCGCCGACCCGTCGTCCCCCGCGAGGTACCGCACGACCACCCGCGCCTCCCCCGCGACCACGGCGACGTCCTGCGCCTCGACCTTCGTCAGCGCCCGGGCGGCGTCCGCCGCGGCGGGCAGCAGGGTGGCGGGGTCGACGCCGGGGAGCAGCAGCCCGACGCCCAGGGTCACGCGGTACGACGGCACGGCCGCGAGCGTACCGGCGGCACACCGCGACGCCGGAGCCGCCGCCCGCCGGGCCTCACATCGTGACCGACCCGTCCTCCCCGATCGGCCACTCCGGGTTGTGCGCGACCTCCCACACGTACCCCTCGGGGTCGGCGAACGCCCCGGAGGTCCCGCCCCACTCCGCGAGGGCCGCCGGCCGCACGACGGACCCGCCCGCCGCCGCCGCCGCGTCGAGCACCGGCGCGACCTCCGCGGCCGCCCGCACGTTGTACGCGAGCTCGAGCCCCGGCGCCCCGCGCCCCTCGACGCCGGTCCACAGCGCGAGCACCATCCCGCCCGCCTGGAAGAACGCCACCTCCCCGTCGGGCCGGCGTGGTGCGGGCCACCCCATCGCCTCGTAGAACGCGCACTGCCGGTCGAGGTCCGTGACGCCGAGCGTCACCACGCTGATCCGCGGTTCCATACCGCCTTCCTACCGTGCCTCCACGACATCCACCCGCGTTCGGGGGGACAGCCCCCGGGTGCTCCCGCGCGCGGTCACGTAGCGTGGAACGCATCCGAACGACGAGCGTCCGCGCTCACGCCCGCGGCTGGGAAGTCGACCACCCCCCACGTTCGGAGCGCGCTTCGTGACACCCCCCGCACCCGCCGCCGCGCCGGCGGCCCCCGCCCGGCCGAACCAGGCCGCGTCGACCGGCTCCTACCAGGAGCTCTCCCGCCAGATCCGCGACGCAGGCCTGCTGAACCGCACGCCGGGCTTCTACGTCCTGCTGCTGGTCGGCCTGGGCGTCGCCCTGGCGGCGCTCGTCGCGGGCTCGGTGCTGCTGGGCCGGTCCTGGTTCCAGCTGCTGATCGCGGGCGGTCTGGGGATCGTGCTGACGCAGTTCGCGTTCGTCGCGCACGAGGCGTCGCACCGGCAGGTGCTGGCGTCGGGCCCGGCGAACGACCGCCTGGGCCGGATCCTGGCGAACGGCGTCGTCGGCATCAGCCACTCGTGGTGGATGACCAAGCACTCGCGGCACCACGCGAACCCGAACCACGTGGGCAAGGACCCGGACATCGCGCCGGACACCATCGTGTTCCTGCACGCGGACGCCGCGAAGCAGAGCCGGGTGATGGCGGCGCTGACCCGGGTGCAGGGCTGGGCGTTCTTCCCGCTGCTGACGCTGGAGGGCCTCAACCTGCACGTGACGGCGTTCCGCAGCCTGCTCGCGCAGGAGCGGTCCCGGGCCCGGACGCTGGAGCTGACGATGCTCGTCGTGCGGCTGAGCGTCTACACGGCCGCGGTGCTGTGGTTCCTGGGGCTCGGGATCGGCTTCGCGTTCCTCGGCGTGCAGCTCGCGGTGTTCGGCGTCTACATGGGGGCGTCGTTCGCCCCGAACCACAAGGGCATGGCGATGATCCCCGAGGGCAGCCGGCTGGACTTCCTGTCCAAGCAGGTGCTGACGTCCCGGAACATCACCGGCGGGCACGCGATGAGCACGCTCATGGGCGGGCTGAACTACCAGGTGGAGCACCACCTGTTCCCGAGCATGCCGCGCCCGCACCTGGCCCGGGCCCGGCTGCTGGTGCGCGAGCACTGCCTCCGCAACGGGGTGCCGTACACGGAGACGACCCTGCTGCGGTCCTACGCGATCGTGGTGCGGTACCTGAACGACGTCGGGCTCGCGGCCCGCAACCCGTTCGACTGCCCGATGGTGCAGCGCTTCCGCCAGGTCTGAGCGACCCGGAGCAGCAGAACGCCGGCCGTCCCCGAGGGGGGCGGCCGGCGTTCGCGCGTCAGCTCAGAGCGGGCGGATGTTCGCCGCCTGCGGGCCCTTCGGGCCCTCGGTGACGTCGAACTCGACCTGCTGGTTCTCCTCGAGGGAGCGGTAGCCGGAGGAGGCGATCGCGCTGTAGTGCGCGAACACGTCCGGGCCGCCCTCGGCGGGAGCGATGAAGCCGAAGCCCTTCTCGGCGTTGAACCACTTCACGGTGCCGGTGGTCATGATGTCTTCTCTCGTTCGAGGACCGGAACCGCGGACGCGGATCCTGGTGCCGCGCCCCGAGGGGCGCGGACGGTGGTGGGTGCGCACGCAGCGTGCGGGCGCGGCGGGACGGCGGGCCGCGGCGAGCGCGGCGACGGCCTGGTCCCAGGTCGGGGTCACGGCCACGGGGCGCGACAGGTGGTCGCTGACGTGGTGGCCGTCGGGCTCGCGGGCGATGAGGCCGGCGTACTCGCCGGCGGCGGTGGCGGCCCAGAGGTTCTCGTCCGCCTGGCGCCACTGGACGGGCGCGGTGTCGGCGGGGGTGGTGGTGCGGGTACTGAGGGTGATGATCTGACGACTGCTCTCACTCCGCACGACGTCGGCGGAGGGTGGGGGCGACGGCACCGGGTGGGTGCCGTCCGGACTGCTGCAAGAGGCCCGGGAATCCGCGAGGAATCCCGGGCCTCCAGCTGAGCCGCCTAAGAGAATCGAACTCTTGACCTTCTCATTACGAGTGAGACGCTCTGCCGACTGAGCTAAGGCGGCGCGCGCCCACCGATCCGGCGGACGAGCACGGACACTGTACCTGGCGGACGGCGCCTCGACCAAAGCGAGTCGCGTCACCCCGCCGGAGACGGGCCTCGGCGGGCCCGCCCGCGGTCAGCAGCGGGTGCCGTCGGCGGGCACGGTCCCCTCGAGCAGGTACGCGTCGACGGCGTCGGCGATGCAGGCGTTCGACCGGCCGTAGGCGGTGTGCCCCTCGCCCTCGTACGTGAGCAGGTGCCCGGAGTCGAGCGTGCCGGCCAGGCTCTCGGCCCAGGCGTACGGCGTCGCCGGGTCGTTGGTCGTGCCGACGACGACGATCGGCGCGGCGCCGGCCGCGGAGTAGTCGTCCAGGCCGCCCGCCTCGGGCACGGGCCACTGCGCGCAGATCACGCCGCCGTAGCCGAAGAAGTACCCGACGGTCGGCGCGACCTCCTCGATCGCGGCCGCCTGGGCGCGCATCTCGGCGACGTCGGTGGTGCCGCGGTCGTCGGCGCAGCCGATGGCCCAGAACGCCTGGGTCGAGTTCGAGGAGTACGTGCCGTCGGCGTTCCGGTCGTAGTACAGGTCGGCGAGCTGGAGCAGGATCGAGCCGTCGCCGGACAGCGCCGCGTCCAGGCCCATCGTGAGGTAGCTCCAGGAGCTCTCGTCGTACAGCGGGAGCGCGATGCCGCTGAACGCGAGCGCGCCGGTCAGCGGGCGCGAGGTGCCGGTCGGCAGCGGGGACTTCCGCGCCCGGTCGAGGACCGAGCGGACCTGGGCGAGGCCGTCGTCGACGGAGCCGGTGAGCGGGCAGTCCGCGCCGGCCTGGCAGTCGGCGACGTAGGCGCGCAGCGCGTTCTCGAAGCCCTGCGCCTGGCCCTCGGAGAGCTCCTGCGAGGACAGCGTCGGGTCGAGGGCGCCGTCGAGCACCAGGCGCCCGACCTGCTGCGGGAACAGCGCCGCGTAGGTCGCGCCGAGCTGGGTGCCGTAGGAGTAGCCGACGTAGTTCAGCGTCTCGTCGCCGAGGACCGCCCGCAGCACGTCCATGTCCTTGGCGGCGGACACCGTGTCCACGTGCTCCAGCACCGGGCCGGTGTTCTCCAGGCACGCCGCGCCGAACGCGCCGTACGCGTCTTCGGCCGCCTGGATGCCCTCGTCAGTCCCGAAGTCGAAGTCGGTCGAGACGATCTCGTCCATCGCCGGGCCGTCGACGCAGGTCACGGGGGTGGACGACGCCACGCCGCGCGGGTCGAAGCCGATCAGGTCGTAGCGCTCGACGACCTCCTGGCCGAACCGCGGCAGCGCGATCGACGACAGCGCGTCGATGCCGGACGAGCCCGGGCCGCCCGGGTTGATCAGCAGCGACCCCAGCCGGTCGCCGGCGGCCGGGTGCCGGCTGACGGCGATCTCGATGGTGTCGCCGTCGGGGTCGGCGTAGTCGAGCGGCACGACCAGCGTGGCGCACTCCAGCTCGCCGCAGGCCTGCCAGTCGAGCTCCTGCGCGTAGATCGCGTCGAGGCCCCGGACGTCGGCCGCGGTCGGCGCGGTCGTGACCTCGGTCTGCTCCTTCGGGGCCGTGCAGCCCGCCAGCGCGAGGGCGGCGACCGCGACGAGGGCGGCGGCGCGCGCGAGCCCGCGGCGGCGGGTCGCGGGCACAGGTCGGCTGAGGGCTCTCGAGGCGGGAGTCACCGGACCACGGTAACGGCCCGCCGACCCGCCGGAGGTCAGGCCTGCGGGCGCAGCGCGATGAGCATGGCCTCGACCGCCAGGAGCGGCGCGACGTTGCCCTCCAGCCGGGTGCGGGCCTCCCCCACGGCGTCCATCCGGCGGACGGTCTGCTCGGGCGTCGACGACTCCGCGATCGAGCGCGCCGCCTCCTCGTGCTCGGCGTTGACCAGGTGCACGTCGGCGCCGAGCTGGAGCACCAGCACGTCCCGGTAGAACGACAGCAGGTCGACCATGGCCCGGTCGAGCACGTCGCGCTGCGCGCGGGTGGCGCGCCGCTTCTGCTCGTCCTCGAGCTGCTTGACCTGCCCCCGCAGGGCCGGCGGGATCGTCGTGAGGCCCTCCGCGCCGAGCGAGTGCAGCAGCTGCTGCCGCTCGGCCGCGTCACGCTCCTCCGTGGCGGCCTTCGCGTCCGCCTGCGCGGTCTCCACCAGCTCGGCCGCCGCCAGCACCGCGTCCCCGACGCCGCGCAGCCGCGGGGCGATCCGCAGCACGGTGGACCGGCGGGCGCGCGCCTCCGGGTCCCGGGCGAGCCGGCGGGCGACGCCCACGTGCGACTGCGCCGCGCGGGCCGCCACCAGGGCGACACCGGGGTCGATGCCGTCCCGGCGCACCAGCAGGTCCGCGACGGCCTCGACCGGCGGCACCCGGAGCGCCACCGACCGGCTGCGCGACCGCAGGGTGACGAGCACGTCCTGGGGGCTCGGGGCGCACAGCAGCCAGACGGTGCGCGGCGGCGGCTCCTCGATGGCCTTGAGCAGCACGTTGCCCGAGGTCTCGTTG
Organism: Cellulomonas sp. Y8; assembly: GCF_008033115.1. Classification (NCBI taxonomy): domain Bacteria; kingdom Bacillati; phylum Actinomycetota; class Actinomycetes; order Micrococcales; family Cellulomonadaceae; genus Cellulomonas; species Cellulomonas sp. Y8. The sequence continues at coordinate 1,290,944 of NZ_CP041203.1, forward strand.
AGCCGGTCCGCGTCCTCGACCACGATGACCCGCCACCGGCCCTGGGAGGGCGCGCGCTGCGCCAGCTCGACCAGCGGCCGCACGGTGTCCACGCGGATCACGACGCCCTCGGTCGACACGAACGTCACGTCGGGGTGCGTGCCGGCGAGCACGGTGGCGCACCCGGGGCTCCGCGGGTCGCCGGACGGGTCCTGGAGCGCCGCGGCGAACGCCCGCGCGGCGTTGGACCGGCCGGACCCCGGGGGGCCGGTGAGCAGCCAGGCGTGCGTCATCTTCGACGGGTCGGCCACGGCCTCCCGCAGCGTGGCGACCGCCGGCTCCTGGCCGACGACGTCGTCCCACACGGTCGTCATCGCGCGCCGCCCGCGGCGAGACCCAGGAGCGCCGCCACCCGCGCCCGCACGTCGGCGGCGATCTCCTCGACCGGGCGCGCGGCGTCCAGCACCAGCCACCGGCCCGGGTCCGCGGCGGCCCGCCCCAGGAACGCCTCCCGCGTGCGGCGGTGGAAGTCGTCGCCCGCGCTCTCCAGCCGGTCCGGCTGGTCGGGGCGCGCGGACAGCCGGCCCAGCCCCGCCGCGGGGTCGAGGTCGAGCAGCACCGTGAGCGCGGGCAGCAGCCCGCCGGTGGCCCAGAGGGACAGGTCCTCGACCTCCTGCGCGCCGAGGTCGCGCCCGGTGCCCTGGTACGCCACGGACGAGTCGAGGTACCGGTCCGTCACGACGACCGACCCGGCCGCGAGCGCCGGCCGGACCAGCGACGCGACGTGGTGCGCGCGGTCGGCGGCGTACAGGAGGGCCTCGGTGCGCGGGTCGACATGCCCCCCGTGCAGCACCTCGCGGCGCAGCACCCGGCCGAGCTCCGTGCCGCCGGGCTCGCGGGTCAGCACGACCGTGAGGCCGAGCCCCGTCAGCCAGTCGCCGAGCAGCCGGGACTGGGTGGACTTCCCGGCGCCGTCGCCGCCCTCGAACGACACGAACAGGCCGCCGGGCACGGTCGGGAGGGGCGCGGGCGTCGGCGGGTGGGGCAGCGTCACGCGCGCCAGGGTATCCACCCCCGCCGACACCCCGGGGCCCCGCGGGTCACTCGCCGGGGTAGACGACCCCGACCTGCGCCCGGACCTCGTCCATCGTCCGCAGCACGCCGAGCGTGTCCGCCCAGGTCATCCGCGGGCTCTCGGTCGCGCCCTCGGCGACGCGCCGCGCGACCTCGGCCGCCTCGTACTGCAGCCCGTGCTGCACCGGCTGGTCGAACGTCCACGACCGGCCGTCGCGCCGGCTCACCCGGAACGACGTCGGCGCGTAGAACGACCCCTCGATCGTGATGCTGCCCTCGGTGCCGGAGATCGCGGCCGTCGTCGGGGTCTTCGCCCACAGCGTCGTGGTGAGCGCCGCCTGCGTCCGGTCGCCGTAGCTCAGCACGATCGCGAGCTGCCCGTCGACGCCCGACTCGGTCAGCGCGCCGACCGCGCGGACCTGGGTGGGCACGCCGAGGAAGTCCTGCGCGAACGCCACCGGGTACACGCCGAGGTCGAGCAGCGCGCCGCCCGCGAGCGACGGGTCGTAGAGCCGGTGCGCCGGGTCGAACGGGAAGTACTGGCCGTGGTCGGCGTGCACGGAGACGATCTCGCCGATCTCCCCGGACTCGATCACCTGGTGCACGGCGGCGACGTGCGGCAGGAACCGCGTCCACATCGCCTCCATGACGAACACCCCGGCGGCGCGCGCGGCCGCGAACACCTCCTCGGCCTCCGCGGCGTTGCGGGTGAAGGCCTTCTCCACCAGCACGTGCTTGCCCGCGGCGATCGCGAGCAGGGCGTGCTCCCGGTGCTCGGAGTGCGGGGTGGCGACGTAGACGGCGTCGACCTGCGGGTCCTCGACGAGGTCCCGGTACCCGACGTGCGTGGTGGGGATGCCGTGCGCGGTGGCGAACCGCTCGGACCGGGTGCGGTCGCGCGACCCGACGGCGACGATCGGGGCGCGGGTGCTGCTCCGCACCGCCTCGGCGAAGGCGGCGGCGATGCCCCCCGCGCCGAGGACGCCCCAGCGGATCGACGGTGCGGTGCGCGGGTCCTCGGTGAGTGCCATGCCGCGACCCTACTGCGCGCCCCCGACCAGCGCCCATGCCGGTGGCGGACCGGCGCCGGTGGTCCGTACGGTGGAGGTGTCGGCGGCCGGAGACGACCGCGACCGACGGGCCCGGCGCCGACGCGACCCCAGGAGGAGGAGCCGTGTCCGCGACCCAGGAGCACCCGCCCGTCCGCACCCTCATCAGCCCCGCCCGGTACGCCCAGGGCCCGGGCGCGATCGAACGGCTCGGGGAGCTGGTGACGCCGATCGGCCGCACCCCGCTCGTCGTCGCCGACGACACCGTCTGGTCGTTCGTCGGCGACGCCGTGACCCGGTCCTTCGACGCGGCCGGGCTGCCGCTGACCCGCGACGGGTTCGGCGTGTACGCCACGGCGCAGGCGGTCGAGACGATCGCGGACCGCGCGAAGGAGCTCGGCGCCGACGTGGTGGTGGGCGTGGGCGGTGGCTCGGTCATCGACGCGGTGAAGGCCGCCGGCCACCTCGCGGGGACGCGCTGGGTGTCGGTGCCGACCGTCGCCTCGACGGACGCGCCCTGCTCGGCGCTCTCGGTGATCTACGACGACGAGGGCGGCTTCGAGGAGTACCGGTTCTTCCCGCACAACCCGGACCTGGTGCTCGTCGACACCCGGCTGGTCGTGAACGCCCCGGTGAAGTTCCTCGTCGCGGGGGTCGGCGACGCGCTCGCCACCTGGATCGAGGCCCGGGCGGTGGCCCGCGGCGACGGCACGACGATGGCCGGCGGGCTGCCGACCGCGACCGGGACCGCGCTCGCCCGGCTGTCCTGGGACATCCTCTGGGAGCACGCGCTGCCCGCGATCGACGCGGTGCGCGACCACCTGGTGACCCCGTCCGTGGAGAAGGTCGTCGAGGCCAACACGCTGCTGTCCGGGCTGGGGTTCGAGTCGGGCGGCCTCGCCGCCGCGCACGCGATCCACAACGGCCTCACCGCGGCGCCCCAGACGCACGGGCTGACCCACGGGCAGAAGGTCAACATCGGCTCGGTGACCCAGCTGGTGCTCGAGGGCGCGCCGGTCGAGGAGATCCGGGAGTTCGTGGAGTTCACCACGCGGGTCGGCCTGCCGAACACGCTGACCGAGGTCGGGCTGACGCCCGGCGACGTGGACGACCTGACCCGGGTGGCCGAGGCGGCGACCGCGGAGGGCGAGACGATCCACGCGATGCCGTTCACGGTCCGGGTGCCGGACCTGGTGGACGCGCTGCGGTCGATCGAGGGCTTCTCGCGCCGGGTCCGGGCCGACGCGGGCCTGCCGGAGCCGGTGCCGCACGTCGCGCACTGACGCGGCCCGGGGCGCCCCGGCATCCCCGGGACGTCCCCGGCGTCAGGCCGCGAGGCAGAGCGCGTAGGTGATCGCCGGCGTCAGCAGCGCGACGCCGTAGATCCCGGCGCGCACCACCTCCGGCGGGTGCAGCCCGAGGTCGCGCAGCGCGTGCCAGGTCCGGTGGCAGCAGTGCCACAGCACCAGACCGAGCGTGAGGCTGATCGCGAGCGCCCCGAGCGGGTGGGTGACGAACCCGGCCACGGCGGCGTGGACCTCGGCGGGCTCGCCGAACACCCCGAACGGCACCAGCAGCCCGAACACCACGACCAGCACCGGCACCGTGCACACGGCGAGCATCCCGCCACCGCCGAACAGGGCCCAGAGCAGCGGCTCGTTCGTCCGCCCCTCCCAGCGACGCATCAGGACCTCCCGAGCCAGAGCACGACGACCACGGCGAACGCCGCGAGCAGGACGTAGTGCGCGAGCACCACCCAGCGCCGGTGCAGGTGCCGGCGGCCGCGCCGCACCCGGACGACCGCCGGGGTCGCCTGGAACCAGGTCGTCGCGTGCACCACCGCCATCACCACGGCGACGACGGTGAGCACCACGACGGGAGGCCGCGTCTGCAGCTCGACCCACCGGGTGAACGCGTCGACCCCGCGGTGCGCGGACACCAGGCCGATCACGAGGTCGACCACGAACAGCCCGACGACGACGCTGGACGCCTCGCGCAGCGCGTACGCCCGGTACTCGCCGGTGGCCAGGAACCACGTCCGGCGGACGGACGGGCGGTGCGGGCGCCGCGCGGAACGGACGGCGGGGCCGGGCGTGGGCGGCGAGGCCGGCTCACGGGCGGTCACGGCCGGCCCCCGCGCCGCGGCAGCAGGAACTCCGCCGCCCACGCCGCCGCCGTAGCCGCCTTGGCCTGCTGGATCGCCGCCGCGGGGTCGACGCCCTTGGGGCACGCCGTCGAGCACGCCCCGACGAACGTGCACGCCCACAGCCCGTCCTCGCGGTCGAGCGCGGGCAGCCGGCCGTCGGAGCCGTGGTCCCGGGAGTCCTTGTCGTACCGGACGGCCGCCGTGATCGCGGCGGGCCCGAGGAAGTCCGGCACGAGCGCGACCTGCGGGCAGGCGGCGTAGCAGAGCAGGCAGTCGATGCACATCGCGTAGTCGTGATACGCCAGCATCTGCTCCGGCGTCTGCCGGTTGCCGGCTTCCCCGGGCGGGTCCTCCGGGTCCGGCACCAGCCACGGCCGGGCCCGCTCCAGCGACGCGAGGAACGGCTCGAGGTCGACGACGAGGTCCCGCTCGACCGCCAGGTTCGCGAGCGGCTCCACGACCAGCGGCCCCGGGGCGTAGTCCCGGACGAAGTGCTCGCAGCCGAGCCGCGGGGTGCCGTTGAGCACGAACCCGCACGACCCGCAGATGGCCATCCGGCAGGACCAGCGGAACGCGAGCGTCGGGTCGAGGTGGTCCTTGACCCAGGTGAGCGCGTCGAGCACCGAGGTGTCCTGGCCCCACGGCACCTCGTAGTCGACCAGGTGCGGCGCCTCGTCCGCGTCGGGGCGGTAGCGCTGCACGCGCAGGGTGATCGTGCCCAGCACCTCGCCGCTCACCGGTCCGCCCCCTCGGCCGTCGCGGCCGCACCCGCGGCGCCGTACGCGCGTGTCGCGGGCGGCGAGGTCGTGATCGTCACCGGCGTGTGCTCCAGGCGCGGCCCGTCGGGCGTCCACCACGCGCGGGTGTGCGCGAGGAACCGCTCGTCGTCGCGCTCGCCGAACCCGTCGAGCCGCTGGTGCGACCCGCGGGACTCCTCGCGGGCCAGCGCGGAGGGCACCAGCGCCTCCGCGACGTCGAGCATCGCGCCGAGCTCGACCGCGGCGGCCCAGTCGGTGTTGTAGACGGGGCAGGTGTCGACCACGCGCACCTCGGCGTACCGGTGCCGGAGCTCCCGGACGGTGGCCGCGGTGCGCTCCATGCCCGCGCGGGTGCGGAAGATGCCGACGCCGTCGTCCATCGCCCGGCCGAGCTCCTCGCGGATCTCGACCTGCGGCTCGGAGCCCCGGCCCATCAGGGACAGGTGCCGCGCCGCGGCGTCGGCGGCGTCCCGGCGCACCCGCGGGTCGGCCGGGGTCGGCTCGGCCAGGGCGAACGCCGCGGCGCGCTCCCCCGCCACCCGGCCGAGCACCACCAGCTCGGCGAGCGAGTTCGACCCGAGCCGGTTGGCGCCGTGCAGGCCGGAGGACGCGCACTCCCCCACGGCGAACAGCCCGGGCAGCGGCGTCGCGGTCGTCACGTCCGTCTCGATGCCGCCCATGGAGTAGTGCACGCTCGGGCAGACCGGGACGGGCGTCGTCGCCGGGTCGATGCCGAGGTACTGCTCGGTGAGCTCGCAGATCAGGGGCAGCCGCTCGCGCAGGTGCGCGCGCCCGAGGTGCCGCAGGTCGAGGTGCACGGCGTCGCCGCGGGGCGTCGGGATCGTCCGGCCCGCCTGCTGCTCGTGCCAGAACGCCTGGGAGAGCCGGTCGCGCGGGCCGAGCTCCATGTGCTTGTTCTCGGGCTTCCCCACCGGGGTCTCCGGGCCGAGCCCGTAGTCCTGCAGGTACCGGCGGCCCTCGGCGTTGAGCAGGGTGCCGCCCTCGCCGCGGCAGCCCTCGGTGATGAGGATGCCGGAGCCGGGCAGACCGGTCGGGTGGTACTGCACGAACTCCAGGTCCCGCAGCGGCGCCCCGGCCCGGTAGGCCATCGCCATGCCGTCGCCCGTGACGATCGCGCCGTTGGTGTTCTGCGCGTACAGCCGCCCCGCACCGCCGGTGGCCATGACGACGGCGCCGGCCTCCACCAGGACCGGGTAGCCCTCGCGCTGGTCGTAGGCGAGCACGCCCGCGACCCGGCCGTCCCGGACCACCAGCTCGAGGGCCAGGCACTCGTCCATCCGCGCGATCGACGGGTGCTGCAGCGACGTCTGGAACAGGGTGTGCAGCACGTGGAACCCGGTCTTGTCCGCGGCGAACCAGGTGCGCGGCCGGCTCATCCCCCCGAACCGCCGGACGGCGACGGCGCCGGCGTCGGTGCGGCTCCACGGGCAGCCCCACCGCTCCAGCCGGTACATCTCGTGCGCCGCGTGCTCGACGAAGTACTGCACGACGTCCTGGTCGCAGAGCCAGTCGCCGCCGGAGACGGTGTCCGCGAAGTGCTGCTCCAGCGAGTCGTCGGCGCCGACCACGCCCGCCGCCCCGCCCTCGGCCGCGACGGTGTGCGAGCGCATCGGGTACACCTTCGACAGCACGGTGACGTCGAGCTCGGGGTGCGCCTCCGCGACGGCGACGGCGGCGCGGAGCCCCGCGCCCCCGCCCCCGACGACCGCGACGTCCGTCCGGACCGCCTGCATCAGCGCGCCGCCGGGGAGGTCATCGCCAGCACGTCGAGGGCCTCGTCGAGCTGCTCGACGGTGAGCCGGCCCTCGTCGACGTGCCCGAGCCCGAGCACCGCCTCGCGGATCGTCAGGTCGTGCGCCACCGCGTGCTTGACCACCGCGGCCGCGGCCTCGTAGCCGATCAGCCGGTTCAGCGGGGTGACCACCGACGGCGACGACTCGGCGAGCTGCCGGCACCGCTCGCGGTCCGCGACGAACCCCGCGACGCACTTGTCCGCCAGGTGCGTCGCGCCGGTCGCGAGCAGCTCGACCGACTCCAGCAGGTTGCGCGCCATCACCGGCAGCATGACGTTGAGCTCGAACGTCCCGGTCGTGCCGGCGAACGCGACCGCGGCGTCGTTCCCGATCACCTGGGCGGCGACCATGAGCACCGCCTCGGGGATCACCGGGTTCACCTTGCCGGGCATGATCGACGAGCCGGGCTGCAGGTCCGGCAGGGCGATCTCGGCGAGGCCGGTGCGAGGGCCCGAGCCCATCCAGCGCAGGTCGTTGCAGATCTTCACCAGCGACACCGCGACCGTGCGCAGGGCACCGGACGTCTCGACCAGCGCGTCCTGCGCGCCCTGCGCCTCGAAGTGGTTCCGGGCCTCGGTGAGGGGCAGGCCGGTGTGGTCCGCCACCAGCGCGATGACGCGCTGCGGGAACCCGGGCGGGGTGTTGATCCCGGTGCCGACGGCGGTGCCGCCCAGCGGCAGCTCGGCGAGCCGGGGCAGCGCCGCGACCACCCGCTCGACGCCCAGCCGGATCTGCGCGGCGTACCCGCCGAGCTCCTGGCCCAGCGTCACCGGCGTGGCGTCCATGAGGTGCGTGCGCCCGGCCTTGACCACGTCGGCGTGCTCGGCCGCCCGGACCTCCAGCGTCTCCGCGAGGTGGCCGAGCGCCGGGAGCAGGTCGCTCAGCACCGCCTGCGCGGCGGCGACGTGGATCGACGCGGGGAACACGTCGTTGGACGACTGCGAGGCGTTGACGTGGTCGTTCGGGTGCACCGGTCGGCCGAGCCGCTCGGTCGCCAGGGTGGCGAGCACCTCGTTCACGTTCATGTTGGACGAGGTGCCGGAGCCGGTCTGGAACACGTCGACCGGGAACTGGTCCGCCCACCGCCCGGCCGCCACCTCCTCCGCCGCGGCGGCGATCGCGGCCGCCACGTCACCGGGCAGCACGCCGAGCTCGGCGTTCGCCAGGGCCGCGGCCCGCTTGATCTCCGCGAGCGCCGCCACGTGCCGGGGGTGCAGCCGGGTGCCGGAGATCGCGAAGTTCTGCACCGCGCGCTGGGTCTGCGCCCGGTAGCACGCGTCCGCGGGCACGAGGACGTCGCCCATCGTGTCGTGCTCCAGCCGGTAGCCGGCGGGGATCTCGGTCGGGGTCTCGGTCATCGGGCTCTCCTCGGTCCGGGCGGGGTGGGGGCGTGCGGGGGTCGGGCCGCGCGAGGGGCGCGGTCGTGCGCGGTCGTCACCACAGGCCGATCGCCTTCATCCAGAGGCCGCCGACGCCCATCCAGACGGCGATGTTCACGACGGCGACCACCCCGCCGGTGCGCCACCACCGCACGACCGGGACGTAGCCGGAGCCGAACAGCACCGGGGCCGGGCCGCACGAGTAGTGCGTGAGCGAGGCGAACAGGCTGGAGATGAAGCCGAGGACCAGGGCGGCGAACACCGGCGGCGCGCCGGCCATGATCGCGGTCGCGAGGAACGCCGCGTACATCGCGGAGATGTGCGCCGTGTTGGACGCGAACAGGTAGTGGGTGGCGAAGTAGACGAGGGTCAGCAGCACGAACGCCTGCTGCCAGCCCATGTCGCCGACCAGGGCGGCCATCTCCCCGCTGAGCCACGGGATGAGGCCGAGGGCGTTGAGCTGGGTCGCCATCATCACCAGCACCGCGAACCAGACCAGCGTGTCCCAGGCCTGGGTCTCGGACTTCACGTCGTCCCAGGTCAGCACCCCGGTGAGCAGGAGCACGACCAGGCCGATCAGGGCGGTCGTGGTCGCCGACAGGTCGAGCAGCGCGTCGCCGAGCGTCCACAGCAGGAGCAGGCCGACGATCGTGCCCGTCATCACCTTCTCCCCCGCGGACAGCGGCCCGAGCGCGCGCAGCGCCGTGCGCGCGCGCTCGGCGGCCTCGGGGGTCCGGCGCACCTCGGGCGGGTCGACGGCGCGCACCACGAGCGGGACGACGACCAGCGCGACGAGACCGGGGACGATCGCCGCCAGCGCCCAGGTGCCCCAGGAGAGGTCGACGCCCTGGTCGCCGGCGAGCTGCGCCGCCAGCGGGTTGCCGGCCATCGCGGTGAGGAACATCGCCGAGGTCACGGCGTTCACGTGGAACGCCGTGCTGGTCAGGTAGGAGCCGATCCGGCGGGAGGTCGGCCCGGGCTCGCTGCCGTAGGACGACGCGATCGACCGGACGATCGGCTGGATGATGCCGCCGGCGCGCGCGGTGTTCGACGGGGTGGCCGGGGCGAGCACCAGGTCCGTGGCCGCGAGGCCGTACGCGAGGCCGAGAGGGCTGCGGCCCAGCCGCGACACGAAGAACAGCGCGAGCCGGGCGCCGAGCCCGGTCTTGATGACGCCGCGCGAGATGAAGAACGCGACGACGATCAGCCAGATCGTGGTGTTCGAGAAGCCGGACAGCGCCTCGGCCGGCTCGAGGACGCCGGTGACGACCGTGGCCACCAGGCCGACGATCGTCACCGCACCCATGGGCAGCGGTCGGGCGATGACGCCGACGATGGTCGCGACGAAGATCGCGAACATGTGCCAGGCGGGCGCGTCCACGCCCTCCGGCGGCGGCACGAACCACAGGACGACGCCGACGACGAGCGGGATCGCCATCCGGACGAGCGGCACGGGCCGCAGGCGCTGCGCGGCCGGGGCCGCGGGGGCCGGCTCTGCGCCGCGCTCGGGGGCGGGCTCAGGGGCGGGTGCGGGGGTGGCCGAGGCGCCCGGTCCGGGCCCGGTGGTGTCCTGGTCCATGCGCGGGGGCCTCCGGTGGCGGGACGGTCGCCCCGGGCGGTGGTGCCCCGGGGCCGGGCGTCCCCGAGGCTGGTGGCCCCGCGACCCCCGGGGAGGTGGCAGACCGGGGCGAACCGGGCGTTGTGGTCGTTGTGGTCGCCGAACGGTCCCCGAGCGCGCACCCCTCAGCCGTCCGGCGCCGACCACTCAGCGCCCGCGGGTGGGTGCCGCGACGCTCCGAGACTGGGGAGCATGCCGTCCGCCGACCGCCCCTCCGCCCCCGGTGACGACCTGCGCGTGCTCGTCGCCCACGGCCGCCCCGGCACCGCGCGCGAGCACGTCCGGCTGGTGGACCGGGTCCCCGGCTTCCGCGCCGTCGGCACGGCGGGCGACGGCGACGCCGCGCTCGCCCGGGCCGTGCGCGGCGGGGTGGACCTCGTCCTGCTCGACCTCGCGCTGCCCGGCCGGCCGGGGCTGGACGTGTGCCGGGCGCTGCACCACCTGCGCGGCGCCCCGGACGTGCTGGTGGCCACCGCGGTCCGCGACCGGGCCGCGGTGCGCGCGGCCGTGCGGTTCGGCGCGGTCCACTACCTGGTGACGCCGTTGCGGTTCGCGGCCCTGCGCGAGCGGCTCTGCGGGTACGCCGCGTACCGCGCCGCCGTGACGGCCCGCCCGGCCGTCGTCGTCGACCAGCGCGAGGTGGACGCGCTCCTCGCGACGCTGCGCCCCTCGGCGCACGAGCACCTGCCGAAGGGCCTCGCGCCGGACTCGCTCGACCGGGTGCGCACCGCGCTGCGCGCCGCGGCCGGCGGCCTCACGGCCGACGAGGCGGCCGCGGCGACCGGGCTGGCCCGGGTCACAGCGCGCCGCTACCTGGAGCACCTGGCCGACCGGGGCGCGTGCCGGCGCGCGCCGCGGTACGGCGGCTCGGGACGGCCGCCGCTGCGCTACGTCGCCTGGTGACCTCGCTCGGCGGCACCGTGGTCGAGGACGGGCCGCTCCCGTGTGACAGACCGGCCGGGACCTGCGAGGGTCGCGGGGAGCCGCTGACGAGGGAGGACGCCGATGGCCGCGCCGTGGGTGCAGCACGCGATGTGGTGGCACGTCTACCCGCTGGGGTTCACGGGCGCCGAGCGCGCCCTCGACCCCGGCGCCCCGGTGACCCACCGGCTCGGGCACGTCGAGCGCTGGCTCGACTACCTGGTCGACCTCGGCCTCAACGGCCTGGCGCTCGGCCCGGTGTTCGCGTCGGGCACGCACGGCTACGACACCGTCGACCACTACCGGGTCGACCCGCGGCTGGGCGACCGCGCGGACCTGGACCGGCTGCTCGCGGCGGCCCGCGACCGCGGCGTGCGGGTGCTGCTGGACGGGGTGTTCAACCACGTCGGCGACCAGCACCCGCTGTTCCGCGCCGCGCTGGCCGCCGGCCCCGGCTCCGCCGAGGCCGACCTGTTCCGGATCCGCTGGACCGACGACGGCCCCGACTGGGACTGCTTCGAGGGGCACCGCTCGCTCGTCACGCTGGACCACGACGAGCCGCGGGTCGTCGACCTGGTCGCCGACGTCATGACGCACTGGCTCGACGCGGGCGCGGACGGGTGGCGGCTGGACGCGGCGTACGCCGTGCCGACGGCGTTCTGGGCGCGGGTGACCGAGCGGGTGCGCGCCGCGCACCCGGACGCCTACCTGATGGGCGAGGTGATCCACGGCGACTACCCGGCGTTCGTCGCGGAGTCCGGCCTGGACGCGGTCACCCAGTACGAGCTGTGGAAGGCGACCTGGTCGTCGATCGCCGAGCGCAACTTCCACGAGCTCGTGTGGACGCTCGGCCGGCACGACGGGTTCCTCGACCACTTCGTGCCGTACACGTTCGTCGGCAACCACGACGTCACCCGGATCACCAGCCGGGTCGGCGACGCGACGCTCGCGGGCCTCGCGCTGGCCGTGCTCGCCACGGTCGGCGGCACCCCGGCCGTCTACTACGGCGACGAGCAGGCCTACCGCGGGGTCAAGGAGGACCGCGCGGGCGGCGACGACGAGGTCCGCCCGCCGTACCCGCCGACGCCGGCCGACCTCGCCGGCCCCGACGTCGCTCCGGACGGCCGGGCCACGCACGACCGGCACGCCGCCCTGCTCGGGCTGCGGCGGCGGCACCCGTGGCTGCACACCGCCCGCACCCGGGTGGTCGAGGTGACGAACACCCGGCTGGCCTACGAGGCGCGGGCGTCCGACGGCTCCGGCACCGCGCTGCTGGTGGCGCTCAACCTGGACGCCGGGCCGTGGGCGCTCGGGGTGCCGGCCGGGGCCTCGGTGGCGGCGCACGCCGATCCGGCCGTCTCGCCCGGGACGCGACCGGGCCCCGGCTCGTCCGTGGACGTCCCGGGGCCCGGCTGGGTCGTGCTCGAGGTCTGAGGACCCCTACTTCTTGGCGGCCGCCTTCTTGCGGGGCGCCGCGGCCTTCTTGGCAGCCGGCTTCTTCTTGGGCGACGACGCGCGCTTCTCCGCCAGCAGCTCGACGGCCTGCTCGCGGGTGATCGACTCGGGCGTCGTGTCCCGCGGCAGGGTCCGGTTGGTCTCGCCGTCGGTGACGTACGCGCCGAACCGGCCGTCCTTCACCACGATCGGCTTGCCCGACGTCGGGTCCTCGCCGAGCTCGCGCAGCGGCGGCGTCGCGGTCGCCCCGCGGCCCCGCTTGGGCTGCGCGTAGATCGCCAGCGCCTCCTCCAGCGTCGTGGTGAAGATCGCCTCCTCCGACGGCAGCGTGCGGGAGTCCGTGCCCTTCTTGAGGTACGGGCCGTAGCGGCCGTTCTGCGCGGTGATCTCGGCGCCGGTCTCCGGGTCCGTGCCCACGACGCGCGGCAGGCTGAGCAGCTGCAGCGCCTCGTCGAGCGTGATCGTCTGCAGCGACTGCGACTTCAGCAGCGAGCCGGTGCGCGGCTTGGGCGCCGCCGCGAGCGCGCGCTTCTTCGCCGCCGCCGACAGGCCCGGGTCGAGCTCGGGCTCCGGCAGCAGCTCCGTGACGTAGGGCCCGTACCGCCCGTTCTTCGCGACGATCGTCGTGCCCGTCGTCGGGTCGGTGCCGAGCACGAGGTCGCCCTCGGGCTGGGTCTCCAGCAGCTCGCGGGCCTTCTCGGCCGTCAGCTCGTCGGGCGCCAGGTCGTCCGGCACCGACGCGCGGCGCGGGTTGCCGTCCGGGCCGGGCTCGCCGCCGGACTCCTCGATGTACGGCCCGTACCGGCCGACGCGCAGCGTGATCCCGTCGCCGATCTCGATCGAGTTGACCTCGCGGGCGTCGATCTCGCCGAGGTTCGCGACGAGCTCGCGCAGGCCGTCGCCATCCGGGCCCTCGGCCGCCGCGGAGCCGAAGTAGAACCGGGTCAGCCAGTCGACGCGGTCCTTCTGCCCCGCGGCGATTGCGTCGAGGTCCTCCTCCATCGAGGCGGTGAAGTCGTAGTCGACGAGCCGGTCGAAGTTCTCCTCGAGCAGCCGGGTCACGGCGAACGCGAGCCAGCTCGGCACCAGCGCCTGGCCGCGGCTGGTCACGTAGCCGCGGTCCTGGATGACCGAGATCGTCGCTGCGTAGGTCGACGGGCGGCCGATGCCGCGCTCCTCGAGCGCCTTGACCAGGCTCGCCTCGGTGAACCGCGGCGGCGGGGACGTGCGGTGGCCGTCGGCCGTGAGGTCCGACTCCGTGACCGGGTCGCCCTCGGCCATCTGCGGCAGCCGGGTCTCCTTGGCGCCCTCGGCGGCCTTGCCCTCGGCGTCGGAGGCGTACCGGTCGACGTCCCGGCCCTCCTCGTACGCGGCGAGGAAGCCGCGGAACGTGATGACGGTGCCGGACGCGGCGAACAGCGCGTCGGTCGGCGCTCCGGCGGTCGTGGCGTCGGCCGCGGTGCTGCCGGCGGGCAGCTCCGGGGCGGGCACCGTCGCGGCGATCCGGACCGAGGCGGTCGAGCCGCGGGCGTCGGCCATCTGCGAGGCGACGGTGCGCTTCCAGATGAGCTCGTACAGCCGGAACTGGTCGCCGGACAGCTCGCGCGCCACCTGGGCGGGGGTGCGGAAGTTGTCACCGGCGGGGCGGATCGCCTCGTGCGCCTCCTGCGCGCCCTTGCTCTTGGACGCGTAGACGCGCGGGGCGTCGGGGACGTGGTCCGCGCCGTAGAGCTCCGACGCCTGGCGGCGCGCGGCGTCGATCGCCTGCGTGCTCAGGTTGGGCGAGTCGGTCCGCATGTAGGTGATGTAGCCGTTCTCGTACAGCGTCTGCGCGGTGCGCATCGTCTGCCGGGAGGACATGCGCAGCTTGCGGCTGGCCTCCTGCTGCAGCGTCGACGTCGTGAACGGCGCCGCCGGGCGGCGGGTGTACGGCTTGGTCTCCAGCGAGCGCACCGCGTAGCCGGCGCCGTCCAGCGCGGACACCCAGGCCTGCGCGGCGCCCTCGTCCAGGTGCACCGGGCGGGACGCGCCGGAGCCCTTGAGCACGCCGTCGTCGCCGAAGTCGCGGCCCGCGGCCACGCGCCGCTCGCCGAGCTGCACCAGGCGGGCGCCGAACGACGGCTCGTCGGCGTCGGCCACCGCGAACGTCGCGGTCAGGTCCCAGTAGTCGGCGGCGCGGAACGCCATGCGCTCGCGCTCGCGCTCGACCACCAGGCGGGTCGCCACGGACTGCACGCGGCCGGCGGACAGGCCCTGCCGGACCTTGCGCCACAGGACCGGGCTGACCTCGTAGCCGTACAGCCGGTCGAGGATGCGCCGGGTCTCCTGCGCGTCCACCAGGCGGTCGTCGAGCTCGCGGGTGTTCTCCAGCGCGCGGGTGATGGCCTCGCGGGTGATCTCGTGGAACACCATCCGCTTGACCGGCACCTTGGGCTTGAGCTCCTGGAGCAGGTGCCACGCGATGGCCTCGCCCTCGCGGTCCTCGTCGGTGGCGAGGTAGAGCTCGTCGGCGTCCTTCAGCAGCCGCTTGAGCTCCGTGACCTTCTTCTTCTTGTCCGAGTCGACGACGTAGTACGGCGCGAAGCCGTTGTCGACGTCGACCGCGAACTTGCCGAACGGGCCCTTCTTCATCTCCGCGGGCAGCTCGCTGGGCTGCGGCAGGTCACGGATGTGACCGACGCTGGCCTCGACGTCGAAGCCGTCGCCGAGGTACCCGGCGATCGTGCGCGCCTTGGCGGGCGACTCCACGATGACCAGCTTGCGACCTGCGGACATGCGCTCCTGCTTCCTTCGGACTGCCGACCCGTGGTGCCGGGCGTGCGGGCGGCGACAGCATGCCACCGCCGGTGCGGGGGAACTCTACGACGTCGGTCCCACCCGGTCCGACCCCGAGGTGGCGGACCGGCGCAGCACCAGCAGCGCGCCGGACGACGCGGCCGCGACCGCGACGATGCCCAGCGCCCCGCCACCGTACGACGTCAGCAGCGCGGCTGTGGACCCGACCGGGTCGTCGGACAGCCAGGTGCGGCGCAGCGCGACCGCGGCGGCGCCCCCGGCGAGGGCCGTCACCGCGGCGAGCAGCCAGGCCGCCACGGCGGTGCCGGGACCGTCCCCACGGGCGGGCCGGCCGGCGCGCGGGACGGTGCGCAGGGCGGCCGTCGGCGGGCGGCGGTCGGTGGCGGTGTCGACGCCGAGCGCCAGCACCGCGCACGCGAGCGCGCCCCACGCCAGCACGACCAGCAGGCCCGCCACGACGTCCGACGGCCGGTGCCACTGGCCGACGAGCGTGCTGACGCCCGTGGCCCCCGCGTAGGCGCCGCCGAGCACCGCGGCCCAGGGCCGGGCGCGGGGCGGCACGACGAGCAGCACCGCCGCGGCGACCGAGGCCGCCGCCGTCGTGTGCCCGCTGGGGAGCGTGTTGAAGTCGGGGCCGTAGCCGAGGTCCGGCCGGTCGAGCACCCAGTGCTTGAGGACGCGGGTCGAGACGTTCGCCCCGGCCAGCACACCCGCGGCGACCAGCGCGAGGCCCCAGCGGCGCCGGACGAACGCGATCACCGCGCACGCGACGATCGCCGCCGCGATGAAGCCGACCGAGACCACGTCCAGCACCGGCTCGGCGACCTCCCAGAGCCGGTTCTGGCCGATGTGGGCGCCGTCGAGCGACGCCTGGTCGACCGCCTGCCCGTGCTCGGTGCCGACGAACACCCGCCACGTCACGCCGATGCCCGCGACGGCGACCAGCGCCACCAGCAGGGCCGACGCGACCCGGCGTGCGGTGCCGGCGGGGGTGCGCCAGCGGACCGGCGGGTCGACGCGGCCCGGACCCCCGTCGGCGGCCTCGGGGGCACGCCAGGGGGTCGCCGGGGCGGAGGTCGGGCGGGGCATGGCACCACGGTAGGCGAGCGGGTCGCCGCGGTCCGGGCGGCGCCGGGGCCGCACACGAATCCTCCACCGAGTCGGCGAGGGGCGTGCGCGGGCGGGGCCGGCATCTTCCCGGGGGCCCCGTCCCGGGTGCACGCTGGGCGCACCCGGCCCGCACGCGGCCGCGCACCCGCCGCCCGGGCCCACGACGACGAGGGAGTCCGTCATGCTCGACCTCAGCGAGTCCTTCAGCGGCTACTCGGTGGCGGACGTGCCCGCTGCCCGCGCCTTCTACGCCGACGTGCTCGGCCTCGACGCCGAGGAGCGCGACGGGATGCTGCTCCTGCACCTCGCGGGCCGGGACGTGCTGCTCTACCCCAAGGGCGAGGCGCACGTCCCCGCCTCGTTCACCGTGCTGAACTTCCCGGTCGCCGACGTCCCGGCCGCCGTGGCGGAGCTGCGCGGCCGCGGCGTGCGGTTCGAGCGGTACGAGGGCGCGCCGACGCAGACCGACGAGGACGGCGTCTTCCGGGGCGGCGGCCCCCTCATCGCCTGGTTCACCGACCCGTCGGGGAACGTGCTGTCCGTGATCGAGCGCGACTGACCGGCCAGCCGGCGCGCACCTGAGCGGCTCACAGGGTTCCCACAGGTCGACGTCAGGGGCGCCCCAGGTCGCGCGCCCATGCTCGTGCCATGACCACCTCCACGCTCCAGCGCGACGCCCTCACCCGCCCGGACGGCCAGCCGGTGCGGGCCCTCGTCGTCGACGACGAGGCCACCCTGGCCGAGCTGCTCTCCACCGCGCTCCGGTACGAGGGCTGGCAGGTCGAGCACGCCCTCACGGGCCAGGCCGCCATCAAGCAGGCCCGGTCCCTCGAGCCGGACGTGATCCTGCTCGACGTGATGCTCCCCGACCTGTCGGGCCTGGAGGTGCTGCGCCGCATCCGCGCCACCCACCCGCACGTCCCGGTGCTGTTCCTCACCGCGAAGGACGCCGTCGAGGACCGGATCGCCGGCCTGACCGCGGGCGGCGACGACTACGTCACCAAGCCGTTCAGCCTGGAGGAGGTCGTCGCCCGGCTGCGCGCCCTGCTGCGCCGCGCCGGCGCCGTCTCGGAGCGCGAGGAGGCCGTGCTGGTCGTCGGCGACCTGCGGATGGACGAGGACGCGCACGAGGTCAGCCGCGGCGGCGACGACATCCGGCTGACCGCGACCGAGTTCGAGCTGCTCCGCTACTTCATGCGCAACCCCAAGCGCGTGCTGTCGAAGGCGCAGATCCTCGACCGCGTCTGGCAGTACGACTTCGGCGGCCAGGCCAACATCGTCGAGCTGTACGTCTCCTACCTGCGCCGGAAGATCGACAAGGGCCGGACGCCGATGCTGCACACCCTGCGCGGCGTCGGGTACGTGCTCAAGCCCGCGGCGTGAGGGCCGCCCGGCCCGCGCGGTCCCGGTGGACGCTGCGCCGGCGGCTGGTGGCGGTCGTCGTCGCGCTGCTGGCGACCGTCGCCGCCGTCATGGGCCTGGTGTCGACCCTCGCGCTGCGCAGCTCGCTGATGACGCAGGTCGACCAGCGGCTGGAGGACGCGAGCCGCCGGGCCGCGGCCGCGCCCGACCGGCTCGACCGCGGGGCGGTGCCCGGTCAGCTGCCGTCGGGGGCGCCGACGGCGGGGGCCGACGACGGGTCGGGAGACGGGTCGCAGGCCGGCGACGGGCAGCAGGGCGGCGGCAGCATCCCGCCCGCGTTCGGGCTGCCGGGCCAGGACGTCGGCACGGTGAGCGTGTTCGAGACCGCGGACGGCACGCCGGTCGCCGGCTACCTGGACGCCTCCGGCGACGTGCAGGGCCTGACCGACGAGCAGCTGGCCGTGCTGCTCGCGGTCGAGCCGGGCCAGGACCCCGGCACGGTGGAGCTCCCGGACCTGGGCAGCTACCGCGCGATCGCCGTCGAGTCCGACAACGGCAGCACCTCGGTCACCGCCGTCCCGCTGGCGGGGATCACGTCGACCGTCGACGACTACGTCGTGGTCGAGGTCGTCGTCGCCGTGCTCGGTCTGCTGGTCGCCGCCGCGATCGCCACCGTGCTGGTGCGCCGGGAGCTGCGCCCCCTGGACCGGGTCGCCGCGACCGCGACCCGGGTGTCCGAGATGCCGCTGTCCCGCGGGGAGGTCGACATCCGGGAGCGGGTGCCGGACGAGGACACCGACCCGGGCACGGAGGTCGGGCAGGTGGGGTCGGCGCTCAACCGGATGCTCGGCCACGTCGAGTCCGCGCTCACCGCCCGGCACGAGTCCGAGACGCAGGTGCGCCGGTTCGTCGCCGACGCCAGCCACGAGCTGCGCACCCCGCTGGCCTCGATCCGCGGCTACGCCGAGCTCGTGCAGCGGCTGCCCGGTGACCTGCCCGACGACGTCGTGCGCGCGATGGGCCGCGTCGAGTCGGAGGCCCGCCGGATGACCACGCTGGTCGAGGACATGCTGCTGCTCGCGCGGCTGGACGCCGGGCGGGACCTCGACCTCGAGGAGGTCGACCTGGCCGCGCTCGCCGTCGACGCGGTCGCCGACGCGCACGCGGCGGGCCCGGACCACGCCTGGCGGCTCGACCTCGGCGCGCTGCAGGGCGGGGACGCCGGACCCGACGGAGCGGAGGAGGACGGGGCGGAGGACGACGGAGCGGAGGAGGACGGGGCGGAGGACGACGGGGCGGAGCCCGCGCTGGTGGTCGGCGACGAGCACCGGCTCCGGCAGGTCCTGGTCAACCTGCTGTCGAACGCGCGCGTGCACACCCCGGTCGGCACGACCGTGGTGGTGGCCGTCGCGCGGGAGGGCGACCGCGCGGTGCTGCGGGTCCGGGACGACGGACCCGGCATCGCGGAGCCGCTGCGGTCACGGCTGTTCGAGCGGTTCGCCCGCGGCGACGCGTCCCGGAACCGCGCCGCGGGGTCCACGGGCCTCGGGCTGGCGATCGTGCAGGCGGTGGTCACGGCGCACGGCGGCACGATCGGCGTCGACGGCACCCCCGGGGCGACCACGTTCACGGTGCGCCTGCCGCTCGCGACCGCGCCGGACGCGCTGCCCGCGGGAACCGCGGGGACCCCGGCGGTGGACTGAGGCGCGCGCGGCCGGCCGGCGCCCCTCGCCCCGCCGTCCGGAGGGATCCACCCGCACGGGCACACCCGGGCGTGCCGGTGCGGGTGGATCCCTCGGTCGCGGAGGTGGTCGGCGCCCTCGTCAGGCGGAGGCGTCCGACAGCGCGGTGATCTCGCCGTCCGCGAGCTCCAGCGTCGCGCCGGCGAGCAGGTCGGGCAGCTGCTCGACCGAGCGCGCGCTCGCGATCGGCGCGACGACGCCGGGCTGCACCCGCAGCCACGCCAGGCTCACGGCGGTGACCGAGGTGCCGTGCGCGGCGGCGACCGCGTCGAGGGCGGCCAGCACCCGGCGGCCGCGGTCGTCCAGGTAGCGCCCGGCCGATCCGGCGCGGGGGCTGTCCACGGCGGGCGACCCGTCGCGGTACTTGCCGGTGAGGAAGCCGCTCGCCAGCGAGGAGTACGGCAGCACGCCGAGGCCCTCGCGGACGGCGAGCTCCTGCAGCGGGCCCTCGTAGGCGCCGCGGTGCACCAGGTTGTAGTGCGGCTGCAGCGCGACGAACCGGGCGACCCCGAGGTCGTCGGCGATCCGCAGCGCCTCGGCCAGCCGCTCGGGCGAGAAGTTCGACGCCGCGACGTACCGGGCCTTGCCGTCGGCGACCACCTCGCCGAGTGCGGCGACGGTCTCCTCCAGCGGGGTGTCCTGGTCGTCCTCGTGCGCGTAGTAGAGGTCGACGTAGTCCGTGCCGAGCCGCTTCAGCGAGTCGTCGATCGCGGCCCGGACCACCGCCCGGGAGGTGCCGCGGCGGGTGCTGAGCTTGCCGACCTTCGTCGCGACCACGACGTCCGTGCGGTTGCCGCGCGCGGCCATCCAGCGCCCGATCGTCGCCTCGGACTCGCCGCCCTCGTGGCCGTCGCCCCACTCGGAGTAGACGTCCGCGGTGTCGACGAAGCTGCCCCCGGCCTCGGCGAACGCGTCCAGGACGGCGAACGAGGCCTGCTCGTCCGCGGTCCAGCCGAACACGTTGCCGCCCAGGTTCAGCGGCAGGACGTCCAGGTCGGTGGTGCCGATGCGTGCCATGGTCCTCCTCGGTCGGGCGGCGCCGGCCAGGGGGCACGGCGCCTGCGGGGCGCGCCGCGGGGTGGCGGCGGGCGTGGGGCGGTCGCGCCGTCGGGCCGCCGACCTCCGGTCTACCCCACGCGCCGCGCCGGCGCCCGGCGGGACCGCCCGCCGGACGCCCCACCGGCGCGCCGGGGGGTGGGCGCGCGCGATGCGTGGCTGCGAGCTGCGAGCTGCGAGCTGCCAGCTGCCAGCTGCCAGCTGCCAAGGCTCCGCGGACCGGGGCTCCGTGGCGACGGGGCAACCGACGCGTCGAGCGAGCAGTCGCCGACTACTCGCTCGACGTGTCGGCTGCGCTCGGCGGGCGCGCGAAGGCAGCTCAGAGGGGGTAGGCGGCGTACAGGTTGCGGATGTCGGCGGCCGGTCCCCGGACGACGAACACCGTGGTGCCGTTGCTCCACGCCGCGACGCCGGTGCCGTCCCCCGCGTCGACGACCGTGACCGTGCCGGTGGGTGCACCGCCGACGAGGACCTCGCCCTGCAGCAGCACGGCGGGGCCGGCGGCGGCCGCGGTCGGGTCGGCGGAGGCGCCGTCGGTGGCCTCGCCGCTCGCCGCGTCCGCCGCGTCCGCCGCGTCCGCCGCGTCCGCCGCCGGGAGCGTCGCCGCGACCGCCGCGAGCGCCGTGGCGGCCTCCTCGGGCGTCTCCCACTGCCCGGCCTG
Organism: Cellulomonas sp. Y8; assembly: GCF_008033115.1. Lineage (NCBI taxonomy): Bacteria > Bacillati > Actinomycetota > Actinomycetes > Micrococcales > Cellulomonadaceae > Cellulomonas > Cellulomonas sp. Y8. Next base: position 1,311,864 of record NZ_CP041203.1, read on the forward strand.
CACGCTGACGGTGCCGTCGGCCCCGTCGGTGTACGTCTCGGCGTAGGCCTCGACGGCGCCCTGGGCGAGCCAGGCCTCGTCGTCGGCGGAGGACGCCAGCGCGTACTGCAGCAGCGTGGTCGGCAGCGCGCCCGCGAACGCCGTGGTCGCGGCGCGGGCCGCCGGGGCGACCGAGGCGGTGGGCGACGGCAGCACCACGTCCGGCGGCGCGGCAGCCGTGCCGCCGGCGTCGTCGCGGGTGAGGAACCAGGCCGCACCCGCGCCGCCGAGCACGAGCACCGCGGCGGCGACCGCACCGACGACGACCCACCGGCGCCGGCCGCGGGCGGGCGTCGTGGCGTCGGGCCCGTCCGGGTCGTCGCCGCCTGGACCCGCGTCCGTCGTGTCGCCCGCTCCCGCGGCGTGCAGCGCCGCGTCCGCGCGCGCCAGGGCCGCGGTGCGGGCCTGGGCCTCGCCGGCCTGGAGCGCGGCGTCCGCACGGGCGAGGGCCGCGGTCCGCTCGGCGGGGTCGACCGGCTGCGACGGGGCGGCGTCGTCCGCGGCGGCGAACCGCCGGCTGCGCCGGGTGGGCGGCGGCGGGACGTCGCCGGGGGCCGGGTCGGCGGGCGGGCCGGCGGGGGTCCACGCGGCGGCAGGAGAGGCGGGGGCGGCGGGCGCCACCGGAGCCGACGGGGTCGTCGCACCCGCGGCCGTCGTCGCACCCGCCGAGGCACCCGCCCCGGCCTCCGCACCGTCGTCGCCGCGCAGGCTCGGCCACCGCGGCCGGTCGTCGCCGAACCGCCCGACGCCCGCCGCCGGCGTGCCGGTCTCCCGGCGCGCGAAGCGCCCGTCGGTGTCACTCATGCACGAACTCCTGCCGCCTTCCGGTCGGGCGCGGCCGCGTCAGCGCGCCGGCCCGGAGGTCCCGCGGCAGCCTAGCGGCCGGGCGGCGGCTCCTGGCGGACCGGCGCGGGCGGGCGTGCGCCCCTCAGGCGAGCAGGTCCCGCCGCCGGAACGCGACGACGCCCCCGCCGACCAGCGCGACGGCGACCGCCGTGAGGACGAGCACCGCGGGCCAGTCCATCGGCTCGGCGGGCATCCCCGGCGTGTACCGGAGCGGGGACGCGACGTCGCTGCCGTCCGGGAGCACCCCGCCGAGCATCGCGGTGAGCGCGACGTAGCCGAGGTACGCCCACGCCAGCCCGAACGCGCGCGGCCCGACCCCCAGGACGAGCACCGCCGCGCCGGTCACCGCCATCAGCGCGGGCACCTGCGCGAGTGCCGCGCCGAGCAGCCGGGGCACCAGCGCGGGGTCGTCGAGGGTGCTCGCCGCCGTCAGGCCCATGACCAGCCCGCCGAGCAGCACCATGGCCGTCACCGCGCCGAGCACGACCGCGAGCTGCGCGCCGAGCCACCGCGCGCGGCCCACCGACCCCGCGAGCACGTGCGCGGCGCGGCCCGCCGCCTCCTCCGCGCGCACCGCCCCGACGCCCTGGACGCCCGCCGCGGCGGCCAGCGCCACCGCCACGAGCAGGTACCGGGCCAGCGCCGCGTCCGCCGCCGCGGCCGACCCCTGGCCGAAGAACGCCCCGAGGGCGGGCTCGTCCTCGATGAACTGCACGACCTCGCGGGCCAGCACCCCGACGAGCCCGCAGATCGCGGCCACCCCGACGGCCCAGCCCGCGAGCGCCCCGGCGAGCCGGCGCAGCGTCACGGCCGCGACCCCCGTGAGGCGCGGTGAGGCGTGCGCACGGCCGGGGCGCTCGGGCAGCAGGCCGTCGCCGAGGTCGCGCCGCTCCGCCAGCAGCGCCGCGACCCCGAACACGGCGGCGGAGGCGAGCACCGGCAGCGCGAGCGGCCACCAGCGCTCGTCGACCCAGGCGCGCGTGGCCTGCGACCAGCCGAACGGGGACAGCCAGCTCAGCACGCTGCCGCTCTCCGGGGCGCGGACGTCCCCCACGGCGCGCAGCACGAACCCCGCGCCGATCGCCGCCGTCCCCAGCATCGAGGCCGTCCGGGCGTGCGTGACGAGCTGGGCGGCCACCGCGGCGGTCGCGCCGAACGTGAGACCGACCAGACCGCAGCCGAGCCCGAAGGCCAGCGCCCCGGCGGCCGGCAGGCCCGTGCCGACCAGCGCGGCGGCGAGCGCGAGCCCGATCGCGAGGTCAGCGAGCGTCACGACGACGACCGCCGCGAGCACCGGCGCGTCCCGCCCCACCGGCGTCGACCGGACCACCTCGAGGAGCCCCGACTCCTCGGCCCCGCGCAGGTGCCGCACCACGAGCAGCACCGACATGATCGCGAGCGCGAGCGCGACCCAGGCGCCGAGCTCGTTCGCGACCATCGCGCCGATCGTGTAGTCGTCGAGGCCGTACCCCCGGACCGCCGAGGGCCGTCGCCGCGGGCGATCGCATGAGCTCGGCGCGCGCGGCGCGGGACTCGGGCGTCGGGAACAGGTCCGCCTCCGACGACGCGGACACGGCGGTCAGCCCGGCGACGGCGACCAGCCACACGGGCAGCCGCACCCGCTCGACCCGCAGCGCCACCCGGACCAGCGCCCCGGTGCCGGCCCAGCGGTCCGTCGCACCCCGGGACGCCGGTGCCGCGGGGCGGGCGGCGGGCGTGGCCACGGCGGTCACCGCGGGCTCCCGACGGTCTCGCCGTACTCCCGGAGGAACAGGTCCTCGAGCGTCGGCGGGTGCGCGGTGACGCCCCGGACCCCGAACCGCGGGCAGCAGCGCCAGCACGTCGTCCAGCGCCTCGGCGTCGACGTCGAGCCGGACGTGCCCGTCGACGCGTGCGGGGTCGTGCACGCCCGGCGCACCCTGCAGTGCGGCGAGCGCGGCGTCGGGGTCCTGCAGCGAGACGACGACCGCGGTCCGGGTCAGCCCGCGGAGCTCGTCGAGCGTCCCCGACCGCACCGCGCGGCCGGCGCGGATGATCGTGACCCGCTCGCAGAGCGCCTCCACCTCCGCGAGGATGTGGCTGGACAGCAGCACCGTGCGCCCGTCCCCGGCGGCCTCGCGGATGCACCGCTGGAACTCCGCCTCCATCAGCGGGTCCAGACCGCTCGTCGGCTCGTCGAGGACCAGCAGCGGGACGTCGGCCGCGAGCGCGGCGACCAGCGCGACCTTCTGCCGGTTGCCCTTGGAGTACGCGCGCACCCGCACGGTGGGGTCGAGCTCGAACCGCCCGACGAGGTCGTCGCGCCGCCGCGGGTCGAGCCCGCCGCGCAGCCGCCCGAGCAGGTCGATCGCCTCGCCGCCGGTCAGGTTGGGCCACAGGTCGACCTCCCCCGGCACGTACGCCAGGTGGTGGTGCAGGGCGACGGCGTCCCGCCACGGGTCGGCGCCGAGCACCCGGGCCTCGCCCGCGTCGGCGCGCAGCATGCCGAGCAGCACCCGGATGGTCGTCGACTTGCCGGCGCCGTTCGGGCCGAGGAACCCGTGCACCTCCCCCGCGCGCACGGTCAGGTCGAGCCCGTCGAGCGCCCGTCGGCGGCCGAACGCCTTGACGAGGCCGCGGACCTCGACGGCGGCGGCGGCGGTGGTCGGGTGGCTGGTCATGGTTCCTCCCGGGCGAGCTCGTCGATCGCCGCCGCCAGCAGGTCGTGGTCGGTGAGCAGCGGCTCGGTCAGCATCTCCATCGCCGGGACGACCGCCCAGCGGGACAGCGCGGTGAACGCGGCGACGGGTTCGAGCGTCGGCGACGGCGCGCGGCCCGCCTCGGCGTCGATGAGCGCGAGCTGCAGCAGCCCGACGCTCTGGGCGACCAGGTAGCGGGCCCGCCCCGCCGGGTCGACCGACGGGCTCACGGTGCCCGCCGCGACCCCGAGCGCCAGGTAGTCCTCGGTCGCGGCGACCATGTCCTCGACGAACCGGGACGCGAGCGCGCCGCCGGCCGCGAGGCTGCGGACGACGTAGCCGAACACCGGCCCGTACTGCGTGAGGTCGGCCAGGTGCGCCATCGACTCGCGGGGCGTCTCGGTGGTGAGCGACGCCTCCTTCTGCGACCGGATGCGGTCCAGGACGTACGCGTCGCAGGCGGCCCGGAGGCCGTCCTTGGAGCCGAAGTGGTGGATGACCAGCGCCGGGCTCACGCCCGCGTCGGCGGCGACGGCGCGCAGGCCGGCGCCGAAGCCGTCGCGGGCGAACCGCAGCAGCGCCGCGTCCCGGATCCGGGCGCGGGCGGTCAGGTCGTCGTCGGTCGTCGCTGAACGCACGTTCAGCAGACTAAACGCGTGTTCAGCCCGGCGGCAAGGGGGCGCATCGACCCGGTGGCGTCAGCCCTCGGCGCGCGCCTGCACCCGGGCGGTGTCGGCGCGGGTGAGCCGCACCGCCTCGCCGAGGTCGGCCGCCTGCGCGACCCGCATACCCTCCGGCCCCTGGCCCTTCTCCAGCGACCCGGCCGGCACCACCGCGTGCGTGAACCCGAGCCGCGCCGCCTCCGCGAGCCGGCGCGCCGTCCCGGTCACCGGGCGGATCTCCCCCGCGAGCCCGACCTCGCCGATCGCGACCAGTCGCGGCGGCAGCGCCACGTTCTCCCGGCTGCTGACGGTCGCGAGCGCGAGCGCCAGGTCCGCCGCGGGCTCGACGACGCGGGCGCCGCCGACCGTCGACACGTACACGTCCTGGTCCCCGACCTTGAGGCCCGCGCGCCGCTGCAGCACCGCGAGCACCATCGCGAGCCGGCTGCCGTCGACGCCGCTCGTCGTCCGGCGGGGGTTGCTCAGCATCGACGGCGCGACGAGCGCCTGCACCTCGGTGGCCAGCGGGCGCCGGCCCTCGAGCGTCACGGTCACGCAGGTGCCCGGGACGTGGTGCCGCTCGTGCGAGACGAACAGCCCCGACGGGTCGGCGAGCCCGACGATGCCCGTCTCGGTGAGGTCGAAGCACCCGACCTCGTCGGTCGGGCCGAACCGGTTCTTGGTCGCGCGCAGCAGCCGCAGCCGGGAGTGCCGGTCGCCCTCGAACTGGCACACCACGTCGACGAGGTGCTCCAGCGTGCGGGGTCCCGCGACCGACCCGTCCTTGGTGACGTGCCCGACCAGCAGCACCGGCAGCGCGCGCTCCTTGGCGGCGGAGATCAGCGCGGCGGCGACCTCGCGCACCTGGGCCACGCCGCCCGGCGACCCCTCGACGGCCGACGACGCGACCGTCTGCACCGAGTCGAGCACCAGCAGGTCGGGCTCCGTCTGCGCCAGGTGCCCGAGGATCGTGCCGAGGTCGGTCTCGGCCGTCAGCAGCAGCGTGTCCGCCAGCGCCCCGATCCGCTCGGCGCGCAGCCGCACCTGGCCCGCGGACTCCTCGCCGGTCACGTAGAGCACGGTGCGGCCGCCGGTCGCGGCGCGGCTGGCGACGTCGAGCAGCAGCGTCGACTTGCCGACCCCCGGCTCCCCCGCGAGCAGCACGACGGCGCCCGGGACGAGGCCGCCGCCCAGCACCCGGTCGAGCTCCCCCACGCCGGTGGGCAGCGCGCGGGCCGCCTCGACGTCGATCTCCGCGATCGGCCGGGCCGCCCCGCGCAGCGGCACCATGACCGCCGTCCGCGGCGCCGCCCCGCCCGGACCCGTGTCCTCCGACACCGAGCCCCAGGTCTGGCACTCGCCGCACCGGCCCACCCACTTGGACGTCGTCCAGCCGCACTCGGTGCAGCGGAAGGCGGGCCGGGCGGTCCGGGAGGAGGTGGTGGTCGACACGGCCGTCACGCTAACGGCCGCCACCGACAGCCTCCGGCGCCGCACCGTGACCGAATCGCGACGTCCACGCCGCGCGCACCGCACGCGGCGTGTCCCCGGCGGCCCGTAGGATCGCGCCGTGCCCACCACCACGCCGCCCGACGACCTGCTGCGGCACACGCTCGCCGCGGTCGCGCCCGGCACCGAGCTGCGCGACGGCCTGGAGCGCATCCTGCGCGGCCGCACCGGCGCGCTCATCGTGCTCGGGCACGACGCGACGGTCGAGAGCATCTGCTCCGGCGGGTTCGAGCTCGACGTCGAGTTCTCCGCCACCCGGCTCCGCGAGCTCGCGAAGATGGACGGCGCGATCGTCATGGACCCGGCCTCGCGCCGCATCCTGCGCGCCGCCGTGCAGCTGCTCCCGGACCCGACCATCTCGACGTCCGAGTCCGGCACCCGGCACCGCACGGCCGAGCGCGTCGCCAAGCAGACCGGCCTGCCGGTCATCTCGGTGTCCGCGTCGATGCGGATCATCGCCCTGTACGTCGGCGAGCAGCGGCACGTGCTGGAGAACGCCGACGCGATCATGTCCCGCGCCAACCAGGCGCTCGCGACGCTCGAGCGGTACAAGGCCCGGCTCGACGAGGTCAGCGGCACGCTGTCGGCGCTCGAGATCGAGGACCTCGTCACCGTCCGCGACGTGTGCGTGGTCGTGCAGCGCCAGGAGATGGTGCGCCGCATCTCCGAGGAGATCGCGGGCTACGTGGTCGAGCTCGGCACCGACGGCCGCCTGCTGTCCCTGCAGCTCGACGAGCTCACCGGCGGCATCGGCTCCGACAGCGAGCTGGTGATCCGCGACTACCTCGACGCGTCCCGCCGGGACGGGGACGCGATCGCCGCCTCGCTGTCCGCGCTCGACTCGACCGAGCTGCTCGACCTCGCGCTCATCGCGCGCGAGCTCGGCCTGCCGTCGGGCGTCGAGATGCTGGACGCCGCGACCGGCCCGCGCGGCTACCGGCTGCTCTCCAAGGTCCCGCGCCTGCCCGCGGCGATCGTCGACCGGCTCGTCGGGCACTTCAGCGGCCTGCAGAAGCTGCTGGCCGCCAACATCGACGACCTCATGGCGGTGGACGGCGTGGGCGAGCAGCGCGCCCGCGCGGTGCGCGAGGGCCTGTCCCGGCTCGCGGAGTCGAGCATCCTCGAGCGCTACGTCTGACCGGCGCCACGTCGGACCGGCGGGTCGCCCCGCGGGTCACTCCAGCCCGAACACCACCGGCTGGGTGCTGACCCCGCCGAGCGCGAGCACGGCCTGGTAGGTCCCCGGCTGCGCCTCCGGCTGATCCGGCGCGCAGCCCTCGACGGAGCGGGTGCGGTCCCACTGCACCGGGCGCTCGTCGGCCTGGTCGGGCGCGAGCAGCAGCTGCAGGGTCTCCCCCGTGGCGCAGTCGGTGCTCGCCCAGATGCGGTCGCTGCCCGAGGTGATGAGCACCTGGCGCTGCGCGTCGCCGGCGTCGAGCAGGCAGGGCGTGCTGCCGGTGTTGGTGATGCGGATCGTGAAGGTCGGCAGCTGGCCCGCCGGGTAGGTCGTCGCGTCGGCGGTCATCTCGAGGCCGATCGCGCCCGGCTCGCACGCGGGCGTGCCGGCGGTCGACTCCTCCTCGGTGGGGGTCGGCGTGGTCGCACCGTCGGTGGGCGCGGCGGCGTCGTCGCCACCCCCGCCGCCGAGCAGCGCCCGCACGCCGAACACGGCGAGCACCACGACCAGCACGAGCACCAGCACGACCACGGCCCGCCGGATCCAGTACACGCGCGCGGGCAGCGAGCCCTCCGGCCGCAGCACGCCCATGTCCCGGTCCCTCCGCTCGATCTGCCGCCCACGCTAACGCGGCGAGGCCCCACCCCCGGTGACCTCCGGGGGGACACGCGGGCCGCAGGCGCCGGTCCCCACCCGATCCTCGCGTGATCACCCGATCGACCGGGTGGCGACGCGAGAACCGGGTGGGGACGTCGCGGGCGCGGCGCGGGCCGGGCGATTCGGCGCGCGCGGCCGGGCCGGGTGAGGATGTGCGGCGTGCTGCCGACCTCCGCCGCCGACGCCGCGCGCGCCGACGCCCCCGTCGACCCCGCGCTCGCCGACGGGATCCGCGCGGACGTCGTCGACTGGTTCGGCGCGCACGCCCGCGACCTCCCCTGGCGGCACCCCGACCGGACCCCGTGGGGCGTGCTGGTCAGCGAGGTGATGCTGCAGCAGACGCCGGTCGTCCGCGTCGAGCCCGCGTGGCGCGCGTGGACCACCCGCTGGCCCACGCCCGCCGACCTCGCCGCCGCGAGCCCGGCCGACGTGCTGCGCGCCTGGGACCGGCTCGGCTACCCCCGGCGCGCGCTGCGGCTGCAGGAGTGCGCGCAGGCGGTCGTCGAGCAGCACGGCGGCGTGGTGCCGTCCGACGAGGACGCCCTGCTCGCGCTGCCCGGCATCGGGTCCTACACGGCTGCGGCGGTGCGGGCGTTCGCGTTCGGGCTGCGGTCCGTCGTGCTCGACACCAACGTGCGCCGGGTGCTCGCGCGGGTGGCCGAGGGCGCCGCGCTGCCGGCCCCGGCACTGGCCGTCGGGGAGCGGCGGCTGGCGGAGGCGTTCGTCCCCGCCGACGACGACGGCGCCGCGCGCTGGGCGGCCGCCTCGATGGAGCTCGGCGCGCTGGTGTGCACCGCCCGGGCGCCGCGGTGCGAGGCGTGCCCCGTGGCCGACCGGTGCGCGTGGCGCCTGGCCGGCAAGCCCGACGACGCGCACGCCCTCCGGCGCCGCACGCAGAAGTGGGCGGGCACCGACCGGCAGGTGCGCGGGCGGATCATGGCGCTGCTGCGCGAGGCGCTGGAGCCGGCGCCGGCCGAGGCGGTCGCGGCGGTCTGGCCCGACGACGTCCAGCGGGACCGCTGCCTCGCCGGGCTGCTGGTCGACGGCCTGGTCGAGCGGGTCCCGGGCGAGGACCCGGAGCGCCCGCGCTACCGCCTCCCCGCGGGGGCCTAGAGGTCGACGATCATCCGGGTGTTGCCCAGGGTGTTCGGCTTCACGCGGGCCAGGTCGAGGAACTCCGCGACCCCGTCGTCGTGGGACCGCAGCAGCTCGGCGTACACCTCGGGCGGCACCGCGGGGCCGGCGATCGTGCCCCAGCCGTGCGCGGCGAAGAAGTCCACCTCGAAGGTGAGGCAGAACAGCCGGCTCAGCCCGAGCTCCCGGCCCCGCCCGGTCAGCCCCTCCAGCAGCGCGTGGCCCACGCCGCGCCCTCGCCACGCGCGCGCGACGGCGAGGGTCCGGATCTCCGCGAGGTCCTGCCACATGACGTGCAGGGCGCCGCAGCCGATGAGCGTGCCGTCCGGCGCCTCGGCGACCTGGAACTCCTGGATCGCCTCGTAGTAGCCGACCAGCTCCTTGGCGAGCAGGATCCGCTCGTCCGCGTACGGCTGCACCAGGTCGCGGATGCCGCGGACGTCGGCCGGGCGCGCGGGTCGGACCCGGTAGCCGGGCTGGTCGGGCGGGGTGGCGGGGGTCGACGGCGCGGCGGGGTCGGTCACGCCCCCAACCTACGACGCGCACCGGCTCGGGCGCCCGCGCCGGTCCGCGTCGGTGGTCGGCCCGCCGGGTCCACGCCCACGGTCAGCCCGCCGCGGCGGCACCCGAGCCGCCGGGCAGGTCCGGCGCTCCCGGGCCGAGCTCCGCGGCCTGCGCACGCGCGCGGCGCACCGCCGGCTCGTCGAGCCCGAGCACCCGCAGCGCGGCGTCGCCGACGAGCGGTGCCACGTCCCGGGCCCCGGCCTGGCCGCCGGAGCGCCGGGCCGTGATCACGGTCTCGACCAGCCCGAACACGAGCGTCGCCTCCGCCGGCCGCCCGGACTCGGGCCGCCCGAGGACGGCGGCGACCAGCGCGTCGTACCGCGCGCGCAGCCGTGACCGCTCCTCGTGGAACTCCGCGAAGGCCTCGCCCTCCACCTCGGGCAGCTGCATGAGCCCGCCGATGTTCACCGGCCCGTGAGCGAGCCAGCGGGCGTCGGCGTCGCACAGCGCCCAGAGCCGGGCCGCCGGGTCGCCCGGGGCGTCCAGCAGCTCGTCGGCCAGGTCGAGGGACGGGCGCACGGTGTCGAGCAGCAGGGTCCGCAGCAGGACGTCCTTGCCGCGGAAGTGGTGGTAGATCGACGCCTGCTTCACCCCGGCGCGCTCGGCGATCGCGTAGGTCGAGGTGGCCGTGTACCCGACGCTGCTGAACAGGGCCGCCGCCGCGGCGAGCACGTCGCCCCGGGTGTCGCGGGAGTCCGCGGCGCGCGGACGCCCGGGCCGGGCGGCGGGACGCGCCGCGTCGGGGGTGGGGGCCGTCATGCGCGCGGACGGTAGCAGCCGCGCGTCACCGGGATGTTGCGCGCGCACCCGCCCCGCCGGCCGCTCCCCCGGCCCCGGCTCGCGACCGCACCCCCGACCCGGCCCGAGCGAGCTCCAGCAGCCGGGCCGCCGTCCGCTCGTCGACCACCAGGTCGGTCATCGTGCCCGCCCGCAGCGCGGCGAGCAGCGGCACCGCCTTGTTGTCCCCCGCCACCGCGCACAGCCGCCTCGGGATGCGCCGGAGCTGCTCGGGCGACGGCCCGGTGGCGCGCGCGTTCAGCGGCACGTCCTGCCACGACCCGTCCGCCCGCAGGAACACCGTGCACACGTCGCCGACGACCGACTGCTCGTGCAGCAGCTCGACGTCGTCGTCGTCCAGGTACCCGGCGGAGTACACGTGGCTCGGCACCGACCCGGTGACCGAGCCGACCGAGAACAGCGCGATGTCGGCCCGGGCCTGCTCGTCCAGCACGCGGCGCACGGACCGCTCGCGCCACATCGCCTGCTTGGTCTCCGGGTAGTCGAAGAACGCCGGCACCGGGAAGTGGTGCACGGTCGCGCCGAACGCGCTGCCGAACGACGCGATCAGGTCGCTGGCGTACTCGATGCCGGACGTCCGGGTGTTGGCCGCGCCGTTCAGCTGGACCACGACGCTGCCGTGCGTCGCCTTGGGCGGCAGCCGCCGCGACACGGCCGCCAGCGTGGTCCCCCAGGCGACGCCGAGGATCATGTCGGAGTCGAACCACGAGGCCAGCAGGCGCGCGGTCGCGCGGGCCACCTGGTCGAGGGTGTCGGCGGGCTCCCCGGAGTCGGGGACGGGCACGACGTAGGTGTCGATGCCGAAGGCGGCGGAGATGGACCGGCCGAGGCTCGGCGCCCGGGTGCTGGACGGCCGGAGGGTGATCTCGACGAGGCCCGTCTCCCGCGCCCGCTTCAGGAGCCGGGAGACGGTCGACCGCGAGGTGTGCAGGTGCCGCGCGATGACGTCCATCTTGACGTCCTGCAGGTAGTACATGGACGCGGCGCGCAGCACGTCCTGCTCCCGGTCGGTCATCGTCCGCGACCTCCTCGTCGGGTGCGTGCTGGGACCTCGGTCCCTGCACATTCGTGCACTGCGGTTGCGCGTCTGTTCGCGACGTGACGACGATAGCGAACAGACAGGACCGAGGTCCCAGTCTGCGGGGCCACGAGCGCCCGCGGCCAGGGCACCGACGGCCGGGAGGCAAGACCGCGATGGAGCTGACATGAGGACCGCAGCACTGACCCCCCGCCTGCGTGACGACGCGCTGGCCGCACTGAAGGCCACCACGGAGGGCGGGCCCGAGCTCGACGTCCTCGTGATCGGCGGCGGCGTCACGGGTGCGGGCATCGCGCTCGACGCCGTCACCCGCGGCCTGTCGACCGCCGTGATCGACGCCCAGGACTGGGCGTCCGGCACCTCCAGCCGGTCGAGCAAGCTCGTGCACGGCGGCCTGCGCTACCTGCAGATGCTCGACTTCCACCTCGTGCGCGAGGCCCTCACCGAGCGCGACCTGCTCATCAGCGACCTGGCCCCGCACCTGGTCAAGCCCGTGCCGTTCCTCTACCCGCTGGAGAACCGGGTCTGGGAGCGCGCGTACGTCGGCGCCGGCATCGCCCTGTACGACACGCTGGCCAGCGTCAACGGCCGCAAGCGCGCGATGCCGCTGCACCAGCACGTCACCCGCAAGGGCCTCGAGCGCAAGTTCCCGGACCTGCGCCACGACGCCGCGGTCGGCGCCATCCAGTACTGGGACGCGAACGTCGACGACGCCCGCCTGGTCTCGACCCTGATCCGCACCGCCGCGTCCTACGGCGCGCACGCGGCGTCCCGCACCCAGGTCGTGGGCCTCACGACCACCTCGGGCGGCGCGGTCACCGGCGCCGAGCTCGTCGACCTCGAGACCGGCGAGCGCCTGACCGTCCGCGCGCGGCACGTCATCAACGCCACGGGCGTGTGGACCGAGCAGACCGAGTCGCTCGCGGGCACCGAGGGCGGCCTGCGGGTCCTCGCCTCCAAGGGCATCCACATCGTCGTGCCGCGCGACCGCATCGCCGGCAACGTCGGCCTCATCCTGCAGACCGAGAAGTCGGTGCTGTTCGTGATCCCGTGGTCCCGCTACTGGGTGATCGGCACCACCGACACCCCGTACGAGCAGGACCTCGTGCACCCCGTCGCCACCAGCGAGGACATCGACTACGTCATCGACCACGCCAACGCGGTGCTGTCCCGGCCGATCACCCGCGAGGACGTCATCGGCACCTGGGCCGGCCTGCGCCCGCTGCTGCAGCCGGGCACCAAGGAGGGCACCTCGTCCGCCAAGGTGTCCCGCGAGCACACCGTGGCCTCGCCGACCCCGGGCCTGACGGTCATCGCGGGCGGCAAGCTCACCACCTACCGCGTGATGGCCAAGGACGCGGTCGACTTCGCGATCGGCTCCCGCGCCACCACGCTGCCGTCGATCACGCACAAGATCCCGCTGGTCGGCGCCGAGGGCCTCGAGGTCCTGCAGCGCCAGGCCCGTGACATCGGCAGCCGGTACGGCTGGGACCGGGGCCGCATGGACCACCTGCTGCACCGCTACGGCTCCCTGCTCGGCGAGCTGCTCGAGATGGTGGACGAGGACCCGTCCCTCGGGCAGCCGGTCCCCGGCGCGGCCGCGTACATCGGTGCGGAGATCGCCTACGCCGTCACGCACGAGGGCGCCCTGCACCTCGACGACGTGCTCATGCACCGCACGCGCCTCAACTACGAGGTGGCGGACAAGGGCGTGAGCGCGCTGGACGCGATCGCGGACATCATCGCGCCGCGGCTCGGCTGGGACGACGCCACCCGGGCCCGGGAGATCGACGCCTACCGGCAGCGCGCCGCCGCCGAGCAGGCCGCCGCGGAGAAGACGGACGACGCCGCCGCGCAGGCCGCGCGCGACGCCGCGGAGGACCTCGCGCCGCTCCTGCCGCTCGACGCCGACCCGGTCCGGCCCGGCACCAAGCCGGGTTCGTCGCCCCACACCCCTGCCACTGCCGGTCCGGCAGGGACATGATCAGTACCACCTAGCGGTCCCCCGGCCGCGCCCCGCCCGGTCGGTCCTCGACCGGGCGGGACCCTGCGAGACAACGACGTCCGTCAAGAAAGAGGTCGACCGTGGAGTCCATCTCGATCGGAGAAGCGATGCTCTCCGAGTTCCTCGGCACCGCCACCCTGCTCCTCCTGGGTGCGGGTGTCGTCGCCAACGTGATCCTCCCGAAGACGAAGGGTTTCGGCGGCGGCTGGCTGCTGATCAACTTCGGGTGGGGCCTCGGCGTGTTCACCGCCGTCTACGTGGCCTTCAAGTCCGGCGCGCACCTCAACCCCGCGGTGACGCTGGGCATCTGGGCGGCCGGCAAGGACGAGTTCGCCCCGGGCATCGAGGTGAACGCCGCCAACGGCTTCCTGTACATCGCGGCGCAGTTCGCCGGCGCCGCCGTCGGTGCGGCCCTGGCCTACCTCACCTACAAGAAGCACTTCGACCAGGACGCCGACCCCGGCATCAAGCTCGCGGTGTTCTCGACCGGCCCGGAGCTGCGCTCCTACGGCTGGAACTTCCTCACCGAGGTCGTCGCCACGTTCGTCCTGGTGTTCTGGGTGGTCATCAGCGGCAACACCCCCGCCCAGATCGGCCCGCTCGGCGTCGCGCTCGTCGTGGTCGCGATCGGCGCCAGCCTCGGTGGCCCCACGGGGTACGCCATCAACCCGGCCCGTGACCTCGGCCCGCGCATCGCGCACGCCCTGCTCCCGATCCGCGGCAAGGGCTCGTCCGACTGGTCGTACGCCTGGGTGCCGGTGCTCGGCCCCGCGGTCGGCGGCATCCTCGGCGGCCTCCTGGCCATGTCCATCGGCTGGGTCGCCTGACCGTCCCGCCCTGAGCGGACGCCCGCCCGCCGCGCGGGCGGGCGTCCCCTCCGCCGCGACGCCCCTCGTCGCGGCCCCGCTCGTCGCGGCCCGGAGGCCGCACCGTTCCCCGGCAGCGCCGCCCCCGCGGTGCCGCCACCCGCCCCCGGGCGGGGTCAGACCGACGCGAAGGAAGCACCATGTCCGAGCAGTACGTGATGGCGATCGACCAGGGCACCACCTCGACGCGGGCGATCATCTTCGACCACGGCGGCCAGATCGTGTCCGTCGGCCAGACCGAGCACCAGCAGATCTTCCCCAAGGCCGGCTGGGTCGAGCACGACCCCAACGAGATCTGGACCAACACCCGCGAGGTCGTCAGCGTCGCCCTCTCCCGGGCGAACAAGACCTACTCCGACATCGTCGCCGTCGGCATCACCAACCAGCGCGAGACCGCGGTGGTCTGGGACCGGACCACCGGGCAGCCCGTCTACAACGCGATCGTCTGGCAGGACACCCGCACCCAGAAGATCTGCGACGACCTCGCGGCCCTCGGCGGCGGCGCCGAGCGCTACAAGGAGCGCGTCGGCCTGCCGCTCGCCACGTACTTCTCCGGCCCGAAGATCCGCTGGATCCTCGACAACGTCGAGGGCGCCCGCGAGAAGGCGGAGCGCGGCGAGCTCGCGTTCGGCAACACCGACTCCTGGGTGCTGTGGAACATGACGGGCGGCGTCGACGGCGGCGTGCACGTCACGGACGTCACCAACGCGTCCCGCACGATGCTGATGAACGTCGACTCGCTCACCTGGAACGAGGAGATCGCGGCGGAGATGGGCGTGCCGCTCTCCATGCTCCCGGAGATCCGGTCCTCCTCCGAGGTCTACGGCCACGGCCGCAAGGGCGGCTTCGTCCCGGGCGTGCCGATCGCCGGCATCCTCGGCGACCAGCAGGCGGCGACCTTCGGCCAGGCGTGCTTCGAGGTCGGCACGGCCAAGAACACCTACGGCACCGGCAACTTCATGCTGCTGAACACCGGCACCGAGCCCGTCCAGTCGAAGAACGGCCTGCTCACCACCGTCGCCTACAAGATCGGCGACGCCCCGCAGGTCTACGCGCTCGAGGGCTCGATCGCGGTCACCGGCTCCCTGGTGCAGTGGCTGCGCGACAACCTGGGCATGTTCACCGACGCCCCGGACATCGAGTACCTGGCCAGCAAGGTCGACGACAACGGCGGCGCGTACTTCGTGCCGGCGTTCTCCGGCCTGTTCGCCCCGTACTGGCGCTCGGACGCGCGCGGCGCCCTCGTCGGCCTCACCCGGTACGTCAACCGCAACCACATCGCCCGCGCGGCGCTGGAGGCCACCGCCTTCCAGACCCGCGAGGTGCTCGACGCGATGAACGCGGACTCCGGCGTCGACCTGACCGAGCTCAAGGTGGACGGCGGCATGACCGCCAACAACCTGCTCATGCAGTTCCAGGCCGACATCCTCGACGTGCCGGTCATCCGGCCGAAGGTCGCCGAGACGACCGCGCTCGGCGCCGCGTACGCCGCGGGCATCGCCGTCGGGTTCTGGAACGGCGAGCAGGACGTGCGCGACAACTGGGCCGAGGGTGCGCGCTGGACCCCCGACCTGGAGTCGGACGAGCGCGACCGGCAGTACCGGCTGTGGAAGAAGGCCGTGCAGAAGACCCTCGACTGGGTCGACGACGACGTGCGCTGACGCCGCGCCTCCCCCGCGGCTGCCGGCACCGGCAGCCGCGGGACCGCACGGACCGGGACGGCCCCGTCCCCCTCGCGACGAGGGGGACGGGGCCGTTCCCGTGCGCGGGCTGCCCGCGGCGGGTCAGCGGTCGACGCGGGCCGAGCCGCCGCCGGCGAGCTTGAGCACCTCGGCCTTCGAGGCCATCGTCGTGTCGCCCGGGGTGGTCATCGCGAGCGCGCCGTGCGCGGCGCCCCACTCGACAGCGGTGGCGAGCGGCTGCCCGTCGAGCAGGCCCGCGGCGAGCCCCGACGCGAACGAGTCCCCGCCGCCCACCCGGTCGAGGATCTCCAGACCCGGTCGGTGCGTGGCCCGCACCAGGCCCTCGTCCCGCGACCAGGCGATGGCGCCCCAGTCGTTGACCGTGGCGCTGCGGACCGTGCGGAGCGTGGTGGCGATGACCCGGAAGTTGCCGAACTCCGCGGCGACCCGGTCGATCATCGCGGCGAACGAGTCGACCTCGATCTCGGAGATCTGCTCGTCGACCCCCTCGACCTCGAAGCCGAGGGCCGCCGTGAAGTCCTCCTCGTTCCCGATCATCACGTCGACGTGCCGGGCGATCTCGCGGTTGACCTCCTGCGCCCGGGCCGTCCCGCCCGTCGCGCGCCACAGGCTGGGGCGGTAGTTGAGGTCGTAGGACACGACGGTCCCGTACCGCTGCGCGGCGGTGACGGCGGCGACCACGGTCTCGGCGGCGGTCTCGGACAGCGCGGCGTAGATGCCGCCCGGTGTGCAGCCACCGGACCCCGAGGTGCCCGAACAGGTGGTCCCAGTCGACGTCGTCCGGCGCGAGCTGCGACGCGGCCGTGTGCCCGCGGTCGCTGACGCCCACGGCGCCGCGCACCCCGAACCCCCGCTCGGTGAAGTTCAGGCCGTTGCGGACGTCGCGGCCGATGCCGTCGTACGGCAGCCAGCGCAGGAACGACGTGTCGACCCCGCCCTGCAGGATCAGGTCCTCGACCAGGCGGCCGACCTCGTTGTCCGCGAGCGCGGTCACGACCGCGGTGCGCAGGCCGAACGCCCGCCGCAGGCCGCGGGCGACGTTGTACTCGCCGCCGCCCTCCCACGCGCGGAACTGCCGGGCCGTGCGGATGCGGCCCTCGCCCGGGTCGAGGCGGAGCATCACCTCGCCGAGGGAGACGGCGTCGTAGCGGCACTCGGCGGCGGGGCGGATCGGCAGGGGCATGGGTGCGCTCCTTCGGGGCGAGAGGGCGGGGGCGAGCGGGCGGGGGCCGGGCGGTCAGGGGCGCAGGCGGGTGGCGAGCGCGACGGCGTCGGCGACGAGCGTCCGCACCCCGGCGAGGTCGCCGGCGCGCACCCGGTCGCGCGGCACCATCCAGGAGCCGCCGACCGCGGCGACGCACGGCAGCGCCAGGTACTGGTCGAGATTGCCGGGGCCGACACCGCCCGTCGGCACGAACCGCACGCCGCCGAACGGGGCTGCGAGCGCCGCGATCGCCGCGCTGCCGCCCGAGGTGCCGGCCGGGAAGAACTTCACGGTGCCGAGGCCGAGCTCGAGCGCGGCCTGCACCTCCGTGGCGGTCACCGCGCCGGGCAGCACCGGGACGCCGTGCTCCTGGGCGCGCTCGACGACCGCGCGGGAGGTGCCCGGCGAGACGAGGTACTGCGCCCCCGCGGCCACGGCGTCGTCGACCTGTGCGGGCGTCACGACCGTGCCCGCGCCGACCAGCACGTCCCCGCCCCGGTCGGCGATGGCGCGGATGGCGTCCGACGCGGCGGCGGTGCGGAACGTGACCTCGGCGACCGGGAGGCCGCCGGCGACGAGCGCGTCCGCGAGCGGGCCGGCGTCGCGGGCCTCGTCGAGGACCACCACGGGCACCAGCCGGTGCGCCGCGAGCCGGTCGAGCACGTCCGCCATGTCGAACTCCTTCGTTCTCGCGTTCCGCTGGGCGCAACGCGCGCTGCGCTGTGCGCACCGATCGTGGCACACGCGGCCGCGCGGCGGCAACGCCGGGTGGCGCGGAGGGCAGGCGGGCGAGAGCGGTGCCCGCCGAGGCCGGTGGCTCTGCCGCGTTCGGTGGTCTCCGCCCAATTCGGTGGCCCGAGGCGCCGAACTCGGCTGGACCCACCGAACCCCGTCGCGGCGAGCGGCCGGCAGCGACCGCCGGCGGCGGGCGCTCAGGCCGGGGGCAGCGCCAGGCCCGGCGGGAGCAGCGGCGGCACGACCGCGCGGACGCGCGCGTGCACCTCGGCCCGGCGATCGGCGGTCATCCGGTCCGCCGGGGCCGTGACGCTCAGGGCCGCGACCGGCCGGGACCCGCGCAGCAGCGGCACGCCCAGGCAGGCGATGCCGGGCTCGTTCTCCTCGACCTCGACGGCGTAGCCGCGGCGACGGGCGGCCGCCAGCTCCTCGGCGACGTGTGCGACGTCGACCCGGCCCGCGGGCTGCACGGCCCCGACGTACCCGTCGAGCGCCGCCGCCGGGGTGTCGCCGAACGCCAGCATCGCCCGGCCGAGCGCGGTCGTCGCCGCCCAGTTCCGCCGGCCGACGGCGGACCACACCCGCACGGGCCGCTCGGGCTCGACCTTGTCGAGGTAGACCACCTGGGCCCCGCTCAGGACGCCCAGGTGCACGAGCTCGTCCGTGGCGGCGCAGAGCGCGACCAGGGCCCCGTGCAGCCGGGCGGGCAGGTCGTCCTCCGCGAAGTACCGGTCGGCGAGCCCGAGCGCCGCCGGCCCGAGGCCGTACCGCCCGCTCGCCGGGTCCTGCGCGACGTAGTCGCGGTGCCGGAGCGCGGCGAGCGAGCGGTGCACGGTCGTCTTGTGCACGCCCAGGGCCGCGGACAGGTCCGCGAGGCTCGCACCGGCCGGGCCCGCGGCGGCGACGGCCTCGAGCGTCCGGAGGGCGCGGTCGACGCTCTCGACCGGCGACGCGGCGGCTGCCGCGGTGCCCTGCGCGCCCGCGCCGCTCGTCGTCTCCTCCGCCACGGCGCCCACCCTACGGGCGGCGCGGGCGGACCCGCGCCGCCCGGCCGGGCCCGGGCCGGGTCACCCCCCGAGCGCCGTGATGAACCACCGCGCCACCGTGAAGTAGATGACCAGCCCGGTGCCGTCGACCAGCGTCGTGATCAGCGGCCCCGAGCCGACGGCCGGGTCCAGCCCGACCTTGCGCAGCAGCAGGGGCAGCAGCGACGCGATCATCGAGGCCCACAGGATGATCGCCCCGGCGGCGACGGCGACGGTCAGCGCGACCTCACCGCCGACCCCGAGGGTCCAGGCCCGCACCCAGCCGACCACCGCGATCGTGGCGGCCGCCAGGAACCCGGCGGTCACCTCCTTGCGGACCACCCGGCCCGCGTCCCGCAGCCGCACGCTGCCCGTGGCCATCGCCCGGATGACGGTGGCGGTGATCTGGGTGCCCGCGTTGCCGCCGGCGCCGATCAGCAGCGGCACGAACAGCGTCAGCGCGATGACGGTCTCGAGCTCGTCCTCGTAGTGCTGCAGGACGCTGCTGGTGATCGTCGCGGTCACGAACAGCACCAGCAGCCAGACGATCCGCTTGCGCCAGAGCAGCAGCGGCGACGCCCGCAGGTACGGCACGTCCATCGGCGCGGCACCGCCCTGGCGCACGGCGTCCTCGGTCGCCTCCTCCTCGACGATGTCCGCGACGTCGTCACCGGTGAGCACGCCGAGCAGCTGCCCGTCGGCGACCACCGGGAGCACCGCGAGGTGGTGGTCCTGGAGCAGCCGCGCGGCGCGCTCCTGGTCGGCGGTCGGCTCGACGGTCACGACGTCCTCGCGCATGAGGTCGGCGATCAGCAGCTCCGGCGCGGCCAGCACCAGGTCCCGGAACGACACCACGCCGAGCAGCGCGGGGCCGGCCACGGCCGCGGGGTCGCTGGTCACCCAGACCTCGGCGCTGTCGGCGGTGGCCTCGGGCTGGGCGCGCAGCGCGTCGACGGCCTCGCGGACCGTCATCGTCGGGCGGACCGTCGCGACCTCGGGGTTCATCCGGGCGGCGGCCGAGTCGTCGGGCCAGGCCAGCAGCCCGCGCACGACGGCGGACCGCACGACGCGCATCGCGCCGAGCACCGCGGCGCGCTCGCCGTCGGGCAGGGCGCGGAGCAGCTCGGCGGCCTCGTCGGGGTCGAGGCTGTCGACCAGCCCGGCGGCCACCTGGGCCGGGACCACGTGCAGCACCTCGGCCGCGGCGTGCGGGTCGAGGGTGCCGAGCAGGTCGTCGGCGGTCGCGGGGTCGAGCAGGCCGACGAGCGCGCGGACCTGCGCGTCGGACAGGTCGGCGAGCTGGTCGGCGCGGTGCCGGGGGTCGGGGGTCTGCTCCAGCCAGACCTCGACGGCGCGGCGGGTGCCGACGGCGACGACGTCGTGCAGGTCGAGCGGCGTCTGCTCGCGGCCGTCGGGGCGGCGGGCGAGGACGGGGGCGTGGCGGGTCATGGCGCGCTCCTTCGTGGGGCGGCCGCGGCGGGGCGTCCCGGTGGCACCCGGGCGCGGCCGCGCACGCCCGGCCGGGACGCACGCCGGGCGGCGCACGGACCGGGCGGGACCGGGCGGTCGCGAGGCCGGGGTGCGGCACCGTCGGCGGCGCGGGTCGCCTCGGGGCGAGGCGGCGCGCGCCGGGGGCGGCACGGCACG
The DNA here is from genome assembly GCF_008033115.1 of Cellulomonas sp. Y8. NCBI lineage: Bacteria > Bacillati > Actinomycetota > Actinomycetes > Micrococcales > Cellulomonadaceae > Cellulomonas > Cellulomonas sp. Y8. Next base: position 1,332,152 of record NZ_CP041203.1, read on the forward strand.
GTCGGTCGCGACCACGGCGGGCGCGGTCGGCGGGTGCCTGCCGACGTGGGGCCGGTCCGGCGCGGGGAGCGGCCGGGCGGTCGGACGTCGGGCGGGCGGGACGTCACGGCGCGGGGCGGTGACGGGTTCGGTGCGCCGCGGTCGGCGGCGCGGGGGGCGCCGCGGTGGGCGGCGCCGGTGCTCCGCCGACGCCGGGCCGGGCCTCCGAACGCGGACCCCTGCCGACCCCCGGGGGGCGGCTCAGGCCTGCGTGCGCAGCACGACGGGCGTCGACGGATGCCGACTACTCGCGGTGTCGTCCATCGCGTCCACCTCCTCGCCGTCGTGCGGGTCGGGCCGGTCGGCCCCGCAGGCACCCTAGACCCGGTCCGGTGCGGTGCCAACCCCGTGTGACCGAGGTCGCCCGGTGGGCCGCGAGGACGGCCGGGAGGTGGTCCCGGCGTGCTCCCCGGGGCTGTGGACGACGGGCGGGGAGGGTCGGTGCCCGCCGCTAGGGTGGACGGCGTGACGCAGGCATGGGACGACGAGTGGCCGCTGCCGGACGAGCCGCCGTACGACCCGGCCGAGGAGCCGCCGTACGACCCCGGGCACGCCGCGCGCGGGTCCGCGCCCGCCGGGGGACCGGCCCGCTCCGGAGGCACCGCTCCGCGCCCCGACGACCGCTCGGCCGCCGCGCACGGCGACCCCGCCGCGGCCCGCCCGGTCGCGCACCCCGCGCACGACGCGACCACCGGCCGCGCGCCGCTCGAGGTGCTGCAGGAGGTCTGGGGCTACGACGCGTTCCGCGGCGAGCAGGCGGACATCATCGACACCGTGGTCGGCGGCGGCGACGCCCTCGTGCTCATGCCGACCGGCGGCGGCAAGTCGCTCTGCTACCAGGTGCCGGCCCTCGTCCGGGCCGGGACCGGCGTGGTGGTGTCCCCGCTGATCGCGCTCATGCAGGACCAGGTCGACGCCCTGTCCGCGCTCGGCGTGCGGGCCGGCTTCCTCAACTCGACGCAGGACCTGGGCCAGCGCCGGGACGTGGAGCGCGCGCTGCTGGAGGGCGAGCTCGACCTGCTCTACCTGGCGCCCGAGCGGCTCCGGGTGCCCGAGACCATGGCGCTGCTCGACCGGGCGGCGATCAGCCTGTTCGCGATCGACGAGGCGCACTGCGTGTCCCAGTGGGGCCACGACTTCCGCCCGGACTACCTGGGCCTGTCGGTGCTGCACGAGCGCTGGCCCGGCGTCCCCCGGATCGCCCTGACCGCGACCGCCACGGCCGCCACCCGCACCGAGATCGCCGAGCGGCTCGAGCTGACCGACGCCCGGCAGTTCGTCGCGTCGTTCGACCGCCCGAACATCCAGTACCGCATCGCGCCCAAGGCGAGCCCGCGCCAGCAGCTGCTCGACCTCATCCGGTCCGAGCACGCCGGCGACTCCGGGATCGTCTACTGCCTGTCGCGGAACTCCGTCGAGCAGACCGCCGAGTTCCTGTCGTCCCAGGGCGTGCCCGCGCTGCCGTACCACGCGGGCCTCGACCGCCAGGTCCGCGCCCGGAACCAGTCCCGGTTCCTGCGCGAGGACGGCCTCGTCATGGTCGCGACCATCGCGTTCGGCATGGGCATCGACAAGCCGGACGTGCGGTTCGTCGCACACCTCGACCTGCCGAAGTCCGTCGAGGGCTACTACCAGGAGACGGGCCGCGCCGGCCGCGACGGCCTGCCGTCGACCGCGTGGCTCGCCTACGGCCTGCAGGACGTCGTGCAGCAGCGGCGGATGATCGACACCTCCGAGGGCGACGCCCAGCACCGCCGGCGGCTGTCCGCGCACCTGGACGCGATGCTCGCGCTGTGCGAGACGGTCACCTGCCGCCGGGTGCAGCTGCTCGCGTACTTCGGCCAGGACGCGGAGCCGTGCGGCAACTGCGACACCTGCCTGTCGCCCCCGACCACCTGGGACGGCACCGTCCCCGCGCAGAAGCTGCTGTCGACCGTCGTGCGGCTGGAGCGCGAGCGGAACCAGCACTACGGCGCCGGGCACCTCGTCGACATCCTGCTCGGCAAGCGCACCTCGCGGATCGAGCAGCTCGGCCACACCGAGCTGTCGACCTTCGGCCTCGGCGCCGACCTGTCCGACGCGCAGTGGCGCGGCGTCGTGCGGCAGCTCCTCGCGCAGGGCCTGCTCGCGGTCGACGCGGACGGCTACGGGACGCTCCGGCTGACCCCGGCGAGCGCCGAGGTGCTGCGCGGCGACCGCCCGGTGCCGCTCCGGGAGGAGACGCGCACGACGCGGTCGCGGTCCCGGTCGGGCTCCGGCGCGGGGTCGGGCGCGGGCGCGCGGCCGCGGCGGCGCAGGCGGCCGCCGAGCTCGGCGACGACGCGGCGGCGGTGTTCCAGCGGCTGCGCACCTGGCGGCGGGCCACGGCGGCGAAGGAGCAGGGCGTGCCCGCGTACGTCGTGTTCCACGACGCGACCCTGCGCGAGATCGCGACCGCCCGGCCCGCGGACCTGGACGCGCTGTCCCGGATCGGCGGCGTCGGCGCGGCCAAGCTCGAGAGGTACGGACCCGGCGTCATCGCGACGCTGGAGGGCCGTGAGCCCCCGACGGCGGAGGAGGTCGCGCGCGACGCGGCGTCCGTCGGGCTGTTCGCGGACGACGACGACCGGGCCACGGGCGGGCCGGGCGGAGGCGCCGACGCCTGATGCTGGCCGTCCTCTCGGCGCTGGGCACGATCGCGGTCGTCGTCGCAGCGGGCTGGTTCGTCGGCCGCACCGGAGTGCTCGGCGAGAACGCCCAGCGGGTCCTCGCCGCCACCGCGTTCACGGTCGCCACGCCCGCGCTGCTGATCGAGACGATCGGCCGGGCGGACCTCGGGCTGCTCCTGTCGCGGTCGGCGCTGGTCACGTTCGCGACGACGACGGTCGTGGCGCTGGTCGCGGCGGCGGTGCTCGGGCTGGTCCGGCGGCGGTCGTCCGGGGACGTGGTCGTCGGCGTGCTGGCCTCGTCCTACGTCAACGCCGGGAACATCGGCATCCCGCTGACCGCGTACCTGCTCGGCAGCGTGGTGTCCGTGGTGCCGCCGACGCTCTACCAGCAGCTCGTGCTCGGGCCCATCGCGATGGTGGTGCTCGACGCCCGGCGCCGGGCCCGCGACGGGGTGGTCGCCGGGACCGCGCCCGCCGGGGCGCTGGGGACGCTGCGCTCCGTGCTCCGGCGCACGCTGCGGAACCCGGTGATCATCGGCACGCTCACCGGCATCGCGCTGGCCGCGCTGCCGTTCTCGCTGCCGGCCGTGGTGTTCCAGCCGCTCGAGCTGCTGGGCGCGGCGGCCCCGCCGCTCGCGCTGCTGACGTTCGGGATGTCGCTCGCGGTCCCGCGGGTCGGCGGCGAGCAGGCGCCCCGGGGCGACGTCGCGCTGGTCGCCGTGCTGCGGGCCGTCGTGCACCCGGCGCTCGCGATCGGGCTGGGGACGCTGCTGGGCCTGCGCGGCGACGCGCTGCTGGCGGTGGCGGTGGTGTCGGCGCTCCCGACGGCGCAGAACGTGCTGGTGTACGCGATCCAGTACCGGCAGGGCACCTCGCTCGCCCGGGACGCGGGCCTGGTGACGACGGTCCTGGCGGTGCCGTCGCTCCTGGTGATCGCGGCGGTCCTGGGCTGACCGCGCGGCTGGTGCCCGCGACTCACTGAGGACCGGCGGGTCGTCGCGAGGTCGGTGGTTCCGCGCGAGATCGGTGGCTGCAACCACCGATCTCGGCCCGAACCACCGACCTCGGCGCCAGCGCTGCTCCCAGATAGGACCGCGGGAGCGCGGGAGCGGTTCGGGCGGCGCGGGACGGCCCGGGGCCGCCGCGTCGGCTCGGGCGGTCCCGCGGCCGACGCGGCGGCCCCGGGCCAGCGCGGGTCAGCGAGCGGCGTCGGCGCGGGCGACCGCGGCGTCCAGGGCCGCCAGGTACCCGTCCGGGGCCTCGCGGCGGATGTTGTGCCCCGCGTCCGGGAACGCGACGTGGGTCAGCCGGTCGCCGAGCAGCTCCGCCGCCCGCGCCGCCTGACGGTCCGTGACGACCCCCAGCCCCGGACCCGCGGTCAGCAGCGTGACCGGCACCCGGACGTCCGCGAGCGCCTCGACCCAGTCCCGGCCGAGCCAGTCGTGCGGGACCTCGGCGAGCCGCGGGTCGACCCGCGCCTTCGCCTCGGCCCAGCCGAGGACCTCCTCCTCGGACCACCGCGGGTTGTCGAGCCGGCCGCGCGCGGCGATCTGCTCGACGGAGCGGCCCTGGACGGCGGCGATCGCCGGGGCGAGCCAGTCCGGGACGCCGCCCGCCGCACCGCCGTCGCGCGCCGCGTCCTGCGCTCCATCTGGCCCGGCGGCGTCGCCCGCGGCACCGGCGACCCCGACCACCGACCCGTCCGCTCCGGGCGCGTCCACGCCGTCGGCCTCCGCGGTCCGCCACGCCGGGTCCTCGAGCACCAGGCCCGCCACGAGCTCGGGCGCAGCGAGCGCCAGCTCCTCCGCCGTCACCCCGCCCATCGAGTGCCCGACGACGAGCGCCGGCCCGAGGTCGAGCGCCCGCAGCGCCTCGGCGGCGTCGGCCGCGAGCGCGGCGACCGTGAACGGCTCGTCCGGCAGCGGCGTGCCGCCGTGGCCGCGGGCGTCCAGCGCGACGACCGCCCGGCCGTCGCCCGCGTACCGCGGCAGGACGGTCGGCCAGCACGTCGACGCGTCGGTGAGCCCGTGCAGCAGCACGACCGGCACCGGCCGTGCGCTCACCGGCGGGCGGTCCCGTCGACGGCGTGCGGCTCGATCGCCGCGATCTCCTCGGCCGTCAGCGGCTCGGCCCGGAGGGCGGCGACGTTGTCCTCGAGCTGGGCCACCGACGACGCCCCGATGAGCGCCGACGTGACCCTCTGGTCGCGCAGCACCCAGGACAGCGCGAGCTGCGCGAGCGACTGCCCCCGCGCCTCGGCGATCGCGTTCAGCGCCCGCGCGCGCGCCAGGTAGGTGTCGCCGATCTGCTCGGGCGACAGGAACCGGCTGGTCGCGGCGCGCGAGTCCGCCGGCACGTCGCCCGACAGGTACCGGCCGGTGAGCAGCCCCTGCGCGAGCGGCGAGAACACGATCATCCCGATGCCGAGGTCGCCGACCGCGTCCAGCAGCGACTCCGTCTCCCCCTCGGCGACCTGCTCGACGTGCCGGTTGAACATCGAGTACGACGGCTGGTGGATGAGCAGCGGGGTGCCGAGGTCGCCGAGGATCCGCGCGGCCTCGCGGGTGGCCGACGGGGAGTAGTTCGAGATTCCCGCGTACAGCGCCTTGCCGCTGGTCACCGCCGTGTGCAGCGCGCCCATCGTCTCCTCGAGCGGGACGGACGGGTCCGGCCGGTGCGAGTAGAAGACGTCGACGTAGTCCAGGCCGAGCCGGCGCAGCGACTGGTCGAGCGAGGACAGCAGGTACTTGCGGGAGCCGCCGTCGCCGTACGGGCCGGGCCACATGTCGTAGCCGGCCTTGGACGAGATGACGAGCTCGTCACGGTACGGGCCGAGGTCCTGCACCAGGTGCCGGCCGAAGTTCTCCTCCGCCGAGCCGTACGGCGGGCCGTAGTTGTTCGCGAGGTCGAAGTGCGTGATGCCGAGGTCGAACGCCCGGCGGAGGACCGCGCGCTGCGTCTCCAGCGGGTTGACGTCGCCGAAGTTGTGCCACAGGCCCAGCGACAGGGCGGGCAGGTCGAGCCCGCTGCGCCCGGTGCGGCGGTAGGGCATCGCGTCGTACCGGTCGTCGGCGGCACGGTAGACAGGCATCGTCGGCATCGTCGTCCTCTCGGGGGAGCGGGGCGCTCGCCCCACCAGCCCCACGCTAGCCCCCGCCGCCGACGTCCACGCAGGTCGGGGCGCCGGGCGTCGAACCCCCGCCCGGCCGGTGAGAGGATCACCGGCGTGCTGCACGTCGTGTTCTTCGAGCCCCGCATCCCCGGCAACACCGGCAACGCCATCCGGCTGGCCGCCGCCACCGGGGCGACGCTGCACCTGGTGGAGCCGCTCGGCTTCGTCATGGACGAGCCCCGGCTGAAGCGCGCCGGGCTGGACTACCACGACCTCGCGCACGTCGTCGTGCACCCCGACCTGGACGCCTGCACGGCCGCCCTCGCCGGGTCCCGCGTGTTCGCGTTCACCACGCACACCGAGCGCCGGTACACCGACGTCGCGTACCGGGACGGGGACGTGCTGATGTTCGGCCCCGAGCCGACCGGCCTGCCGCCCGAGGCGCTGGAGCACCCGGCGGTCACCGACCTGCTGCGCATCCCGATGCAGCCCGGCCGCCGGTCCCTCAACCTCACGAACGCCGCATCCACGGCTGTCTACGAGGCCTGGCGGCAACTAGGCTTCCCGGGCGGGATCTGACGGGTCGCCCGATCCGGTCTCACCCACCGGACCCCGCCGTGCGAGGAGGCACAGGCTTCGGCATGCTCGCGCGTCGTCGTGCCGTCGTCCGAGGGAGTCCCCGTGGCCATCAGCAACCGCAGCGTGCTGCGCCGGAAGTCCGTGGAGGACTCGCTGGCGTCGGTCGAGGACCCGGAACGGTCCCTCAAGCGCTCGCTCACGGCCTGGGACCTCGCGGTCCTCGGCGTCGCCGTCGCCGTCGGCGCGGGCATCTTCTCCGTCGGCGCGACCGCCGCGGCGAACTACGCCGGGCCCGGCGTGATCATCTCGTTCCTCATCGCCTCGGTCGTCTGCGCGCTGGCGATCATGTGCTACGCCGAGTTCGCGTCGACGCTGCCCGTCGCCGGGTCGGCGTACACGTTCTCCTACGCCACCGCGGGCGAGCTCGTCGCGTGGATCATCGGCTGGGACCTCATCCTCGAGATGCTGCTGGCCGCCGCCGTGATCGCGAAGTTCTGGGGCGTGTACCTCTCGGACGCGTTCGGGCTGTTCGGCATCGACGTGCTGACGACGCTGGAGCTGGGCCCGGTCGACCTCGACTGGGGCCCCGTGCTGGTCGTCGCGGTGTTCACCGCGCTGCTCGCCGTCGGCACCAAGCTCAGCACCCGCGTGAACAGCATCTTCACGATCATCAAGGTCGCGATCACGCTGTTCGTCATCGTCGCCGGATTCTTCTACGTGCGCGCCGAGAACTACTCGCCGTTCATCCCGCCGTCGCAGCCCGCGGAGTCGGCGTCCGGCCTGGAGCAGCCGCTGTTCGGCTTCCTGTCCGGCTTCGACCCGTCGCAGTACGGCGTCATGGGCATCCTGTCCGGCGCGGCGCTGGTGTTCTTCGCGTTCATCGGCTTCGACGTCGTGGCGACCACGGCCGAGGAGACCAAGAACCCGCAGCGCGCCGTGCCCCGCGGCGTCCTCGGCGGTCTGGCCATCGTCACCGTGCTCTACATCCTGGTCACCGTCGTGGTCACCGGCATGGTGTCGTACACCGAGCTCGCCGCGTCCGACTCGCCCTCGCTGACCACCGCGTTCGTCCTGGTCGGCGCGGACTGGGCGGGCAAGGTGATCTCGATCGGCATCCTCATCGGGTTGACGTCCGTGATCATGGTGCTGCTGCTCGGCCTCACGCGGATCGTGTTCGCGATGAGCCGCGACGGCCTGCTCCCCCGCGGCATCTCGCGCACCTCGCACAAGTACAAGACCCCGATCCGGCTGCAGGTCGGCGTCGGCATCATCGTCGCCCTCATCGCCGGCCTCTCCGAGGTCGAGCGCCTCGAGGAGATGATCAACATCGGCACCCTGTCGGCGTTCGTGCTGGTGAGCTTCGGCATCCCGATCCTGCGCCGCACCCGCCCCGACCTGGAGCGCGGGTTCCGCGTGCCGTGGTCGCCGGTGCTGCCGATCCTGGCCGGCGTCGCCTGCCTGTGGCTGATGACCAACCTGACGGTGCTCACCTGGGTCCGGTTCGCGGCCTGGCTGGCCGTCGGCCTCGCGATCTACGCCGTGTACTCGTACCGGCACTCGCGGGTCGGCAGGGGCGAGGCGCCCGACCCCGCCGACGACCTGCCCGCCCCCGCCGGCGGGCACTGACCCCGGCACGCGCGGACGCGAGGACCGGCACGATGGCGTCGCTCGCCGACCGGCCGCGGTTCCACGCCGAGTCCGTCGAGGACTGGCGGGCGTGGCTCGCGGAGCACCACGCCACCTCGGACGGCGTGTGGCTGGTCCGCTGGAAGCCGGCGTCCGGGCGGCCGACCTTCGGCTACGAGGAGATGGTCGCGGAGGCGCTGGCGGTCGGCTGGATCGACGGCCAGGCCTGGGCGCCCGACGCGGACAGCACCCGGCAGTGGTTCGCGCCCCGGCGACGCGGGAGCGGCTGGTCCCGGCTGAGCAAGGAGCGGGTGGCGCGGCTGGAGGCGGCCGGGCGGATGGGGCCGGCCGGCGCGGCCGTGGTCGCCGCCGCGCGTGCCGACGGCTCGTGGACGCTGCTCGACGACGTCGAGGACCTGGTCGTCCCGCCGGACCTCGCGGCCGCGCTCGAGGCTCTGCCGGGGGCGCGGCCGCACTGGGACGGGTTCCCGGCGAGCACCCGCAAGGTGATGCTGCGGTGGCTGGTCGACGCCCGGCGCCCCGAGACGCGGGCGGCGCGGGTGGCCGAGGTGGCGGCGCGGGCGGCGGAGGGCGTGCCGGCGAGGCGGTGACGCCGCCCGGGTCACCCTCGCGGGACGCCCTGGCGCACGCGCTCCGCGAGCGCCTCGTACGTCGAGCCGGGCCCCTCCCAGCGCGACTCGACGAACCAGGTCGCACCCGCCTCGGCGAGCGCCGCGGCCCGGTCCTGCGCCTCGGCCGGGTCCTCGGGCAGGACGCCCTGCAGGACGATCTCGTAGGGGCCGGCGTCGGGGGCCCGGTGCTCGCGCACCCACGCGGCGATCTCGGCGACCTCCGCCGGGCCGAGCTCGTCCATCGCGCGGTCGCCGCGCAGCTGCGGGACCAGGCCGTCGTACCGCACCGCCCGCCCCATGGACCGCTCGCTGGGGTAGGCGCCGACGACCCAGATCGGCACGCGGGGGCGCTGCACCGGCCGCGGCCGGAACCGCAGGTCGGTGACCCGGTGGTGCGTGCCCTGGTAGGAGAACGTCTCCCCGCGGAACGCCAGGTCGAGGATCGCGAGGTGGTCGTCGAGCAGCTCGGCGCGCTCGCGCGTGCTCGTGAGCTCGCCCTCGACGCCCGCGAACGCGCGGTCGATTGGCACGCCCAGGCCCGCGGGGATCACGAGGCGGCCGCCCGAGAGGTGGTCGACGGTCAGCGCCTGCCGCGCGACGACCCACGGCCGGCGCCGCGGCAGCGCGAACACCAGCGCGCCCAGCGTGATCCGCTCGGTGCGGACGGCGGCGGCCGCGAGCACCGCCCACGGGTCCCACACGTCGCCGTCGACCCCGATGTCGACCCCGTCCCACGTGAAGTAGCCGTCCCAGCCCGCGCCCTCCGCCTCGGCCGCCAGGCCGACCAGCTGGTCGACCGTGCCGAACGTCTCGACGATGCCGAACCTCATCGCGTCCTCCTCGCCGCCGTGCCCGCACGTGCCCCCACGTGCCCACCCGTCCGCCGACCGTGGTGCTGCGTGCGCCACGGTACCGACGACCTCCGACACGGCCTCCTCCCGGCCCGGCGGCGCGTCGGCGCGGGGCCGACGTACCGTGACGGTGCCCCGCCCGCCCGCGCCACCTGGAGCCGCCCGTGTTCACCACCCGCCCCGAGCTCGTCGGCACGCACGGCATGGTCGCCTCGACGCACTGGCTCGCCAGCGCCGTCGGGCAGTCCGTCCTCGAGCGGGGCGGCAACGCGTTCGACGCGGCCGCGGCGGCCGGTTTCACGCTGCAGGTGGTCGAGCCGCACCTGAACGGCCCGGGCGGCGACGCGCCGATCATCGGGCACCGGGCCGGGGACGGGCACACGTTCGTCGTCTGCGGCCAGGGCACGGCGCCCGCGGCGGCGACGATCGAGGCGTACACCGACGAGGGGCTCGACGTCGTCCCGGGCACCGGGCACCTCGCGGCGGTCGTCCCGGGCGCGTTCGGCGCGTGGCTCGACCTGCTGGCGCGGTACGGCACCCTGCCGCTCGCCGACGTCCTCTCCCCCGCGATCGGCTACGCCCGCGACGGCTACCCGCTCGTGCCCGCGGCGGTGCGCACGATCCGGACCGTCGAGCGGCTGTTCGCCGAGCACTGGCCGACGTCCGCCGAGGTGTACCTGCCCGGCGGCGCCGCGCCCGAGGCGGGCGCCCGGTTCCGGAACCCGGCGCTCGCGGACACCTACGAGCGGGTGCTCGCCGAGGCGCGCGCCGCGGGCGGGGACCGGCTGGCGCAGATCGAGGCGGCGCGGCGGGCGTTCTACGAGGGGTTCGTGGCGGAGGCGATGGCCGCGTTCGTGCGGGAGCCGGTCCTCGACTCCTCCGGCTCGGCGCACGCGGGGCTCCTGACGGCCGACGACCTCGCGGCCTGGCGGGCCACCGAGGAGCCGACCGTCGCCGTCGACTTCGCGGGCGTGCAGGTGCACAAGACCGCGGCCTGGGGTCAGGGACCGGTCCTGCTGCAGCAGCTGCGGATGCTCGAGGAGCTCGGCGTCGCCGACGCGGACCTCGGGTCGGCGGAGCTGGTGCACACCGCGCTCGAGGTGACGCACCTGGCGTTCGCGGACCGGGAGGCCTGGTACGGCGACCCGGCGGACGGCGACGTGCCGATCGACGCGCTGCTGTCGCGGTCGTACGCGGCGGAGCGGGCGCGGCTGGTCGGGCCGGCGGCGTCGGACGGGGTGCGGCCCGGGTCGCCGGCCGGCCGCGCGCCTCGGCTGGCCGCGCTGTTCGGGGCGCCGTCCACCGGCGCGGACGGCGCCCCGGTGTGGCCCGGGCGGTACGAGGATTCCGCGGGCGGGCCGGCGCTGGGGACCGGCGAGCCGACGCGGGGTCCGGCGGAGGCGCCGGTGGACGCGGCCGCCGTCGACGGGCCCGCGCTCGACGTCCGCCCGTCCGGGGAGACCCGGGGCGACACCTGCCACGTTGACGTCGTCGACCGCTGGGGGAACATGGTGTCGGCGACCCCGTCGGGCGGCTGGCTGCAGAGCTCGCCGGTCGTGCCCGGCCTCGGGTTCGGGCTGCCGACCCGCGCGCAGATGTTCTGGCTCGAGCCCGGGCTGCCGTCCTCGCTCGCGCCGGGCCGCCGGCCGCGGACGACGCTGAGCCCGGGCCTCGTGCTCCGCGACGGCGGCGGGTTCGCGTTCGGCACCCCCGGCGGCGACCAGCAGGACCAGTGGACGATCCCGTTCCTGCTGCACCACCTGATCGGCGGGCTGGACCTGCAGGCGGCGATCGACGCCCCGGGGTGGCACTCCACGCACGTGCCGTCGTCGTTCCACCCGCGCACGAGCACGCGGCGGGGCGTCGAGGCGGAGTCGCGGCTCGGGGCCGACGTGCTCGCGGAGCTGGGCCGTCGCGGGCACGTGGTGCGGGACGCGGGGCCGTGGAGCCTCGGCCGCGTCAGCGCGGCGGGCGTCCGGCCGGACGGCCTGCTGCACGCCGGCGCCAACCCGCGCGGCATGCAGGGCTACGCCGCGGGCCGCTGACCTCTCTCACCCGCCGTTCCATCCCGGACGCCACGCCGCTGCCGCCGACAGTGGAACGTCGTGACGGACACGCCGTCGGCGTGTCGGTCACGACGTTCCACTGTCGGGGCCGCCGGGAGGACGTGCCGGCGACGCCGGTGATCACCCTCACATCACCCGGGGAACAAGTTGCCCAGCGCAACCGTTGTGATAGTTTGCCTGCTGCAACCAATGAAAGAGGTCCCCGCCGTGCCCAGCACCCCCGCCTACCGCGTGCTCATCGACGCGATCGCGCGTCTGCAGCGCGTGCAGCGCGAGGTCGGCACCGAGCTGGCGCGCGACCTCGACTGCCCTCGCGCCGCCCTCAGCCTGCTCTGGCTGCTGGACAAGGTCGGCGAGCTGGGCATCGGCGACGTGGCGCAGCACCTGCACGTCGACATCTCGGTCGCGAGCCGGCAGGCCAGCCAGCTGGTCGAGTCGGGCTACGCCGAGCGCAGCACCCCGGACGCGCCGGGCACCGACCGCCGCGTCCGCACGGTCCGGCTCACCGAGCGCGGCAGGGCGTTCACGGCCGACACCAAGGTCGCGATGGACGCGCGGGCCGCCGAGGCGTTCAGCGCCTGGACGCCCGCCGAGCTGGCCGAGGCGTCCGCGGTCCTCGAGCGGATCGCGGACACGATGGCCGAGTTCGGCACGCGCCCCGCCGCAGACCCGGCCCCGACGGGCACCCCGGCCGACGACCCCCGCGCGCCGGCGCTCGCCGCCGCGGCGACCTGACCCACCCCGGTCGGTGCGCAGCCGCGCGCACCGGCCCCCGCAGCACGCGACCGCACCGGCCGCGCCGCACCACCACCACGTCCGCCGACGGCGCCGGGCACCGCATCCCAGGGCGAAAGCAGAGTTCACGCATGAGCAGCACCACCCGGGCCGAGAGCCCGACCGTCGACCGCGGGCCCGCGCCCGCGATGAACCACCGGCAGGTGATGGAGGCCCTCTCCGGCATCCTGCTCGGCATGTTCGTGTCCATCCTGGCCACGAGCGTCGTGTCGAGCTCCCTGCCGAAGATCGTCAGCGACCTCAAGGGGTCGCAGTCGTCCTACACCTGGGTCGTCACCGCGACCCTCCTCACCACCACGATCACCACCCCGATCTGGGGCAAGCTCGCCGACCTGGTGAACCGCAAGCTCCTCATCCAGATCGCGCTGGTCATCTCCGTGCTGTCGTCCGCGGCGGCCGGCTTCTCGCAGACCGTCGGCTTCCTCATCAGCATGCGCGCCCTGCAGGGCATCGGCGCCGGCGGCCTCACCGCCCTCGCCACGGTCCTGATGGCCGACATCCTCAGCCCCCGCGAGCGCGGCCGGTACATGGGCCTCATGGGCGGCATCATGGGCATCGGCATGGTCGGCGGCCCGCTGCTCGGCGGCGTCATCACCGACAGCCTGTCCTGGCACTGGAACTTCTTCGTCGGGCTGCCGTTCGCGGTCGCCGCGATCATCGTGCTGCAGCGCACGCTGCACCTGCCGCAGATGGCCCGCAAGGTCGTGCGGATCGACTACTGGGGCGCCGCGCTCATCTCCGTGGGCATCGCCTCGCTGCTGCTCTGGGTCACCTTCGCCGGCGACAAGTTCGACTGGCTGTCGTGGCAGACCGGCGTCATGGTGATCGGCGCCCTCGCGGTGCTGGCGATCGCCGTCCTGGTCGAGAACAAGGTCGCGGACCCGATCATCCCGATGCACCTGTTCAAGAACCGCACCGTCGTCCTGTCCGTCATCGCCTCGGTCGCGGTCGGCGTGGCGATGTTCGGCACCTCGGTGTTCCTCAGCCAGTACATGCAGGTGGCGCGCGGCAAGACCCCGACGCAGTCCGGCCTGCTGACGATCCCGATGATCCTCGGCCTGTTCCTGTCGTCGACGATCGCCGGTCGGTTCATCACCAAGTACGGCCGCTACAAGGGCTTCATGATCGCGGGCGGCGTGCTGCTGACCGGCGGCCTGGCCCTGATGGGCACCATCCGGTACGACACCAGCTTCGTCCTGGTCGGCCTGTTCATGTTCATCATGGGCGCCGGCGTCGGCATGCTGATGCAGAACCTGGTCCTCGCGGTGCAGAACATCCTGGACGTCTCCGAGACCGGCTCCGGCACGGCGACCGTGGCGTTCTTCCGCACCCTCGGCGGCGCGATCGGCGTCTCGGCCCTCGGCGCGGTGCTCGGCAACCGGATCACCGGCTACCTCACCGACGGCCTGGTGTCCGCGGGCATCGACCCCGCCGCGCTCGGCGGCGGCACCACCTCGGTGCCGGACGTCTCCACGCTGCCGGAGCCGGTCAAGACGATCGTCGAGTCGTCCTACGGCCACGGCATCGCGGACCTGTTCCTCATCGCGGTCCCGCTGGGCGTCGTCGCCCTGATCGCCGTGCTGTTCCTCAAGGAGGTGCCGCTCGGCCGCCGGTCCGGCGTCGAGCAGCTGCTCGACCAGGAGCAGACCGGCGAGGCCGTCCTGGCCGAGGCCGGCACCCCCGGCGCCCAGCAGGCGGTCGGCCTGCAGGCCGAGGCCGAGCTGACGGACGCCCAGCAGGGCACCCCGGCCCACCGGGCCTGACCACCGCGGGTCCGCCTCGCGTCGTCCACAATGGGTCGGTGGACACCCCGACCGACCCCGTCGCGCGCATCGAGTCCGAGCTCGGGCTGCTGCTCCGCCGTGCGCGCGCCTCGGCCGAGCGCCTCGCCCGCGAGGTGCACCCCGACCTCGAGCCCTCGGCGTACCCGCTGCTGGTGCGCATCGAGCGGGAACCCGACGTCCGGGCCAGCGAGCTCGCCGAGCACATCGGCGTCGGCCGCGGCACGATGTCGCGGCAGCTCGGGCGACTGGAGCAGCTCGGGCTCATCGAGCGCCGGCCCGACCCCGACGACTCGCGCGGGCAGCTCATCCGCGTGACGGCCGAGGGCGCGCGCCGGGTGGACGCGGCGCGGGTCGCGCGGCGGGCCTACCTGTCCGCCGCGCTGGGGACGTGGGCGGCCGAGGACCAGGGGCTGCTGGCGGACCAGCTCCACCGGCTGAACGAGTCGCTGGCGGCGACGCCGCCGCGGGAGCAGCCGAGGTCCTGACGGCGCGCCCCCGCGACGGCGCGGAGGCCTCAGACCGCGCGGCTGAGCGCCCAGGTGCTCCGGCGCCGGGCGATCGCCGCGACCGCGTCCACCCGCCCCGGCGACCAGCGCACCGGCATCGCGGCGAACACGTCCGGCACGTCCGCGTCCGGCAGCACCAGCGCGTCGTAGGGCGACGGGGCCAGCACCTCGACGGTGCCGTGCACGACCAGCACGCCCCGCACGGCGACCGGCGACCCGACGGCGGCACGCAGCAGCGAGCCCGCGCGGGCGGCCGTCAGCCGCACGTCGCGCAGGTCGGCGACGCCGCGACCGTCCGCGGACAGGTGCCGGGAGTCCAGCACCAGCCGCTCCGGCCCGGACGCGGCGGCGGGCCGCTCGGCGACGGCGAACGCCCCGGGCGGGCCGATCAGCAGGTGGGCGACCACCGAGCCCTGCCGGCCGACGGGGACGTCGTGCAGCACGTGCCACCCGTCCAGCATCAGCCGGTCCAGGCGGTCGCAGAGGCTCTCGCGGGCGCCCCGCGGCTCGGCGTCGGGGCGCGGGCTCACGAGGTCGTCGGCGCGGTGCCGGCCGCGGCGCGCCGGGGCGTCCGCGGTGTCGTCGGCCGGGGCCTCCTCGCACGCGTCCCGGCGGGCGCGCCGGCCCCGGGGACGCGGCTCCGGCTCCGGCTGCGGCTCGTCCTCCGGGAGCACGTCGGCGGTCGGGACGACCAGCTCGGGCACGTCGGCGCGCAGGTAGGCCTGCGCGGCGCCGCGCACGGCCTGCTCCAGGCCCTCGCCCTCGAGGGCGGCAGCGTCGGCCTCCACGGCCACCTGGCCGGTGGCGAGGTCGACGCTGCCGAGGGGCGCGCCGGTCTCGGCCGTGACGTACAGCCGGTCGGCGCCGTAGCGGCGCCACCGGCGGACGATCAGGGCCTGTTCCACCTCCGGGATATCGGCAGCAGACCGCTTTCCCTGAAGCATCGGCGCTCCCCTCCCCCACACGGGGGGCAGCCTACTTCGGGTCGAAGGTCAGACTCACCGAGTTCATGCAGTAGCGGTCACCCGTCGGCGTCTGCGGCGCGTCGTCGAACACGTGCCCGAGGTGCGACCCGCACTTCGCGCAGCGCACCTCCGTGCGCACCATGCCCAGGCTGCGGTCCTCGATCAGGTCGACCTTGTCGCCCGCCAGCGGGGAGAAGAAGCTCGGCCACCCGCAGTGGGAGTCGAACTTGGTCTCGGACCGGAACAGCTCGTTGCCGCAGGCGCGACAGCGGTACACGCCCTCGCGCTCCTCGTCGAGCAGCTTGCCGGTCCACGGGCGCTCGGTCCCGGCCAGGCGCAGCACCTGGAACTCGGCGGGGTCCAGCTCGACCCGCCACTGCGACTCGTCCTTGGTGACCTCGTAGGTCTTGTCCGCCATCGCGGTGCTCCTCTCGCCGGCGCGGACGCCCCGCCCGGTGCGGCCGGGGCTGGTCCGCCGGCAGCAGAACACGGATGCGGGGCGCGGTGTTCCACCACGGTGCCCGGACGCGCGACCGCCCGCGACCGGAGGCCGGTCGCGGGCGGAGGTGCCGTAGGTCGCGGCGGCGGCTACTGCTGCGCGCCGCCGCCCGAGCGGCCGCGGCCGCCGCGGCGGCGACGGGCGCCGCCCTGACCCTCCGCACCCGCACCCGCGCCGCCGGCCTGGCCGGCGCCGCGCGACCGGCCCGCGCCGCCCGAGCGCGCGCCCGCGGGGGCACCGCCCCGGCCGCCGTACGAGCCGGTGGACGGCGCGTCGCCGCCCGAGGTCCACGCGACCATCGAGCCGCCGAGCACCGGGACGCTGCGCCCGCGGTCGGACCGGCCGCGGCCGCCGGACGCCGGCGCGGAGGAGCCCCCGCCCTGGCGCGCCGGGCGCGCACCGCCGGCCGGGGCGCCCGCACCGCGGCCGGAGCGCTGCCCGCCCTCGGCCGGGCGCGAGCCCGCGGCGGCCGGGCGCGAGCCCGCGCCGCCGCCGCGACGACCGCGGCCGCCCGACGCGCCGGCACCGCCGGACGCCGCGGCGCCCGACGTCCCCCGGCCACCCGAGCCGCCCCGCGACCGGGACGGCTGCGCGGGCGCCGCGACCGGCGCCGGCGCGACGTGCGCCGCCACCTCGCCGACGAGCGCCGCGACCACGGGCGACCCCGGCGCGACGCGCTGCGGGGTCGCGGTGATCTTCGCCTTGCGGGTGAGGTCGCGGACGTCGCCGGCCTGCTCGGGCAGCATCACGGTGACGACGTCGCCGCCGGAGCCCGCGCGGGCGGTGCGGCCGGAGCGGTGCAGATACGCCTTGTGCTCGGCCGGCGGGTCGACGTGCACGACGAGCTCGACGTCGTCGACGTGGATGCCGCGCGCCGCGATGTCCGTCGCGACCAGGACCTTGACCTCGCCCGAGGTGAACGCCGCGAGGTTCCGCTCGCGGGCGCCCTGACCGAGGTTGCCCTGGAGGTCGACCGCGGGGATGCCGTCCTGGGTGAGCTGCTTCGCGAGCTTCTTGGCCTGGTGCTTGGTGCGCGTGAACAGCACGCGGCGGCCGGTGCCGGAGGCGAGCTCGCGGACGACCTCCTTCTTCGCGTCGGCGTCCGCGACCGCGAGCACGTGGTGCGTCATGGTCGACACCGGCGCGACCTCGGGGTCGACCGAGTGCGTCGTCGGCTTGTCGAGGTACCGCTTGACGAGGGTGTCGACCCCGTTGTCGAGCGTCGCCGAGAACAGCAAACGCTGACCGCCGCGCGGGGTCTTGTCGAGCAGCCGCTTCACGACCGGCAGGAACCCGAGGTCGGCCATGTGGTCCGCCTCGTCGAGCACGGTGATCTCCACCGCGTCGAGCGAGCACAGGCCCTGCTTGATGAGGTCCTCGAGCCGGCCGGGGCAGGCGACGAGGATGTCGATGCCGCCGTTCAGCGCGCTGACCTGGCGGCTCTGCGCGACGCCGCCGAACACGGTGGTCGACGACAGGCGGGCCGTGGCCGCGAGCGGCTCGATGGTGGCGTGGATCTGGGTGGCGAGCTCGCGGGTCGGCGCGAGGATCAGCGCGCGCGGGCGGGCCTTGGCGCGCTGGGACTTCGAGTCCGCGAGGCGCGTCACGACCGGCAGCGAGAACGCGATCGTCTTGCCGGAGCCGGTGCGGCCGCGGCCGAGCACGTCGCGCCCGGCGAGCGTGTCGGGCAGCGTGGCGGTCTGGATGGGGAACGGCTCGGTGATCCCGCGCTGCGCGAGGGACTGCGCGAGAGCGGCGGGCACACCGAGGTCGGTGAAGCGAGGCATGAAGGGGCGCCTTTCCGGCGGTGGTCGGGGGTCCGCGGCCGCTGCGCGCGGGGCGGCGACCGGCGCCGGCGGCTCGGTCAGGCGAGCTTCTGCTGGCGGCGCAGGGCGCCCTGCGTGCGCAGGACGTAGGAGAACAGCTCGTCCGTCTCCCGGTCGGAGGTCTCCACGAACCGGCAGCCGTAGTGCGTCCCGGAGCGCGAGGGCTGGGCACGGACGACGACCGCCTGCAGCCAGAACGCGGCGGACAGCTCGGGGAAGACGAACCTCACCTCGCTGCCCAGGGGCAGCTCGGTCTGGCTCATCATACGCATCCCGTGCGCGGAGACGTCGAGGACGGTGAAGACGAACGGGACCTCTTCCGCCTCGCCGTCGACCTCCACGGCCTCCGCCGCGGGGCCCGCCCCGTGCTCGTGGCCGTGCTCGTGCTCCTCCCGCACCGCCGCGAGCCGCGCGAAGCCCTGCACCTCGACGTGCACCGCCACCCGCGCGACCGCGCGCTTCTGCAGCGTCGACAGCAGCTCGACCCCGACGAACGCGACCGTGTCCGCCGTGATGCGCGCGACCTCGCCCTGGTACACGCACTCGCCGCGCGCGTCGTCGAGCACCCGGAGCAGGTAGACGTCGCCCTCGGCGACCCCGCGCACGATCCCCTCGAAGCCCGCCCAGAGCACGCCGTCCTCGAAGGTGCGGACGTAGCCGCTGAGGACGGCGTGGCCGTCGTGCTCGACCGAGCAGAGCGCGAGCTCGTGCATGCAGGCAGATCCGTCCGAGGGGGGTGATCAGGGCGTGGGCGGGGCGACGTTACCCCGAGGCAGGACGCGCGCACGTGCTCCGAACGGGTGGGGATCCGTGTCGCGACAGCTTCTCACCCGCTGCGGGCGCACCCGCCCGGCACCCTCGGGCAAATCCGACGTACCGCCACAACGAGGATCTTCTCGCCATTTCCGGCAACGGGCCCTTACCCTCGGCCCGAGACCGGTGCGGACCCGCGCCGGCCCGACCCTCCGAGCATTCGAGGCTGAGCTGGCTACCCCGACCCGGCGCTGGCCCCTGACCCGGTACTTCGCCGTCGTCAGTGTCGTCGCCATGCTCGCGCTCGGCGCCGCGCTCGTGTGGGTCACCGGCAACGTCATGCGCGAGCAGGCCCAGCGTGACGGGATCGCCCTGGCCCGCAGCATCGAGTCGTACGCCTCGTCGTCCGTGCCCGAGGAGGCGTTCACCGTCGGCGTGCTCGCGCCCGAGCAGGCCACCGCCGTCTCGGAGCAGGTCGCCGGCTTCCGCGAGCTGCGCCGGCTGCGGCTGTGGACCGTGGACTCGACGCTGCTGTACGACTCGCAGGCCGACGCCACCGGGTTCCCCGACGGCGAGCGGCTCGACGCCGCGGTCCGGCAGCGCGAGCCCGACGCGCGGGTCGTCACCGAGGTCCGGGGCGAGGAGTTCGGCGGCTCGGAGTCGACGCTGCTCGACGTGTACGTCCCCGTGCGGCACGACGGCGTCGTGGTCGGCGCGGCCGAGGTGATGCTCGACTACCAGGGCACGACCGACGCGGTCACCAGCGCGACCCGCACCGTGACCCTCGTCGTCGTCGGCGGGCTGGCGCTGCTGTGGGTGCTGCTGTTCCGCACCGTGTGGAACGCGTCGCGCCGGCTGCAGTCCTCCGCCCTGGAGAACGCCCGGCTGGCGCTGATCGACTCGCTCACCGGGCTGCCGAACCGCCGGATGCTGGGCGACAAGCTCGAGCGGTCGATCGCCGACGCCGAGGCCGCCGGGACGACGGTCGGGCTGGCGCTGCTCGACGTCGACCGGTTCAAGGACATCAACGACTCGCTCGGCCACGACCGCGGCGACGAGCTGCTCGAGCAGGTCGCCCAGCGGCTGCGGGGCGCGCTGCGCGAGCACGACATGGTGGCGCGGCTCGGCGGGGACGAGTTCGCCATCGTGCTCACCGACGTCCGCTCGGTCGCCGACGCGGACGCCGCCGCCCGCCGGGTGCGCCAGCTGTTCGTGCCGCCGTTCATGCTCGGCGACCTCGCCCTGCACGTCGACACCTCGATCGGCGTGGCCTGCCTGCCCGACCACGCCGACGACGCCTCGTCGCTCATGCGGATGGCCGACGTCGCCATGTACACCGCCAAGACGCACCGGCTCGGGGTGTCCGTGTACTCGCCGGAGGAGGACGACTCCTCCCCCGCCCGCCTGGTCCTGCTCGGCGACCTGCACCGCGCGCTCGGCGTCGACGACGAGCTGGAGCTGCACTACCAGCCGAAGATCGACCTGCGCACCGGCCGCACGGTCGGGCTGGAGGCGCTCATGCGCTGGCGGCACCCCACCCGCGGGATGCTGCCGCCCGACCTGTTCGTGCCGCTCGCCGAGCAGTCCGGCCTCATCCACGACCTCACCCGGTACGCCCTGCGCGTCGCGGTCGCCCAGCTCGCCGCCTGGCGCACCCAGGGGGACCCCGTGCCGGTCGCCGTGAACCTGTCCGCGCACGACGTCACCTCGCACGCGGTCGTCGAGGTCATCGAGGACCTGCTCGCCCGGCACGACGTCCCGCCGGAGCTGCTCGAGGCCGA
Source organism: Cellulomonas sp. Y8 (assembly GCF_008033115.1). Lineage (NCBI taxonomy): Bacteria > Bacillati > Actinomycetota > Actinomycetes > Micrococcales > Cellulomonadaceae > Cellulomonas > Cellulomonas sp. Y8. The sequence goes on from NZ_CP041203.1 coordinate 1,352,614, forward strand.
GATCACCGAGACCGCCCTGGTCAGCGACCCGTCGCGCGTCGTCCCCGTGCTGCAGCGGCTGGGCGACACCGGCGTCCGGGTCTCGATCGACGACTTCGGCATCGGCAACACGTCGATCTCCCAGCTGCGCGACCTGCCCGTCCACGGCCTGAAGATCGACCGGCTGTTCGTCGCCGACCTCACCACCCGCGGCGGCGAGGGCTCCGAGGTCATCGTCAAGGCGATGGTCGACCTGGCGCACTCGTTCGGGCTCCAGGTGGTCGCCGAGGGCGTCGAGGACACCACCACCGCCGAGCTGCTGCGCCGGCTGACGGTCGACCAGGCCCAGGGCTACCTCTACTCCCCCGCGGTCGCGCCGGACCGGCTGCGGCCCGAGGACCTGCCGCGTGACCCCGCCGCGCGACACGCCGTCACGTGACTTCACTCCAGAAACGGGCAGAACGCCTCAAGGTGCGTCACCATTCGTCCGATAGGCCCTGGTAACACCCGTTCCGATCACCCGTGAGGATGACCACCCGGATGGACGAGCTGCTCCGCGAGATGATCACGCCCCCGCCGCCGCGGCGGGACCCGGCGCGGCGCCGCCGCCTGGTCGCGACCGTCGGGATCCTCGGCATGGCCGCGCTCGGCATGACCTCCCTGGTGACCTCCGCGATCTTCACGGACAACGACGACGCCGGGCGCTCCGGCATCATCACCGGTTCCGTCGACATCGAGGCCGGCGAGGACGCCGCGTTCACGCTGCCGCCCGGCAACCTGGCGCCCGGTGACGAGATCTTCAGCCCGGTGACCGTCACCAACGCGGGCTCTCTCGCGCTGGACTACCGCGTGCAGTACGCCGCGACGAGCGACGAGAGCGGGCTCGCGGGCGCCCTCTCCCTCGCCGTGTTCGCCGGCGTGCCGTCGTGCGACGCGGACGGCGTCGCCGGCGTCGCCCCGATCAGCGAGCCCGCCGACGGCCTGTCGGGCTCCGCGACCGACCTCGTCGTGACGGAGCGTCCGCTGATCTCTGCACAGGCGGAGGACCTGTGCATCCGCGTCTCGATCCCGCTGGACCTCGGGAACGAGTTCCAGGAGAAGCGTGCCGATCTCACGCTGACCTTCCTCGCCGAGCAGGCCGACGACCCGCACCGCACGTCCTGACCCGCCGGAGGCGCTGAGACGCAGATGAGCAGGAGGCCGGCCCCCGCGGTCGAGCGCCGGGCACCCCACCCGGAGCGACCGCGGCACGCCACCCCCCGGACGAGGGGCCGCCGCGCGGTGCGCACGGCCCTGTGGACCGTCATCGCCGTCTGCGGCCTCGCCTACGCCACCTCGCTCGCGGTCCCGCTGTGGTTCCAGGCCAACGGCCAGCGCCTGCTCATCGTCACGTCCGGCTCGATGTCCGGCCCCGAGCAGGGGTCGTTCGACGCCGGCGACGCCGTGGTCATGCGCCGGATCGACGACCCGTCGCAGCTGCGCGTCGGCCAGGTCGCGACGTTCTGGCCCGCCGGCGGCGACCAGCTCGTGACGCACCGGATCGTCGCCCTGCGCAACCTGCCCGTCCTCCAGCAGGACGCGGCCAGCGGCCGCATGGTCCAGGCCTACGACCCCGAGACCGGCGACGCCCTGACCCGGCCGTACATCTACACGAAGGGCGACGCCAACGCCGAGCCCGACCCCAACGCCACCCCGCTGAGCCAGGTCCGCGGCATCATCCTCGACGTCTACCCGCGCTGGGGCTGGGTGCTCGACTGGGCGGGCTCGGCGCAGGGGCGGGCCGTGATGCTGGTGCCGCCGCTCGCGGCGCTGGCCACGCTCGAGGTGCTGTCCCTGCTCGACGACCGGCGCGCGCGGCGCGCCGCCGGCGAACGCCGACCGTCCGCGCGCGAGCGGCACGACGATGCGCTCCTCCTCGGCTGACCGGCGCCCCGCGGCGGGGGCGCAGGAGGCGACCGGTGGCGCGGCGGGCGCGGCGGGCACTGCGGGCGCTGCGGGCTCGACGCCGGACGCGGGCGAGGCGCCGCTGCTCGGCCGCTGGGGCCGGCTGGTCCTCGCGACGCTCCTGGTCGGCGCCGCGCTCATCGGCCCGGCGGCGGGTTTTGCGTCGGCGCAGTTCGGCTCGACCGCCACGGTGACCATCACGATCACGATCACCCCGACGGACGGCGCGACGCCGGCCCCGACGGACGCCCCGACCGCCACCCTGGACGAGCCGACCCCGCTCCCCTGATGCGCGTGCGCACCGTCGCCGAGATGGCAACTCTCGGCTGAGCGCGGAACGCACCACGCAGCCGAGAGTTGGCATCTCGGCGACCGTGCATGGGCACGGACGCGGCGGCGACTCGGGCTCGAGCGGCACCACCCGGCGGTCGAGGCCCAGGTCGGTGCCGTCGCTTCTGGTCGACGGCGGTCCTGTGACGCGCGTGCTCGTCCCGACGTCTTACATATATTGAATGCATTGTCGCATCCGGTCAAGGCAGAATCGACCCTCCACGTCGCCCACGGGCGCACCACAGGACGCGACCGGCGCCCACCACCACGCGCGGAAGCACCGTTGCGCCGCTGGGTCCCCGTCACTTATATTCAACATGCTCACTCCCGTCGCGACGGTGCGGCGGTTTCGATGACGAAGACGGAGGAGCACGTGGCTCGATGGATCGAGGACCTCGTCCGCGAGGTCGGCACCGCCGTCCGGGAGCGCACCGACGCGACCACGGCGCAGCGGTTCGAGGCCGCCTACGGCGACACGCTGCGCCGCACGGTGCAGCCCCAGCCCGACGGCACGGCGTTCGTGGTCACCGGGGACATCCCGGCGATGTGGCTGCGGGACTCGAGCGCCCAGCTCGCGCCCTACCTGCACGTCGCGGGCGATCACGCCGAGGTCGCCGACCTGCTGGTCGCGGTGAACCGGCGGCAGCTGGACCAGGTCGCCCGGGACCCGTACGCGAACGCGTTCAACGCCGGCCCGACCGGCGCCGGGCACGCGGGCGACCGCACGCAGCAGTCGCCGTGGGTGTGGGAGCGCAAGTACGAGATCGACTCGCTCTGCGCGCCGCTGCACCTCGCCGCGGACATCCGGCGGGTGACCGGCCGCACCGACCACCTCGACGAGCGGTACCGCGCCGCCGCCCGGGCGACGATCGCGCTGTGGCGCACCGAGCAGGACCACGAGGCCCGCTCGCCCTACCGGTTCGAGCGGGACGACTGCCCGCCGTCGGACACCCTGGTCCGCGACGGGCGAGGGACGCCGACCGCGGTCACCGGGATGTCCTGGTCCGGGTTCCGCCCGAGCGACGACGCCTGCCGGTACGGGTACCTCGTCCCGGGGAACGCGTTCGCGTCCGTCGTGCTGGCGGACGTCGCCGACGCGGCCGACCACGTCCTCGGCGACCACGACCTCGCCGCCGAGGCCCGCGTGCTGCGCGCCGAGCTGGAGCGCGGCATCGCCGAGCACGGCGTCGTCGAGGTCGCGGGACACGGCGCGATCTACGCGTACGAGGTCGACGGGCTGGGCGGCGCGCTGCTGATGGACGACGCGAACGTCCCCAGCCTGCTGTCGCTGCCCTACCTCGGGTGGTGCTCCCCGGAGGACCCGCTGTACCTGGCCACCCGGGCGTTCGTGCTCAGCCCGGACAACCCCACGTATCTCGTGGGGACCGCGGCGCGCGGGCTCGGCAGCCCGCACACCCCGCCGGACCACATCTGGCCGATCGCGCTCGCGCTCGAGGGCCTCACCAGCACCGACGACGCCGAGCGCGCGCGGCTGCTGGACACGCTGCTGGCCACGGACGCCGGCACCGGGTCGACGCACGAGTCGTTCCACAAGGACGACCCGACCCGGTTCACGCGCGAGTGGTTCTCCTGGGCCGACGCGATGTTCTGCGAGCTCGTGCTGGAGGTCGCCGGGCTGCGCACCGCCGCCCGCCCCACGCCCGCCCCGCGCGCCGTGGCCGGGAGCGCGTCGTGACCGGGGCGGTGGCCACGGCGCCGGCCCGGGCGCCGCGCCGCGCACCCGCGCAGCGGCCGGTGAGCGCCACGGCGCGGCAGATGCGCCGCGCCGGCTGGTGGTTCCTCGCCGTGCCACTGGCGCTGTTCGTGGTCTTCATGCTGCTGCCGATGGGCATGGCGGCGGTCATCAGCCTCACCGACTACGCGATCATCGGCGACACCACCTGGGTCGGCTGGGAGAACTACGCGCGCATCTGGGACGACGCGTTCTTCTGGACGGCGCTGCGGAACACCGCCCGGTACACGCTGATGTACGTGCCGCTCGGGCTCGTCGTCGCCCTGGGGACCGCGCTGCTGCTGAACCGCTCGTACCGGGCCGTCCGGCTGTTCCGGACCCTGTTCTACATCCCGGTGGTCTCGTCCACGGTCGCCACCGCGACCATCTGGTACTGGCTGCTCAACCCGCAGAAGGGTCTGCTCAACGTCGCTCTCGGCTGGTTCGGCATCGACGGCCCGCGCTGGCTCTACGACTCCCAGTGGGCGATGACCGCGATCGTCCTGATGAGCGTGTGGGCCGGGTTCGGCACGAACATGATCATCTTCCTGGGCGGCCTGCAGGGGGTGCCCGGCGACCTCTACGAGGCGGCCCGCCTGGACGGCGCGAACCTGTGGCAGCAGTTCCGGTACGTGACGCTGCCGTCGCTCACGCGCACCACGTTCCTCGTCTCGACGCTGCTGATCATCGGGGCGTTCCAGGTGTTCGACCAGGCCTACGTCCTCACGAAGGGCGGGCCCGGGAACTCGACGGTGACGATGGTCTACTACATCTACAACAAGGGCTTCGGCTCGCTGGAGATGGGCTACGCCTCGGCGCTGTCGTTCGTGCTGTTCCTCATCATCCTGGTGTTCTCGCTGGTCAACGCGCGGCTGAACCGGCCGGGCGACAGCGGCCGCGTCCGCAGACGGCGCGTGCCCGCCGCGGTGCCGAGCACGGTGGCCGCCCGATGACCGCCGTCGCCGAGCGCCCGGCCCCCGCCGCCGCGCCGACCCCGCCGTCCACCCGCCCGCGGCCGCGCTCCCGCCGTCGGCGCCTCGGGGCCGCGGTCTGGTACGTCGCCGTCACGGTCCTGGCGGTCGTCATGGTCGCGCCGCTGGTCTGGACCCTGGCCACGGCGTTCAAGCCGGCCACCGAGATCCTGTCCGGCGCGCTGTCGCTGATCCCCGACAACCCGACGCTCGCCAACTTCGCGCGGGTGTTCCAGGACGTGCCGTTCGGCCGGTACTTCGTCAACTCCCTGGTCCTCGGGATCGGCGGGGCCGTCACGAACGTGTTCTTCGGCGGGCTCGGCGGCTACGCGCTCGCCAAGCTCCGGTTCCGGGGCCGCGCCGGGGTCTTCGCGCTGTTCCTGTCGTCGCTGATGATCCCGGGCATCGTGACGATGATCCCGACGTTCCTGATCCTGCGGCACTTCCCGCTGGCGGGCGGCAACGACCTGCTCGGCCAGGGCGGGCTCGGCCTGCTCAACACCTACGCCGCGGTGATCGTGCCCGGCGCGGCCGGGGCGTTCGCGGTGTTCTTCATGAAGCAGTTCTTCGAGACGCTGCCGGACGAGCTCGGCGAGGCCGCGCGCATCGACGGCGCGAGCGAGTTCCGCATCTTCGTGCAGGTGTACTTCCCGCTGGCCCGCGCCGGTCTGGCCGTGCTGGGGATCCTGTCGTTCCAGGCCGGCTGGAACAACTTCCTGTGGCCGCTGATCGTGCTGAACGACCCGTCGATGATGACCGTCCAGGTCGGGCTGTCGTCGTTCGTCAACGACTACGAGACCGCGTTCGGCCCGCTGATGGCCGGGACGGTCGTCGCCAGCCTGCCCGTGCTCCTGGTCTTCCTCGTCGCGCAGCGCTGGATCATCGAGGGCGTCGCCCACGTCGGCAGCAAGTGACACCCTCCCCCTCCCACCTCCCTGACCCCCGCACGCCCCGACCCATCCCTGAGGAGAGCTCGATGAGGAGATCTACCACCACCGGCGTCGCCCTGGCGCTCGCGTCCCTGCTCACCGTCACCGCCTGCGGCAGCGGCGGCGGCGACGGCGGCGGGACCGGCTCCGGCGACGGCCCCGAGCCCGTCGTGTTCTGGGGTTCCTGGTCCGGCGACCAGGTCGCCCAGCTCGAGGAGCAGGCCGCCGCGTTCAACGCCTCGCAGGACGACTACGAGGTCGAGTACGTGTCCCAGGGCCTCGTCGAGGAGAAGCTGCTGACCGCCCTCGCCGGCGGCGCCGTGCCGGACGTCGTGCTCTGGGACCGGTACCAGACGTCGCTGTACGCCCCGAAGGGCGCCCTGGCGCCGATCGACGACATGGTCGCCGCGGACGACGTCGACCTGGACGCGTTCTACGCACCCGCGCTGGGCGAGATGGAGGTCGACGGCGCGCTGTACGGCCTGCCGCTGCTGGTCGACAACCGGTCGCTGCTGGTCAACCAGACGGCGCTCGACGAGGCCGGCGTCACCGCGCCGACCACCTGGGACGAGCTGCGCACGGCCGCGGTGGCGCTGACCCAGCGGGACGGCGGCACGCTCGAGCGCGCCGGCTTCGACCTCAGCGACCCCGGCCTGTTCAACATGTTCCTCACCCAGGCCGGCGGCTCGTTGCTGAACGAGGACGAGACCGAGACGGCGTTCAACAGCCCCGAGGGGCTGGAGGTGCTCGCCCTCTGGCAGGACCTGATGGACGAGGGCGTGTACGAGCTCGGGTTCGGCGACGGCACCGACCCGTTCGCCGAGAGCACCGTCGCGATGAAGCTCGACGGCCCCTGGGCGCTCGCCACGCTGGACCAGGTCGACGGCCTCTCCTACTCGGTCGTCGAGCCGCCGACGGGCCCCGCCGGCCCCGGCGCGTACATGGGCGGCTTCGGGCTGGTGATCCCGGAGGGCGCGAAGAACCCCGAGGGCGCCTGGGAGTTCATGCGCTGGTGGACGACCCAGCCGGAGAACGGCGTCGCGTTCGGCGAGATCTCGGGCTGGATCCCGGCGAACGTCGAGGCCGCGAACGACCCCTACTTCACCGAGGACCCGAGATACGCGGCGTACATCCGCACCATGGACTACGCCCAGGTCCGGCCGAACGTCGAGGGCTTCTCGGACGTCGAGGGCAAGGCGCTGGTGCCCGCCCTCGAGCAGTTCATGGCCGGCGAGCTGTCCGCCGAGCAGGCGCTGCAGCAGGCCCAGGAGCAGGGCGACGCGCTGCTCGCCGCGGCGCGCTGAGCCGCCAGCCGCATCCGCACCCGGCCCGCGTCGCCTCCTCGGCGGCGCGGGCCGGGCACCGCACCGCACCACTCGGAGAACGGGGAACCACCGATGACCACCACCGACGACCGCGACTGGGGTCGGGTCGCCGACCTGGCCCAGGACAGCCTGGACCACTTCTTCGGCGCGCCCTGGCCGCAGCACCTGCACAACAGCCACCCCGCCGGGCACCGGCCAGCCGGCGACCTTCAACTACTGGTGGCTCGCCCACGTCGTCGACGTGCGGGTGGACGCCTGGGAGCGCACCGGTGACCCGCGCTGGCTCGACCGCGCGCGGGAGACCGTCGACAACATCGTCGAGCGCAACGGCGGCTCGCTGTTCAACGACTACTTCGACGACATGCTGTGGTTCGCGCTCGCGCTGCTGCGGCTGCACGAGGCCGACGGCGACCCGCGCCCGCTCGCCGACGCCGTCGCGATCTGGGACCACGTCGTCGAGCACGGCTGGAACGACGAGCAGGGCCCGAGCCTCGCGTGGCGCAAGCAGCAGCTCGCGTACAAGAACACCCCGGCGAACGGCCCGCTCGTCATCCTGTCCCTGCGCCTGGAGCGCGCGGTCGACGACCCCGGGTCGCGCGCGTTCCGCTCCTACGCGGAGCGCGCGCTCGGCTGGCTGGAGCGGACGCTGGTCGGGCCCGACGGGTTCGTCGAGGACGGCGTCAACCGCGAGGGCGACGGGCGGGTCGACGTCCAGTGGCGCTTCACCTACAACCAGGGGCTCTACATCGGCGCCCTGGTCGAGCAGGGGCGCACGACCGGCGACCCGTCGGCGCTCGCGCGGGCCGTGCGGACCGCGCGCACAGCGATCACCGAGCTCAGCGACGGCACCGTGTTCCGGGACGAGGGTGACGGCGGGGACGAGGGGCTGTTCAAGGGCGTGTTCTACCGGTACCTCGGCACCCTGCTGGCCGTGCTGCCCCCGGGGGACGACCGGTCGGCGCTCGAGGCGTTCGTCCGCGCCGGCACCGACGCACTCGTGGCGCACGGGCTGCACGACGGCCGGCTGCGACCGGGCAACGACTGGAGCCGGCCGACCAGCGGCCCGATCCCGTACTCGACCCTGCTCAGCGCGATCATGGCCGTGGAGCAGCGCTGCCGGATCGAGGCGGGGTACCCGGCCCGGGAGCGGGTCGCCGCGGCCGAGGGGTGAGCGCCGTGCCCCCGCCCGACGGGTCAGCCCGCGGGCGGGGGCGCGGTCGACGACCCGACGACCAGCTCCGTCGGGAGCAGCACCTTCTCCACGGCGCTCCGGTCGGCCCGCTGCCGGCGCACCCCGTCGATCGCCCGGTCGCCCAGCGCGGCCTGCTGCTGCCGGACGTGGGTGAACCGGAACAGTCCGTCGTCGAACGCCGCGTCCGGGTGGTCGAAGCACACCACCGACACGTCCTCCGGCACGCGCAGGCCGAGCCGGCGGCACGCCTCCCGGAGCAGCAGCGCGATGTTGTACTCCGCCGCGAGGTAGCCAGTGACGTGCGGGTGGGCACGGACGAAGTCGACCAGCCGCTCGACGTCCTCCTCCTTGGTCACCGTGCTGCCGGGCACGGTCGAGCCGATGGCCCGCAGCTCCGCGGTGTCGTCGAGCGTCCGGTGGAACGCCGCGTGCGCGTGCACCCAGCCGTTGCGGCGCTCCTCGCTCGTGGAGACGTGGCTGGCGGCGCTGACGAACCCCACGCTCGTGTGCCCGAGCTCGAACAGGTGCGCCGTCGCCGCGATCGCTCCCGCGAGGTTGTCCGACCGCACCGACGACACCGGGATGCCGTCGTACACGCGGTCGAGGATCACCAGGGGGAACCGGCGGGTCACCAGCTCGAGCGCGGCGGGGGGGATGTACTCGGACGACGACGGCTGCAGCACGAGGCCCGAGACACCCGCGTCGAGCAGCGACCGGATGCTCGCGTCCTCCCGCTCGACGTCGCCGGACGACCGCTTGAGCACGAGGTGGTCGTCGGTCCCGGCGCCCGCCAGCAGGCCCTCGAGCACGCGGCTGCCGAACGTGTCGTCGAAGTTCGTGACCACGCAGCCGATCAACGGCCGGGCGGGCGCGGAGCCCGGCGCCCGCGAGGTCTGCGGCTCCGCGCTGGTCACGAACGTCCCGAGCCGCGGGCGCCGCACGATCAGGCCGTCCGCGCGCAGCAGGTCCAGGGCCCGCTTCACCGTGATCGCGCTGACCGAGTACTCCTGGGACAGCTCGGCCTCGGAGGGGAGCCGGTCGCCGACGGCGTAGGTGCCGTCCGCGATGCGGTCGCGCAAGGCGTCGTAGACCTGCCGGTAGAGCACCACGCGTGACCTCCGTCGATGTCGTTCGATCATATTCAATCTATCGGCGCGTGCCGCCGCGCGTGCCCCAACGCGCCGCGCGGCGTGGTGCGGGCGCGGGAGACTGGCACGCAGCGGGGACGCGACGGAGCGGCCCCGCCCGACGGACCGGGGGTGGGCATGCTGCTCGAGGACAGGATCGCGGTCGTCTACGGGGCGGCCGGCGCGGTCGGCGGCGCGGCCGCCCGGACGTTCGCACGGGAGGGCGCGCACGTGGTGCTCGTGGGCCGCCGGCGCGACCCGCTGGACGCGGTCGCCGACGACGTGCGGCGCGCCGGCGGGCACGTCGAGGTCGCCGTCGTGGACGCGGCCGACCCCGAGGCGGTGGACGCGCACGTCGGCGCCGTGGTCGCCGAGCACGGCCGGCTGGACGTCAGCCTGAACGCGACCAGCCTGCGCGGCGACCTCCAGGGGACGCCGCTGCGCGAGATGCCGGTCGACGACTTCCTGCTGCCCGCGATGACCGGCCTGCGCTCGCAGTTCTGCACCGCCACCGCCGCGGCGCGCCGGATGACGGAGGCGGGCTCGGGGGTGATCCTCACGTTGTCCACCTCGGCGGCGGCGCTGGCGGGCCGGGACCGGCGGTTCCACGCGACCGGCGGGTTCGGGGTGGCGTGTGCGGCGGTCGAGGAGCTGACCCGCTCGCTCGCCGGCGAGGTCGGCCGGCACGGGGTCCGGGTGGTGTGCCTGCGGCCCGACGCCCTGCCGGAGACGTGGGGCGAGCGGACCCCGGCGGTCCGCGAGGCCGAGCGGTTCATGACCGAGGGCACCGCGCTCGACCGGATGCCGACGCTGCAGCAGGTGGCGGACGCGGCGGCGTTCGCGGCGTCGGACCGTGCGGGGGCCGTCACCGGCGCGATCCTCGACCTGACGTGCGGCTCGGTCATGCAGCGCTGAGGTCGTCACGAGCGCATGAGGTCGTCACGAGCTCGTGAGGTCGTCACTCATGAGTGACGACCTCACCAGGATGTGACGACCTCACCGGTCGAGGCGCCGGGGCGCGGGGCCGCAGGCGCACCGGGACCCCGGGGCGCGTAGCGTCGGGGGCACCATGGGTCGGGAACCGTTCGCGGACCGGGCGCAGGCGGGCGCCGCGCTCGCGGGGCGGCTCGCGGCCTCCGCGAGGCCCCCGTCCGACACCGAGTCCCGCGCGTCGACGCCGCGACCGCCCGTGTCCGCCTCCGCTCCTCCCGCGTCCACCTCCGCCGCGTCCGCGCCCGCCCGGCCGGGCGTCGTCGTGCTCGCGGTCCCCCGCGGCGGCGTGCCCGTCGCCGTCCCGGTCGCCGAGGCGCTCGGCGCGCCGCTCGACGTGCTGGTGGTGCGCAAGCTCGGCCTGCCGCGGCAGCCGGAGCTCGCGATGGGCGCGCTCGCCGGGCTGGGCGGCGAGGTGGTGGAGGTGCGGCACGAGCCGGTGCTGCGCGCGGCCCGGGTGCCGGCGGCGGTGCTCGACGCGGTGCGCGCGGCGGAGCTCGTCGAGCTGCGGCGGCGCGAGGCGGCCTTCCGACGCGACCTGCTCGCGCTGCCCGTCGCGGGGCGGGCGGTGGTCGTGGTCGACGACGGGGCGGCGACCGGGTCGACGGTCCGCGCGGCGGTGGCCGCGCTGCGCCGGGGCGGCGCGGGGCGGGTCGTCGTGGCGCTGCCGGTGTGCCCGCCCGACACGGCCGCCGTGCTGGCCGCCGAGGCCGACGAGCTGGTGTGCCTCCGGTCGCCCGCGCGGTTCCAGGCGGTGGGGCTGGAGTACGCGGACTTCGCACCGCCGCGCGACGACGAGGTGGCGGGCCTGCTGCGGGCGGCCCGCGCGGCGCGGCCGGCCTAGGTGGGAGTCAGCTGAACCCGATGGCCCGTTGCGCCACCCGGTACGCGAGCACCGACACCCGGCGCCCCGCGGGACCGGGCAGGTTGGAGATCTGCCCGAGCACCGACCAGCGCACCTTGCGGTACAGCCACGGGTCCTGCGCACGCAGCTCGGCCCACAGCCGGTCCTTCTCCGCGAGGTGCCCGCGGGTCCCGGCGCGGATCAGCAGGATGGACGACACGGCGCAGATGATCTCGACGTAGTGCAGCCGGTAGGCCCGCAGCCGCCGGTCGGCGACCCGCACCCGCGACAGGTGCTCGAGCATGAGCCGGTTGACCCGCAGCTGCTGGTCGATGCGCCGGATCATCACCGCCTCCTGCACCGACTGGTCCGAGCGCCCGATGAAGTACCGGTACAGGTCGACGTCCAGGTAGTACAGCGTCGAGACGTGCGCGAGAGGCACCAGGGCGTACAGGTTGTCGACGTAGAAGGTGTGCTCGGGCAGCACCAGGCCCGCCTCGCGCAGCACGGCGGTCCGGTAGGTCAGCGCGTGCATCATCAGGTACTGCCGCTTGGCGAACCGCCGGGTCTGCCCCCAGTGCAGCACCCGCCCCGCGGGCAGCGCGCCCTGGTAGCGCACGACGGTCTTGGTGCGCTTGCCGACCTTCTCGTACACGAAGTTCGACACCAGCAGGTCGACCGGCCGGCCGGCGTCGAGGAACCCGCGCAGGGTGGCCAGCACCGAGGCGAGCGCCGGGCCGTCCACCCAGTCGTCCGCGTCCACGACCTTGAGGTACGCGCCGCGCGCCTCGGCCAGGCCGGCGTTGATCGCGGACCCGTGGCCGCCGTTCGGCTTCGAGATCAGCCGCACGGTGCCGGGGTGCGCGGCCTCGTAGGTGCGGGCGAGCGCCGCGGTCCCGTCCGTCGAGCCGTCGTCGACGACCAGCACCTCGACGCCGTCGGCCCCCACGAGGGAGTCGAGGGCGCGCGCCAGGTACGGCTCCGCGTTGTACGCGGGGACGACGACGGTCAGGACGGGGGTGCTCACGCCGAGCGCACCTCCGTGGCGTCCGCGGCGGCGGCCGGGGCCGCGTCCTCGGGGACCTGCTTGAAGATGACCTTGAAGATCGGGAAGAACACCCAGAACGAGATCGCCGCGTTGATGATCATCGTGACGAAGTCGGCCAGCGTCTCGCCGGTGCCGCCGAGGCCCCAGGTGTCGATGAACAGGTCGTAGATCGGCGCCTTGTACAGGCCCTGCAGCGCGGCCGCGGCGATCGTGATGATCACGTACGCGATGGCGTACCAGGTCGCGGCCTTGGCGACCGACGAGTTGGACTTGAACGTGATGCTGCGCTGGGCGAAGAAGTTGATGACCTGGGCGATCAGCAGGGTGATCTGCACGGCCAGGAAGTATGCCAGGCCGCCACCGCCGCCCGGGAGCGCACCCTCGGCGTAGTCGAAGACGAAGTACTGCGAGCCGTCCGGGTTGGAGCCGATCGGCCAGACCTGGAACGAGGTGTCGACCAGCGACGTCATGCCGAACAGCCACTTGATGAGCGGCATGAGCGCGAGCTGCAGCACGGTGATGCCGTTGCTCAGCACGAAGAACACGACGAACTGGGCGACGCCCGGCCGCTTGGTGGCGAACCGGCCCCAGGCGTCCTTGAGACGGGTGAACATACGAGCGGGTCTCTCTTCCAGGAGGTCAGGCGTCGCCGCGCAGCTGGCGCGCGGTCTCGCGGTTGGCGCGGCGGTTGCGGAGGAACCCGCGGATCGTGGCGCCGGCGCCGGCGAAGAAGTGGCCGTTGACGATGCGGACGATCCCGTCCACCATCTCGGCGCTGACCATGCCGTTGGTCATCTTCCCGATGGCCCGGAACGGCATGTTGAGCAGGAACAGGATGTTCAGGTCCGGCTTGCCCTTGCGGTCGGCACGGTCGCGGAGCAGCGCGAGCACGCGGTACGCCAGGCGCGCGAGCGGGCTGCGCGCGGTCTGCATCCGGCCGAGCGCGTCGTTCACGCCGAGCGGCCCGGACCAGGCGGCCGCCGGGATCGGGCGGCCGAGCAGCGCCGCGAAGTCGGCGTCGGGCACGTGCCGGACGTCCCCGGTGCGGTACCGGACCGGGACCGCGTCCTCCGCCACCGGCGGCACGGTGCCTGCCACCTCGACGGTGGCCTTCTCGGACAGGTCGGCGACGTTCGCGCCGGCGAGCACGGTCCAGGTGCCGCGCTCGACCTGCCAGGACCCGGTCCCGACGTCGAAGTGCCGGAACGCCGCGTCCCCCAGGGGGACGGTCACGGTGGTCGACTCCCCCGGGGCGAGCTCGACCCGGGCGAACCCGGCGAGCGTGCGGTCCGGCCGGTGCACGCCCGGCGTCTCGCGCCGCACGTAGACCTGGACCACGTCCGAGCCGGCGACGGCGCCCGTGTTGGTCACGGTCACGGTGGCCGCGTCGGCCGTCGCGGTCAGACCGGAGTACGCGAACGAGGTGTACGACAGCCCGAACCCGAACGGGAACGTCACCGGCACCCCGGCGGTCGTGTAGTACCGGTAGCCGACGAACAGGCCCTCGCGGTACTCCGCGGTCCGCTGCTGCCCCGGGAACGTGTCCGCGGTCGGGGTGTCCGACAGCCGCACCGGCACGGTCTCGGCGAGCCGCCCGGCCGGGTTCGCGGCGCCGGTCAGCACGTCGAGCAGCGCGCCCGCGCCGGCCTGGCCGGACAGGTAGCCGTGCACCAGCGCCTGCGCGGAGCCGAGCCACGGCATCTCGACGACGCCACCGGCGGCCAGCACCACGACGGTGCGCGGGTTCGCGGCGTGCACGGCCTCGAGCAGCTCGGTCTGCGCCGCGTGCAGCATGAGGGTCGACCGGTCCAGGCCCTCGGACTCGGCGATCTCGTCCAGGCCGAGGAACAGCAGGGCGACGTCGGCGCCCCGGGCCGCCTCGACGGCCTCGGCGCGCAGCGCGGCGTCGGGGGTGCCGTTGCGCCGGAACCCGGCCGCGAACGACGTCATCTCCAGCCCCGAGTCGCCGATCACGTCGAGGACCGAGTCCAGGCGGGTCGGGTTCACGGCCGAGGAGCCGGCGCCCTGGTAGCGCGGGGTGCGGGCGAAGTCGCCGATCACGGCGACCCGGGTCCCGGCGGCGAGCGGCAGGATCGCGTCCTCGTTCTTCAGCAGCACCGCAGCCCGCGCCGCCACCCGGCGGGCCAGCGCGTGGTGCGCGACCTCGTCGACCGGCGCGGCCGTCCCCGGCTCGCGGGCCTCGGCCACCAGGCGCAGCACCTCGGCGGCCCGCGCGTCCAGGTCGGCCTCGGCGAGCCGGCCGTCGCGCACCGCGGCGACGAGCTGCCGCGCGGAGTCCAGCCCGGCCGCCGGCATCTCGAGCGTGCCGCCCGCGGCGGCCGCGGCGACGACGTCGTTCGACCCGCCCCAGTCGGAGATCACCGCCCCGTCGAAGCGCCACTCGTCCCGCAGCACCGTCTGCAGCAGGAACGGATCCTCGTGGGCGTAGGTGCCGTTCACGAGGTTGTAGGACGACATGATCGTCCGCGGCTGCGCGGTCTCGACGACGATGCCGAACGCGGTCAGGTAGATCTCCCGCAGCGTCCGCTCGTCGACCACGGAGTCCGACGCCATCCGGCGCAGCTCCTGGGAGTTCGCCGCGTAGTGCTTGGGACAGGCCGCCACCCCGGCGGACTGGATGCCGCGCACGTACCCGGCGGCCATCCGCCCGGCCAGCAGCGGGTCCTCGGAGAAGTACTCGAAGTTCCGCCCGCCCAGCGGGGACCGCTTGATGTTCAGGCCCGGGCCGAGCAGCACGTCGACGTCCTGGGCGGCGGCCTCCGCACCCAGCGCCCGGCCGACCTCCTCGGCCAGCTCGGGGTCCCAGGTGTTCGCCACCGCCGCGGCCGTCGGGAAGCAGGTCGCCGGCTGCGACTCCGCGATGCCGAGGTGATCCGCGGCGCCGGTCTGCTTGCGCACGCCGTGCGGGCCGTCCGCCAGCCAGATCGAGCGCACCCCGTGCCGCGGCAGGTCGTGGGTCTCCCAGACCGTCTTGCCGGTCAGCAGGGCGGCCTTCTCCAGCAGGGTCAGGTTCTCGATCATGACGTCCTCGGCTGTCGTGCGCGGTGGCGGTGGTTCAGGGGCCGGGGCGAGGGCCCCGGCCGCCGGGCCGGCAGTGGTGGGCACTGCCGGCCCGGCGGGGCGGCTCAGCGGGTCAGTGCCCCGCGGAGACCGGCTCGGCGTCGCCCTGGGGCGCCGCCGGCTCGGTCGCCTTCCGGTGCCGGACGACGCGCCGGGTCACCATCAGGGCCCCGGCCACGACGAGCAGGCCGACCAGGATCGACGCGCCGATCTGGATGTAGACCCAGGTGGGCGGGGTGTAGGAGACCGTGGCCCCCGGCGCCAGCCCGTTCACCGCGTTGGAGTTCGCGACCGTGAACAGGATGTTGTGGGTCGCCTCGCGGATGTCCGTGACCGCCTTGGCCGAGGAGGTGTCCCCGAACGACTTCGACGGCTGGAAGGTGAGCGTCAGGTCGGTGCCGGCGCTGATGCTCTGGTTCGGGTTCATGTACGGGTAGAGGTTGAAGTCCGAGATGGCGAAGCCCTCGAAGCCCCACTCCCCGCGCAGGACGTCCGTCATGAGCGCCTCGGAGCCGCCGGCCCAGGTGGCGCCGATGCGGTTGAACGAGCTCATGATCGCGGTGGAGCCGACCGTGGTCGTCTCGATCGTGCCCTCGTCGTCGGCCAGGTACGGGACCTCCATCGAGATGTTCTTGACGGCCATCTCGAACGGCTTGAGGTAGATCTCGCGGATCGTCTGCTCGGTCGCCCAGGTGGCGATGCCGTTGTTGACCCGGTTGGTCTCCTGGTCGTTCAGCGCGAAGTGCTTGAGCGTGGTGTAGACGCCCTTCTCCGCCGCGCCGTTGGCGACCGAGGTCATCATCAGGCCGGACAGGAACGGGTCCTCCGAGTAGTACTCGAAGTTGCGGCCCGCGAACGGCGAGCGGTGCAGGTTGGCCGCCGGGGCGTACCAGCCGTTGATGTCCTTGAACATCGCCTCGTTGCCGAGCATCTCGCCCATCGCGCGGCCCAGGTCCACGTCCCACGTCTGCGCGATGAGGAACTCGGACGGGTAGGCCACGCCGTTGATCGACGAGTTGATGAAGGAGGAGAAGCCGGCCGGGCCGTCGGGCTCGGTGGTCTGCGGCTTGCCGATCGAGCCGATGGCGGCGGTCTGGTACGCGCCGTTGAGCAGCATGTCGGTCATGTCGCCGACGCTCAGCGAGTCGAGGAGCTCGTCCCACTGCGGGTCGTCCTTCGCCAGACCGCGCATGTCGATGAGCGACAGGTCGGTGCTCGCGCCGGTCGTGGGCATGTCGCCGTCGAAGGCGTCCGCCTCGCCCTCGGTGTCCCAGGCGGCGAAGCCCTCGGCGACGGCGTCGCTCGCGACCAGCTGGTCACCGGTCGGCGCGGTCGGGAAGGTGCCGGCGAAGTCCGCGCGGGACATCGCCAGGATCTTGCCGTCCTCGGGCTCGGTGCTGAACTGCGCCGAGACGTCGTCGAACTGGTTGGTGACCTCGGCGAGGTCGGTGGAGCGGTGGTTCTCGCCGGAGTACACGACGTCGGAGTCGACGGTGTAGGTGATCGGCTCGGTGCCGGCGGCGACGGTGTGCGAGTCGGTGCGGACCGAGATCGCGTAGTCCCCGGCCTCGAGCACGTAGGCGGCGGCGTCCGCGTAGTCGTAGGACGCCATGTCCTCGACCGGGAGCTCCAGGGTCACGGACTCGCTCGCGCCGGGCTCGATGACGCCGGTCTTGGCGAAGTCGCCGAGGACGACCTCGGACTTCTCGATGCCGCCCGGGGTGTACGGGGCGGTGTAGTAGAGCTCGACGACGTCCTTGCCCGCGACGGTCCCGGTGTTGGTGACGTCGACGGTCACGGCGATGGTGCCGTCCACCTCGCCGGCCTGGGTGCCGGTGACGGTCCAGGCGAAGTCGGTGTACGACAGGCCGTAGCCGAACGGGTAGACGACGGCCTCGTCGTAGTCGAGGAAGCCCTCGGCCGCGGCGGTCTCGTAGTACCGGTAGCCGAAGTAGATGCCCTCGGCGTAGTTCACGAACGGCGCCTCGTCGGTGACCGTCGCGTTCGACGTGGCGGTCTCGACCGCGGAGACGGGGTACGACACCGACAGGTTGTCGTAGAGGAACCCGCCGAAGTTCACGAAGGTCGGGTCGGCGGTGAAGTCCGCGGCCCACAGGTCCGAGGTGCGCCCGGACGGGTTGACGTCGCCCGACAGGATGCTGCCGACGGCGTTCAGGCCGGTGGCGCCCGGGGAGCCGGCGAGCAGGATCGCGTCGACCCCGGTGTCCGCCTGCAGGTCGCCCATCTCGATGGTGGTCGAGGAGTTCACGACGACCACGACCGTGTCGAAGCTCGCCTTGGCGAGCTCGATGAGGTCCTTCTCGTCCTTGTTGAGCTCGAGCTGGTGCTGGCCCGGCTCCGCGTTGTCGTCCCAGTCGGACATGTCGCGGGTCAGGTCGCCGCCCTCGCCGCCGGGGCGGCCGATGTAGACGACCGCGGCGTCGGAGTACTCGGCGAAGGACGAGGACTGCGCCTCGTAGCCGTCGACCGGCATCTCGCCGATGGAGTAGGTCGAGATGTCCGGGCGGTCCATCTCGATGAAGCCGCGCGGGTTCTCGGCGGCGTACGCCTCGATCGCGCCGTACACGGCGTCGTTCACGGTGAAGCCGGCGTTCTCCAGGCCCTGGCGCGCGTTCACGGCCGAGTTGGTGTCCACCGAGCCGGAGCCGGAGCCGCCGAACACGGGGTCCGCGGCCGCGCGGCCGAGCATGGTCACGCTGGACCCGGCCGCCAGGGGCAGCGCGGCGCCCTCGTTCTTCGCCAGGACGATGCCCGCGCCGGAGATCTCCTCGACGAGCTCCTTCGCGGCGGCGTCGACCTCGTCGATGCTGTCGAAGTCCGCGCTGTAGTACTCGGTGTCCCAGTCGGCCGACTCCTCGGCGTTCGTGAACTCGTACGTGCCCGAGCCGAACTGGGAGGCGACCCAGCCGCCGGCGACGACGAGCGCGACGTTCGCGACCACCGC
Organism: Cellulomonas sp. Y8; assembly: GCF_008033115.1. Classification (NCBI taxonomy): domain Bacteria; kingdom Bacillati; phylum Actinomycetota; class Actinomycetes; order Micrococcales; family Cellulomonadaceae; genus Cellulomonas; species Cellulomonas sp. Y8. The sequence continues at coordinate 1,371,071 of NZ_CP041203.1, forward strand.
GATCACGGTGACCAGCGAGAGCACCGGCACCCAGATCCACAGGTACTTCTTGTTCGACATCGGCCTCTTCGCGCGATCGGCGTTCTTCGCCCTGGCGTTCACTGCATTCCTCCTCGAGTGCTGACCGGCGATCAGGCTAGGTGTGCCGATCGGGGCCGTCCGGCGCGGCAGCACGATCAGTCGGTTTCGCGGCACGGACTGTCACGCGCCGCGTGCCCCGCCCGGCCGGCCCCGCGACGGGGCCGGCCGGGCGGGCGGTCGGACGGCTACTCCGTCACCTCGGTGATGGTGCCGTCCTGGTCGATCTGCCAGGTCTGGCCGGTCTCGGCCGAGTCCCCGTCGATCGTGTACTTGCCGTCGTCGATGTTGACGGTCCCCTGGATGCGGGACGCCGCCTCCGAGAAGGTGTAGGGCACCACGAGCAGGCCGTACTTGACGGTCGGCGCCGAGACGTCGCTCGCGAGCATGATCTGGGCCCAGGAGTCGTCCTCGGCCAGCGCGTCGGCGACGGCGGTGCGGGCGTTCTCCAGGTCCTCCGCGATGTCCGACTCGGACGCCGCCTGCTCGCCCGAGGACGAGTCGTTGCTGCTGCTGCTGCCGCCGTCGTCGCTGCCGCAGGCGGTGAGGCCGAAGACGCCGGTGAGGGCGACCACGACGCCGAGGGCGGAGGTCAGGGCCTTGTTGCGCTTCACTTCTGTGCTCCTTGGTGGGTGCTGGCCGCGGGCCCACCCCGCGACCGGGTCCGCCTGACGGCGGGGCCGCCTGCGCGGGCGGCCGGCGTGCTGCCGGCCGCCCGCGCAGGCGGTGGGTGCGTCAGCCCTCGATCGGGCCCGCGTAGTTCAGGCCGAAGCCGAACAGGTAGGAGTTGCCGGCCGCGTCGACGTACGGCTCGGTGTCCTCCTGGACGTCCTCCAGCTGCTTCTCGACCGCGTCCATGGAGGCCGGGAAGCCGATCGGCAGGCGGCCCTGGGGCTCGTTGAGGCCGATCGCGGTCTCGATGAGCGCCTGGTCGCTGACCCCGAAGCCGACGAGGATCGCGTCGGACTTCGCCTCGAACTCGGCCGGGACGGTCGGGTTCTTCGCCTTGAGGACGGTGATGACCGGGATGTCCTTGCCGGACGCCTCGACGGCGGCCACGGCGCGCTCGAACGCGTCGAGGTCCGACTCGTTCGACGTGCGCGAGGTGTTGCCGAAGTAGGACCGGTTCTCCTGCGTGCCGTCGGCCAGGAGGTCGCCGGAGATCGAGACCTTCCGGACGTTCTCGCCGTCCGCGGTGTACGGGCGGTACTGCAGCGAGAGCGGGTACCACTCACCGGTGGTCTCGTCGTGGCCGGAGTTGGCGAACACGGCGCCCGAGCTCGGGCTGTCCATGCCGACCAGCACGAGGTCCACGTCGGACAGGTCGGGGGCGGTGTAGCTCGTGACCTTGCCGTCCGCGTCCTCGACGGCCTCGTCCGTGACGACCTTCGCGAAGTAGTCCTCCGCGATCTCGACCGTCAGGCCGGGGCCCTCGGAGTACTCGCCCGGGCCGAACAGGCCGGCCTGGCCGGTGTCGAAGTTGCGCGGGATGTACACGGTCTTGTCGGCCCAGTCGCCCGCCTCGGCGGCGGCGATGGTGTCGGCGTCGTTCTTCAGCATCACGACCGAGTCGAGCTGCGCCTGGTAGCCGGCGTCCATCTTGTCCTGGCTCGCGACGACCTCCGTCGACTCGTCCAGGTCCAGGTAGGCGCTCTCGTACAGGCCCGGCTGGAACAGCATGTTCAGGATCCGGGTGCCCGACTCCTCGAAGCGGGTCTGCGCGTCGACGTCGTTCTCGCCGGCCTCGAAGTCCGCCTGCCACATGTCGTACGCCGCGAGCACGGGCTCGACCGCGTTGTTGCCGCCGAACATGTCGACGCCGTTCTTCAGGATCGCGTAGTGCCGGTCCTCGACGGTCATGTCGTCGGCGCCCCAGGAGGTGCCGATCATCGCGTCGGGGTCGGTGCTGCCGCCCGCGGTCACGGCCCAGTCGGTCACGACCACGCCGGTGAAGTTCTCCCGCAGCAGGCCGGTGCGGTACGAGTCGTACGCGCTGCCCATGCGGTCACCGCCGCCGAGCGGCTGGCCCTCGCCGTCCAGGGCGATGGAGTACGCGGTCATCACCGCGGCCGCGTCCATCGCGCCCAGGAACACCTCGGCGTGCGCGTCGAAGTTGTCGCCCGGGTAGACGCCGTACTTGCCGGCCTCGGTGTGCGACTCGCGGCCGCCCTCGCCCGGGCCGTCGCCGGCCCAGTGCTTGATCATCGCGTTGACCGACTCGTCGCCCCAGCCGTCCTCGCCCGGCGTCGTCTGGAAGCCGTCGACGTAGGCCGTCGCCATGGCGGACGCCAGCTCGACGTTCTCGCCGAACGTGCCGTCGACGCGCAGCCAGCGCGGGTCGGTCGCCAGGTCGATCTGCGGGCTGAGCGCGGTGCCGATGCCCAGCGCGCGGTACTCCGCGGAGACCGCCTCGGCGAAGGTCGTCATCGTCTCGGTGTCGAACGTCGCGGCCAGGCCCAGGTGGGACGGCCAGCGCGAGATGTCGCCGGACGCGTTGTAGTTGCCGCCGGACTCCGCCGTCGAGCGCGGGTCGGAGGAGAAGTTCACGGGCACGTACGGCTCGTCCTCGGTGGCCAGCTCCTCGGCGTACTCCTGGAGCTGGTTCGACCAGGTGACGTTGGCCTCGACGTCGTTCGGGCCCGCGTTGAGCACGTTCCGGAGCCGCGACTCCGACATGTACTCCTTCTGGGCGTCGGTCAGGCCGTCCGCGGGGGAGCGCTCGTGCGAGCTGAACAGCATGAGACCGGCGATCTGCTCCTTGGACAGGTGCTGCGCCAGGTCCGCCGCGCGGTCCTCCGACGCCTCGCGCCAGTCCTCCCAGACGTCGAGCTCGCCGTTGCCGTTCATGTCCTTGAAGGCGTACTCCTTGCCGTCGATCTCCTCGGTGAGGAGCTCGACGCCGCTGTCCTTGCCGTAGGACAGCACGGGTCCGTCGCCCGGGTTCGTGACGACGACGAACTCGGTCTTGCCGTCGGTCACCTCCCGGGTGGTGAAGGAGTCGCCCGCCTGGGTGTCCTCGTCCGACGAGGAGGGGGAGCACGCCGTGAGGGCGAACAGGGCGAGACCCGCCACCGCCGCCGCACCCTTGACGTACCCGCCGTTGCGCCGTCGCACCGTGATGGTTGTCTTCATCGACCTTCCTTGTCATCTCGCGGCTCTGCTCGCGCGCCGCCGGCGCCGCGCCCTCGTCGGGCGGTGCCGGCGTCCCGTGTGCGCGCCACAGCGCACCTGGAGAACCGATCGCGACCCGTGACTCGACGTCCTCGTCCTGCGGTCGCGGGCCCCAGTCGACCAGCGCGGCGGGGCCCGGGGACCGGGGCGTCGAAAGACTGTCGGTTCGGGAGCACAAACGGTCGGCAAGGTCACAGGGGGATCACGGAGCGGTCTCGGGACGGGGTGCATCCGGGGCGGCGGGCGGGCGTCGGCCGGGTGCCGGGGCGGCCCGGGCGGGATCGCCACGACCCCGTCACGTGCACGAACTGTCGTTCTGGGCGCACAACCTGCACGGCTCGTCGGCCGTCGCCACGGGGCCGTCGCGGGCGCCATACACTCGGGGCGCTCGCCCCGCCACCCGGCCGCCCCGGCGGCCCCGTCCTCCCGAGGAACCCGCATGGACCTGCTCGTCGTCGGCGCCGGGCTGTTCGGCCTGACGGTCGCCGAGCGCGCGGCCGAGGCCGGCCTGTCGGTCACCGTCATCGACCGGCGCGACCACCTGGGCGGGAACGCCTGGAGCAGCGTCGACGCGGAGACCGGCATCGAGGTGCACCGGTACGGGTCGCACATCTTCCACACGTCGAACGAGCGGGTCTGGGACTACGTCCGGCGGTTCACCGCGTTCACCGGCTACCGGCACCGGGTCTACTCGACGCACGCCGGCACGGTGTACCCGCTGCCCATCAACCTCGGCACGCTCAACCAGTTCTTCGGCACGGCGATGGGCCCCGAGGCGGCGCGGGCGCTGGTCGCCGAGCAGGCGGCGGAGGGCCTGCGGGGCGGCGAGCCCACGAACCTCGAGGACAAGGCGATCTCCCTGATCGGACGGCCGCTGTACGAGGCGTTCATCCGGGACTACACCGCGAAGCAGTGGCAGACCGACCCGCGGGAGCTGCCGGCGTCGGTGATCGCGCGGCTCCCCGTCCGGTACACCTACGAGAACCGGTACTTCGCCGACACCCACGAGGGGCTGCCCGCCCGCGGCTACGGCCCGTGGTTCGAGGCGATGGCCGCGCACCCGCGGATCGACGTCCGGCTCGGCACCGACTTCTTCGACGCGGCGCAGCCGTTCAGCCGGGCCGCCGTCCGCGGTCAGGTGCCCGTGGTCTACACCGGCCCGGTCGACCGGTACTTCGACGAGCACGCCGGACCGCTCGGCTGGCGCACGCTCGACCTGGAGACCGAGGTGCTGCCCGTCCGCGACTTCCAGGGCACCAGCGTCATGAACTACGCCGACCTCGACGTCCCGCACACCCGGGTGCACGAGTTCCGGCACTACCACCCGGAGCGCGAGGACCGGCACGCGCAGGACCGCACCGTGATCATGCGCGAGCGGTCCCGGTTCGCCCTGCCCGGCGACGAGCCGTACTACCCCGTCGCCACCCCGCAGGACCGGGAGCGGCTGCGCGCCTACCGCGCGCTCGCGGAGGACGAGCCCGACGTGCACTTCGGCGGTCGGCTCGGGTCGTACCTGTACCTGGACATGCACATGGCGATCGCGTCGGCGCTGTCGCTGTGGACGAGCGGGGCCGTGCTGGAGCGGTCGGCGCCGGCGCTGGCGGCGCGGGTGGCGCTGGGCTGAGCCCGGCGGCCCCCTCGGCGCGTCAGCGCGCGAGCGCGTCCGGGCGGCTGCTCGCCGGGACCGGCAGCAGGATCCGCAGCGCGAACCAGCTGTCGTCCGCGCTCACGGTCATCGAGCCGCCGTACTTCTCCGCCGTGTGCCGGATCGACTTCAGCCCGTACCCGTGCCGGTCGCGGTCGGCCCGCCGGGTCACGATGGCGCCGTCCTCGGTCCGCAGCGTCCCCGAGAAGTAGTTCTCGAACGTCGCCAGCACGAAGCCGCCCGTGGCGTACAGCGCGACCTTGATCAGCCGCTTCTCCGGCTCCGGCACCGCCATCACCGCGTCGATCGCGTTGTCCAGGGCGTTGCCGAACACCGCGGAGACGTCCATCGCCGACATGAAGTCGATCGTCGCGCCGTCCGCGACGTACGTGAGGTCGACGCCCTTCTCGGCGCACTCCAGGCTCTTGGACGTGAGGATGACGTCGAGCACCCCGTTGCCGGTGCGCGCCTGCGCGGCGTACCCGGACACGCTGGCCTCCAGGTCGTCCAGGTAGGACGCCCGCTTGCCCTCGTCGCTCTCCGCGCGGAGGACCGCGATCTGGTGCTTGAGGTCGTGGTACTTCCGGTCGACGACCTCGATGCTGCGCTTCGACTGCAGGTACTGCTCGTGCTGCCGGCGGAGCATCTCGTCGACGGCCTTGACGTCGGCGCGGGCCCGGAGCTGGAGCCGCTGGCCCTGCTGCGCGTACAGCGCGACGAACCCGCACAGGTCCACCAGCGTGCGGATGTAGAAGATCTCCAGCCCCAGCCGGCCGCTGAACGGCGTGTTCGCGTTGAGGAAGCTGATGTTGCTCATGAAGAACGTCACCAGCGCGATCGCCACCGCCGACGCCAGCTCGCCGAACGACACCTCGAGCGGCTGGGCGGGGCGGAAGTGCCGGGTCTCGATCAGGTACACCAGCACGAACGACGCGACGTACATGACCACGCCGAACGCCACCTGCCAGGCGACCCCGGGCCGGCCCTCGGGCAGGAAGAAGAAGCAGTGCATCTGCCAGTGCAGCGCCGCGACCAGCTCGGCGAGCACCAGCGCGCGGGCGGCGAAGTACCCCGCGTCCCGCGCCGACACCCGCGCGGCCGTGACGATGAACGTGTACATCGCCGCCACCGCGGCGGCCATGCCGAGCGACCACAGCGCGAGCGGCAGCCGGTCCGCGAGCTCCTGGACCGCGACCAGCACCCCGAGCGCGGCCGCGGCGACGAGCACGAGGCGGCGGACCGGGAGCCGCTGGCGGCGCAGCAGGACGTACAGCAGGCACGCCGCCCACTCCGCGATGCCCGTGAGGACCCGCGGGATGTCCGGGAGCGTCTCCATGATCACGCGTGCCGCGCCCCGAGGTAGTCGGTGAGCGCCGCGAGGAACGCCTTCTTCCGCGGGCGGCTGATCAGGAGGTCGTGCCCGCCGACCATCAGCGCGCTGCTGCCCTGCACCCCGAGCACGTGCCGCAGGTTCACCAGGTAGCCGCTGTTGCTGCGGAAGAAGCTCTTGCCCTCGAGCTCCGCCTCCAGCGACTTCAGCGGGCCGACCACCGAGTACCGGCCGTCGACCGTGTGCACCGTGGTGCGGTGCTTGGCCGACTCCAGGAACACGATGTCGTCGGTCGCGACCCGCACCAGGCCGCCGTCGACGGTCAGCAGCAGGTAGTCGGCCGACCGGCGGCGCAGCCGCGCGATCGAGCGCTTGATCTCCTGCGAGAACGCGAAGTACGGCACCGGCTTGAGGACGTAGCTCAGCGCGTCGACCTCGTAGCCCTTGATCGCGTACTGCGTCATGTTCGTGATGAACACGATGACGACGTCCCGGTCGACCTGGCGGATCTTCTCGGCGGCGCTGAACCCGTCGAGCTCGGGCATCTCGACGTCCAGCAGCAGGATGTCGAACACCGGCCGGTAGCCCGCGACGACCTGGGCGCCGTCGGCGAACCGGGTGACGTCGAACTGCTCGCCGTGGTCGCGCTCGTACCGACGCAGGTGGTCGAGGAGGAGCGCGGCGCTCGCCGCGTCGTCCTCGACGATGCCGATCCTGATCACGGTGCCGTTCTCCGGGGTCCGCCTGCCACGCCCGCGGCGACGCGGGCCCTTGCGCCCGCCCCGGAGCGGCGTGGCGTGCCGCGGTCCCCTGTCGCGGCCCGCGGCTCCGGCGGGTCGCGGCCGATGGTAGGTGACGCGCACCTGACGTGTCATCCACGCTGGCAGGAGGGTGAGACGCAGGGCCGCGACGTGCTCACGTCGGGACGGCCATGGCCTCCTCGGCGTCGGCCTCGCCCTGGACCGCGGCCACGACGACCGCCGCGAGGTCGTCCGGGCGGCTGAGCTGCGGCCAGTGGCCGGTCGGCAGCTCGACGACCGTCACGTCCCGGATGCGGGCGAGCTCGCGCACGTACGGGTGGTCCTTCGCCATGAGGTCGCGCAGCACCGCCTCGGGCATGGTCGAGGTGATGACCGTGACGGGGACCTCGTACCGGCGCTCGTCGTGCAGCCGCTGCGGGCCGTTGGCCACGAGCGGGGGGACGGAGAGCGCCCGCGCACGGAAGTCGGCGCGGACCTGGTCGGTCAGGCCCTCCAGCTCCTCCTCCTCGAACACGCCCCAGTCCGGCAGCGGCACGACGCCGTCGACCACCGGCAGCTCGTCGTTGACGACGCCGCCCTCGCCGAGCGGGCCGCTGTCGACGTAGACCACCTGCTCGACGCGGTCGGGCCGCAGGTCGGCCACGGCGTGCGCGACGGCGCCGCCACCGCTGTGGCCGACGACCACGAACGGGCCGTCCATGCCGTCGATCAGCTCCGCGACCGCGCGCGCCTGGTCGGCGATCGTGATGCCCGCGACCTCGTCCGCCGCGCCGCCGGCGCCCAGCGGCGTGACGGGGTGCGGGGTGTGCCCGGCGGCCTCCAGGGCCGCGGAGACCGGCGCCCAGGAGGACGCGTCGAGCCAGAAACCCGGGATCAGGACGACGTTCATGCTCCGACCGTAGACGTGACCTCCGACACACGCGACGGTGCGCACGCGCCGCCGATCTCGACCACCCGGTAGTTGACACTTCAAGCGTATGGTGGCTTTGTCTACCACCGATCCGGGGGTCGTCCCGGAGGAAGAAGTCGCTGCTATGAAGGCCCTGCAGTACCGCGAGATCGGCGCCCGCCCCGAGCTGGTCGAGGTCGACAAGCCCACCCCCGGCCCGTCGGAGGTGCTGCTGCGCGTCACCGCCGCCGGCGCCTGCCACTCGGACGAGTTCATCATGGGCGCCTCCGCGGAGGACTACTCCTTCAAGCCGCTGCCGCTGACGCTGGGCCACGAGGTCGCCGGCGTCGTCGAGCAGGTCGGCGCGGGCGTGCACGGCGTCGAGGTCGGCGAGAGCGTCCTGGTCTACGGCCCGTGGGGCTGCGGCCGCTGCTACGCGTGCGCGTCGGGCGAGGAGCAGAACTGCGAGCAGGGCATGCGCGCGCCCGGCATCTTCACCGACGGCGGCATGGCCGAGTACATGGTCGTCGACGACGCCCGGCACCTCGTGCCGCTCGGCGACCTGGACCCGGTGCGCAACGTCTCGCTCACGGACGCGGGCCTCACCCCGTACCGCGCCGTGAAGTCCGCGCTCCCCCGCCTGACGCCGGGCACGACCGCCGTCGTCATCGGCTCGGGCGGCCTGGGCCACGTCGCGATCCAGATCCTCAAGGCGCTGACCCAGAGCACCGTCGTGGTGCTCGACGTCGCCGAGGACAAGCTCGCGTTCGCCCGCGAGGTCGGCGCGGACCACGCGTTCCTGTCGAACCCGGACGCGATCGAGTCGGTCAAGGGCCTGACCCGCGGGCTCGGCGCGGACGTCGTCCTCGACTTCGTCGGCATCCAGCCGACCGCCGACCTGGCCGGCGGCATGGTGCGCGTCGGCGGCGACGTCGTGGTCGTGGGCGTGGCGTCCGGCGCGGTGCGGATCGGCCAGACGACCGTGCCGCTCGACGTCAACGGCCGGGCGATCAACTGGGGCTCGCGCACGGAGCTGATGGAGGTCGTCGAGCTCGCGAAGCGCGGCGCGATCACGATCCACGTCGAGGAGTTCACGCTCGACCAGGCGCCGGAGGCGTACGAGCGGCTGCACGCCGGCCAGGTCCGCGGGCGCGCCGTGATCGTCCCGGGCGCCTGACGGTCCGACAGCACGTCGCCGAGATCGGTGCCTCGCGCCGAGATCGGTGGTTCCAGCCACCGATCTCGGCGGGAACCACCGATCTCGGCGTCCGGGGACCGGGGTGGGCGCGCCGGTGCGAGCTCAGCCCGCGATCGTGAAGGCCGTCGACCCCTCCGGAGGCGCGTCGCGCTCCTCGACGCGCGTCACGTCGGCGAACCGCGGACCCTCGCGCGCCCAGGCCGCGAGCGCCGCCACCGCGTCCGCGGACCCCTCGGCCAGCGCCTCGACGGTGCCGTCGGCCCGGTTCCGCACCCAGCCCGTGACGCCGAGCCGCCGGGCCTCCGCAGCCATCGAGGCCCGGTAGCCGACCCCCTGCACCTGTCCGTGCACCACCCAGCGCCGTGCGGTCATCGCCCCAGTCTGGCCCGGGTGCCCGCGGGGGCGCACGCGGCGAGGATGGGCGCGTGACCCGCAGCCTGCCGACCGCCGACGCACCGGCCCCCGCCCGCCCGCTCACCCGCGGCGCCGGCGTCGTGGCCGTCGCCTTCCTCGTCTCCGGCGTGGTCCACCTGGTCCGGCCCCGCGTGTTCGAGCCGGCCGTGCCGCGCGCGCTCCCCCGCCCGCGCGACCTCGTGCTCGCGTCCGGCGTCGCGGAGCTCGCGTGCGCCGCGGGGCTGGTGCTCCCGGCCACCCGGCGCGTCGCGGGGCCCGCGAGCGCGGCGCTCCTCGCCGCGGTGTTCCCGGCGAACGTGCAGATGGCCGTCGACGGCGTGCGCGGGCTGGCCCGGCACCGGAGCCGCGGCACCGCCGTGCGGGCGGGCGTCACGCTCGCCCGGCTGCCGCTGCAGTGGCCGCTGATCCGCTGGGCGGCGTCCGCCGGCCGCTGATTCCCGCGTGCGCGGGCGCGCGGGCCGGCCCACCCCCCTGCCGGGGACCGGCCCGCGCGCCCCGCGCGTCAGGCGTCGACCGGTCGGTTGCCCCGGAAGATCCCCGCGGGGTCGACCGCGGCCTTGACCGCCCGCAGCCGGTCGACCGTCGCGGCCGGGTAGGCCCGCCGGATCGACTCGTCCCGGTCGAGGAACGTGAGCGGCGCCGTGCCCGTGCTCCAGGGCGCGAACGTCGTGAACAGCTGGTCCAGCGCCGCGGACACCAGCGGGGCCAGGTCCGGGCTCGGCACGATCGTGAGGCCGGTGAGCAGGTAGGGCTCGTCGGCGGTGCCGGCGGCGGAGGGCACCCGCTCCCGGGCGAGGGCGCCGCCGACGTGCCGGAGCTGCACCTGGAGCAGCGGGGTGCCGCTGCCCGCGCCGGCGACGCGGAGCAGCTCGGCGGCCGCGTCGTCGTCGAAGCCGTGCAGCCGGGTGCCGGCGAGGACGGCCGGGACCGGGTCGACGGGCTCCTCCGCGAGCAGCCCCACCTCCCCCGGCGCCACGGCCCGGACGGTGTCCCGGAGCACCGGCCCGGCGGCGCGCAGCGGCGCGAGCAGCTGCTCGCAGGCCGCGGCGTCGCCCAGGTAGGTGGCCGTGACGACCGCGAGCGACTGCCCCCGCAGCTCCGCGGGGATGAACGGGGCGTCCGGCAGGTGCATGAGCGTGAACCACGCGGTCAGCTCCTCGGGCGCGGACCGCGTGACCTCCAGGAACGCGCGGAGCACCGGCCCCGCCGCCTCGGCCGGGTAGCCGAGCAGGCCGCCGGAGATCCGCGGCGCCGGGTGCAGGTCCAGCTCGAGCGCGGTGACGAGCGCGAACTCGCCGCCGCCCCCGCGCAGGGCCCAGAGCAGGTCTGCGTCCGCGGGGTCGTCCGACCGCACCCAGCGCAGCGCGCCGGAGGCGTCGACGACCTCGGCGGCGCGGATCGACTGGGCGCCGGGCCCGTACGCGCGGCTGAACCAGGACAGCCCGCCGCTCAGGCTGTAGCCGACGACGGTGACGTCGGGGTTCGAGCCGATGAGCGCGGTCAGGCCGGTGCCGTCGAGCGCCGCCTGCAGGTCGCCCCACTTCACCCCGGCGCCGACCCGGGCCACGCGGGCGTCCGCGTCCACCCAGATGTCGCCGAGCGCGGCGGTCCGCACGACCACGGTGCCGTCGAGGGCCGCGCTCGCCCCGTGCCCGTTGGGCTGGGCGCTGACCGTGACGCCGTGGCGCGCGGCCCAGCGCACGGTCGCGGCGACGTCCGAGGCGTCCGCGGCGACGACGAGGGCGAGCGGCCGCTGGTCGACCAGCCGGTTCCACGGGAGGCGTGCGACGTCCCACTCGGGGTCGCCGGGATCGAGCACGGCGCCGGTGACGGCGGCGCGGAGCTCGTCGAGGAGCGTGGTGCCGAGCGGCTCGGGGGCCGTGATCTGGGTGACCATGTCGACGAGCGTCGCGGCGCGGGGCGGGGCGCGGTATCCCAGGAACCTGGGTGGTCGCGGCCCGGCCCTCCCACGCACGGCCGCCGCCGGGAAAAAGGGGCTTTCCGGACGATCCCGACAGGAGCACCATCGGGGGCATGACGACGCTCCGCACGGAGCCCGTGCAGCGCGGGCTCGAGACGCTGGCCCGCTCCGGGCTGGGGTGGCGCGCGTTCGCGGAGCAGGCGACCGAGCTGCTCGGCGCGGCCGTGCCGTTCGACGCCGCGTGCATCGGCCCCGTCGACCCCGACACCGGCCTGCTGACCGGGTCCGTCAAACGGAACCTCGGCGACGAGATGGATGCCGAGTTCCTCCGGCACGAGTACGTGACCGACGAGGTCAACCTGTTCCTCGCGCTCGCCCGGCGGGAGCACCCCGTGGGCATCCTCGAGGACGACACCGGAGGCGACCCCCGCCGGAGCAGCCGGCACCGCGAGGTGTTCGTCCCGCACTGGGCGCTCGACCACGAGATGCGCGCCGCCGCGCTCGCCGACGGGACCCCGTGGGCCGCGGTCGCCCTGTACCGCAGCGGTGCCGCGGGCGGGTTCAGCCCGGCGGAGGCGGCGTTCCTCGCGCGGATGGCGCCGACGATCGCGCTCGGCGTGCGCGCGGGCCTGGTGACGGCCGTGGTGGCGGGTGCCGCCGACGAGCGCGCCGCCCCCCTCGTCGGGCCCGCGGTGCTCGTGGTCGAGGAGGACGACTCCGTGAGCCGGCTCAGCCCCGCCGCGGAGGTGCGGCTGGCGGAGCTCGGCGGGACCGGCTGGGGCGCGCTGCCCAACCCCGTCGCGGCGATCACCGCCGCGGCGCGCGCGCTGGCCGCCGGGCGGCTGGGCACCGTCCCGCGCCTGCGGGTGCGCACCCCGGCGGGCGAGTGGCTGGTCGTGCACGCCGCGCCGCTCAGCGGGCCGGACGGCCGGCCCCGGCAGGTCGTCGTGACGATCGAGGAGGCCCGGCCACCGGAGATCGTGCCGCTCGTCGTCGCCGCGCTCGGGCTGACCGGCCGCGAGCAGGAGGTCGTGGCGGGGGTGCTCCAGGGCGAGAGCACGCAGGAGATCAGCCGCGCGCTGCACCTGTCGCCGTGGACGGTGCAGGACCACCTCAAGGCGGTGTTCGAGAAGGCGGGCGTCGGCAGCCGGCGGGAGCTCGTCGCGCGGGTGTTCTTCGACCACTACGCCCAGCGGCTCAGCGACCGGATCGCACCGGGCGGGTTCTTCGCCGGGGCGTGAGGGCGGCGTGCGCGGCGCGGCGTCAGACCCCGTCGCGCCGCAGCGGGACGCCGAGGATCGTCGGCTGCGGCTCGGGCAGCGTGTCGAGGCCGTCGGGCACCGGCGGCAGCCCGCCCTCGGGCTCGGGGCCGACCCACACCCGCCGCAGTCCGCCGTCCCGGACGACCCGCCCCGGCGCCACGAGGTGCGCGCGCCGGCCGGCCGCCGCCACCTGTGCCCGCAGCCCGTCGGCGTACGCGGCGGGCACGAAGCCGACGACCCGGTTCCGGCACAGCACGACGAGCGCGTCGTCCCGGCCCGCCTCGAAGGCGAGGTCCACCGGCACCGGCGCGTCGGCGGCGCGCTCGACGGCCGACAGCACGCCCGTGAGCGCGACCTGGAGCGCGCGGGCCTCGGCGGCGTGGAAGCCGGCGGGCAGGTCGGCGGCGACCGTGGGGCGGCGGAGTCTCACCAGCCCAGCGTCCCACGCGCGCTCCCGCGATCGGGCCGGTGCGCCCGGCGTCAGTCCGGAACCAGCCCCAGGCGGCGCGCCGCGGGGATCGCGCGCAGCACCCCGCGCGCCGCCGGGCCGCCGGTCGCGACGAGCACGTCGACGTGCGTGCGGGTGGCCGGGAAGAGGCGGGCGCCGGTCGCGTACCGGGCGTCGAACGCCGGGTCGAAGAACGGGGCGTCGGTGGTGGCGAGCAGGTAGGTCATGTTCGCGACCCGCCCGATCGACCCCGGGCTGTACCGCCGGTGCGCCTCGGCGTAGGCGTCGAGGAACCCGAACCAGGCCGAGCCCGACCGCAGGGCGTACCCGGTCCAGAGCGTCGTCCCGCCGCCGGCGAGCCGGACGACCCGGAGGTCCTTGTCCCGCCGGAACGCGCCGACGACCGCACGGAACCAGCGCTCGGCGACGGGGTCCAGCGCCAGCGCGGCGCCACCCCGCCCCGAGTCCCCCTTCCAGCCGGCCGCCTGCAGCGCGAGGAAGTCGTCGTCGGCCCGCGGGTCGTCCGTCACGTCGTGCAGCTCGAGCGGGCCGCCGGTCTCGCGGGCGAGCCCGCGGACGCCGCGGCGCATGTTCCGGCGCTCGTCGGTCGCCATGTGCTCCCAGGCGAGCGGCGGGTCGACCAGCGGTCCCGGCCCCTCGGGCACCTCCGGCACCACCACGCCCGCGCGCGGCGCGAACGCGGCGACCGCCCGCCGGCGCTCCAGCACCGGCGTGCCGTCGGCCGCCGCGATCTCGGCGAGCGCCCGCTCGACCGCCCCGCCGAGCGGCAGGTGCTGCAGCTGGAGCAGCCCCGGGAGCCCCGCCGACCGCGCCCCGCGGAGCAGCGCGCGGAGCGACTCGACCTCGCGCCGGGCGCGGAGCAGCGGGTGGTGCCGGTCGGCGTGCCCGGTCATGAACGCCCCGCCCGTCGTCGCCGCGCGCAGCGGGAGCCGAGGCGCGAACGGCTTGGTCGTCACCGCGAGCGCCGCCAGCCACTCGGGGCCGTCGTCGACGACGAGCAGCCGGAGGTCCGCCGCCGCCGACCCGCGGTCGCGCGCCGGCAGCAGGAACCGCGGGTCGAGGTAGACGTTCGGCTCGGCGGCGTGGTCGGCCAGGCGGTGCCAGGCCTCCTCGTCGGCGTCCGTCACGTCGGCGAGCGCGAGCAGCCGGGTCCGCACGATGTCCTCCCCCTGGCACGCCTGGTCCCGGCGTGTCCGAGCGCGAGCGTAGGAGCAGGTTTGTCCCGTTTTGTGTGGTTTTGCGGGTGATCACGATGGCGACCGCCCGGCCGGGATCGCCGTACTGGCGGCCCACCGCCCGGGCGGGGACGCGACCGCCCTGCTCAGCGCCCGCGAGCCCGTCCCGGCGACGACCCGCTGCCGGCGCCGGGAAGGAAGCGCGTTCCCCCGAACGGCGGACACCCGGTCGGCGCAGCGAGCCCCACGCGCGGTCCGCTCTGGCGGCCCGGCGCCGCGCGCGCCACACTGGCCCCGCGACGACGACGTCGAGGGGGTGGGCCGTGCCGGGCGAGGAACCTGACCTGCTCCGTCCCGACGCGCGCTCCCTCGCGCGCGGCCGCGCCCTGCACGCCGCGCACGAGCGGTTCCTCAGCACCGGGACCGCCGCGGGCGTCCGGGCCCTCGTCGCCGACTCCTGGCGGCGCAGCCTGCGCAGCGGCGTCGACCCCGAGCGCCCGGCGCCGCCCGTCGCGCTGACCGACGCCGACCTGCGCGCCTACCGGTCCGAGCACCCGCTGCGGCACGCGCTGCCGGTGGTGCGCGGGCTGCTCCTCGACGCCGCTCTGACCGAGGGGTTCCTGGTCGCGCTCACCGACGCCGAGGGCGCGCTGCTCTGGGTCGCCGGTGACGCCCGCGTGCGCCGGGCCGTCGAGGGCGTCGGGTTCGTCGAGGGCGCGGCGTGGGACGAGGCGCACGCCGGGACGAACGCCCCCGGCACCGCGCTGGCCACCGGGCACGACGTCCAGGTGCTCGGTGCGGAGCACTTCACGCGGTCCGTCCAGCCGTGGAGCTGCACCGCCGCGGTGCTGCGGGACCCCGCCGGGCGGGCGCTGGGGGCGCTCGACGTCACCGGGCGGGACGCGGCGGCGTCGGCGCTGATGCTGTCGCTGGTGCGGGCCACCGCCGCGGCGGTGGAGGCGGACCTGCGGGCCCGGGTCCTCGCGCGCGGGCCGGGACCGGCGGGCGGGGGCGGGTGGCCCGCGGCGGCGACGGGCGCGGGGTGGCCGGTCGCGCCCGGGCCGTCGGGGGACGTCCCGGCCCTCACCGGCCCGGACGGGCGCGCAGCGTCCCCCGCCGCCCGGCTCGAGGTGCTCCGCCCCGGGTCCGGCGTCCTGCACACCCCCGGCGCCCCCGCCCGCGCGCTGTCCCTCCGGCACGCCGAGCTGCTGCTCCTGCTCGCCGAGCACCCGCGCGGCCTGCACGCCGACGAGCTCGCCGTGCTGCTGCACCCCGGCAGCATGTCGGACGTCGCGGTGCGCGCAGAGGTGTCGCGGCTGCGCCGCGTCGCCGGTTCCCTGGTCGGCCGGTCCCGGCCGTACCGGCTCGCGACGGCGCTCGGCACCGACGTCGCCGGGGTCCGCGAGGCGCTGGCCGCGGGCGACGTGCGCGCGGCGCTCGACCGGTACGCCGGCCCCGTGCTGCCGCGGTCGCGGGCGCCCGGCGTCGAGCAGGCGCGGGACGCCCTCGCGTCCGACGTGCGGGCTGCGGTGCTGCACGCCAGCGACCCGGTCGCCCTGGAGCGCTGGCTCGACCGCGAGGAGGGCGCCGAGGACTGGCAGGCGTGGGAGCGGCTCGTCGCGGTGACCGCGCCGGGGTCCGCCGCGCACGTCCGGGCGGCGGGGCGGCTCGATCTGCTCGTGCGCCGGCTCGGCACCGGGCCTGCCCGGCACCCCTGGCGCTGATGAGCGGGGCCGGTGCACCTGCGGGGCGGCGGCGGCACCGGCGGTGCAGCGGCAGCGCCGCGGCGCGACTGGACGCCCGCGCGGTTCCATGTGTAACTTTCTTGTGACACGTGGAGGCCGGTCATGACGGTGGACGAGCTGGTGCAGGCGCTGGGCGCCCTCGCGAGCCCGCAGCGCCTGCGGGTGCTCGGGGAGCTCGGGCAGGAGAGCGTGCACGTCAGCGAGCTCGCCCGCCGGGTGGGCATGTCGCGCCCGCTGCTCTACGGCCACCTCACCAAGCTGGAGCAGGCCGGCCTGGTCACCAGCCACCACAGCGTCTCGCCGGACGGCAAGGCGCTCCGGCACTACGAGGTCGTCCCGTTCGACCTGCGCGTCACCCCCGCGATCGTCGCCGCGGCGATCGCCGAGACCCCCGAGGAAGGGCCCTGAGCATGGAGAGCATCCCCTGGTTCGCGTGGATCGTGCTGGGCGCGATCGTGTTCGGCAGCCTCGCCTCGGTCGTCGACGGCGTGCTCAAGAACCGCCGCAAGATCGCCCAGATCAACGCCGGTCCCTCGCGGCACGAGGTCCTGGTCCGCCTCGAGGCGATCGAGCACCGGCTGGAGCGCATCGAGCGGGCGCTGACGGAGGTCCCGAACTGACCTCGGGGCGCCGCCCGGCCTGCGGTGCAACGCACCTGCAACCGTCGCGGCCCTAGCGTCCGGGGCACGCGCCGCAACGAGGCGGCGCGCCCGGCCGCCGCCGTACCCCGCCGACGGCCGGTCAGCCTGCACGGAGGGCGCACATGACCGTCTACGCAGCGCCGGGTCAGCCCGGCAGCCCCGCCACCTACCGCGAGCGCTACGACCACTGGATCGGCGGCGAGTTCGTCGCCCCCGCGTCCGGCCGCTACTTCGAGAACCCGTCGCCGGTGACGGGTCGCACCTTCACCGAGGTCGCGCGCGGCGACGCCGCCGACATCGACCGGGCGCTGGACGCCGCGCACGGCGCCGCGCGGTCCTGGGGGAGGACGTCCGCGACGGAGCGGGCCGTGATCCTCAACAAGATCGCCGACCGGATCGAGGACAACCTCGAGATGCTGGCCGTCGCCGAGACCTGGGAGAACGGCAAGCCGGTCCGCGAGACGCTGGCCGCCGACCTGCCGCTGGCCGTGGACCACTTCCGGTACTTCGCCGGAGCGGTCCGCGCGCAGGAGGGCTCGATCTCCGAGATCGACGCCGACACCATCGCGTACCACTTCCACGAGCCGCTGGGCGTCGTCGGGCAGATCATCCCGTGGAACTTCCCGCTGCTCATGGCCACCTGGAAGCTCGCGCCCGCGCTGGCCGCGGGGAACGCCGTCGTGATGAAGCCGGCCGAGCAGACCCCCGCGTCGATCCTGCTGCTGATGGAGCTGATCGCCGACCTGCTGCCCCCGGGCGTCGTCAACGTGGTCAACGGGTTCGGGGTCGAGGCCGGCAAGCCGCTCGCGTCCAGCCCGCGCATCCGGAAGATCGCGTTCACCGGCGAGACCACCACCGGGCGCCTGATCATGCAGTACGCCAGCCAGAACATCATCCCGGTCACGCTGGAGCTCGGCGGGAAGAGCCCGAACATCTTCTTCGAGGACGTCGCCCGCGCGAAGGACGACTACTACGACAAGGCGCTCGAGGGGTTCACGATGTTCGCCCTCAACCAGGGCGAGGTGTGCACCTGCCCGTCGCGCGCGCTCATCCAGGAGTCGATCTACGACGGCTTCCTCGCCGACGCCATCGCCCGCACCGAGGCGGTCAAGCAGGGCAACCCGCTCGACACCGAGACGATGATCGGCGCGCAGGCGTCCAACGACCAGCTCGAGAAGATCCTGTCCTACATCGACATCGGCAAGGCCGAGGGCGCCAAGGTCCTGACCGGCGGGACGCGCGCCGAGCTCGACGGCGACCTGGCCGGCGGGTACTACGTGACGCCGACGATCTTCGAGGGCAAGAACTCCATGCGGATCTTCCAGGAGGAGATCTTCGGCCCCGTCGTCGCGGTGACGTCGTTCTCCGACTACTCGGACGCGATCCACACCGCCAACGACACCCTGTACGGCCTCGGCGCCGGCGTGTGGTCCCGGGAGTCGGCGATCGCCTACCGCGCGGGCCGGGACATCGAGGCCGGCCGCGTGTGGACGAACTGCTACCACGCGTACCCCGCGGCGGCGGCGTTCGGCGGCTACAAGGGGTCGGGCGTCGGCCGCGAGAACCACAAGATGATGCTCGACCACTACCAGCAGACCAAGAACCTGCTGGTGTCCTACTCGGGCCAGAAGCTCGGGTTCTTCTGACCGGCACCCCGCGGGGCCCCGCACGCCCGGGGCCCCGCGGGCAGGGAGGCACGATGAGCAGGGTCGACCACACCCCGTCCGCCGCCGACATGCTGCGCCGGCTGCGGGACCAGCACGGGGAGCTGATGTTCCACCAGTCCGGGGGCTGCTGCGACGGGTCGTCGCCGATGTGCTACCCGGCGGGCGAGTTCCTCACGGGCGACGCCGACGTCCACCTGGGCGACCTCGAGGTCGACGACGACTTCACGGTGCCGGTCTGGATGAGCCGCAGCCAGTTCGCGTACTGGCGGCACACGCACCTGACGATCGACGTGGTGCCCGGGCGGGGTGCGGGGTTCTCGCTGGAGGCCCCGGAGGGCGTCCGCTTCCTGATCCGCAGCCGGCTCCTGACGGACGAGGAGTGGGCCGCCGACGGCGCGGAGGCGGCGCTCCGGGTCGGGCCGGCGTAGCCGCGGGCGCGAGGTCGGCGGTTCCGCACGACACGCCGCGGCGACACACCGGGCACCGGCGCGGAACCGCCGACCTCGGCGACGGCGGGGTGATGCGTCAGCGAAACGGCTGACCGCGGGCTGTGCGTCCCCTTAGGGTCGAGGCAGCCCACCCGACCGACCGGCCCTCGCGGCCGCGCCCGAGGAGTCCCATGGAGCTCGCAGGAACTGCCCTGATCGTCGTGCTGGCGGTCGTCGCCCTGATCGCGGTCGCGATCGTGGGCGCGATCTACGCCAAGGTCCGGTTCAAGATCGCCACGCCCGACGAGGCGCTGATCATCACCGGCCGCAAGAGCGGCAAGCCGGTGATCAACCCGGAGACGGGCGACGAGACCACCGACCTGTCCGGCCAGCGCGTCGTGATCGGCGGCGGCACGTTCGTGAAGCCGATCTTCGAGCAGGTCGTCCGGCTCTCGCTGGCGTCGCAGAGCTTCCCGGTCGCGGCCGAGGACGCCACCACCAAGTCCGGCGTCGGCGTGACGCTGCGGTCGATCGCGGTCGTCAAGGTCGGCGGCACCGAGCGCATGGTGCGCGCAGCCGCGCAGCGGTTCGCGGGCCGCAGCCAGGAGCAGGTCATCGAGCAGCAGACCTCCGAGGTCCTCGTCGGCGTGCTCCGCACGATCGCGGGCACGCTGACCGTCGAGTCGATCCTCTACGAGCGCCAGGAGTTCTCGAAGGAGGTCAAGGACATCGCGGTGCCGATGCTGGCCGAGCGCGGCCTGATCCTGGAGAACTTCGAGATCCAGACCGTCGAGGACACCGGCGAGTACATCCGCAACCTCGGTCGTCCGCGCGCCGCCGCCGTCGCCCGCGACGCCGAGATCGCCGAGGCGCAGGCCCGGCAGGAGAGCACCGAGCGGTCGAACGAGGCCGCCGTGCAGATCGCCGAGTCGAACAAGGCTCTCGCGCTGCGCAACGCGACCATCGCGCAGGAGACCGCGACCGCCCAGGCCGACGCCGCCGCCGCGCAGGAGCGTGCGCAGGCCGAGGCGCAGCAGGAGGTCCTGGTCCAGCAGGAGCAGGTGGCTCTGCGCCGCGCGGCCCTGCGCGAGCAGGAGCTGCAGACCGAGGTCCGCAAGCCCGCCGAGGCCCGCAAGTACGAGGCGGCCCAGGAGGCAGACGCCCGCAAGTACGCCGCGGAGCAGGAGGCCGAGGCGTTCAAGACCTCGGCGATCCGCAAGGCCGAGGCCGAGGCGCAGCGCACGACCGCGCAGGCCGACGCCGAGGCGTCCGCCGCCCGCGCCCGAGCCGAGGCCGCGCTGATCGAGCAGCAGCGCCGCGCCGAGGGTGCGCTGGCGATCGCCCGGGCCGAGGCCGACGGCATCCAGGCGCGCGGTGAGGCCGAGGCCGCCGCCGAGCGCGCCCAGGGCGAGGCCCGCGCCGCCGCGATCAAGGCGGAGTCCGACGCCTACCAGGCGTTCCCGGAGTCCGCGCGGCTGCAGATGGTGCTCGACGCGCTGCCGAAGGTGGCCCAGCCGTACGCCGACGCGCTCGGGAAGATCGACGACATCACGATCATCGACAAGGACGGCGCCTCGCGGCTGCCCGGCCAGGTGTCGACGGGCGTGCAGGAGCTGGCGACGATGCTCAAGGCGCAGACGGGCATCGACCTGCTCGACCTGGTCCGCGGGCTCGGCGGCGGCTCGCACCCGGCGGCGGGGCACGCCGTCCCGGCCCAGAGCCACGCGGCCGTCGCCCCGGTGCACGCGCCGGCCGACCGGCCCGCGGCCGGTGCCGACGGCGCGGCGGACTGACCGGGGCACGGGGATGTCCTGGCTGACGAAGCTGCTCCGCGGCCCCGACGCGCCGATGCTCTCGGCGACGTCGGGGACCGCGGCCGACGGCCGGGGTGGAGCCCCGGGCCGGGGGGCTGAGCTCACCGGTGCGCAGCTGCGCGCCCGGCTCGCGGCGACCCCGGTGACGAAGTTCCGCGAGGGCTACGACCAGGGCGAGGTCGAGGAGTTCGCCGAGCGCGCGGCGGCCGCGCTGGACGGGGTCGACGGGTCGCTCGCGCCGGAGGACGTGCTGAACCAGCGGTTCCAGGCGACGAAGTTCCGCGAGGGCTACGACCAGGACGCGATCGACGACCTGCTCGACGAGGTCGTCGTCGCGCTCCGCGCCCGCGCCTGACCACTACCGCACGGCACCGACCGCCCGCCCCCGGCACCCCGGGGGCGGGCGGTTCGTCGTCGGTGGCCGGGGAACGGGGTTCAGTGGAAGGTTCTGCCCGACACGCCCGGGGCGTGTCCGGCAGAACGCTCCACTCGACGCGGGTCGACGGATCCCGGAGCTCAGCCGCGGCCGGGCCGAGGGGTCCGCGCCGCGGCCCGGCCGGCCGCGCGGCGGTCCAGCGCCGCGCCCGCGAGGTAGGCCGCCGGCCCGAGCACCGGGACCACGAGGATCAGCGCGAGGTGCACCAGGGCGTTCGACGCCGACTCCCGGCGGCGTGCCCACACCAGCAGCGCGCCCACCGTCAGCGCGACGAGCAGGACGACGGCCGCGGTCCACAGCACGTCGTACGGGGCGGGGATCATCAGCCGCCAGCCGTCGAGGTCGCCACCCGCGCCCATCCCGTCCCCCTCCACCGCAGCGGAGCGGACGACCCGCCCCGCTCCGGGACGCTACCGGGGCTCGCACGGCGGCGAGGCCGGTTCAGCGACCGGCCGTCGAACGGGGTCGAGTGGAAGGTTCTGCCGGACACGCCCGGGGCGTGTCCGGCAGAACCTTCCACTGGGGGGCCGACGGACAGAATACTCAGCATGCTGAGGATCGCCTAGACTGGCGCACATGACCCGACGGACCGCCTGGCTCACCCTCCGCGCGCTCGTGGGGCTCGCCCTGCTCGCCGCCCCCGCGTGGGTGCTGGCGACCGCCGGCGGGGCCGTGCCGCACCAGCACTGGACGCTCGGCGCGCTGCTCGCGGTGAGCGCGCTCACCGGGGTCGCCCTGCTGGCCACGACGGCGCTGGCCCTGCTCCGCGAGCGGCGGCGCGCGACGGCACCTCCCCCCACGCCGTCGGCCGACGACCCGGTGCCGAGCGCCGCGCCCGGGGCGGCCCCGTCGTCCCGCGCCGAGCCCGTCGCCCGCCCCGGACCGGCACGCCCCCGCGGTCGCCGCGTGCTGCGCGCCACCGGCGCCGGGGTCGGGCTCGCGCTGCTCGCCGTGCTCGCCGCCGCGACCGCCTGGCTCCGCCCGTTCCCCGCCACCGACGCCGCGCTCGACGCCCTGCGCGGCGACGACGCCGTCGAGGTGCGGGAGTCGGCCGGCTGGTACGCGTTCGTCCCGCGCGACGCCGAGCCGACCACCGGGCTGGTGTACTCCCCCGGCGCGCGCGTCGACGTGCGCGCCACCGCCGCCGTGCTGCGGCCGCTCGCCGAGGAGGGCTACCTCGTCGTCGCGCTGAAGGAGCCGCTCGGCATCGCGCTGACCTCGCCGGGCCAGTCCGCGTCGGCGATGGCGGCGTTCGACGGGGTCGAGCGATGGGCGGTCGGCGGGCACTCGCTCGGCGGGGTCGCGGCGTCGTCCTTCGCCGCCGCGCGCGACGACGAGGTCGACGGCCTGCTGCTGCACGCGTCCTACCCGCTGGGCGACATGTCGGACGCGGACCTCGTGGTCGCGTCCGCGTCCGGGTCCGAGGACGGGCTGACCACGCCGGCCGACGTCGACGCGTCGCGCGCCGACCTGCCCGCCGCGACGACCTTCACCGAGGTCGACGGCGCGGTGCACGCGTTCTTCGCCGACTACGGCCCGCAGCCGGGCGACGGCACCCCGACGGTCCCGCGCGAGCGGGCGCAGGCCGAGATCGTCGCGGCGAGCACCGCGCTGCTCGACGAGGTCGCCGCGGGCTGACGGCGACCCGGCGACGAGCGACGCCTCCGGGAGCGCGGCTCCTGCGCCGATCGGGCGGTGCGCGCGGAAACTGCCTGTGGACGAACGCGGCCGCGCTAGCGTCGTGCGGGTGAGCGCCGCCCTCCGGACCGCAGTCGCCGTGGCCCTCGCCCTGCCCGCTGCCGCACTGGGCGGCGGTGCCGCGGCCGTGGCGCACTACGTGCTCGTGCAGCCGAGCGACGGCGAGCTGCTCGCCGTGGCCGCCGAGGTCACGCCGGACGGGTTCGCCGTGCTGGAGCCGCCGTTCGTCGACGGCGCGTGGGCGCCGGCGTTCTCCCGCGGCCACGTCTTCAGCCGGGCGCAGGCGGACACCGCACCCGACGTCGACGCGCTCGTCGCGTCCCTGACCGACGCCGGGTGGGAGCCCCCCACGGTCGAGCAGACCGCTGCGGGCACGGACGTGCGCGCCCGACGTGGAGGCGCCGTGGTCTCGGTGGCCCTCGAGCCCCGGCCGGCGGGCCTCGGCACGAACCTGGGTGTGAGCGTGTGGCGCGGCGAGCAGACGCCGTCCTACCCGGCGCTGGTCGGCGGAGGGATCGCGGTCGGCGTGGCCGGCGGGGCGGTCGCCGGCGCCCGGCTCGGAGGGCGGTTGCGCACGCGCCGGCAGCGCGAGTACGTCAGGTGGCGTCGCCGCACGTACGGCGAGGGCTGACCGCCGACCGCACCTCAGCGGAGGACCTCGACCTCGACGGCCCTCAGCAGCAGTCGTCGTCCTCGGCCCGGGCGTCCCCACCGACCAGGTCCGCCAGCGGCGTGCCGCACGCGTCGCCGCGCCAGGCCTCGACGCCCTCGCGCACCGCGAAGCCGGCGATCACCAGCGCCGCCACCGGGTCCGCCCACCACCAGCCGAGCGTGCCGTTCAGCAGCAGCCCGACGAGCAGCACCGCCGACAGGTACGAGCAGATCAGCGTCTGCTTCGAGTCGGCCACCGCCGACGCCGACCCGAGCTCCCGGCCGGTACGCCGCTCGAACCAGGACAGCCCCGGCATGACGGCCAGGCTGACGGCCGCGAGCACGACCCCGACCGTCGAGCGCTCCGGCTCCCCCGCCCCCAGGAGCGCGCGGGCGGCGTCGACCGCGACGAACGCCGAGAGCCCGAAGAACGACACCGCGATCGCCCGCATCGCCGCCCGTTCGCGGGTCTCCGGGTCACGCGCCGCGAACTGCCAGGCGACGGCGGCGGCGGACAGCACCTCGACCACCGAGTCCAGCCCGAACGCCACCAGCGCCGCCGACGACGCGGCCCGGCCTGCCGCCAGCGCGACCACGGCCTCGACCACGTTGTAGGCGATCGTCGCGGCGACGACCAGGCGGATGCGCCGCTGCAGCACGGCGCGGCGGTCGGGGCCGAGGGACGGGGCGGCGGCGGTCACGCGCACGCGCAGTCGGGGCCGCAGCAGCCGGGGTCGACGGCGACGACGAGCGCGAGCAGGTCGCCGAGCGCCGGCGCCAGGTGGCCGTCGGCGAGCCGGTACCAGACCCTCCGACCGTCCGGGATCGCCTCGACGAGCCCGCACCCGCGCAGGCAGGCGAGCTGGTTCGACATGACCTGGCGGGACACGCCGAGCGCGTCGGCGAGGTCGGACGGGTACGCGGGGGCCTCGCGCAGCGCGAGCAGGATCCGCGCGCGGGTCTCGTCGGACAGCGCGTGGCCCAGCCGCGCGAGGGCGGCCGTGTGCGTGAGCGTCACCGTCTCCATGATCACGACAGTACAGCGAAACGTGTATCGCGGGATACGGTCCGCCGTGCGCCGGCCGCGGGGCGTGCCTACGGTGCGGCGCATGGCCGACCGCGAGCACGACCTGGTCCTGCTGGGCGCGACGAGCTTCGTCGGGGCGCTGACCGCCGAGCACCTCGCCCGCGCCGCGCCGCCCTCCGCCCGGATCGCGCTGGCGGGCCGGGACCCGGAGCGGCTGGCCGCGGTGCGCCGCCGGCTGCCCGCACGCGCCGCGGACTGGCCGCTCGTCGTCGTCGACGTCACGGACGCACCTGCGCTGCGCCGGGCGGCCGGGTCGGCCACCGCCCTCGCCTCCACCGTCGGCCCCTACGGGCGCCACGGCCTGCCGGTCGTCGAGGCCTGCGCGACCGCGGGGACCCACTACGCCGACCTCAGCGGGGAGCTCGCGTTCGTGCGGGTGGCGGTCGACGCGGCGGACGCGCGGGCGCGGACCACCGGCGCGCGGCTGGTGCACGCGTGCGGCTACGACTCGATCCCGTCCGACCTCGGGGTGCACCTGCTGCACCGGGCCGCGGTGGCGGCGGGCGAGGCGGGCGGGCTCGGCGACGTGCAGGCGCTGGTCGCGGCGCGCGGGGGCGTGTCCGGCGGCACCGTGGCCTCCCTGCTCGGGGAGGCGGAGGCGGTGCGGACCGACCCGCGGGTCCGTCGGCTGCACGCGGACCCGCACGCCCTGTCCCCCGACCCCGCAGCCGAGCCCGGCACGCCGCAGCCGCGGCTGCTGGTGCCCCCGCACCGGGTCGCCGGGCGGTGGGCGGCGCCGTCGGTGATGGCGCCGTTCGACGCGCACGTGGTCCGGCGGTCGAACGCGCTGACGGGCTGGGCCTACGGCCGCGGGCTGCGGTACGCCGAGCACCTCGACGCCGGCCGGGGCCCCGCCGGGCTGCTGCGCGCCGTCGCGCTCACCGGGGCGACCGCACTGGGCGCGGCCGCGCTCGCGCTGCCGCCGACCCGGGCGCTGGTCGAGCGCGCGCTGCCCGCCGCCGGGGACGGCCCGGACGCCGCGACCCGGGAGGCGGGCTGGTTCCGGCACCGGTTCCTCGCGACCTCCGCGTCCGGGCGGCGGTACGCGGCGCGGGTGCAGGCGTCCGGCGACCCCGGCTACGCGGCGACCGCGGTGATGCTGGGCGAGGCCGCGCTCGCGCTGGCGCTCGACGGGGCGGCGCTCCCCGACCGCGCGGGGTCGCTCACCCCGGCGACCGCGCTGGGCGACGTCCTGGTCGACCGTCTCCGCACCCAGGGCTTCGACCTGGACGCGGTCCCGGCCTGACGTGCGCGCCGACCGCGCACCGCGCGTGCGGCAGGTGCGGGGTCCGGAGCCCCGGGACCCCGCGCCTGCTGCGAGCCCGGCGGGAGCAGCCGCGGCGGTGCGTCAGCGCGCCGCGAGCGCCCGGCCCGCGGCCGTCGCCGCCGCCTCGGCCTCCTTGCGCATGAGCGCGGCCGGCTCGGCCAGCGCGTCCATCGCCGGGTTCACGCCGACGAGGGTCAGCTCGCGCTCGATGACGGTGAGGTCGGCGCCCCACACCTCGCCGACGATCCGGCGCAGGTAGTCGATGCTGTGGTCCCAGCCGTGCTTCGGGGTGCCCGGGCCGTAGCCGCCGCCGCGGGTCACGATGAGCACGACCGGCTTGCCCGCCAGGTAGGCGTCGCCCGGGGTGCCGCCGGCGATGGCCAGGTCGATCCAGGTCTTCACGTGCTGCGAGACGCCCCAGTTGTAGAGCGGCAGCGCGAGCACGGCGGCGTCGGCCGCGCGGAGCTCGTCGGCCACCTCGACCGCCAGCGCCACGGCGGCGGCCTGCTCGGGGGTCCGCTGCTCGGCGGGCGTCCAGCCCGCGCCGACGGCCGTGGCCCACGCGTCGGCGGGCAGCGGCTGCTCGCCGAGGTGCCGGCGGACGACGGTCTCGTCGGGGCGCGCGGCCGCGAGCTCGGCGGTGACGAGGTCGGCGAGCGCGGTGCTCGCGGAGTGCGCGCCCTGGATGGAGGCGTCGATGCGCAGCACGGTCATGGGGACTCCCGGGAGGACGGCGCCGCGGACCCGCGACGCGAGGTTGAATGTTCAACACGCACCCTAGGCACCCAGGTGTTGAATGTTCAAGTCCGGTAGGATCGTCGGCATGAGCCAGCGGGTCGACGACGCCACGCCCTGGCTCCCCGACGCCCAGGTCGAGGACTGGAAGGCCGTCGTCGCGCTGCTGACGACGCTGCCCGCGGCGCTCGACGCGCAGCTCAAGCGGGACGCCGGGATGAACCTCTACGAGTACAACGTGCTGGTCGCGCTGTCCGAGCGGCCGCACGGCGAGATCCCGATGAGCGACCTCGCGCGCCTCACGCAGAGCTCCCCGTCCCGGCTGTCGCACGCGGTCGCGCGGCTCGAGCAGGCCGGCTGGGTCACGCGCGGCTCGTGCGTGGCCGCCGGCAAGCGCACCAGCGCCCGGCTCACCGAGGGCGGCGAGGACCAGCTCCGCCGCGCGGCGCCTGGGCACGTCCGGGAGGTGCGCCGCCTCGTCGTCGACGCGCTCGGCCCGGACCGGATGGCAGCGCTCGGCGACGCCGCCCTGACCGTCGTGCGGCACGCCGCGCCCGACGTCGCCGAGCTGCTGCCCGCCTGCACCGCGGTCGACACGACCGCCTCGGCCGCCTGCGCCGCGGCCGCCGACCTCGACGCGCCGACCGCGGCGCGGGGCACCTAGCCGCCCACGCGGCCGGGGCCGTCGACCGCGCCGGACGCCCACCGAGCCCGTCGCACCCCCCGTGCTAGGTTGCGCCGCGCGCGACCCCGGGCGGGGCCCCGCACCCCGGGAGGAACCAGCCGCATGACCACCACGTCCGACGCGTCGTACACGCTCGAGTCCGTCGACTGGGCCGACCCGCGCGCCGCCGGCCTGCGCGACGCCATGGACGCCGAGATGGGCGCGCGCTACGCGTCGGCCGGCCCGATGAGCGCCGCGGCGCACGCCGCCCTCACCGTCGACCCGGCCGCCGTCCGGCACGTCGTGCTCGCCGTCGACCACGACGGCACCCCGATCGGCCACGCGGCCCTGCGGGACCACGGCGGCGAGTGGGAGGTCAAGCGCGTCGTCGTCGCGGCCGGGCAACGCGGCCGGGGGGTGGGGCGCGCGATCATGTCCGAGGTCGAGCGGGTCGCCCGCGCCGCGGGCGCCGACCGCGTGATCCTGCAGACGGGCGACCGCCAGCCCGAGGCCGAGGCGCTGTACGCCGCGCTGGGCTGGACCCGGATCCCCACCTACCCGCCGTACGACACCGCGCTGCCGCTGCAGTCCCGGTGCTACGAGAAGCGACTGGCCTGACCCACCCGGCCGCTCCGGGGGCGCCCGGACGCCTGGCACCACCCGGGCCCGACCCCGCTCTGATCGCCGCGCCGGCCTGACGGTGGAAGGTTGTGACCAACACGCCGTCGGCGTGTCCGTCACCACCTTCCACTCTCGCGGAGGGGTCGATCCCAGGGGGGCGACGATGTCGGAGCGACCCACGGGGCACGGGTCCCGGCGGCGCACGCGGCGCGCGCTCCTGGTCGCCGCGGCGCTGGTGGCCGCTCTGGCCGTCGCGGTGCCGCTGCTGCTGACCCGGACCGGGGGCGACCGCTCCCCCGACGGCGGCGCCTCGCCCGCCGCCCGGGTCGCCGAGGTGTGGACCACGACCGCCGACGGTGCGCTCCGGGTCGAGCGCACCGCGACGGTCGACCCGGCCCCCTCAGGCACGCCGGACCCCGGCACCCCCACGATCACCGTCGACGACCACGGCCCCGGCGACCCCGGCCCCGAGGTCACCGGTTTCGGCGCGGCACTCACCCTGTCCTCGGCGTCGCTCCTGCTCGCCATGCCCGAGGACGACCGCCGCGCGCTGCTCACCGAGCTGTTCGACCCCGCCGGCCCGGTGCGGCTGTCGGTCGTCCGGGTCGCGCTCGGCGGCTCCGACTTCGTCCCCGGACCCGGCCCCGCGACCACCTACGACGACCTCCCGCCCGGCGAGACCGACTGGGACCTCGAGCGGTTCAGCAGCGCGGGCGACGAGCCGGTGCGCGCGCTGCTCCGCGAGATCCGGGTGCTGGCACCGGACCTGACGGTGATCGCGTCGCCGTGGAGCCCGCCGGCCTGGCTGAAGACCTCGGGCAGCCTCGAGGGGGGTCGGCTGCTCGACGACGACCGCGCGTACGCGACCTACGCCGCGTACCTGGTGCGGGCCCTGCAGGAGTGGGCGGCGGCCGGGGTGCCGGTCGACGCGCTCACGGTGCAGAACGAGCCGCAGGCCCGGCACCCCGACGGCTACCCCGGGACGGACCTGCCGGCCGCCGACGAGGTGCGGCTGCTCGACGCGCTGGGCCCGGCGCTGGCGGACGCGGGCCTCGACCCGGCGGTGCTGGCGTACGACCACAACTGGGCGCTGCACCCGGCCGACGCGGCGTCGACGCCGGAGGGCGCGGACCCCGAGGCCGACTACCCGCTGCGCGTGCTGCGGAGCGACGCCGTGCGCCGGGTCGCCGGCGTCGCCTTCCACTGCTACTCCGGCGACGCGTCGGCCCAGGACGCGGTCCGGGACGAGTTCCCGGACGCGGCGATCTGGGTCACGGAGTGCTCGGGATCGCACGCCCCGGGCACCCCGCCCGAGCGGGTGTTCGCGGACACCCTCACCTGGCAGTCCCGGAACCTGCTGGTGGCCTCGCTCGCGCACGGGGCGTCGGCGGTGCTCACCTGGAACCTCGCGCTCGACCCCGACGGCGGGCCGCACGTCGGCGGCTGCGGCACCTGCACCGGGGTGGTCACCGTCGACGGGGCGGAGGCGACGCCGAACGCGGAGCACGACGTGCTCGCCCACGCCGGACGCTTCCTGCCGCGCGGCTCGACCCGGGTCGGCTCGACGTCGACCGCCGGCGACGCCGTGGCGCAGGTGGCGCTCCGGACCCCGGCCGGGGCGACGGTCCTGCTCGTGGCGCACGACGGCGACGGCGAGGCCACCGTCGCCGTCCTGGACGGCGGGGACCGCTACCCCGTGCGCCTCCCGCCGCGCTCGCTGAGCACGGTCCTCGTCGGCGCCGCGGACGCCCGCGCGGTCGCCGGCCCCGGGGGCGCCCGCACCCCCGCGCTCCCCGCCGAGCCGGACCTCTCGGGCGCCACCGCCACCGCCGACCCGGCCGGCCCCGACGACCCGTGCTGCACCGCCGACGTCGCCGCGCGGGCGGTCGACGGCGACCCCACCACCCGGTGGTCCACCGGCCGTCCGCAGCGCCCCGGCGACACGCTGGAGGTCGACCTCGGCCGCGCGGTCGCGGTCCGCGCCGTCGTCCTCGACGCCGGCGCGGGGAGCGGGGGCGACTGGCCCCGCGGCTACGAGGTGCTCGCCAGCGCGGACGGCGCGTCCTGGACCGTCGCCGCCCCCACCCGCGCGGGGGCCGGTCAGGTCGCGGCCGCCGCGCTCGACGGCACCGGGGTGCGGTACCTGCGCGTCCGGCTGACCGCCGACGCCGACCCGTGGTGGAGC
The DNA here is from genome assembly GCF_008033115.1 of Cellulomonas sp. Y8. Taxonomy (NCBI): domain Bacteria; kingdom Bacillati; phylum Actinomycetota; class Actinomycetes; order Micrococcales; family Cellulomonadaceae; genus Cellulomonas; species Cellulomonas sp. Y8. The sequence continues at coordinate 1,401,023 of NZ_CP041203.1, forward strand.
GTCGCCGAGCTCCGCGTCCTGGCGTGAGGGGTGCCGGTGCTCCGATCGGGTGAACGGCCGCACGCTGCCCCGCGGGACGACGCACCCTCGGGACGTTCGTCCCATTGAACCCCACATGTGGGGTTGCGAGGCTGGGCGAGGCACTACATCTAGTGCCGTGAGCAGATCGGGAGTGGATACGCATGACGCTGGTGGGACCGCACGTCTCGGAGCTCGCGGAGGCCGCGCCGGCCGCGGACGGCCCGTACTCCCCCTCGGCCGCCGCCGGGCTCGTCGTGCGGAAGCGGGACGGCCGCGCGCTGCCCTTCGACCCCATCCGGGTGCACAGCGCGCTCGGCCGGGCGTTCGCGCACGTGCACGGCCTGCTGGGCCCGCTGCACGACCTCACGATCGCCGAGCTGGTCGAGCGGATCGACGCCGAGCTCGCCGCCCGGTTCACCGGCGAGGTGCGGATCTACGAGATCCAGAACGTCGTCGAGCACACGCTCCTGGAGGCCCGCGAGTACGAGGTCGCCGAGGCGTACATCGACTACCGGGTGCAGCGGGACCTCGCGCGGTCGAAGGCCCTCGACGTCAACCACTCGATCGGCCAGCTCGTCGGCAAGGACTCGTCGGTCGTCCACGAGAACGCCAACAAGGACGCCGACGTCTTCAACACCCAGCGCGACCTCACGGCCGGCGCGGTGGGCAAGGCCATCGGCCTGCGGATGCTCCCGCCGCACGTCGCGAACGCGCACGCCAAGGGCGACCTGCACTACCACGACCTCGACTACCACCCCTACGCCCCGATGACGAACTGCTGCCTCATCGACTTCCGGACGATGCTGTCCGAGGGCTTCCGGATCGGGAACGCGCAGGTCGACCCGCCGCGGTCCATACAGACGGCCACCGCGCAGATCTCGCAGATCATCGCCAACGTGTCGTCGAGCCAGTACGGCGGCTGCTCGGTCAACCGGATCGACGAGCTGCTGGCCCCGTACGCGGAGCGGAACTTCGCCAAGCACCTGGCCGACGCCGAGCAGTGGGTCACCGAGCCGGAGCGCCGTCGCGCGTACGCGGAGGAGAAGACCCGCAAGGACGTCTACGACGCGATGCAGAGCCTCGAGTACGAGATCAACACCCTGTTCACGTCGAACGGGCAGACCCCGTTCACGTCGGTCGGGTTCGGCCTCGGCACGGGTTGGTTCGAGCGCGAGATCCAGCGCGCCATCCTGCAGATCCGCATCCTCGGGCTGGGCAAGGAGCGCCGCACCGCGATCTTCCCCAAGCTCATCTTCACGCTGCGCCGAGGCGTGAACCTCACCGCGGACGACCCGAACCACGACATCAAGCAGCTGGCCGTCGAGTGCGCGACCAAGCGCATGTACCCGGACATCCTCAGCTACGACAAGATCGTCGAGATCACCGGCTCGTTCAAGGTGCCGATGGGCTGCCGGTCGTTCCTGCAGGGCTGGGAGGACGCCGACGGGAACGACGTCGTCGAGGGCCGGATGAACCTGGGCGTCGTCACCCTCAACGTCCCCCGGATCGCCCTGGAGACCCGTGGCGACCTGGACGCGTTCTGGGCCCTGCTGGACCAGCGGCTCGAGACGGTGCACGACGCCCTGCTGTACCGCGTCGAGCGGTGCAAGGAGGCCGTGCCGGCGAACGCCCCGATCCTGTACGTGCACGGCGCGTTCGGGCAGCGGCTGGCGCCGGACGACGACGTCGACGCGCTGTTCCGGGGCGGCCGCGCGACGGTCTCGCTCGGCTACATCGGGCTGTACGAGGCGGCGGCCGCGTTCTACGGCGGCGCGTGGGAGTCCGACCCGGAGGCCAAGGAGTTCACGCTGCGCGTGCTGCGCACCCTCGCGGCCCGCGCGAAGGAGTGGACCGCCCGGCACGGGTACCAGTTCTCGGTGTACTCCACGCCGTCCGAGTCGCTCACCGACCGGTTCTGCCGGCTGGACACGAAGAAGTTCGGGCTCGTCCCGGACATCACCGACAAGGACTACTACACCAACTCGTTCCACTACGACGTCCGCAAGGCGCCCACCCCGTTCGAGAAGCTCGACTTCGAGGCCGAGTACCCGCAGTACGCCTCGGGCGGGTTCATCCACTACTGCGAGTACCCGGTGCTGCAGCAGAACCCGAAGGCGCTCGAGGCCGTGTGGGACTACGCCTACGACCGGGTCGGCTACCTCGGCACGAACACCCCGATCGACCGCTGCCTGGAGTGCGGGTTCTCCGGCGACTTCACCCCGACCGAGCGCGGCTTCGCCTGCCCGGGCTGCGGCAACACCGATCCGCGCACCTGCGACGTCGTCAAGCGGACCTGCGGCTACCTGGGCAACCCCCAGCAGCGGCCGATGGTGCACGGCCGGCACGTGGAGATCTCGTCCCGGGTCAAGCACCTCGCCGGCCCGACGTCGCTCGCGGCGGCGGCCGGGGACGCCGGGGGCGCCTGACGTGGCCCGCACGCCCGCCGTCGGCCAGTGGCGCGCGGCGGCCCTGAGCCAGGACCGCGTCGCCGACTACAAGCCGTTCGTCATGGTCGACGGCGAGGGCGTGCGGTGCAGCCTGTACGTGTCGGGCTGCCCGTTCGCCTGCGCCGGCTGCTTCAACGAGGCGGCCTGGTCGTTCCGGTACGGCACGCCGTTCGACGACGCGCTCGCGGACCGGATCGCCGCCGACCTCGCGCACGAGGCCGTGCAGGGGCTGTCCCTGCTCGGCGGCGAGCCGTTCCTCAACACCGGCGCGTGCCTGCGGGTGGTGCGCCGGCTGCGGGCCGAGCACGGCCGGGCGAAGGACGTGTGGTGCTGGTCCGGCTACACGTTCGAGGAGCTCCTGGCGGAGGCCGCGGCGGGGCAGGCCGACAAGGCCGAGCTGCTCGGCGAGCTCGACGTGCTGGTGGACGGCCGGTTCGAGCTCGCGCAGCGCGACCTCACGCTGGCGTTCCGCGGCAGCCGGAACCAGCGGGTGCTGGACGTCCCGGCCTCGCTGGCCGCGGGGCGTGCGGTGCCGCGCGGCGGCCTCGTCGGTGCGACGGACGTGGGGGCGCCCCCGGACCGGCGCGCGCTGGTCTGACCCTCACCCCTGGTCGATCACCCACTCGACCGCGTCCGATCCTGCGGGCAGGGTCACGTCGCCCGCCGGGCCGAGCAGCACGCGCAGGTCGCCCGCGGGCTCCTCCGGCACCGCCACCACGGTCGTCGCGGGCACGTAGTCCGCGGTGCACGCGCCGCCGGTGGGCTCGGGGAACGTGATCTCGACCTCGGCCGCGCCCGCCGCGCCGGTGGCGACCGCGTCGGGGTCCGCGACCATCGGGCAGGTGCTCGACCCGAACGTGATGACGTAGATCAGCGACGGGTCGGTGGTGCGCGACGCCCCGGCGACCGCGCCCGCCGGGGGCTCGGCCACGCCCTCGGGCAGCCCGACGACGGACGACCCGGCGGTCAGTGCGAGCGGCGACCCGGACGGCGCCGGGGCCGTCGGAGCCGCGGACGCGCTCGCGGAGCCGCTCGGCGACGGGCCCGCCGACGACGCGCCGCCGTACCCGCCGGACCCGCCCGAGCAGGCGGTGGCCAGCGCCAGCAGCCCGGCGGCCAGCAGCCCGGCGGCCGCCACCCCGTGCCGCGCGCGCACGCCCGGGCCGCTCACCGCAGCCGGTCCAGGAGGTGGTCCCCGACCCGGAGCGCGTTCGCGATCGCGGTCAGCGACGGGTTCACGGCGCCGATGCTCGGGAAGAAGCTGGTGTCCACCACGTACAGGTTGTCGAGGTCGTGCGCCTTGCAGTCGGGGTCGAGCGCGCTGCTCGTCGGGTCGGTGCCGAACCGCACCGTCCCGGCCTGGTGCGCGGTCGCGCCGATCGGCATCGACTTGTGCAGGTACAGGCTGTGGTCGAGCAGGTGGTGCGGCCGCATCCCGAGCCTGGAGAGCAGGCCGTCGAGCTTCCGCCGCAGCCGCCGCACGCCCTCGACGTTGTTGCGCTCGTCCAGCGCGAGGTGCACCCGGCCCTCGCGGTCGACCGTCACGCGGTTGTCCGGGTCCGGCAGGTCCTCGCCGCACAGCCAGAAGTCGACGGCGTGGTGCGCGATCACCTCGAACGGCAGGTCCGGCGACAGCCGCCCCGCCCAGCGCGGCGCCTCCGCGTGGATCATCGCCTGGTCGGACTTGCCGAGCAGCTGGATGCCGCCGAGCGGGTAGTCCCAGTCGTCCGACCCGAGGTACCAGTCGTTCAGCGCGAGCGTCTTCTGGAACCGGGTGGGGTTCGGCTCGGTCGACACGGCCATCACGGCGACGTTGTTGTGCCGGAGGTAGTGCCGACCCACCACGCCCGAGGAGTTGGCCAGCCCGTCGGGGTGCGCGTCCGACCGGAAGCGCAGCAGCAGCGCCGCCGAGTTGACCGCGCCGCACGCGACCACGACGACGTCACCGGTGAACGTGGTGCTGCTGCCGTCGGCGAGGGTCGCCTCGACGCCCGTGACGGTCGTCCCGGCCGCGTCGGTGGTGAGCCGCTCGACCGACGCCCCCGTGACCAGCGTGACGTTGTCGCGACCCAGCACCGGGTCGACGCAGATCACCTCCGCGTCCGACTTCGCGCGCACCAGGCACGGGAAGCCGTCGACCTTCGAGCACCGCAGGCAGGGGCTGCCGAGCGTCGCGTGCCCCGGCGACTCCTCGTCCAGGTCCACCCCGATGGGCAGGTGGAACGGGTGCAGCCCCGCGCGCTCCAGGTCGTCGCTGAGCTGCTGGATCCGCGGCTCGTGCGCCACCGGCCCGTGCGCGTAGTCGGCGCCCGCCGGGCCCTCGCTCGGGTCCTCGCCGTGCCGGCCGTGCACCTTGTACAGGTGCTCGGCCTCCGTGTAGTACGGCTCGAAGTCCGTGTAGGACAGCGGCCACGCGGGCGAGATGCCGCCGTGGTGCACCAGCTCGCCGAAGTCCTCCGGGCGGAGCCGGAACAGCGCCGCGCCGTAGAACTTGGTGTTCCCCCCGACGTAGTAGTTCACCTCGGGCTGGAACTCGTGGCCGTGCCGGTCGTACCACTGCTCCGGCGCCAGGTAGGCGCCGCGCACGAACACCGCCCGGGTGTCCCAGTTGTCGAGCTCGCGGGGCAGGAAGCCCCCGCGTTCGAGCCAGAGCACGCGCACCCCGTTCGTCGCGAGCCGGTACCCGAGGGTGCCGCCGCCCGCGCCCGTGCCGACGATGATCACGTCGTAGTGCCGGTCGTCCGCCATGGGCGCCACGCAACTCCTGCGGCCCGGCCCCCGCATCGCCCGCAGCGGATGAGGACGGCGGCCCGGCACGGGAGTTGGCTCGGACCGGACCCGGTGACGCGACCCGGCGCCACCCGGCCCGCCAGCCGAGGAGGCAGCGATGACTGGATCCCGCGCGGCCACGGAGCCGCGACCCGCCGACGTCCTGGTCGTGTTCGGCATCACCGGCGACCTCGCCCGGGTGATGACCTTCCGGTCGCTGTACCGGCTGGAGAGCCGCGGCCTGCTGGACCTGCCGGTCGTCGGGGTCGCGGTCGACGACTGGCCGCTCGACCGGCTGGTCGAGCGCGCGCGGACCTCGATCGAGGCGACCGGGCAGCAGATCGACGAGGAGGTGTTCGCCCGGTTCGCCGGCCGGCTGTCCTACGTCAGCGGCGACTTCACCGACCCCGAGACCTACGAGCGGGTGGCGAAGGCCGTCGACGGGGCGGCGACCCCGGTGTTCTACCTGGAGATCCCGCCGTCGCTGTTCGGCCGGGTCGTGGACGGCCTCGCCGGGGCGGACCTGACCGAGCACGCGCGGGTCGTCGTCGAGAAGCCGTTCGGGCACGACCTCGCGTCGGCGCGGGAGCTCGCCGACCAGCTGCACGAGCACCTCGACGAGTCGCAGCTGTTCCGGATCGACCACTACCTGGGGAAGATGGGGCTCGAGGAGATCCTGCACCTGCGGTTCGCCAACGCGATCCTCGAGCCGCTGTGGAGCCGCAGCTACCTCGAGTGCGTGCAGATCACGATGGCCGAGGACTTCGGCGTCGACGACCGCGGCCACTTCTACGACCCGGTGGGCGCGCTGCGGGACGTCGTGGTCAACCACCTCATGCAGGTGGTGGCGGCCTCCGCGATGGAGCCGCCGTCCCGCGGCGACCCGGCGACGCTCAAGGACTCCGAGGCCGCGCTGTTCCGGGCGGTGGTCGAGGCCGACCCGCGGCACTACGTCCGCGGCCAGTACGAGGGGTACCGGGACGTCGCGGGCGTCGCCCCGGGGTCGACCACGGAGACCTACGCGGCGCTGCGGCTCGAGATCGAGAACTGGCGCTGGGCCGGGGTGCCGTTCTACCTCCGGACCGGGAAGAGGCTCCGCGCGACGCAGACCGAGCTGCGGCTGGTGTTCCAGCGGCCGCCGCGGCTCGGGTTCGGGCCGCGCGGCGGCGTGGTGGAGCCGAACCAGCTGATCGTGCGGCTCGACCCCTCGACGGGGATCCGGATCGTCGTGGACGCGCACCGGGCGGACGTCGCCCGGCTGGCGGCCCCGATCGAGCTCGACATGCAGTTCGCCGACGAGGGGGGCGAGGGCCCGACGCCGTACGAGGTGCTGCTGCAGGCGGCGCTCTCGGGCGTGAGCACGCGGTTCGCCCGGCAGGACGCCGTCGAGGAGACCTGGCGGATCATGCAGCCGCTGCTGGACGACCCGCCGCCGGTGCACGCCTACGCCCCGGGCACGTGGGGGCCCGCCGCCGCCGACGCGCTCACCGAGCGGTCGGGCGGCTGGCGGGGGCCGTGGGTCTGAGGCCCGCGGTGCTCACTCCCCCGGGTCGATGTGCGGCACGTCCGCCGTCGTGTCCTCCCACGCGATCCGGTGCGGGGCGTCCGTCATCTCGACCAGCGCCGAGTGGTCCCGTTCGAAGTAGTCCCACGCCCAGGACAGGAACGCGTCGGTCTTGGAGTGCGCGCCGCTGAGCAGCATGGCGTGCACCCCGAGCCAGGCGGCGAAGGCGACCGGGCCCTCCACCGTGTGGTGCCGGTGCCCGACCTCGGCGACCGCGGCGTTCCGGCCGATCATCGCCATGATGCCCTTGTCCTTGTACCGGAACGGCTCGGTCGGCTCCCCGCGCCGCTCGCGGAGCACGTTCGCCCCCGCGGCCCGGCCGGACTGCTGCGCGACGGAGCCGAGCTGCGGGAGCGCGCGGCCGTCCGGGCCCGGGATGTTGGCCGCGTCGCCGACCGCGTAGACGCCGGGCAGCCCGGGCACGCTCAGGTCGGCGGCGACGTCCACCCGACCGCCGCGGCCGGTCGGCACGCCGGCCCCGAGCACGATCGGCGCGGCCGACTCCCCGCCGCCCCAGACGACGGTCCGGGTCGGGATCGCCGTGCCGTCGTCGAGCTCCACCCGGTCGGCGTGCACCGCCGCGACCCCGGTGCCCAGCCGGACCTCGACGCCGACGCCCGTCAGGTGCCCGTGCGCGTAGTGGTGCGCCGCGTCGGTGAACGGCGCGAGCAGGGCGGTGCCGCGGTCGACCAGGACGACCCGCGCCGGCGCGGCCAGGCGCCCGGTGCGGGTCAGCGCGGCCATCAGCTCGGCCACGGCGCCCGCCGTCTCGACGCCGGTCGGGCCGCCGCCCACCACGACGACGTCCAGCGCGCCCGCGGGCGGCTCCGGCGCGTCCTGCGTCCCGGGCGCGTGCGCGTGCTCCCGCACGAGGCCGTGCAGGTGCCGGCGCAGCCGCTCCGCGTCCACCACCGAGTACAGCGGGAACGCGTGCTCCGCCGCGCCGGGCACCCCGAAGAACTCGGGCTGCGCCCCCGCGGCCAGCACCAGCTGCGACCCCGCGACCTCCGTCCCGTCGCCCAGCGTGACCCGGTGCGCGGCGGCGTCCACCGCGACCGCCTCGGCGGTCAGCACGCGCACGGTCGGGTGCTTGTGGAAGATGACCCGGTGCGGGCGCGCGACGTCCTCGGCGGGCAGCTGCGACGTCGCCACCTGGTAGAGCAGCGGCTGGAACTGGTGGTAGTCGTTCCGGTCGACCAGCACGACCGGCTCCCCCGCGTCGCCGAGCGTGTGGGCGCACGCGACGCCCGCGAGGCCGCCGCCGAGGACGACGACCGGGTCCTGCGGCAGGTCCACCGCGCCGTCGGCGGTCACAGGGACATCTCCCTGCGGAAGTCGGTGAGGATGATCCGCCCCGCGGCCTGCATGAGCGCCAGGTGGGAGAACGCCTGCGGCACGTTGCCGAGGTGCCGGGACCGCTCGACCTCGTACTCCTCGGCGTACAGGCCGAGCGGGGAGGCGATGCGCAGCAGCCGCTCCATGAGGTCGTTGGCCCGCTCGGACTCGCCGATCGCCGCGAGCGCCGACACCAGCCAGAACGAGCAGATGAGGAACGTGCCCTCCTTGCCGGACATGCCGTCGTCGGTCTCGTCGGTGCGGTAGCGGAGCACGTACCCGTTTTCCGTCAGCTCGGCGCCGACCGCCTCGACCGTGGCCCGGATCCGGGGGTCGTCCGGCGGCAGGAAGCCGAACAGCGGCGCGAGCAGCGTGGAGGCGTCGAGCGCGTCGGTGTCGTAGTGCTGCCGCAGGGCGCCGTCGTCGCGCAGCCCGTGCTCCAGGATGTCGGCCCGGATCTCGTCGGCGGTCGCCCGCCACTGCTCCGCGTGCTCCCGGTCGTCCCGGATGCCCGCGAGCTGCGCGGCTCGGTCCAGCGCCACCCAGCCCATGAGCTTGGACGACACGTAGTGCTGCGGCTTCCCGCGCGCCTCCCAGATGCCCTGGTCGGGCTCCTTCCAGGTGGCCATCGCCGCCGCGGCCTGCGACTCGACCAGCGGCCACAGCCGCCGGGGCACGTGCCGGCTGCGGACGGTGTGCAGCAGGATCGAGTCCAGCACGGCGCCGTAGACGTCGTTCTGCCGCTGGTCGAACGCGGCGTTGCCGATCCGGACCGGGCGGGCGTGCTCGTAGCCGGTGAGCTCGTCCCGGGTGGACTCGGTGAGGTCCCGCCGCCCGTCGACGCCGTACATGATCTGCAGCCCGCCGTCCTCGGCCGGCTCCAGGTCGGCGACGAACTGCATGAACTCGTCGGCCTCCCAGTCCAGGTTGAGGTAGTGCAGCGCCTGGAGCGTGAACGTGGTGTCGCGGATCCAGGTGTACCGGTAGTCCCAGTTCCGCTCGCCGCCGGGCGTCTCGGGCAGCGACGTGGTGAGCGCCGCCACCGTGGCCCCGGTCGGCATGTACGTCAGGCCCTTGATGGTGAGCGCGGACCGCTCGATGGCGGGTCGCAGGTGGTGGTCGGGCACCCGCGCGCGGGCGAGCCAGTTCCGCCAGAAGTCGATCGTGGCCCGGACCCGGCCCTCGGCGTCGGCGTCGTCGACCGGCACCGCCAGCCCCTCCGCCCAGGACACCACGCAGTACGCGGTCTCCCCCTCCGCGAGCACGTGCCGGGCGCGGGCCGACCCGCCCTCGATGCCGATCCGCATGTCGCTCGCGAGCCGGAAGGTCTGCCCCGCGCCGCTCGCGTCGGCCGCGTGGCCGTCGTCGCCCACGGCGGTCCAGGTCGCCGGCGTGCGCCCGTAGTCGAACGCGGGCTCGCAGACCAGCTCGACCTCGATGCTGCCGCTCAGGCACGTCACCGTCCGGACCAGGAGGTGCTCGGCGTCGTCGTCGGCCGGCGGGCGCGTGTGCGGGGTGATGGTGTCGTGGCCGGTGCTCGGGCCCATGGTCAGCGCGTCGTGCACCAGCAGCCAGCCGCCCGGGGTGTGCCAGGTCGTCGTCATGACGTTGGTGCCGGGCACGTAGGCGCGCGCCGTCGGCACGTTGATGCCGTACGGCCCGAACCGGAACGACCCCGCCCCGCGGTCCAGCAGGTTGCCGAACACGGCCGGCGAGTCGAACGACGGCAGGCACAGCCAGTCGACCGAGCCGTCCGGCGCGATCAGCGCCCCGGTGTGGCAGTTCGACAGGAACGCGTAGTCGGCGATCGGCGGGAACGGGGACACGCTCATGGTTCGACACCTTCCTCGGGGAGCAGCCGGCGCTGCGCCAGGACGTAGAGCAGGACGAAGGACGGGGCGACGAGCAGCAGCCCGAGCCCGACGGCGGCGACCAGGGCGGTGAGCGTCCCGTCAGGGGCGGCCGCGTCGGCGACGGTGAGGGCGCCCGGCAGCAGGTCGGGCCACTGCGCCACCCCCCACGCGGCGATGACGCCTGTGACGGCGAGCACGGCGAGCACCCGGGCCCCGCGGGTCGCGTCGCGCAGCAGGAGCAGCAGGGCGCCCACCGCGCACAGCGTCCCGGCCACGACCAGGGGCAGCGCGGTGGTCACCAGCTCCTCGAAGACGGGGTGCGCGTCCCGGTCCACCACGACCAGCCCGACCGCGGCGACCACGCCCGCCACCACGGCGGCGGCCACCGCCCGGCGCCGGAAGTAGCCGACCATCGCCGGGTCGTCGCCGTGCCGGGCGTCGCGCACCAGGTACACCGCCGCGAGGTAGGCCGCGAGCGCCACCGCCAGCACGCCGACCGCGATCGACACCGGGTTCAGCCAGCTGGTGACGGGGTCGCCCGCACGGCCGCCCGCCGGCACCTCCCCTGCCGCGATCCCGCCCGCCACGGCGCCCAGGCAGAACGGCACCAGCACCGACGACAGCGCGAACGCGCCGCCGAACACCCGCCGCACGCCCGTGCCGACCACCGCCTTGCGGAACGCGAAGCTGGCGCCACGCAGCACGATGCCCACCGCCGCGATCGTCAGGGGGACGAACATGGTGAGCCAGATCGCCGCGTACGCCTCGGGGAACGCCGTCCAGGTCACCACCAGGACGAAGATCAGCCACACGTGGTTGGCCTCCCACACCGGGCCGATCGACCGCTCGACGACGGCCCGCGGCGCGGCCCCCCGCTCGGCGCCGCCGGCGGTCAGGTCCCAGAACCCCGCGCCGAAGTCCGCCCCGCCGAACGCGGCGTAGGCCGCGAGCGCGAGCAGCAGCACGACGGCGACGGCGGTGCTCATCGCGGCCCCCGGGCGTCCTGGTCCGGCGCCGCGCCGCCCGCGGCCGGCTCCGGGGCGCGGGCGTCGTCGGGCACCCGCCCCACCCCGTCGGGCGACGGCCCGTAGGGGGTGTCGTCGTCCCGGAACGCCGCCTGCCGCCGGAACCGCCGGCTCATCGCGCGCAGCACCAGCACCGTCGTCGTGCCCAGCACCAGGTACAGCAGCACCACGCCGACGAAGGTCGCCCACACGCCCTCGTTGCCGGTGGCGGCGTCCTCGACCCGCATCACCTCGTAGACGATCCACGGCTGCCGGCCGACCTCGGTCACGATCCAGCCGGCCTCCATCGCCAGCACGGCGAGCACCCCGGAGGCCGAGACCGCCGCGAGGAACAGCCGTCCCCGCGGCGCCCGGCGCCGCACGAGCCAGACCACCCCGTACCAGCCGGCCAGCAGCAGGAGCAGCGTGCCGATCCCGACCATGACGTCCCAGGCCAGGTGGACCGTGTTGACCTCGCGGGTGGTCGGCCGCTCGTCCGCCGGCACCGAGTCGAGGCCCTGCACGACGGTGTCCCGCCCCGTGCTCGGGTCCGACAGCCAGGACGCCAGCCCGGGGATCGGCAGCCCGCCCTCCACCTGGCCGTCCGGGCCCAGCCGGCCCAGCAGCGTCTCCGGCACGTCCGACGACGTCTCGGGCACCAGCTCGATCGCGGCGAACTTCACCGGCTGGTTCTCGTAGACCCAGCGCGCCAGCCCGTCGCCGACCCCCATCTGGATCGGCGCCGCGATCGCCGCCACCGTGAACGCGATCGTGAACCCGAGCCGGTGGTACCGGTCCCGCCGGCCGCGGAGCATCGCGAAGGCGTACACCGACGCCACGAGGCACCCGCCGACCAGGTACGCCGCGACCACCATGTGCGCGGCCTGCCAGGGCATCGAGTCGTTGAAGATGACCCGCACCGGGTCCACGGTCGCGATCCGCCCGGAGGAGTCGAGCGTGTACCCCGTGGGGGCGTTCATCCAGGCGTTGGCCGCGACCACCGACACCGAGCCCAGCACGCCCGTCAGCACGATCGGCACCCCGGTCCAGAAGTGCGGCCAGGGCCGCAGCCGCCGCCAGCCGAAGATGTAGATCGCGACGAAGATCGCCTCGAGGAAGAAGAAGATCCCCTCGAACGCGAACGGCACCCCGAACGCGTCGCCCCACTGCGCCATGAACCGCGGCCACAGCAGGCCGAACTCGAAGCTCAGCACCGTGCCGGTCACCGCGCCGACGGCGAACGTCACCGCCATGTACTTCGACCAGCGCTGCGCGAGCTCCAGGGCGTCGCGGTCGTCGTGCTTCACCCCGCGGTAGTTCGCGATGAGGGCCATCGCCGCCCACGAGACCCCGAGCGGCACCAGGATGATGTGGAACCCGAGCGTGAACGCCATCTGCGAGCGGGCCCACGGCACCGGGTCGACCGCGCTGACGGCGGCCGCGGCGGCGGCGAGCTGGTCGACGGGAAGCACCACGCGTCTCCTCACCCGTGCGGGGGCGACCGCGGGTGGCGGTGCCCGTCCGGGGGGTGTGGCGGCCGGCCCGGCGGGGGACGCGGGCGGGGCGCGCAGGACGGCGGCGGGGTGGCCCTCGGGCCACCCGTCAGCGCGACCATACCGGACATATCGGACCCGGCACAGGGGTCCGGCCGTCCGGATGCGGACGCCCGGGACGGGCGTAGCGTCGGGTGGACGCAGGGTCGCGGCGCTCCGCACACGACCCGCCCCCGTGCGAAGGAGATCGCCATGACGACCACGCCGGACCCCCAGGACGAGCCCGTCCGCACCCCGGCCGAGGCCCCCACCCGCCCGTCGAGCCCCGGGCCGGACCCCGACGACATCAACCAGGGCGACCCGCGCCACGACGCGCACCGCGCGGAGCGCGCGTCGGGCGCCGCCGGCGCCGGGACCGAGCCGGTCCCGGGGACGCCGTCGGGGGCACCGGGCGCCGCGCGGCCGACGAGCCCCGGCCCGGAGCCGGAGGACGTCGACCGCTGAACCCGCGGGTCAGCGCCGGCGGCGGAAGTACCAGACCCGCGTCGCGAGCGAGCAGACGAACAGCACGAGCACCCCGGCGATCGTCACCGCCGGGGTGCTCGTGAGCACACCGCCCAGGGTCAGCGCACCCCCGAGCACCAGGGTCGCGACGATCCGGATGATCGCGGGGCGGTCGTCGGCCGGCAGGCGGGGCGCGTCGGGCATGGGACGAGCCTCGCACGCCCCGGACGGGTCAGGCGTGCCCGAGGTGCTCGTGCGTGCGGTGCGACGCGGGCTCGATCTGGAACGTCGAGTGCTCGACCGAGATCGGGAAGTGCGTGGCGAGGCAGTCCTGGAGCTGGTCGAGGATCCGCGCGGTGTGCCCGTCGGAGAAGCACTCGTCGTCGACCGTGATGTGCGCCGTGACCACCGGCAGCCCCGTCGCGACCAGCGTCGCGTGCAGGTCGTGCACCGAGCGCACGTGCTCGACGCCGAGCAGGTGGTCCCGCACCGCGTCGAGGTCGAGCCCGGGCGGCGTCGACTCCAGCAGCACGGCGGCGGTCTCGCGCAGCAGCCGGATCGCGCGGGGGACGATCAGGGCGCCGATGAGCAGGCCGGCGACCGCGTCCGCCTGCTGCCAGCCCGTGGTCGCGATGACGACCGCGGCGACGATGACGCCGACCGAGCCGAGCGCGTCGTTCAGCACCTCGAGGAAGGCGGCGCGCAGGTTGAAGTTCGCCTTCCGGCCCCCGGCCAGCACCGCGATCGCGAGCAGGTTCGCGACGAGCCCGACGACGCCGAACACGATCAGCTCGGTCGACGGGACGTCGGGCGGTGCGAACAGCCGCCGGACGCCCTCGACCAGCACGTACCCGCCGACCGCCAGCAGCACCGCGGACTGCGCCAGCGCGCCCAGCACCTCGGCCCGCCGGTAGCCCCAGGTCCGCCGCGACGTCGCCGGCTTGAGCGCGAGGTGCGCGGCGACCAGCGCCATGGCGAGCCCCGCGGCGTCGGTGAGCATGTGCGCGGTGTCCACCAGCAGCGCGAGGCTGCCGGTCACCAGCGCGCCGACCGCCTGGGCGACCAGCACCGTCGACGTCAGGCCGAACGCGATCGCGAGCCGTCGCCGGTGGTCCGCCGGGGCGCCGTCGGCACCGCCGCCGTGCCCGTGGTCGTGGCTCACGCCGGGTCCCCCGCGAGATGCGCGCACGCGTCCGGGCTCGAGCCGCCGCGCAGCAGGTCCTCCGCCGCGCCGACGAGCGTCGCCAGGCGACCGGGGTCGGCGATCGCGTAGATGGAGGCCCGGCCGCGCTGCCGCACGGTGACCAGCCCGCAGTCCCGGAGGCAGGCGAGGTGCACGCTGACCGTGCTCTGCGCGAGCCCGAGGTGGTCCGTCAGCTCGCGCACCGAGTGCTCGCCGGTGAACAGGTGGCGCAGCATCGTCAGCCGGGCCGGCTCGCCGAGCGCCCGGAACAGCGCGGCGGTCGGCGCGGTGAGGGCGGCGTCGTCGGCGGAACGGGTCTCGTTCTCGTCATCGATAGCGGGGGATGTCATCGCCACAGGACGATGATGGCTGCCGGCGCCCAGGGGCGTCAACCACTCTCCCGCGCGCCGGCGTCGCCCGAACGGGTGGTCCCGTGGCCGCCGTGACCGGAACGGGACGCCAGCGTGATGCTCCCGTGCTGTCCACCCTGGTCACGGAGCCGGAAGCATGCCGTCCATCGGACGATGGAGGAAATCTCATGCGTGGTCGGACGTCGACGGAAGCGGCTCGTCCCGGGACGGCGCGGCGGTCGCGGGACCGCCTGGTCGTCGCGGTCGCGGTGGTGGCGCTGGGAGCGCTCGGCGCGTGCAGCTCGGGGGACGCGAGCGACGCCTCCTACGGCCAGGAGGTCGCGCAGGACGACGCGTACGCACCCGATCCGTGGCCGTACGCCCCCACCGAGTCGCAGGAGGACTACGACGACTCGCCGGAGCAGCCGTTCCAGGACGTCGCGACCAGCCCGCTGTCGACGTTCGCCTCCGACGTCGACACCGCCTCGTACAGCAACCTGCGCCGGCAGCTCACCCAGGGCACCCAGCCGCAGGGCGTGCGGATCGAGGAGCTCGTCAACTACTTCGACTACGACTACCCGGCGCCGGCGCCGGACGCGGAGGACCCGTTCACGGTGACGACGCAGGTCGCGGACGCGCCGTGGGACCCGGACCACCAGCTGGCGATGATCGGCGTGCAGGTCACGGACGCCGTCCCGACGAGCCGGGGCGACAACATCGTCTTCCTGCTCGACGTGTCCGGCTCCATGGACGAGCCGGACAAGCTGCCGCTGCTCGCGCGGTCGTTCGAGCTCCTGGTCGAGCAGCTCGACGAGGACGACACCGTCTCGATCGTGACGTACGCCGGCAGCGACACCGTCCTCGCGGACTCGGTGCCGGGGAACGAGCAGCGCACGCTCGTCGGGATCCTGCGCGAGCTCAGCGCGGGCGGCTCGACCGGCGGGGCGCGGGGCCCGGAGACCGCGTACGAGCTCGCCACGAAGAACTTCGTCGAGGGCGGCAACAACCGCGTCGTCCTGGCCACCGACGGCGACTTCAACGTCGGCCCGTCGACGCCCGAGCAGCTCACCGACCTCATCGAGGAGCACGCCCGGACCGGCGTGCACATCTCCGTCCTCGGGTTCGGCATGGGCAACCTCAAGGACAGCACCATGGAGGCGATCGCCGACCACGGGAACGGCAACTACGCGTACATCGACACCCTCGACGAGGCGCGCAAGGTCCTGGTGGACGAGTTCGACTCCACGATGTTCGTCGTCGCCCAGGACCTCAAGCTCCAGGTCGAGCTGAACCCGGCGACCGTCTCGCAGTACCGGCTGCTGGGCTACGACAACCGCCGCCTGGAGGACGAGGACTTCGACGACGACACGAAGGACGCCGGCGACGTCGGCGCCGGGCACTCGGTCACGGCGTTCTACGAGCTGGTGCCGGCCGGGCGCGAGAGCGGGAGCGGCGACGACGACCTCGACTACCAGGACCGCAAGACGCGCGGCTCCGACGACTTCCTCACGGTGCACGTCCGCTACAAGGACCCCGGGGCGACCGAGAGCACCGAGGTCGTCGTCCCGGCCGGCGCGGACGCGTACACCCGCTCCCCCGGCGCGGACTTCCGGTTCGCGTCCGCGGTGGCGGAGTTCGGTCTCGTCGCGTCGGGGTCCGAGTACGCCGACGGCGCCGACCCGGGCCGCGCCCGGGACCGGGCCGCGGAGGCGCTCGGGGAGGACCCGTACGGGCTGCGGTCGGAGTTCGTCGGGCTCGTCGAGCGGTACGAGCAGGTCGCGGGCTGAGGGGCGGGGCAGGGAAGTTCGTCATGACGGCACCTCCTGCTCTCTCCTGCGCCGCACGAGTCGCCCGTCCGAGTGAAATGTCCGGTTCGTCCGGCCGGGTGACAGCTGACCAGGCAGAGTGCAGGCACGGGTCGATGACGGAGGGCGGACGGCGTGCGGGGTTCTGAGGACGGGCGCGTCCCCGTCGACCCGCCCCTGGCGCTCGTCACGTGCCTGCGGCGGCGACGATGACCACCACCCGCGACGTCCTGCGGTTCCTCGGCCTCACCAAGGCCCGCGGCCCGCTGCCGCACTGGGGGCTGTACGCCACCATCGCGGTCTGCGAGGTGGTCGTGCTCGCTGCCGGTGCCGCCCTGGGCGCACCCGCCTCGCTGCTCGTGCTGCTCGGGCTCCTGGCTGTGCTCATGGCGGCGCTCGCGGTCGTGTCATACCGGCAGCGGCGCCGTGCGAGGCAGGACGGCGACCGCCCCGACGATTCCCGGACGACCCGGTGACAGGGACGGGCGGCGGCAGCATCTCGGCGGCCGAGGCGGCGGTCGCCGTGGCGCTCGTCCTGCTGGCGGCGTGGCTGCTCTTCCGGTTCCGCGACGACCCGCCGCGGCGCCGACGGGTCCAGGTGACGGCCGCCGTCGTGGGCTTCGCGGCGGTGGCGTTCTTCGCGGTCCGGTCGCTGACGTCATGACGGTTCTGCAGTTCTGCAGAGGAGGGATGTCGCGTGACGGTCTTCTGGCCGCCTCTGCGCACCGGGGTCGGTCGTGCTGCGCGCGGGCGCCGCACTCGTCCGGCGGTGCGGTGATGATCGAGCTGTCTCTCCTCGACCTGGACCGGTGACGGCGTGAAGCGCGACCTGCCGTTCTGGTTGCTGGTGGCGGCGAGCGCCGTCGGGCTGGCGGTCGTGGTGATCGTGGTGGTCGCGGGGGACGGCGGGCCGTCGCTGCCGGCAGCGCTCGGTGCTGCCGTCGGACTCGTCGCCGGGTGGACCGCGGTCGTCGTCCGGGCACGCCAGGGGCGACCGGACGATCGCGGCGCCGCCGGGCCGACCGCGCCGGGTCCGCCCGCGCGCCTCGTGCTGTCCCGTGGCGACGACTCAGCCGGCATGATGCGGCACATCCGCGTCACGGTCGACGGCGAACTCGTGGCACTCCTGAAGCCGCGCACCGTGGCGGAGGTCGACGTGCCGCCGGGCCGGCACCGCGTGCGCGCGTCGATGGACTGGACGACCTCCGGGGCGCTGGACCTCGACCTGGTCCCGGGCGAGCGCGTCGAGATCAGGACCGGGCTGCCGCTCTCCATGATCTGGAGGATGGTCACGGCGCCGGGCGACACCTTGACGATCGAGCGGATAGGAAGCATGCGGTGACCGCGCACGACGGTCGCCGCTCGTCCGTCCTCGTGGCGTTCTGGGCAGGCCTCGCCGCTTTCTGCGCGGCCGGCGTGGTCCTGTCCGCGGTGACGGGACAGCAGGGCTGGGCCACGGTGTCCGTGACCGCCACCGGGCTCGTGCTCGTGACGCGTCTTGTCGACCGGCTCACCGAGCGCGGGCGCCGGGTGCTGGACGTGGTCGCGGTCGTCCTGTTCGCGGCGGTGCTCGTCGGGGTCGTCGTGCTTCTGGCCGTCACCGACGGCTTCGCCGACGCCTGGTACCTCGTCGTGCTCGCCGCGGTGGCGCTAGCCGGGGTCGTCCTCGGCGCACGCGCCCGCCGGCGCCGGGAGGCGGACGCGCCGCCCCGCGTCGAGGCGGTCCGCCGCGCAGGACGGGGAGGACGACCCGATGACTGAACCGTCGCCGGGACGACGGCAGCCGGTCCGACGCACGCCCCGAAGAGGCGGTACCTTCGACCTCGTCGGCCTCGGGGCGGCGTCACGCCCGCCCCGGACGACACATCCCGGGCCTCTAGCTCAACTGGCAGAGCAGCGGACTTTTAATCCGCGGGTTGTGGGTTCGATCCCCACGGGGCCCACCCACGTAGCCTGCCGTGGTGAGCCTCCCGACGACCCCCGGCCCGTCCGACCGGTCGCCGCAGCACGCCCGGCGCGCTCGGCGGTCCCGCCGGGGTCCTGCGGTCCTGCTCACCGCGCTGGTCGCCGCCGCGGCGACCGCCGTACCCCTCGCCTGGGCGGCGGAGGGCGGCCCGGCCGGCCCCGCACCCGCGGTCACCGAGGCCGCCGCCGTCGCCGCCGCGCCGACGTCGCAGCCACCCGCCCCCACCCCCACGTGCACCCCGCAGCCCCTCGAGGCCCGCGCCGCCGCGGTGCTCGTCGTCGGGCTGCCCGGCGTGACGCGCGCGGACGACGCGCTCGCGCAGCAGGTCGTCGGGCTCGGCGTCGGTGGCGTGTTCCTGGCGGGCGGGAACGCCCGCAGCGCCGACCAGGTGGCGGCGCTCACCACCGGGCTGCGCGCCGCGGCGGGCCGGCCGCTGCTGGTGTCGACCGACGAGGAGTCCGGCCGGGTGGCCCACATGCGCCAGGTCGTCGGCGCCGGGCCGTCGCCGCGCCGCATGGCCCGGGAGGAGTCGCCGGACGACGTCCGTGCCCGGGCGGCGGAGACCGGCCGCGTGCTGGCCGAGGTCGGCGTGGACCTGGACCTCGCGCCGGTGCTCGACCTGGACGACGGCCCCGCGACGGGCGTGATCGGCGACCGGTCCTTCAGCGCCGACCCCCAGGAGGCGGCGACGTACGGGCTCGCCTACGCGCGCGGGCTCGCCGACGCGGGCGTCACCTCGGCGGTCAAGCACTTCCCCGGGCACGGACGCTCGGCGGTCGACTCGCACCGCGAGTCGTCCCTGGTCGAGGCGGCGCTGGACGAGCTCGCGGCGACCGACCTGGCGCCGTTCCAGGCGGCCGTCGACGCCGGCGCTCCCGTCGTCATGCTCAACCACCTGCAGTACGCGGCCCTCGACCCCGACCTGCCCGCGTCCCTCAGCCCGCGCGCCTACGCGCTGCTGCGCGAGATGGGCTTCGAGGGGGTCGCGATGACGGACTCGGTCGGGATGGGCGCCGTCAACCTCCGCTGGGACTTCCCAGACGCCGCCGTGCAGGCGGTGTCCGCCGGAGCCGACGCGGTCCTCGCGACCGACGGCAACCACGCCGCCCGGATGCGCGACGGCCTCGTCGCCGCGGTCCGCTCCGGGCAGCTGCCCGAGGCCCGGCTGTCGGAGGCCGCGGCGCGCGTCACCGCGCTGGCCGGCGGCGACCCCGTGGCGATGTCGTGCCTGGAGGTGGAGCTGCCGCGGCTGGACGGGGGCGCAGGTGCCGACGCGACCGCCGGGGCAGAGGGCCTCAGCCCGGCGCCGTGACGCCGGGCCGGCCAGCAGGTCCCGGTCCGTGCGGACTCGCGCGACACGGTCACGCCACGCCCAGCAGCCCGATCGCTTCCCGCGCCCGCGCCGTGGTCGCCGCCGCCCGGGGCGTCACGGCGTCCCTGCCCGCGCGCAGCACCCGGTCCACCTCGGCCGGGTCCGCCTCGAGCTCGGCGTACCGACGCCGGACCGGGTCGAGGGCCGCCACCACCGCCTCGGTCACCGCGGACTTGAGCGCCCCGGCCCCCCGCAGCCCCGCGAGCGCCTCCTCGGGTGACCGGCCCGTGAGCGCGCCGAGCAGGGCGGCGAGGTTCGCGACGCCGGGCCGCCCCTCGGGGTCGAACGCCAGCGCCGGCTCTCCGTCCGTGACCGCCCGGCGCACCTTCGCCGCGACGGTGTCGGGGTCGTCGAGCAGGAACAGCACCCCCGCGCCGTCCGACCCGGTCTTGCCCATCTTGGTCCGCGGGTCCCGCAGGTCCTTGAGCCGTGCGGTCGTCGGGGGCGTGCTCCCCCGCGGGATCACGAAGGTCTCGCCGTAGCGGGCGTTGAACCGGCGGGCGAGGGTCGTGGTCAGCTCCAGGTGCTGCCGCTGGTCCTCGCCGACGGGCACCACCTCCGTGTCGTGGGCGAGGATGTCCGCCGCCATGAGGGCGGGGTAGGTGAGCAGCGACAGCCGGATCGAGTCGCCGCCCGCCGACTTCTCCTTGAACTGGACCATCCGCGTCATCTCGCCGTACGTCGCGGTGCACTCGAGGAGGTGCGCCAGCTCGGTGTGCGCCGGGACGGTCGACTGCACGAACAGCCGGGCGCTCGGGTCGAGGCCGCAGGCCAGCATCGTCGTGGCCACCTCCCGGGTGCGCGCACGGAGCAGCGCGGGGTCGTGCTCCACGGTGAGGGCGTGCAGGTCGGCGACGCAGACGACGACGTCCGCACCGGGGTCCGCGGCGAGGTCGAGCAGCGGCCGGATCGCGCCGAGGTAGTTGCCGAGCTGCAGGCTGCCGGTGGGCTTGAGGCCGGTGAACACACGCGTGGGCACAGGAGGACTCCTTCGGGGTGGGGTGCGCCCACGACGGTCGGAGCCCTGCGAGGAACGTGCGAGCGGCCGCCCGAGGTGGGCGGCCGGGGACATGAGGTCAGGCGGCGCCCTGCGAGCGCCACCACCAGCCGTTGCCGGACGTCAGGAACCTCATGGGGTCACTGTGCCCGACCCGCCCGGGGCGGGCGCAAGCCCTCTCCCCCGCCCGGCTCAGCGTCGCGCCGCCCACTCCTCGCGCAGCAGCGCGTACGCGTACGAGTCCAGCCACCGCCCGTCCCGGTGCAGCGAGTCCGCCCGGTACACCCCCTCGCGCCGCATCCCGACCCGCTCCATGAGCCGCCAGGACGGCGCGTTGTCCGCGAAGCACAGCGCGGTCAGCCGCCGCAGGCCGAGGTCGGTGAAGCAGACGTCGAGCAGCCGGCGGACCGCCTCGGTCGCGAGGCCGTGACCCTGCGCGGCGGGGTCGAACGCCCAGCCGATCTCCGCCTGGGTGCCCTTCGCCTGCTCGGCGACCTCCGTCTGACCCCAGCCGTCCTCGATGCGGACCATCAGGTCGCCGACCACGGCGCCGTCACGCTCGACGACGAGGGTCGGGCCGAGGCGGTCGGGCTCGACGAACCGCGCGGCGAACGCCTGCTCGTCGTCGGGCAGCGCGGTCATCCAGCGGGCGACCTCGGGGAGCCGGCGGTAGGCCCAGACCGCCGACGCGTCGGCCGCCGTCGCGGGGCGCAGCAGGAGGCGCTCGGTGGTGATCGGCCAGGGGGCGTCGAGGTACGGGGCGGTCACACGGGCAGGCTAGCCGCGCCCGACAGCCTGTGGACCCCCGCGGACAGGTTGTGCCGGACGACCGCCGCCGGGCCCGCCGGTCGGTTTACCTGTCCTCGGCCCCGGGACGGACCGGGCGCGCCCACGCCAGGAGGACCCCCATGCTCAGCCGCACCCGCCGCGCCTGGCGGCGCTTCGCCGAGGCACGTCCCGCCGTCGCGGAGTTCGCCCTGTTCACCGGGATCAGCATGGCCATGACGGTCCTGCAGCTCGCGCTCATGCCGGTGCTCAAGTGGGTGTTCGGCCTGACCCCGCTGGTCGACACCGCGTTCCAGGTGCTCGGGGTCAACACCAACGCCGACGGCAGCACGTTCTACGTCTTCGACTACGCCGCCGGGGCGCTGCCCGAGGGCGGTGGCGGGCTCGCCTACTTCCTGGCCGTGCAGATCACGCTGGCGATCGCGCAGATCATCAACTTCTTCCTGCAGCGCAACGTGACGTTCAAGTCGGACACGAACGTGTGGCGGGCCGCTGCCTGGTACGCGTTCGCGTACGTCGTGATCACGTTCGCCGCCGCGTGGCTGCAGGGCTTCTACAAGGCGCCGATCTACCGCTGGATGATCGACCGCTGGGGCAGCACCGGCGAGGCGGGCGCCGACGTCGTCACCATGATCATCAACGCGCTGATCTCGTTCGTGGTGTTCTTCCCGATCCTCAAGATCATCTTCCGCAAGGTCCCGGCGGAGCCGGCAGCGCCCGCCACCACCCCGGCGCGGGCGGGCGCGGGAGCGCGCTGACCGCTCACCCGCCCCGGAGCCGGTCCACCATCAGGTCGGCCTCGTCCAGCACCTCGCCGGCCGCCCAGGTCATGTCGCGGCGGGACTCGGTGATCGGACGCAGCACGTCCTCCTCGACCAGCCTCTCGACGGCCGCGTATGCCCGTGCGGACGAGACCCCGGTCAGGCGCATCACGTCGGAGGCGTCCACCACCGGACGGCTCACGAGCAGCGGCAGCAGGGTGGCGACCGCCGACCCGGCGCGCGGGCGCACGCGAGCCTGCCACTCGCCGGGGAGCGCCAGCAGCCGCTGCGCGGACACCTCGGCGGCCGCGACCGCCCGCGACGCCGCGTCGGCGAGGTACGCGGCGAACGCCTCGACGTCACCGTCGCGGTAGCCGTTCACCAGCGCGAAGTAGTGCCCGCGGTCGGCGACGATGGCGGAGGCCACCGGGACGGCCATCTCCCGTGTCGCCCCGCGGAACCGCCACACCGCGTTGATGAGGGAGCGGCCGAGACGCCCGTTGCCGTCGGTGAACGGGTGGATCGACTCGAACTGCGCGTGCACGACCGCCGCCTGCACGACCGGGTCGAGGTCGGTCCGGCGGGCGAACCGGATGAGGTCGTCCATCAGCTCCGGGACACGAGCGGGTGCGGGCGGCACGTGCACCGCGCCTCGCGGCGAGCGGTTCGAACCGCCGATCCAGTTCTGCACGGTCCGGAGCCGGCCCGCGTCCCACTTCTCGTGCGGGTCGTCCGCCATGAGCGGCCGGTGCGCGGCCAGCACGTCGTCCAGCACGATCCCGCCGCCTGCGCGTTCCACGAGGAGCGCGAGCCCGTCGATGGCCCCCTTCACGGTCCGGGCGGTACGCGGTGCACGGATGCCGTACTGGGCGCGCGCCAGCTGGTCGACCGTCGTGAGCTCCTCCTCGATCTGCGAGGAGGCGATGGCCTCCGTGCGGAGGAGGAACGGCTCCAGCGCCGCGACCTGGTCCGCGTGGGCGCGCTCCAGGACGCCGATCTCGACCTGGGCCCGGCGCGCGGCCTCCAGGAGCGTGCGCGACGGCCGGAGGTCGACGTCGGCGATCAGCGGGGGGACCGACGCCCGGTACTCGTCGATCTCCGTCCGCCGCGAGGACCGCGACGTCCACGGCAGGACCTCGGACCCGTGCGGCGGCACGCGGGCGCCGGCCGGGTCGTTCGACGCGGCCGGCGGCGCGTGCTGCGCACCCTGGGTCATCGGGCTCCTGAGCGAGAAGAGAGGCTGCGCTATTCTCGCTTATCGCCGTAAGCGAGAACAAGCGCCCCGCTGTTCTCGCTTGTCGCGCGGCCCGGCGTCACACCGCCGTCAGCCGCAGCACCGCCGCCTGCTGCGGCGTGAGCAGCGGCCACGCCAGCCCGGTCTCCGCGAGCGCCCGGCCGGGCAGCACGACGGACCCGCCGCCGACGACCGCGTCCCACCACGCCGGCGCCCCGGCGTCGAGCACCCGCGGCAGCCCGGCACCCAGGTCGACGACCTCGACCCGGTAGGACCGCTCGGGGTCCAGGCCGGGCACGCGCGCCGGCGCGGGCCGGGAGACCCCGGGCGCCGACAGCGCCACCAGCGCCACGACGGCGGCCGACCGGTCCTCCGCGACGACGCCGTGCACGGCGAGCGCCGGGTCCGCGACGTCCGCCCGCACGACGGTCCCGGCGTGCAGCAGGCCGCGGAGGTCCCGGTAGGCGGCGGCCCACGTCGCGACCGCGGCGCGCTCGTCGTCGGACGCGCGGGTCAGGTCCCACTCGATCCCGGCGTGGCCGAACAGCGCGGTCGCGAACCGGAAGCCCAGGTCGCTCGACCGCCCGGTCGTGTGCGCGCGGGCGTCGCCGAGGTGCGCACCCAGGTGCTCCGGCGGGACCAGCACCGACGTCCAGCGGTGGATCTCCTGGCGGTCGAGCGGGTCGTTGGTGTCCGACGGCCAGAACCGGTCGACGCGGTCCAGGATCCCGAGGTCGACCCGGCCGCCGCCCGACGCGCAGGACTCGATCTCGACGTCGGGGAACTCCTCCCGGAGGGCGTCGAGCAGCCGGTACAGCGCCTCGGTCTGCCGGTGCGCGGAGCCGCCGAGCAGGTCGCGGTTGTGGTCCCACT
Organism: Cellulomonas sp. Y8; assembly: GCF_008033115.1. Classification (NCBI taxonomy): domain Bacteria; kingdom Bacillati; phylum Actinomycetota; class Actinomycetes; order Micrococcales; family Cellulomonadaceae; genus Cellulomonas; species Cellulomonas sp. Y8. Next base: position 1,425,340 of record NZ_CP041203.1, read on the forward strand.
TCAGGTACGCGATCGGGTTCTCGCGCAGCAGCGCGGCCAGGGCGTCGTGCACGTGCGCCCACGCGCCGGGCTGGGCGAGGTCGAGCACGCGCTGGTGCCGCCACTCGGGCGTCGACGGCCGGCCGAGCACCCACTCGGGGTGCGCCCGCGCCAGGTCGGAGTCGGCGCTGACCATCTCGGGCTCGACCCACAGCCCGAGCTCCATCCCGGCGTCGCGGACGAGCGTGGCGAGCGGGTGCAGGCCCTCGGGCCAGACGGTGGCGTCGACCGTCCAGTCGCCGAGCGAGGTGCGGTCGTCCCGGCGGCCGTGGAACCAGCCGTCGTCGAGCACGAACCGCTCGACCCCGGCCGCGGCGGCCGCGTCGACCAGGCGCGCGAGGGTCGGCAGGTCGTGGTCGAAGTACACGGCCTCCCAGGTGTTGAGCACGAGGGGCCGCGGCCGGAGCGGGCCGCGGCGGCGCCGGTGCCGGCGGTGCAGCCGGTCGCTCGCGCCGTCGATGCCGGCGTCGGACCAGGTGGCGACGAGCCACGGCGTGGCGAGCACCTCGCCGGGCGCCAGCACGACCTCGCCCGGGTCGAGCCGCTCGCCGCCGCCGACGGCCGACGGACCGAGCGGGTTGCGCTCGGCCCACAGCCGGCGGTCGCCGCTCCAGGCGACGTGCGCGGTCCACACCTCGCCGGACCGGAAGCCGAACCCGGGCGTCCCGGCGGCGAGCAGGTACGCGTCGTCGTGGCCGGGCCGGCCGTGCCGCGCCTCGCGCAGCCACACCCCGTGCCCGGGGGTGAGCCGCTGCGGCCGGCGCTCGTGCGACCACAGCCCGGTGTGGTCGGCGACCTCGCGCGCCCGGTCCGGGACCGGCAGGACGACGTCGAGGGTGCCCACGCCCAGCGGGGTGCCGTCGACGTTGCGCAGCTCGTGCCGGACCGCGAGCACGCCCTCGGGCGACAGCCGCAGCTCGGTGCGCACCTCGAGGCCGGCCTCCGCGTCGCCGACGTCCACCCGCAGCACGTCGTCCCAGTCGACGGTCAGGCGCTCGACGGAGAGCAGGGTGGGGTCGACGTCGAGCCGGCCCGACCGGTGCACGGCGAGCGCCTGCTGGCCCGACCAGCCCTGGGAGAGGGTCGGCAGCAGCGAGAGCCGCAGGGGGTCGTCGACCGAGCTGGGCGGCACGGGCGGCACCAGGGCGTCGGCCAGCGCCGCGAGGGCGTCGTCGTCGAGGTGCCCGAGGTCGGTACCCCAGTGCAGCACGGCCGGCACCGCGGTGCCGCGGGCGTCGACCAGGAGGCTGACGCCCCCGGCGCGCAGATGGTGGATCATCGGTTCCCTGCTTCGTCGAGGGGACGGCGTTCGCCTCCGTACTCTGCCAGGTCAGGCGCGCCGCCCGGCGACGACGCCCGCCCCGACCAGCGCGAGCCCCGCGGCCAGCGATCCGATCCCGCCGAGGGCCATGTCCCCGATCGTGTCCCGGTACCCCACGTGGATCGAGGCGTCGATGTAGGTGTTCCCGAGGTACTCGCCGACCTCCCACAGCACGCTGAGCCCGAGCCCGAGCGCGGTCGTCACGCCGACCGAGCCCACGTGCGTGCGCCGGGCCGCCGGCAGGACCGGGTCGACGACCGCGCCCGTGGCGCGCGCGACCACCAGGTGCGCGACCGCGGCGATCAGCCCGGTGACGACCAGGTGCGTGACGACGTCGAGCCAGGAGATCCGCTGGTAGAGGTCGAGCGCCCCCGCCCAGCCGGCGGCGAGCAGCCCGACCCCGTACGCCGCGTCGAGCCGCGGGTCCGCCCGCACGGCCGGCGGCACCACGAGCCCCGCCAGCACGAGCAGCAGCAGGGCCACCCCCACGGGGCCGTCGACGACCGCCGCGACGACCACGCTCACGACCCCGAGCACCCGGACGACGCCGCCCGGTCCGCGCAGCAGCAGCGCGGCGGCCGTACGCCGCTGCGTCACGCCGTCGCGTCTGCCGCCGTGCCCTCGCGGCCCTCCGGCTCCGCCGGGCCCGACGCCGACGTGGGCGGGGAGCCGAGCCGGGACGCCATGTGCCCGCCGAGGTAGCCGCTGGCACCGAGCACGCCACCGGCACCGAGCGCCACCGCGACGCCGAGCCCGCGGTGCCCGCGGCGCCGCAGCAGCCAGGACGTGCCGTAGAGGCCGAGCGCGACGTTGTTGAGGAAGCCGTGCACCGTGCCGACGCGGAGCGTCTTCCGGTCGGACACCGCCCAGTCCGCGAGGCCGGTGACCGCGGCCGGCACGGCGGCCAGGATGCCGAGCCCGAGCAGCCGGTCGGCGGCGCGACGGCGGCCGTCCCCGCCGCCCGGCGTCACGTCGAGCACGGTCGCGCTCGCCCAGAAGCCGATCGGCACGTCCGTGAGCAGCGGGTGCGCGGCGTGACCGAGCGGCCGGCCGTGCAGCAGCGAGGCCAGCCGCGGGCTGGTGCGGAGCGCCTTCAGGACGACGGGCTGCACGCGGTCGACCGCGTCGTCCAGGGCGGTGGCGCGCTCGAGGCGCCGGGTCGCGGTCAGCAGGGGGCTCTCGTCGGCGTGCACGGTGTCTCCTCGTCGGCCGGGGGCGGGGCGTCCAGGGGTCGAGCATCACCCCGCCGGGTCGTGGCCGCACGGCGGGAGCGCCTCGGGTGCAGGCCGACCGGCCCCGACGCATGCTGGACGCCGCGTCCGGCATCGGCGCGACCCGCACGCCCCGGCCTGCGTCGCGCCGGGGCGCGGACCGGGACCGCACCCGCACGGGAGGACCCTCGTGACCGTGTCGACCACCACCGGGACCACGCGGGCGGCCGACGCCGCCGGTGCGGTCCTGCGCGCGCTCGTCGGGGCCGTCGACCGCCTCCGACCCTCCCCCCGGCCGCTGCACCCGCGCGGCGTCGTCCGGCACGGGACGCTGCTCGTCGACGACGACGGCGCCCCGGGCGCCCTGGAGCTCGGGGCGCCGCTGGTCGTCCCCGCCGTCGCCCGGGTGTCGCGGGCCGCCGGCCTGCCCGCCCCGCTCCCCGACGTCTTCGGCGTGGCGGTGCGGTGGGAGGCGGACGGGCGGACCCAGGACCTGCTGCTGTCCGGGACGGGGCTCGGCCGGCTGAACCGGTTCGTCCTGGTGCCGCGCCGGCGACCGCTCGACGGCCCGCACGGGACGCTGATGCCGTTCCTCGACGGCGAGGGGCGGGCGCTGGTCGTCGCCGCGGTGCCGACGCCCGGCGTACCGCGGGACGGCGGCGTCGACCTGGTGCTCCTGTCCGCGCGACCCGGTGGTCGCTGGCACCGCCTGGGCCGGCTGGTGTGCCCCGCGCGACCCGGGGACGGGGACGACCCGGACCTGCGGTTCGACCCGGTGCGGCACGTCCCCGGCGCCCTGCGGGTCCCGGGCTGGGCCGCGCGCCTGCGGCTCCCGTCGTACCGGCGCGCCCGCGCGGCTTGAGCCGGCCCAGACGAGGGGATTGTGCACCGGTCGGTTCAGCGTTATGGTGAACCGCATGGTTCAGCAACAGCGCCTGGACGAGGTGTTCGCCGCCCTGTCCGACGCGACCCGGCGCGACGTCCTCGTGCGCCTCGGCGACGGTCCGGCCACCATCGGGCAGCTCGCCGAGCCGTACGGCATCACCCTCACCGGCATGACGAAGCACGTGCGGGTGCTGGAGGACGCGGGCCTGGTCGTCACCGAGAAGGTCGGGCGCACCCGGCAGTGCCGCCTCGGGGCGGAGCGCCTGGACGACGCGATGTCCTGGATCGGGTTCTACCAGCGGCTCTGGGAGCGCCGGCTGGACGGGCTCGAGGCCTTCTTCACCCTGCAGCGCGGGCGCGCCGACGAGGCGGCCCGCCGGACGCGACCGGAAGGACCCACGCCATGACCACCGACGCCACCGACCTCGAGCTCCGCGCCCAGCGCGTCCTGCCCGCCACCCCGGACGAGGTCTTCGACGCCTACACCGACGCCGAGAAGCAGCGCACCTGGTTCGCGATCCTGGACACGGAGCCGGGCATCGTCGAGATCGAGGTCGACCTGCGGGTCGGCGGGCAGCAGACCGCGGTCTGGGGCCCGAGTCGCGACGAGCTGTTCCGCGAGACCCAGACGTTCCTGGAGATCGACCGCCCGCACCGCCTGGTCACCGACTCGGTCGGCAGCAGCCCGGACGGCGCGACGATGGCGACCCGCGTGGTCGTCACGTTCGAGGCGGTCGACGGCGGCACGCTGATGAGCGTCGTGCAGAGCGGCTTCCCGACGCCCGAGATCCGGGACTTCTTCGCCGAGCACGCCTGGGAGGGCGCGTTCGACCGGATCGGCGCGTACCTGTCCCGGGCCTGAGCCCTCGAGCCGTCGCGACGCCGGCGCCCGCCCCGGGGCCGACCTCAGGGGCGGGCGTCGCCCGCGCCGTACCGCAGCCCGTCGACGACGAGGTCGAGCAGGCCGCGCACGCGCTCGGCCCACCGGTCGGAGTCGGGCACGTTCCACACGCCGCCCATCGCGAGCATGACCTGCTCGCCGTCGACGTCGGGGCGGACCGAGCCGTCCGCCCGGCCGGCGGCGAGCAGCTCGTCGATCGCCGCGATGATCCCGGCCTTGGTGTCGGCGAACAGCGACGAGTCCGAGCCCACCGCCGTGCGCAGCGCCGCGCCCATCCCCCGCTTGGTGGCGGCGTACCGGACGAACCGGCCCATCCAGTCGCGCAGCGCCTCCACCGCGGGGCGGTCGTCGTCCAGCAACGCCGGCGCGGCGTCGCACAGGGCGCTGACCTCCTGGCGGTAGGCCGCCTCGACCAGCGCGCTGCGCTCCGGGAAGTGCCGGTACAGCGTGCCGATCCCCACGCCGGCCTGCTGGGCGATCGACTCCAGCGGCGCGTCCCCGTCCTCGGCCAGCGCGGTCGCGGCGCACTCCAGCAGCCGGGCGCGGTTGCGCGCGGCGTCGGCCCGCAGGGGACGCGGGGCGGGGCGCTCGGCGGGGGCGGACGGGGTGGCCACGGGACTGCTCCTCGGGATAGCTCTTGCGATGCGGAGGATCCTCCGGTTAGAGTCGAACGCGAAACGGAGGCACCTCCGTTCCAGGGTACGCCGCCTCCGACGCCCGGTCACCTCCCCGCCCCGCGGGGAGCTGGGCACCGTCGACGCCGGCCCGCGAACCCGCACCACGACCATCCCAGGAGGCCCCATGGCCAGCACCTTCCACGGCGTGACGTTCGACGCCTACGACGCCCAGGCCGTCGCCCGGTTCTGGGGCGCCGCGCTCGGCCGGGACGTCGCCCCGGGCGCCAGCCCCGAGCACGCCGAGCTCCTCGACCACACCGGCGCACCGCGCCTCGTCTTCGACCGCGTGCCGTCCGGCGGGGTGGTGCGCAACGCGCTGCACCTCGACCTGGTCACGTCCGACCTCGAGACCGAGTCCGAGCGGCTCGTCCGCCTCGGCGCGCGCCGGGTCGGCGCCGTCGGCGGCACCGCCCGGTGGGTCAACCTCACGGACCCCGAGGGCAACGCCTTCGCCCTGCTCCCCGCCGCCTGAGCCCGGCCGCCACGCCCGCCACCCGTCCGGGTGACGGGCGCGGTCTCGACGGGCGCTCCTGTCCGTTTCGCCCTAGTTTTCGGCGTGCCGCCCCGATGGCGGCCGGATCTGCGCACCACCCGTGCCGAGAACGAGACAGGGGACCACGCCATGACGCACCCGTACGGTCAGGACCCGCACCAGCCCGCCGCCTCGACGCCGCCCGCCGCACCGCCCGCAGGCGCCGCCGGCTACGGCGCTCCCGCCCCGGTCGGCGCGAGCACCGGCACCCCGGTGCTGTCCATCATCACGTTCGTCCTGTCGGCGATCGCGATCCTGTTCCTGCCGATCGTGTTCGGTCTCGCCGGCATCGTCACCGGCATCGTGGCCGTCGTCCGCAAGGAGCGCCTCGGCAAGATCGCGCTGATCGTCGCGATCGTCGCCACGATCATCGGCTTCGCGCTCGGGGCCCTCGTCGTGAGCCAGATGTCCTGACGCCCGCGCGCCGGGCGCGGCGCGGAGCGCTCACCAGCGGGCCCGCACGCGTTCCGGATGCGGACCGCGACCGCCCGTGTCACGGTTCTCTCCGTCCGAACGAGTTGTTGGAGGTGCCAGATGGGATTCTTCGCTTTCCTGCTGCTGGGTCTGATCGCGGGGGCTATCGCGAAGGCGATCCTGCCGGGGCGTCAGGCCGGTGGCTGGTTCGTGACGCTGCTCCTGGGTGTGATCGGGGCCCTGCTGGGCGGCTGGCTGGGCAGCGTGCTGTTCAACCGCCCGCTCGAGGACTTCTTCTCGATCCAGACCTGGCTGCTCGCGATCGGCGGTTCGATCATCGTGCTCCTGATCTACGGCGCGCTGACCGGCCGCAAGGGCGCTCGCGCCTGACGCACGGCCGGCCGTGACCCGGTCCGGCGACGGTGGGAGATCGTCGCCGGACCGTTGCCGGGCACCAGCCCCTGACGGTGGGAGACCGCCCGGGGCGCCCGGCACGACGAGGGCCCGCACATCCGCACCAAGCGGCTGCGCGGGCCCTCGCTGCGTGCCCGGAGGAGGTCAGCCCTGGGGCGCCAGGGTGAAACCCGGGGCGCCGGTCGCCGACGGGTCGGCGTCGAGCGTGAGGTCCGCGAGCGCCGTCGACGTCTCCGGGGAGACGAACACGGTGGCGCCGTCGGAGTCGATGACGTCGTCGCCGGGCACGGCCTCCGGGACGAGCGCGAGCTCGAACGACCCGAGCTGCTGCTGGGACTCGGCGATGCGCAGACCGCCCGAGTCGGGCAGGCCCGCGCGGGTGGCGAGGTCGCGGACGGCGGTGCTGGCGTTCTCGGTCAGGGTGAGCACGGGTGCTCCTCTCGTGGCCGGTGGCGGTCGTGACGCCGGGGCGCCGCGACCATCGGACCCTTCCACCGTCGGCGGGTCGTCGCCGGGACGCAACCGCACGTCCGCTGGGCAAGACCGCGCGCGTCCGCTGCGCGGAGCCCGCTGGACACCCGCGCCGCGATCCCGCACCCTCCTCCCCCTGCACCCTCCGCTCCCCCGCGGCCCCACTCGCCGAGATGGCAACTCTCGGCTGCGCGGACGTGGTCCTGCGGAGCCGAGAGTTGCCACCTCGGCGGGGGCGCGGGGGTGCGGGGGCGCGGGGGGCGGGTGTGCGGGGTCAGCGGGTGGGGCGGTCGCGGGGGTCGATCGGGGCGCTGCGGACCGAGCGGCGCGTCGGCGGCGCGGGGGTGTCGTCGGACGGGGCCGCCGAGGCGGCCTCGGACGTGACCGGGGCGTCCGCCGGCGCAGCCGGGGACGCGGCGACCGTGGGCTGGACCTGGGTCTCGCCGGTCTGGCCGGTCGACGTCCGGTCCGCGCCGTAGGCAGGCAGAATCATCGTCCCGGACTCCTGGGCCAGCTCCGGCGCGGCCGGGTGCTCCCCGGACGCGGGCGGCACGGTCGGCGCCTCGGCCGCCCCCGCCGCACCCGGGTGCTCCCCGGACGCGGGCGGCACGGTCGGCGCCTCGGCCGACCCCGCCGCACCCGGGTGCTCCCCGGACGCCGGCGGCCCGGTCGGCGCCTGGCCCGACCCCGGCGCGACCGGCACCGCGTCGGGCGTGCCGCCGCCCGCGGCGGCCACGGCGAGCGGCACCGCGTCCGTCCCGGGCGCCGGCACGACGTCGACCTTCCGCCCGCCGGACGACCGGCCGGCGGCGACCTCGGCCTCCTGCCGGGCCTCCGCGGCGTGCTCCTCGCGCTCGGCGATCACGTCCTCGCCCGGGCCCGCGAACGACCCCGCGCGCTGCATGGCCTCGACGCTCCCGGTGAACAGGCGGGCGTCGAGCTGCCCGGTCTCGGTCGCCGGCTCGACGACCGCGTGCGCGCCGGTGCGCGGCCGCCGGGACTGCGCGGGCGCCGGCTCGACGACCGGCAGCGGCGCGCCCTTCGTCGTCTCGATGCGGGTCCGGGGCAGCCCCTGGGGAGCGTTCCGCTGGAGGTAGGACACCAGGCCCTCGCGCAGGTAGCAGCGCAGGTCGAACAGGGTCGGGGCGTCCACGGCGCTCGCCAGCGCGCGCAGCCGGACGACCCCGCCGACCGCGTCCGTGACCTGGAGGATGCCGACCCGGTGGTCCCACAGGTCGGTGTCGGCGAGCAGCCGGTTGAGCTCGGCGCGCAGCTCGTCCACCGGCACCTGCCAGTCGACGTCGATCTCGACGGTGCCCAGCAGCTCCGCCGCACGCCGGGTCCAGTTCTCGAAGGGCGTCTGCGTGAAGTAGGTCGACGGCAGGATGAGCCGGCGGTCGTCCCAGATGTGCACGACCACGTAGGTGAGGGTGATCTCCTCGATCCGGCCCCACTGCTGCTCGACGATGACGACGTCGTCGACCCGGATGCCGTCCGTGAACGCGATCTGCAGGCCGGCGAACACGTTGGCCAGCGAGCTCTGCGCCGCGAGACCGGCGACGACGGACAGCAGACCGGCCGACGCCAGCAGGCTCGCGCCGAACGCCGAGACGCCCGGGAAGGTCAGCAGCACCGCGGCGACGCCGACGACGACCAGCACCGCGACCGTGATGCGGCGGAGCAGCTGGACCTGCGTGCGCACCCGGCGGGCGTGCCGGTTGTCCTTCACGTCCACCCGGTAGCGCTGCAGCGCGAGGTCCTCGACGACGAACGCCAGCGTGCCGACGAGCCACGTCGCCGCGGCGATCAGCGCGATGAGCAGCACGTGCCCGATCGCCCGCATCCACGAGGTCTCCCAGTCGGCGTCGGACACGGAGATCGCCAGCGCCACCCAGACCGCGATGACGATGAGCACCGCCCGCAGCGGGCGCTTGGACCGGCGGGCCAGGTCGGCGGCGAGCGCGGACCGCTTCGCGACGGTGCGGACGAGGGCGCCGATGAGCACCGCGACCAGGAGGGCCACGACCACGGCGCCGGCCACCCAGAGCACGGGGACGAGGACGTCGCGGGCGGTGTCGACGGCCTCCTCGGTCGTCGCGGCGGGCACGGAGGACGGTGTTGCTGCACGGATCACGCGAGCCATCGAACACGCCCCGTCGCGCGGTCACCACCCGGGGCCGGGCGCTCCGCCGACCCTGCGCACGACCTGCACACCGCGCGGCACCGCCCGAGCCGCGTCCGCTCCGGTCGCACCGCGCGTCGCCGCACGTCAGCATGGGTCGGGACGACCCCGAGCCCAGGAGGACGCCCGTGCCGACCAGCCGCAACCCCCGCGTGTGCGTGCTCGCCCCGACGCCGATCCTCACGGTCACGCTGGAGACCGGCTCCGACGACGAGACCCCGGAGCTGCACGTGCACTCCGGCGGCCAGGGCCTGTGGGTGGCGCGGATGGCGTACTCGCTCGGCGCCGAGGTCGTGGTGTGCGGACCGTTCGGCGGCGAGACCGGCACCGTGCTCGGGCACCTCGCGGAGACCGAGAACCTGCGGGTGCGGCGGGTGTCCTACGCGGGCGGCAACGGCGCCTACCTGCACGACCGGCGGGGCGGGGAGCGCACCGAGCTCGCGTTCATGCCGCCGGCGCGGCTGGACCGGCACGAGATCGACGACCTGTACGGCACGATCCTCGTCGAGGCCCTGGACGCGGACGTCTGCGTGATCACGGGCGCGTACCCGTCGCCGCTGCTGCCGGCGTCGTTCTTCGGCCGCCTGATCGGCGACCTGCGGGCCGCGGGCGTGAAGACGGTCGCCGACCTGTCGGGCAAGGCCGCCGTCGAGGCCGCGAGGGCCGGGGTCGACGTGCTGAAGATGTCGCACGAGGAGCTGCTCGAGGCCGGGCTCGCGGCGGACGGCTCGGTGGACTCGCTGCGCGAGGGTGCCCGGCGGCTGCTGCGCCCCGAACCGGGGCTGCCCGAGGGCCACGGGGACGAGTTCCCCGACGACCCCATCGACGTGGACGCCGGGGCGCCCGGCCAGGTCGGGGCGATGGTGGTGTCCCGCGCCGCCGACCCGGCGCTGCTGGTGACCGCGTCCGGCGTCTCGGAGGTCGTGGCGCCGTCGGTGACGACGGTCGACCACCGCGGGGCGGGCGACTCCATGACCGCCGGCATGGCGGTCGGTGTCGGGCGCGGCCTCCGGCTGACCGAGGCGGCGCGGCTCGGCGCCGCGGCGGGCGCCCTGAACGTCACGCGGCGCGGGCTGGGCACCGGCCACCGCGAGCAGATCGAGCGGTTCGCCGAGCAGATCGTGGTACGGGAGGTCGGCTGACCGCCGGCCGGAGGACGGACGACCGACGACCCCCGGTGCGGCCGGGGACGAGGAGGAGCGACCATGCGCGTCCTGGTGACGAACGACGACGGGATCGAGTCCGAGGGGCTGGCCGTCCTGGCCCGCGCTGCGCTCGCCGCCGGCGCGGACGAGGTGGTGGTCGCGGCGCCCGCGCGGGACTCGTCCGGTGCGAGCGCGTCGCTGCTCGGCGCCGAGCACGACGGCCGGCTGGTGGTCGACCGCAAGGACGCCCCCGGCCTGCCCGACGGCGTCGACTCGTTCGCCGTCCGGGCGGCCCCGGCGCTGATCGCGTTCGTCGCGGCGCACGGCGGGTTCGGCCCGAAGCCGGACCTGCTGCTGTCCGGCGTCAACCGCGGCGCCAACACCGGGCACGCCGTGCTGCACTCCGGCACGGTCGGCGCCGCGCTGTCGGCGGCCACGCACGGCATCCGCGGGCTCGCGGTGTCGCTCGGCGACGCCCGGCCGCAGCACTGGGCCACCGCCGAGGCGTACACCACGCACGTGCTCCGCTGGATGCTGGACCAGCCGCAGCAGCGCGACCGGGTGGTGAACCTCAACGTCCCCGACCGCCCGCTCGCCGAGGTGCGCGGGCTGCGCCGGGCGCCGCTCGCCGCGTTCGGCGCGGTGCAGGCGCGGGTGCACGAGGTCGAGCACGGGAACCTCATGCTCACGTACTCCGAGCTCGCCGCGTCCCAGGAGTCGGAGACCGACGCCGGCCTGCTGCTGCGCGGCTGGGCCACCGTGACGCTGCTGCACGCGCCCGCGTTCGAGGCGGACGCGCCGCTCCCGGAGCTGCACGCCCCGCTCGGGTCCGGGGACTGACCCGCGGGCTCAGGTGGTGAGCGCGATCGCGATCAGCAGCATCGTCACCAGGAAGCCGACGACGAGGTTGAGCCACAGGAACGTCCGCCAGCCGGCGTTGGCCCGCTCGCAGTCCTCGTCCCGCACGGACCAGAAGCGCGCGGTGCTCGCGGCGTAGACGAGCGGCAGCACCGCGGCGAGCCACCCCGGCCACGGCAGCACCAGCAGCACGGCCGCGGCCAGCACGTACGCACCCGTCGCGAGCACGACGGTCGGGTGCGCGCCGAGCACCGTCGCCACGGACCCGATCCCGCCCTCCCGGTCGGCCCGCACGTCCTGCACGGCGCCGAACGCGTGCGACGCCATCCCCCACAGCACGAACGCCACGAGCACCGGCCACACCGACCACGACCCGAGGTCGGCCCCGACGAGCACCAGCGCGTAGAGCAGCGGACCGACGAAGTGCATCGCGGACGTCGCCGAGTCCAGGACCGGGCGCTCCTTGAACCGCAGCACCGGCGCCGAGTACGCGACGACGAGGAACACCACCAGCAGCAGCGTCAGCCCGGCCGCGAGGGACCCGACCGCGAGCAGGTAGACCAGGAAGGGCAGCACCGACAGCGCGCTCGCCCACAGGATCCGCCGGTGCACGACCCGTGCCACGGCCGGGTCGGCGAGCGCCCCCTCGATGCCGCCCTTGCGCGGGTTCTGCAGGTCGGAGGCGTAGTCGAACACGTCGTTCACGCCGTACATGAGCAGGTTGTACGGGATGAGGAAGAACAGCGTCCCGATCACGAACGTGAGGTCGACCCGCCCCTCGGTCGCGAGCAGGTAGCCGGCGGCGAACGGGTAGGCGGTGTTGATCCACGAGAACGGCCGCGAGGCGGCGAGCACCTGCCTCACGCGTCGCCCTCCCGGGTCCGGGCGCCGGGCGCCGCCGACGCGCGCGCCGCGGACCGGCGCCCCAGCACGGTCCACAGCACCGGCATCGCCAGCGCGGCGACGACGGCGTAGAAGAAGTCCTCCAGCGGAGCCCCCCAGAGGTAGACGCCGAGGATCTTCTCGGAGTCGAAGACGTACAGGTCGGCGGCGATCATCAGGGTGTCGAACACCATGGTGAGCACGCACAGCACGAGCGCGGCGCCGGCGACGGGCCCGAGGCGCATCCCGCGCAGCACCCGCCAGGAGACCGCGACGACCGCCGCGAGCACGAGCACGTTCAGCACGATGTTGGTCACCGGGCCGCCTCCCCCGCGGCACCGGCCGGGCCGGCGGTCCGCGTCCGCCGCCACGCCAGCGCCCGGTCGATCCCGCGCCAGGCCAGGAGCGCGTTGTAGCAGAGCAGCGTGAGGAACACCGCCTCCTCGACCGGGAGGTCGGGTGCCAGCAGCAGGCCGGTCATGTGCGGGCTCTCGCCGCGCGCGAAGATCCCGAGCACCAGGCCCGCGACGTCCCAGAGCAGGAAGCCGACGACGCCGATCCCGACGCACAGCGCGGCGCGGCGCGGGGCGTCCCAGAACGCGAGGCGCCACCGGCGGTCGATCAGCGCGAGGCCCCCCAGCGCGAGCAGCAGCGCGCCGAGGTAGGCGAACCGGATCACCGCGCCCCCGCCGGGACGGCCTCGGTCCACGCCCCGCGCCGGCGGGCGGCGTCGAGGTAGCCGCTGCGCAGCGGCGCCGGCAGCGGGCTCGGCGAGGTCTCGCCCAGCAGGCGCTTGGCGACGAGCTCGGCGCTGATCAGGCACATCGGCAGCCCGACGCCGGGCACGGTGCCGCCACCGACGTGCAGCAGGTTCGGCACCCGCGGCGACCGGTCGCCGGGCCGGAACATCGCGCTCTGCCGGAGCGTGTGCTCCATCCCGAGCGCGGTCCCGCGCCACGCGGAGAAGTCGCGCGCGAAGTCCGCCGGGCCGACGACCTTGCGGGTGACGACCCGGGCACGCAGGTCCGGCACGCCGGCCCAGCGCGCGACCTGGTCGAGGTACCGGTCGGCGTACGAGTCGAGCTCGGCCGCCCCGGCCGGCCCGGCGCCGATCGACGCGTCCGCCGGGAACGGCACCAGCACGAACAGGTTCTCGTGGCCCTCCGGCGCGGCGGACGGGTCCGTGGCCGTGGTGCGCGAGACGTACAGCGAGGCGGAGTCCGGGACCCGGAGGTCCTCCGGCCGCGACGACCGCCCGGGGCCGAGGATCGCGTCGAAGTTGCCCGGCCAGTCGCGCGTGAAGAACAGCGAGTGGTGCGCCAGCTCGGGCAGCTCGCCGCGGACGCCCGCCATGACCAGCAGCGCCGAGATGCCAGGGCCCCGGTCCTGCCACCAGGCCTCCGGCAGCGTGCGGTGCTCGGGCGCCAGCAGCGTGGTCTCGGTGTGGAACAGGTCGGCGCCGGACACCACGACGTCCGCGGGGACGACCTCGCCGGACGCCAGGCGCACCCCGCGGGCCACGCCGGTGCGCCGCGGGTGCCGGGCCGAGCGCGCCGCGCCGTCGACCTCGACCGCGACGACGTCGGCGCCGGTCCGGATCGTGACGCCCTCCTTGACCGCCAGCCGCTCGATCGCCTCGATGAGCGTGTACATCCCGCCGCGCGGGTACCGGACGCCGTCGACGAGGTCGAGGTGGCTCATCAGCGAGTACAGCGCGGGCACGCGGTACGGCGACGAGCCGAGGAACACCGCGTGGTAGCCGAGCACCTGGCGCAGCACCGGGTGGTCCGTGGTCGCGGCGACCTTGTCGGCCAGCGACCGGGTCAGCAGCGACGCCAGCGTCCCGGAGCGCCGCGCGACGTCGGCGGTGATCGCGCGGTCCGGCCGCTCGAAGGTCGTGTAGAGGAAGTGGTCCAGCGCCGTGCGGTACGCGTCGGTCGACTCCGCGGTGTACCGGCGGAACGCCTCGCCCGCGCCGGGCTCCATGGCGTCGAAGGTCGCCCAGTTCGCCTCGGGGTCGCCGACGACGTCGAACGGCTCGGACGCCGCTCCCGGACCGGCCGCCGCGTCGGGCTCGGGGAACAGCCGGTAGGCCGGGTCGAGCCGCACGAGGTCGACGTGGTCCTCGACCCGCTCGCCGAGCAGCGCGAAGAAGTGGTCGAACACCTCCGGCATGAAGTACCAGGACGGCCCGGTGTCGAACCGGAACCCGTCCTGCTCCCAGGTGCCGGTGCGGCCGCCCACCCGGTCGTGCCGCTCCAGCAGCGTGACGTCCGCGCCGCCCCGGGCGAGCAGGGCGGCGGTCGCGAGGCCGCCGATCCCGCCGCCGACCACGACCACCCGACCCGTCACGCCGCACCTCCGTCGTCTCGTCCGTCGTCCTGCACGGTCGCGCCACCGCGCCCGCTCCCGCGCCCGCCGCGCGACCGCGCCGCGTCCGCCGCCTCGCCCGCCAGCGTCCGGGCCAGCACCGCCAGCTTCCGCGGCGTGCTCACCCGCACCCGCGTCGCCAGCACCCGCTCGGGGGGCGTCGCGGCCAGGTCGGCCAGCAGCGTGTCGTACAGCGCCAGCGTCGCCGACACGGCCGCGCGCGCCCGCCGGGGCAGCCGCGGGAGCGCCGCGCGCGCCCGCGCCAGGTCGGCGCCGATCTCGTCCAGGATGGCCGCGAGCTGGGCGTCGGTCGGCCCCTCGGGCCCGACCCCGGGGAAGTACAGCCGGCCGAGCTCGCCGGAGTCGGCGCCGAGGTCGCGCAGGAAGTTGATCTTCTGGAACGCGGCGCCGAGCGCCCGCGCGCCGTCGACCGTCGGCGCGTCGGGGCGGCGCACCGGCTCGCCGGGCGCGCGGTCCGCGTTGAGGAACACCTGCAGGCACATGAGGCCGACCACCTCGGCCGAGCCGTAGACGTACCGCAGGTAGGACTCGCGGTCGTGCACCCGGACGGTGAGGTCGGCGCGCATGGACGCGAAGAACGGGTCGACCTCGGCCGCGCCGATCCCGGTACGGCGGGCGGTGCGGGCGAACGCGTGCACGACGAGGTTGGTCGAGTACCCCGACGCCATCGCGCGGGCGGTCTGCGCCTCGAGCTCGTCGAGCAGCGCCCCCGCGTCGTCGCCGCCGCGGGTGTCCACCACCTCGTCGGCGATCCGGACCAGGGCGTACACGGCCTCGATGTCCCGCCGGGCGCGCGGGCCGAGCAGCCGGGTGCCCAGCCCGAACGACGTCGAGTACCCCGCCAGCACGGCGCGGCTGGCCCGGGCGGCGGTGCGGTCGTACAGCGCGGCCGACGCGGTCCGCACGGGGAGCCGGGTCGCGGTCACCCGGCCACCCCGGCGGTCGCGTCGAGCAGGTCGGTGAGGTAGCGGGCCAGCGGCTCGGGCAGGCCACCCACCGCGGCGGAACGAGCGGTGCGCACGGCGTCCGCCCGCACCAGGCGCGCCTCGTCGAGCGCGCCGGAGGCGGCGATGACCTCGCGCACGCGGGCGGCGTCGGCCTCCGTCAGGTCGGGGCGGCCGACCGAGGCGTCCAGCACCGCGCGGTGCCCCTCGTCGGCCCGCAGGTACGCGAGCCGCAGCAGCTCGGTGCGCTTGCCCTCCCGGAGGTCGGACAGCACGGACTTGCCGGTGACCTGCGGGTCGCCGAACACGCCGAGCTCGTCGTCGAGGAGCTGGAACGCGACGCCGAACGCGGTCCCGAACCGGTCGAGCACGCCGAGCACGGCGTCGTCCGCGCCGGCGAGCACCGCGCCCGCGCCGAGCGGCCCGCAGCACGAGTACACGGCCGTCTTGAGCTCCGCGACCCGCAGGGCGTCGACCGCCGTCGGGCCGTGCAGGCCACCGGTGACGTCGAGCAGCTCGCCCGCCACGGTGGTGTCGACCGCGCGGGCCAGCGACCGGACCACCCGCAGCGCGACCTGCGGGGGCACCGGCGCCGAGGCGGCGAGGTCGAAGGCTGCGGCGATCGCGACGTCGCCGCCGAGCAGGCCGGCGGCCAGCACCGGGTCCTCCGCCGCGGGCCCGTGGACCCCGCGGGCGGCGAGCCGGCGGCGCGCGGTCCCGGTGACGTTCGGCCGGCCGCGGCGGGTGTCGTCGTGGTCCAGCACGTCGTCGTGCACCAGCATCGCGGTGTGCAGCATCTCCTGCGCCGCGGCCACGGGGGCGACGGCGGCCAGGTCCGTCCCGCCCAGCCCGAGGTAGGCGGCGACGGTCAGCCGCGGGCGCATGAGCCGGCCGCCGCCGAGCTGGTCACCGACCGCGCGCCACAGCGCCGCGTGCTCGACGGCGAGCTCCCGCGCCCGGGAGCGACGGGCGGCGACGTCGTCGACCAGCAGCAGCCGGACGGCGGCGAGGCCGTCCTCGACGCGGGCGGCGAGGTCGGGCGCCGGGTCCGAGGCCGTGTGCGCGCGGGCGCGCGCGTGCGACGCCGGGGCGTCGGCCACCAGACCGCCGCCCGCGTCCGCTCGGGTGCGGGCACTGCGCACGCGACCTCCCCTGGGCTCGAGTAGATGCTCAGCATACTGAGCATCCGGCACGCCGCCACCGGGACGCCGACCACGCCGTCGACCCGGCGCCGACCCGGCGCCCCCCGCGCCGCGCGCCTGCCTGCGGTGCACTCTGCCTCATCGCGCGCGCGACCGCACCACCCCGGGCGGCGCGGTCGCCGAGGAGCCCGGCCGCGCGGGCAGCACGGCGAGCAGCACCAGCGTCGCGGCGCCCGCGACGAGCACGGTCCCCGGGGCGCCCGTCACCAGCAGGCCGGCGCGCGGGACGTGCAGCGCCGCGCGGTGCGTCCGGGCCGGCAGCACGTACTCGTGCGGGTCGTCCGCGGCGTTCGCGTCCCCGCGCAGCGTCGCCCGCAGCTCGCCGTCGGCGGACCGCACTGCGGCGACCCGGTGCGTGACCGGCGTCGCGCTCCCCGGCAGCGGCACGGTCACCACGTCGCCCACCCGCACCTCCGCGGCCGGGACGGGGCGGGCCAGCACCAGCGATCCGGCAGGCATCGCGGGTGCCATCGACCCCGACACCAGGACGACGGGCCGCCACCCCGCGAGCAGCAGCGCCGCGACGGCCGCGGCGCAGAGGACGCCGGCCACGGCCGCGACGTCGACCAGGCGCCGGGCCAGCCGCTCGACGACGACCCCGTCGCCCGGCCCGGACCACGCGGGCCGCCGGGACGCGCCGGCGACCCGCGCGCACCGGCGCCCGGCGCCCGGCCGCGCGTGCCGCGGTCCCCGCGTCACGGCGGGTCGTCGAGGGCGCCCCGCGGCGGCCAGCCCGCGATCGGCACCTCGACCCGGAACTCGGTGCGCGGCGTCGTCGTGCCGTCGCCGAGCTGGCCGTGCTCGTTGCTGCCCGCCGCGGCGAACGTCCCGGACCCGGCCTCGTACAGGGCGTGCGCCCCGCCGCCCGCGACCGCCGCCGCCGTCGACCCCGGCGCCAGCTCCACGGCCTGCGGCGAGACGTAGACGCCCCCGGGCGCGCCGATCCCGAGCTGGCCACCCGCGTTCGAGCCCCACGCCCACAGCCGGCCCGCACCGTCCCACGCCCACTGGCCGGGGAGGCCCGTCACCGGCGACGAGACCACCGCGCCCACGACGTCGACGAGCCCCGGGACCGGCTCCGCCTCCCGGCTCGTGGTGCCGAGCAGCCGGCCGGACGCCGTCCAGAGCAGGGTCGCCCGCGCGCCCGCCGACACCCCGACCACGGGGTCGTCGTCAGGCAGGCCGGTGACGGCGGAGCCGGCGGTGTCGCCGACGTCCGCACCCCAGACGGCCACCCCGTCGGCCGTCACCGCCGCGCCGTGAAACCGGCCGGCGGAGGCGGTCACCACGGTCCGGGAGTCGAGCCCCTGCGCGGTGACCCGGGCCGGCGGGTCCCGGTCCGTCTGGAACGGCCGCCCGAGCCGGTGGGACGCCACACCCCAGGAGTAGAGCGCGCCCGTCCCCGTCCAGGCGAGGTAGTAGTACCCGCCGGCGTCCACCCCGACCACCTCGTCGTCCAGGTCGTCGAAGAACGCCACCCGCTGCGGCACGTCGGTGTTCGTCCAGATGTCCGGGTTGCCCCAGGCCCAGACGCCGCCGTCGTCGGTGAGCGCGATGCCCAGGTCGATGCCCGCGGACGCCTGCACCACGCGTCGCCCGTCCGGCACCGCGACCGGGGTCGGGCGGGTCACGGACGCGGTCTCGAGACCGGTGCCCAGCTGGCCCACGCCGTTGCTCCCCCAGGCGAACAGCCGCCCGTCGGCGTCCCAGCCGAGCGACCACGCCTCGCCCGCGCCGATCCCGCCCCGGAGCAGCAGCGGCTCCGCCTCGACGGTGCCCAGGGTCGCGCGGACGGCGCCGCCGTCCGCGAGCAGCGCGGTGGACGGGGTGGCGACGACGGGCGCGAGCAGCACCGCCGCGGCGCACCACGCGGCCAGGACCCGGAGGACGGCGCGCCGGGGCCGCCCGTCGCGGCGGACGGTGCGGTCGCGCGCGGCCCCGCTCAGCCGGCCGGGCACCGGGACCGCCCTCGCAGGGCGCCGCGCACCAGCGCCGCCCCGGCCGCGAGCAGGACGGCGGCGGCGAGCGCCAGGACACCCACCTCGGCCCCGGTGGCACCGAGACCGCCGGTCCAGGCGTCGCCCGCGGTGGTCGAGCCGCCGCCGGACCCGCCGTCGCCGCCGCCCGGCGCGCCCGGACCGCCGCCCGGCGGGCACACCCCGCCCGGCAGCGCCGTCGCCACCCAGTCGAGGGTCGACGTCCCGGTGGCGCCCTGCAGCTCGTCGCCCGCCCCGGCGGGGAGCACGACCTCGACGCGCAGGTCGAGCGTCGACCCCGCCCCGACGACGGGCCGGCCGTCGCAGGCCGCGCCGCCGCCGGGGTCCCAGGCGTAGCCGACGCCGAGCGGCGTGCCGCCCGCGAACAGCGCGCCCTCCTCGCGCCGGGTCCAGGCCAGCAGCACGGGCACCCCGGAGTCGTTGCGGACCGTCACCTCGCGCACGACGGCCTCGCCCGGCGCCAGCCCGGTCACGTCGAGCTCCGCCGGGTCGACGACCACCGACCCGGACGCGGTCACGGCGCGGCCTGGGCCGCGGTGAAGGGCAGGTCGACCTGCACCGTCTGCCCCGCGACGCCGACTCCGGCGGTCGCGTCCACGGTCACCTCGAACGTGAGCGTCAGCCCGGTCGCCGTCGTACCGCCGGCGCCGAGCTCGAGGCCGCTGAACCCCGCGCCGACCAGCGGCCCGTCGTAGAGCGTGCCCGCGGTGGCCTCGTCGACCCGGACCGAGAGCACGTCCTGCAGCGGCTCGTCGCCGGGGTCCTCGTTGACCACCACCGGCGCCCCGAGCGCCAGCAGGGCGGGCACGGACCCCGAGTTGTAGACCACCAGCTCGCGCGTCACCGGAACGCCGGGCGCCAGCGCGTCCCCGCCGTCGAACGTCACGACGTACGGCGCGGCGGCGCCGTCGGCGTCTGCGTCGAACCGCAGGTCGAGGGTGCCGGCGGTGAAGGTGGTGCGGACGGTCCCGCCGTCGGAGAACAGCGCGTACGAGCCGACCGCGGCCATGACCGCGACGACCCCCGCCGCCGCCAGGACACGCGCCCGCCCGGTGACTCCCCTGCTGCGGCTCGCGCCGCGCTCTTCCTGGACCATCGTCGCTCCTCGGGCTCCTGCGGCTGAGTGCTGGTGCCACTCAAAGTAGGCAGCGGGCGCGCCCCCTCATCGCCGCGGCACCACCTACGGATCCACCAGAAACGATCGAGATCGATCAGGAAGCACCACGACCGCCCGCGGGCCGGGCTACGCTGGACCCATGACGACGTGGCTGGTCACCGGAGGCGCGGGGTACATCGGATCGCACGTGGTGCGGGCGTTCGGGCAGGTGGGCATGCGCGCGGTGGTGCTCGACGACCTGTCCTCGGGGCACCGGGAGTTCGTCCCCGACGAGGTGCCGTTCGTGCAGGGCTCGATCCTCGACGCCGACCTCGTCACCGCGGCGCTCCGCGAGCACGCCGTGACCGGCGTCGTGCACCTGGCCGGCTTCAAGTACGCAGGGGTCTCGGTGCAGCGCCCGCTGCACACCTACGACCAGAACGTCACCGGCACCGCGCGGCTGCTCGAGGCGATGGCCGCCGCGGACGTCCGGCGGATCGTGTTCTCGTCGAGCGCCGCCGTGTACGGCACCCCCGACGTCGACCTGGTCACCGAGGACACCCCGACCGCGCCCGAGTCGCCCTACGGCGAGTCGAAGCTCATCGGGGAGTGGCTGCTCCGGGACCAGGGCCGGGCGACCGACCTCGCGCACACCTCGCTGCGCTACTTCAACGTCGTCGGGTCGGGCACGCCCGAGCTGTCCGACACCAGCCCGCACAACCTGTTCCCGCTCGTGCTGGACGCGCTCGCCGCGGGCCGCACCCCCCGGATCAACGGCGACGACTACGACACCCCCGACGGCACCTGCGTGCGCGACTACGTGCACGTCGCCGACCTCGCCACCTCGCACGTCGCCGCGGCGCGCGCGCTCGACGAGGGCCGGGAGCTGCAGCGGGTCTACAACCTCGGCTCCGGGGACGGCGTCTCCGTGCGGGAGATCATGTCCGCGATGGCCGAGGGCACGGGCATCGCGTTCGAGCCCGAGGTCGCCCCGCGGCGCCCGGGCGACCCGGCGCGGATCGTCGCGTCGGGCGAGGCCGCGGCCCGCGACCTCGACTGGGTCATGCGGCACACCCTGACCGAGATGGTCGCCAGCGCGTGGGAGGCGCGGCAGGCCCGCTGACGGCCCTCACCGACCGAGGCGGGACAGCCCCTCGGTCAGCACGTCCTCGGACCCCGCGTAGATCCCCTCGGCGCGGGGCCAGTGCACGACCACGTCCGTGAACCCGAGCTCCGCCGCGCGCTCGACGCCCTCGACGAGCGTCGCGGCGGACTCCAGCGAGAACACGGGCGCCCCGTCGAGGTTGAGGTACAGGTCCGGCACCGGGCCGCCGGGGGCGAGCCGGCCGGCGATCTCCCGCAGCTGGTCCACCTGCTCGGCGAGCCCGGCCCACCACGCCTCCTGGGCGGCCGCGGGCGACGCGGGCTGCTCGTCCGGCGCGAGCACCGGCCCGTAGGTCGCCCAGCCCTGCCCGTACCGCGCGGCCAGCGCCATCGTGCGCGGGCCGCCCGCGGCGACGACGAACGGGGTGCGGGGCCGGGCGATCGTGCCCGGGTGCATCCGCGCGCCGTGCGCCTCGTAGAACGTGCCCTCGTGGTCGGTCACGGGGTGGGTGAGCAGCCGGTCCAGCAGCTCGACGAACTCCTCGAACCGCCGGGTGCGCTCGCCGCGGGTCGGCGCCGGGCCGAGCACGCCGGCGTCGAAGCCCTCGCCGCCGGCGCCGAGCCCGAGCAGGAACCGGCCGCCGGCGACGTCGTCGAGCCCCATGACGTCCTTGGCGAACGGCACCGGGTGGCGGAAGTTCGGCGACGCCACCCAGGTGCCGAGCCGGATCCGCTCGGTGACGGCCGCCGCCGCCGCGAGCAGCGGGACGGTGGCGAACCACGGCTCGTCGGCGAGCGTCCGCCACGCCAGGTGGTCGTACGTCCACGCGTGGTCGAAGCCGAGCTCCTCGGCGCGCCGCCAGGTGTGCCGCGCCTCCGCCCAGCGCTGCTGGGGCAGGAGCACCACGCCGAGGCGCGGGCGGGCGGGGCGGGCGGCGTGGGTCGTCTCGGCGGTCACGCACCCGAGCGTAGCCACGCCGCGCGCGGGGCCTACAGGTGCAGCGGCGTCAGCTCCTCGTACGCCTCGACCGGCGCCCCGGCGAGGCACAGGTCGATGATCTCCCGGCCCAGCGGGTCGAGGTCGTCGGTGCGGAACTGCTGCAGCTCGTGGGCGAAGAACCCCTGGAGCACCGCGGCGCCCGCGTCGTACGCGTCCGCGCCGACGTTCGTCTGGTACTCCGGCTGCAGCAGGGTCGGCCGGATCTGCTGGCCGTCGAGCTTCATCTCGGTGGGCCGGTAGCCGAACAGCGCGCACCGCGCGGGCGCCAGCTGCTCCCGCCGGATCCGGCCGCCGCCGCGCCGGGCCAGGTACTCCCGGGTCAGCCACTCGGCCGAGAAGCCCACGTGGTAGGCCCCGATGTGCTGGTTCGGCGTGAGGACGTACCGGGTGCGGTCGTGCTCGACCAGCTGCCGGAGCAGCAGGTTCGCGGCCGCGACCTTCGTGCCCGTCGAGAACGGCCAGTACGAGCCGACGCCCTCGGCCACCATGCCGCCGTGCGCGAGCGCCGCGGTGACGTCGGCGCTCTCCCCGATCGAGGGGTTCTTGTCGCCGCGCGGGGCGATCAGCCGCCAGACCCAGGCCAGCGCGGGCGGCACCACGTGCATCATCCCCATGATCCCGTAGGTGGGCGCGTCCCGGGTGCACAGCGGCATCCGGACGCCGAACGTGCGCACGTCCACCGGCTGCGGCTCGTCGACGACGTTCCGGATCGACGACCGCGGGATGACGACGCGCGGGTTCGGGCACCGCCGCCCCGTGGAGTCGAGCGTGTGCTCCCACGGCAGGGCCGTGGCGCCGGGGACGCCGTCGATCGACAGGAGCACCAGCGGCTGGTCGGGCTCGATGACGGCGCGCTCCAGCGCGACGTCCTCGCCGTAGGCGGTCAGGTTGTCGACCCGGACGAACCAGCCCGCCTCGGCGTCGGAGACCGTCAGGCGGCCGTCCTCGCCCTGCACCGACGGGTGGCACAGCGTCATGTCGTCGGTGACCGGCGCGAGCGACGACGTCTCACCGAGCGTCAGGTGGTACGGCTCGTCCCGGACCACGTTCGTGCCGACGAGGATCCGCCCGTCGTCCTCCCGCCGGATCTCCTGGCACATCTCGGACTTCCCGCCGCCCGAGGCGCCCTCGTGCATGATCACGGTCTCGTTCTCGTACGGGGTGGTCACGCGGACCGACGACGCGTGCGCCGTGAGCCACCCCTCCCGCTCGCCGATGTCGAGCAGCACCGAGAACACGCCCTTCTTGGCGCTCGGCCCCGGGTACAGGTTGTAGGCCCACACCTCGTGCAGCCGCTCGGACCGGTCGTGGACGACGACCTGCCGGCCGCCGAACCGGGTGTGCCGGAACGGCGGCGCGACGTACAGGATCGACCGCGGGTCGAACGGGCCGAGCTCCTCGAACGTCACCCAGCCCTGCAGGTCGACGAGCGTGAGCGCGAAGAACGCGGCGTTCGCCGGGCAGATCGCGAGCGACGGGTACCCCACCGCGGGGCCGCCGGCGCGGAACGGCACCACGACGAGCTCCTGCGTCCCGAGCCACGCGAGCGTCTCCGCGCGGACCGGGTCGAAGTCCTCGCCGTAGACGTCCCTGTACCGGGGCTTGTCCGTCGGCAGACCGTCCGCGATCCGCATGCAGTCCGGGTCCCGGCGGCGCATGTAGTCCTCGGGGGGGTAGTTCACCGCGAGGCCGTTGCGGCACCGGGCGACGTCCGCCTCCCGGTACGGCGCGCCGTCCACGTCGTACTCGACCGCGAAGGTCGGGCCGCCGTCCGGACCGAGGGCCAGCTCGTACAGCTCGGCCCGCGTCTGCGGCACGATCACGCGCGGGCTCGCGTCGAGGGCGGCGCGGACGTCGCGCGCCAGGTGCACGCAGGACAGGTCCAGGGTCAGGTCCACGGTCATGGTGGGGCTCCCTACGCGTCGAGGCCGCGGGGCGGCCGCGAGGGGTGCCCCGGGGCGCGCCGCGGCGCGACGGGGGTCGCGAGGGCGCGCTTGACCCGGACTTTACGAGCGCGCGGCCCGCCCCGGACGGGACCTTGGCCCCCACCTAGGCGCCGGACCGACGTCAGGCCCAGCCCAGCTCGTGCAGCCGCTCGTCGTCGATGCCGAAGTGGTGCGCGATCTCGTGCACCACCGTGACCGCGACCTCCTCGGCCACCTCCTCGCGGTCCGCGCAGATCGCGAGCGTCGGCCGGCGGAAGATCGTGATGCGGTCGGGCAGGGAGCCGGCGGCCCAGAACTCGCCGCGCTCGGTCAGCGGCACGCCCTCGTACAGCCCGAGCAGGTCGGGGTCGTCGGCCGGCGCGTCGTCCTCGACCAGCACCACCACGTTGTCCATCCGGGCGGCGAGCTCGTCCGGGATGCGGTCCAGGCCGTCCCGGACGGCGTCCTCGAAGTCCTCGCGCGACATGTCGATCACCGGACCATCCTCGCCGATTTGGAGGATCCGCAGACCTACCCGTAGAGTCTTCCTCGGTCTGAAGACGCCTCGACGTCAGGGGCGCGAGCCCCCATCGTCTAGCGGCCCAGGACCCCGCCCTTTCACGGCGGTAGCACGGGTTCGAATCCCGTTGGGGGTACGAGCTCCGTGCATGTGGAAGAATAGGTCTCACAACGAGGCCCCGTAGCGCAGTTGGTTAGCGCGCCGCCCTGTCACGGCGGAGGTCGCGGGTTCAAGTCCCGTCGGGGTCGCTCGATCACACCGGTCCACTGGGCCGGTGTCGTCGTATCAAGGCTCTGTAGCTCAGTTGGTAGAGCGTTCGACTGAAAATCGAAAGGTCACCGGATCGACGCCGGTCGGAGCCACCGAGGAAGCCCCGCATCGCCCCAGGCGACGCGGGGCTTCGTCGTTCCCGGGCTCGCCCGCGGGCTCAGCCGGACGCCGGGTCCCGTCGCCGGCGCGGCAGGACCGCCGTGAACGTGGTCCCCTCCCCCTCGGCGCTCGTGACCTCCATCACGCCGCCGTGCGCCACGACGACCGACCGGGTGATCGCCAGCCCGAGCCCGACGCCGGGCACGGCGTTCCGGGTCGCCGTCGTCGTCCGGAAGAACCGGGAGAACAGCCGGTCCACCTCGTCGGCGGGGATGCCGAGCCCGGTTTCCGCGACCGCCAGGCGCACGTGGTCCACCGACGCGGTCACCCGCACGGTCACCGCGCCGCCGGCGGGCGTGAACTTCACCGCGTTCGACAGCAGGTTGTCGCCGACCTGGGCCAGCCGGACCGCGTCGGCCCGGAGCGGCACGGGCCCGTCCGGCACGTCGAGCACCAGGGCCACCCCGGCCCGGTCCGCCGCCGGCCGCGCCGACTCGACGGCCGCGCGCGCCACCTCCGCCACGTCGACGTCCGCGAGCGCCAGCGGGAACCGGCCCGCGTCGACGCGGGCGGTGAACAGCAGGTCGTCGACGAGGCGGAGCAGGCGCGCGGCGTTCCGCTCGGCGACCTCGACCGACCGCTGCTGGTCCGGCGTCAGGGGGTCGTCCCGCAGCAGGTCCAGGTGGCCCACGACCGCGCTGACCGGGGTGCGCAGCTCGTGCGAGATCATGCCGGTGAACTGGTCCTGCAACCGGGCGGCCTCGTGCACGGCCGTCGCGTCCGTCGCGACGAACAGGTAGCCCGCCGGGCGGCCCGCGCCGTCGAGCCGCACGGTCGTCGACACCTGCACGGGCACCGGCGAGCCGTCCGCGCGCAGCCAGGTCCACTCGGACGCCTCCGGCCGGCCCGGCGCCACGTCCGCGACCAGCGCCGCGAACGGGGTCGTGGTCCCCGCCTGCCGCCAGCGCTCCTGCAGCTCCGTGGGCGCCACGAGGGCGTCGGCCCGCAGCGCGCCCTGGGCCTCGGCGGCGGTCCGGCCCAGCAGCCGCTCCGCGCCGGGGTTCCACACGTCGACCAGCCCGTCCGGGCCGGTGCCGACCACGGCCTGCTCGGTCACGGCGTCCAGCACGCTGCGCGTGAGCCGGTCCGCGTCCCGGAGCCGGGCCAGGTGCCGGCGCAGGCGGCGCGCCAGCTCGTTGACCGTCAGGGCCGCGAGCGCGTAGACGACCGGCGCGAACGCGGCGCGCCACCACGCCAGGTCGTCCGGGTGGCCGTCGACCCCCGGGAGCGCCGGCAGCAGCAGCGCCAGGCACGCGGCGCCGGCGGCCAGCAGGACCGACCACCGCCCGGGCTCCGCCGCGATCCAGATCACCGGCAGCACCAGCACCGCGCCGAGCAGCGACCCGGTCCCGCCGGTCCCGGCCCGCAGCGCGCCGACCGCCAGCACGGACAGCAGCGGCACGACGACGACCCAGCCGTCACCCGCGGCCCAGGCGTCGACCGCGCGGCGGGTCGCGGCCGGCGGCCGGAGGGCGGCCACGACCGCGAGGACGGTCGCCGCCGCCAGGCCGAGCACGCCCGCGAGCACGGCGCCCCGGTCGGTCACCACGGAACCGGGGGCCGCGGCCGCGAGCGCGCCGCCGATGCCGACGGCGAGCAGCGTGGGCGCGTGCTTGAGCAGCACGGTGCGGTCGCGGGCCCGGGACGTCACGCGGTGTCCCGGACGATCTCCAGCGGCTCCACCGCGCGCCCGGACCCGAACCGGGACCAGTACCGCGCCGTCGCGCGCACGAAGTCCGGCTCCAGGTAGTCGCGGATGCCGACCTGGGACGCGAAGCACGCCAGCATCGCCAGCTTGGTCTCCAGGTGGCCGTCGATCGTCACGAACCGGTTCGGCCGGTAGTCGACGGTCGCCGACGGGCTCTGGAAGCAGGCGACCGTGCCGATCCCGCGGGTCGCGACCATGGTCGCGTCGTGCACGGCGCGGTGGTCCTGGTGCCGGTCGTTCGCGCTGTGCGTGTAGACGACCGAGGGCCGCACCTCGGCGACGACGCGCTCGAGGACCTCCAGGGTCGGCCCGGCGACCGGGACCTGCGTGTCCGGCAGGTCCTCCAGGAGCAGGCGCGCGCCGATCAGCGCGGCCGCAGCCCGCGACTCGCCCTCCCGGTCCGCGACGTCCCCGCCCCGCGCGCCCCGGGACAGCGTGAGGACCACCACCGCGTCCCCGGCGGCCCGGTGCGCCGCGAGGATCCCCCCGGCGCCGATCTCGACGTCGTCGGGGTGGGCGCCCACCGCGAGCACCACCGGCCGGGCGGCGAGGACGGCGCGGCGGCGCTCGCCCAGCCGGCGCACCACCTCGACGAGCTGGCCCGCGGGGACCGGCTTGGTGAGGAACTCGTCGGCGCGCTGCCGCAGGGCGCCGACCGCGTACTCGACCGAGACGTGCGCGGTCATCACGACGACGCCCACGTCCGGCGCCCGCTCCCGCAGCACGCCCGCGAGCTCCAGGCCGGACGTGCCCGGCATCTCGATGTCGGTCACCACGACGTCCGGGTCGAACCGTTCCAGCGTGCCCGCGATGTCCGAGGCGTCGTGCAGCACGACCACCTCGCAGCCCGCGCGGCCCTCCAGCACGGTCCCCGTGTACGCCGCGACGTCGGGGTCGTCGTCCAGCACGACGACCCGGAGCGCAGTGCCCGTCAAGCAGTCCCCCCAGGTGGTGCACGTGGCCGGACGGCCCGGCGGCCCGCCCCGGCCATGCTCGCAGATTCACCCGCACGGCGGCGGTCGGGCCGCGAGGGCCGCGCGCATGATGCCGTCATCGGACGGGGAGGCGACGATGCCGCACCACTCGGACCTGCCGCGCCTGGCGGCGCTCGACGACGTGACCCTCGCGCGGGCCCGGACGGTGACCGTCCACTCGCCCGACGCGTCCGGGGACGGCGACCTCGTGTGGACGCTGACGGTCCGGGACGGCGACGGCGAGCCGCTGGGCCGGGAGCGGCTGAGCGCGCCGGACTGGCCGACGCCGCTGGCCGAGATCATCGCCCCGCACCTCGACGTGGCGGGGCTGCGGGTTGTCGGCGGCTGGCGCACCGACCTGGGCGACGACGACCTGCCGCGGCACGAGGCCCGGGTCCGGCCGGACGCGTGAGGCGGGCGGCGTCGGGCGGCGTCGGGTCGCATCCGGTCGCAGCACCTGGACGCGTGCGGCACCGCCGGGCGCCGTTGCCTACGCTGGGTGGGTCGGCGCACGCCGGCGCGCGGCGGAAGGGGCGGACGTGGAGATCGCGGTGCAGCGGATCGGGGGGCCCGTGGTGGTCCTGCGGCCCCGGGGGCGGCTGACCGCCGGCGACGCCCCGGAGCTCCGCGCGGTGGTCGCCGACCTGGTCGAGCAGGGGCGCACCAAGCTCGTCGTCGACCTGGAGGAGACGACGTTCCTGGACTCGTCGGGCCTCGGGGCGCTCGTCGCCGGGCTGCGCGCGACGCGCACCGCCGGCGGCGACCTCACCATCGCGCGACCCACCGGGCAGGTGCTCGACGTGCTGACCCTGACCACGATGATCCGGGTGCTGCCGCCGCACGAAACCGTCGCGGACGCGTTCGCCGCGCTCACCTGACGCACGCCGGACGGGCCGGGCGGTCAGAGCGGGTCGAACTCCGTCACGCGGGTCCGCCAGTACTCCGCGCCGTCGCGGGTGCGGGTGACGAGGCCCGCCTCGACGAGCTCCCGGCGCAGGCCCACGGGGTCGCGCGCCAGCCCCGCGAGCCGGTCGGTGAGCACCCGCTCGCCGACGGGCTCCTCGAGCGGCAGCGCGCCCTGCGCCACCCACCGCAGCACCAGGTCGCGGTCCGCCCGGCGCCGGGGGAGGTTCTCGAGCCGCCCGCGCACCAGGAACCGCGCGGGGTCGGCGGGCAAGGGCGTCGGGGCCGCGGGCCGGGCACCCGCGCGTGCGTCGTCGTCAGCCACCCCGGCAGCGTAGGCAGCGGCCGCGCCGGGTTCCCACCCCATTCTCGCGAGCCCACCCGGTCGATCGGGTGGCCTCGCGAGAACCGGGTGATGATGCCGGGGGGACCGGCGCGGGAACCGGCGCCCCGACCGGGCCGTTCGACCCGGGGACGACGACGAGAGGGGACGACCATGGGCTTCCTGGACCGTCTGCTGGGCCGCGAGCCCCGGCAGGAGCAGCCGTACCGGCAGCCGTACGGCGCACGCCCGGCCGACGCGCGACCGCCCGCCGACCCCGACCAGGCCGCGATCGAGCGGTACCGGTACCTGCTGCGCACCGCCCCGCCCGACGCGATCGAGCAGGCGCACGCGGAGGCGTTCGCGCAGCTGACGCCCGAGCAGCGCCGGCAGGTCCTCGACGGCCTGGCCGCGGAGGTGCCGCCCGCCGAGCGCACCACGGACGACGACCCGCGCTCGCTCGCGCGGACGGCCACCCGGGCCGAGCTGCGGCAGCCGGGCACGCTGGAGCGGTCGTTCGGCCGCGCCGGCGGCATGGGCGGCGGCATGGGCGGCGGCATGGGGATGGGCGGCATGATCGCCGGCTCGCTGCTCGCCAGCGTGGCCGGGGCGTTCGTCGGCACGGCGATCGCGGACAGCCTGTTCGACCTGTCCGACCAGGGCGACGCCGCGGCGGACGCGGGCGGCGACCCGGGCGCCGACCACGGCGCGGACGGGTACGGCGACGGCGGGGACGTCTCCGCGGACGGCGGCGGCTGGGGCGGTGACGGCGGTGGCTGGGGCGACGTCGGCGGCGGCGACTTCGGCGGCGGCGACTTCGGGGGCGGCGACTTCGGGGGCGGCGACTTCTGAGCCCTCCCGGGGGCGCCCACCCCGGGCGCCCCCGGGCCGCGGCACCGCGTCGCCCGTGCCTCGCCCTCACCCGGTGGGGATGAACTCACCCCGCTCCCGGGCGCGACCTGCGCGCGGACCCCCTACCGTGGCGCACATGGCACCCGGCGGGGGTCGAGCCGCCCGGCGCATGACCGTCACGAGGGCGGTCGCGCTGGTGCTGGCGTTCGTCCTCACCGCCGTGCTCGGGGGCGTGCTCGCCGCGGCGCTGGTGCTGCCGACCGTGGCCGTCGCGAACGGCACCACCGACCTCGCGGTCGAGGCCTTCGAGGACCTGCCGTCGGAGATCGAGCGGCAGCCGCTGTCCGAGCGGTCCACGGTCCTCGCGTCCGACGGCGCCACCGTCCTGGCGACGTTCTGGGCGGAGAACCGGGTGGTGGTCCCGCTGACGGCGGTCGCCGAGCCGCTGCAGCAGGCGGTCATCGCCATCGAGGACAAGCGGTTCTACCAGCACGGCGGCATCGACCCGGAGGGCATGGTCCGCGCCCTCGTCCGCAACCTGCAGTCGTCGGGCCGGACCGAGGGCGCCTCCACGCTCACCCAGCAGTACGTGAAGAACGTCCTGATCGAGCAGGCCGTCCGCGCGGGCGACCCGGCCGGCGCCGACGCCGCACGCGAGGCGAGCGGACCCGAGGGCTACGCGCGCAAGCTCCGCGAGGCCAAGCTCGCGATCGCGCTCGAGAAGGAGATGACGAAGGACCAGATCCTCGAGGCGTACCTGAACATCGCCCAGTTCGGCGTGAACACGTACGGCGTCGAGGCGGCGGCGCGCCGGTACTTCAGCAAGCCCGCCGCGGAGGTGACGTACCTGGAGGCGGCGACCATCGCCGCCGTGACGCAGAGCCCGACGGCCTACGACCCGGTGCGCAACCCCGAGGCGGCGCAGGAACGGCGCGACCTCGTGCTCCGGCTCATGCGCGAGCAGGGGTACCTGACCGCCGACGAGCTCGCGGCGGGGCTGGCGACGCCGCTCGCCGGCACGCTGCTCGTCGACACCCGGCCCGTCGGCTGCATGGCAGCGGAGACCGCCGTGCCCGGCTCCGGCTACTTCTGCGACTACGTGACCAAGGTGATCCGGAACGACCCGGCGTTCGGGGCGACCGAGGCCGAGCGGGTCGACCGGCTGTACCGCGGCGGGCTGACCATCACGACGACCCTCGACCCGCGGGAGCAGACGCTCGCCGCCGCCGCGGTGCAGGCCGGCGTGCCCGCGGACGACCCGTCCGGGGTCGCGACGGCACTGGTCACGGTGGAGCCCGGCACCGGGAAGATCACCTCGATGGCGCAGAACCGCCGGTACAACAACACCGAGGACCACGGGGACCGCGAGACCGCCGTCAACTACAGCACCGACTTCGCGTACGGCGGGGGCAGCGGGTTCCCGCCCGGGTCGACGTTCAAGCCGTTCACCCTGGCCGAGTGGCTGAAGGAGGGGCACAGCCTGTCGGAGCGGGTGAACGGCACCCGGTTCTCGTACCGGTTCAGCGAGTTCCGGACCTCGTGCACCCGGCTCGACCCCCGCACCGAGTACCGGTTCGCGAACGCCGAGGGCCCGCGGTCCGGCGGGGTGATGAGCGTGCTCGACGCCACCCGGAACTCCGTGAACTCCGGCTACATCGCGATGGCCTCGCAGATCGACATCTGCGGGGTGTTCGACACCGCGACCGCCCTCGGCATCCACAAGCCCGGCGGCTCGTCCGGCGAGGGCCCGTTCGACCCGCTGCCCGCCAACGTCCTCGGGTCGAACTCGGTCTCCCCGCTGTCGATGGCGGCCGCGTTCGCGGCGTTCGCGAACAGCGGGACCTACTGCGTGCCGGTGGCGATCCTCTCCGTGACGGACACCGACGGGCAGGCGATGCCCGTGCCGCCGGGCGGCTGCACGCCGGGCGCCCTCGAGCCCCGGGTCGCCGACGCCGTGACGTACGCGCTGCAGAACGTGTGGAGCGGGACCGCGGCCACCGACCCGCCGCCGTTCCCCTCGGCCGGCAAGACCGGGACGACGTCCCACAACGAGCACACCTGGTTCGTCGGCTACACGCCGCTGCGGGCGACCGCGGTGTGGGTCGGCTTCGCGGACCGGATGCTCCCCATGCAGCGCATCACGATCAACGGGCGGTACATCCGGAACGTGTTCGGGTCCTCGGTCGCGGTGCCCATCTGGAAGTCGTTCATGATCCCGGCGCTGGACGGGCAGGCGGTGCCCGGGTTCGCGCCCCCGGGCCAGGACGAGGTGCTCGGCAAGCAGCTGCCGGTGCCGCGGGTGGTCGGGCGGGACGTCGCCGGGGCCCAGTCCGCGCTGCTGCGCGCCGGGTTCCGGGTGTCGGTCGCGGCCGCCGTGCCCGACCCCGCGCCCGCCGGCACCGTGCTCCGGCAGAGCCCGTCCGGGACCGCCACCGCCGGTGCCACGGTGACGATCGTGCCCTCGGCGGGACCGGCGCCCGCGCCGCCCCCGGCGGCGGCGCCCGCCGCTCCCCCGGCGCCGCCCTGACGTCCGGGACCGCCCCCGGGCGGAGCGGCGGGTCCGCCTGCGGGATGACCGGCCGGCGGGCACGACCGTCCCCCGAGCCGACGCGCCAGCGCGGGCCCGGATCCTAGCGTCGAGGGCATGGACGGCACCCCGCTCACCAGCACCCCGCCGCGCACGCCCGAGCGCCGGCTGCTCGGCGCGCTGTCGCTCGCCGCCGCCGCGGCGCTCTCGCTCAGCGCGTGCGGAGGTGCGGTCGCGAACGCTCTCGGGCGGCAGCCCGACCCGCGGGCCACCACCTTCGCCACCGGCGCCGACGCGAAGGCCGACGCCTCGCTCCCGGGGTGGGCGCCCGACGGCGCCACGGACGTCCGGGTGAAGCAGCGCCCGGGCGGGGACGAGCGAATCGTCACCATGCGCGCCGCGCTCGCGGACCTGCCGGACGACTGCGTCCCGGTGTCGGCGGAGCACCCCCTCGCACCTCGCCCGGCGCAGGGCGACCCGGCGGACTTCCGGTCGGTGTCGACGCTCACGGCCGACTGGTGGCCGGCCGAGGCGGAGCAGGACGCCACCGTCATGTGCGGGTCGTGGTGGGTGGGCGAGCGCGACGGGGTGCTCTACGCGTTCACGCCCGAGCGGCGCACGGTGCCGGTGAGCTGACCGGCGACCGCCGCCGCGCCCCGGTCAGGCCGAGACGGCCAGGGGTGCGGGCTCCTCGACCGTCGCGACGACGACCAGCTCGCCCGTCTCCTCGTCCACCACGGCGACCGCGCGGGTGCCGCAGGCGCACAGGAGCTCGACGCCGTCGCCGTCGTCGAACCAGATGCACACGTGCCGCTGACTCCTCATGGCCACGACGGTACGCACGACCACCGACACGCCCCCGTTCCGCACCCCGCGTGTCGCGATCTGCCGCGTGATCCCGCGGGACCCCGCCCCCGGGAGCGGCGCGGTCCTCAGGACGGAGCACCGCCGGTCGATGGGGAACGGTGCACCCCCGGGGGAGGAACCGCACCGCATGAGCCTCGACGGCATCGCGTCGATCAACCAGCGCATCGCCGCCATCCAGGCGACCATCGGGTCGCTGGCGCCGACGCCCACGACCACCACCAGCGGCGCCGCGTTCGCGCAGGCGCTCGCGCAGGCCGTCGACCCGGCCGCCTCGGGCACCGCGGCGGCCGGCACCTCCGCCACGGCGGCGAGCAGCACCGCGCGGGACGCCGACGGCGTGCCCCTCGCGCTGGCCGGCTACGGCAACGGGAAGATCCCCGCCGACGCGCTGCACGAGGTCGGCAGCACCGGCCACCGGCTGTGGGCGCCCGCGGCCGACGCGCTCGAGAGCCTGGTCGCCGACGCCGCGCGCGACGGCGTGACCATCGGCATCACCGACTCCTACCGGTCGTACGAGGCCCAGGTCGACGTCGCCGCGCGCAAGGGCCTGTACTCGCAGGGCGGCCTCGCCGCGGTGCCGGGCACGAGCGACCACGGCTGGGGCATGGCGGTCGACCTGAAGCTGGACGACGCGGCGCAGTCGTGGATGCGCGCGAACGGCGGCCGGTACGGCTTCGTCGAGGACACCCCGCGCGAGCCCTGGCACTGGGCGTACCAGGGCTGACCTGGTGCGCCCCGGGGCCACCCCGGGCGGTGGAAGGTTGTGACGGACACGCCGTCGGCGTGTCCGTCACAACCTTCCACTGCTCCCCGCGGCGCCGTGCGCCCGGGTCAGTCGAGGATCGCGCGGGTGACCGCCACCTGCTCGGTCAGCACCCCGCCGATCGTCTGCTGGGTCTCGTTGATCCGCTCCACGACGCCGCCGATCTGCGCCAGCGACGCGATCACGCCGTCGACCTGCTGCTGGATCGTCCGCACCTTGTCGCCGACCTGGGTGGTCGCCGCGGCGGTCTCGTTGGCGAGCTCCTTGACCTCGTGCGCGACGACGGCGAACCCGCGACCCGCCTCCCCCGCGCGCGCCGCCTCGATCGTGGCGTTCAGCGCGAGCAGGTTCGTCTGCGCCGCGATGCCCTGGATGACGGTGACGACCTGGCCGATCTCGGCGCTCGACTGCCCGAGCCCCGCCACGTCCCGGTTGGCGTCCTGGGCGATGCGCTGGCCGTCGGTGGCCACAGTCGTGGCGGCGAGCACGTTCCGCTCCACCTCCTGGATCGACGTCACGAGCTCCTCGCCCGCGGTGCGCAGCCGGGCCGCGCCCGCGTGCCGCTCGAGCGCCTGCGCCACCAGGAACGCGGTGTTGCGCAGCGCGTCCGTGCGGCCCTGCGACAGCGTCAGCGTGGTGGTCGCGAAGAAGTCCATCGTGCCGATGACCTGCCCGGCCACGACGATCGGCAGGCAGACGCCCGACTTCACGCCGACCCGCTGGGCCGCGGGCGCCCGGACGCAGTCGGTGAGCTCGCCGAGGTCGGGCACGAACACCACGTCCCGCGCCCGCCAGGCGCGGCCGGCGAGGCCGACGCCCTCGCGGAACGACGCCGTCCGCGTCACCTCGCGGAACTCGGCGCCCGCGTCGCCGGACTCCTGGACGAAGGTGAGCGCGCGCTGCTGCTCGTCGACCCGCCAGTAGGACCCGTACGCCCAGCCGAACCCCTCGCGGATGGCCGCGAGAGCCCGGTGGAGCGCCTCCTCGGCGGTCGGCGCGCCGGTGACCTCGTGGATCACGCGGTTGACCGCCTCGATGTCCTGCAGCGCCTCGGCCTGCCGCTCGGCGGTGGCGACCCGCTCGATCGCCTGGCTGACCAGCACCCCGATGCTGCGCAGCGTCGCGAGGCGCTGCGGGGAGGGGCTGAGCGTCTCCGTGGTGAAGAAGTCCATCGTGCCGGTGACGACGCCGTTCTCCAGCAGCGGGAAGCAGATGCCGGAGCGGACGCCCGCCCGCTGCGCCGCCGGGGCGCGCACGCAGTCCGTGAGCTCGCCCAGGTCCGCCACGAACACGAGGTCGCGGTGCCGCCAGGCCCGACCCGACAGCCCGACGCCCTCGGTGAACGACGCCGCGCGGGTCACCCGGCGGAACTCGTCGCCGGCGTCCCCGGACTCCTGGACGAGGTGCAGCGCGCGGTCGGCCTCCACCCGCCAGTACGAGCCGTACGCCCAGTCGAACCGCTCGCGGACGACGTCGAGCGCGGCGCGGACCGCCTCCTCGGACGTGGTCGCGCCGGCGAGCGCGTGCACGACCGCGGTGACGGCGTCGATGTTCGCGCGGGACTCGGACAGCTCGGTGGCCGCGGTCGGCGGCTGCGGGCGGGTGCGGGTGAACACGTGGCTCCTCGTGGGTCGGTACCCCTGGCGAGGAACCCATCGACGTCCGCGGGGCCCGCGTGAGCGGATCGCGCGCCACGAACCGGGTGATTCGGGCAAACGCGGCCGTTCGGACTCAGGCGCGGGACGGGCGGTCCGCGGCGGCGCCCCCGGTGCCGCCGTCGGGGCCGTCCGGGTCGTCCGCGGGGTCGTCGTCGGGGATGATCACGCGCGCGCCGAGGTCCCACGGCTGGAACACCCGCTCGCCGTCCATCCGGAACCGCAGGGTCCGCTGGGTGCGCACCCGCGGGCCGGCGGCGGCGTCGGGGTCGGGCTCGACGACGTCCCCCACGGCGGGCGGGGCGGGCGGGGCGGGCGGGGCGGGCGGGGCGGGCCGGGCGGGCGTGTCGGGCCGGGCGGGCGCGGCGGCCGGGGCGGGCCGCACGGCGGAGGCGGCGGGGGCGGCGGGGCCGCCGCCCTCGGGCCGGGGCTCCCCCTCCCCCAGCAGGACGTCGTCCAGCCGCCGGTAGCGGAACTCCGCCTCGCGGCGGTTCCGCTCGATCCACATCGTCATCAGGTCGAGCACCTCGGTCTCCAGGTGCGCGGGTCGGCGCTGCGCCTCGCGTCGCCGGCTGACGAGCCCCGCCTCCTCGAGCACGCGCAGGTGCTTGGACACCGCCTGCGGCGAGACGTCGTACGGGGCCGCCAGCGCGCCGACCGTGGCGTCGCCGGACGCGAGCCGGGCGACCAGGTCGCGGCGCAGCGGGTCGGCGAGCGCCGCGAACACCTGCGACAGGGGGTCGGCGGCCACGGGTCCACCTGACGGGTGGGTGGGTGACGGCTGCCGTAGCGTGCCACGCCACCCGCAGCGACCACAACCGCGCAGTTGCGCAACGCGGCGGGCTCGGGGCGGGGGCCCGCTCGCCGCAGCGGGACCGGCGCGGGACCGGCGCAGGGCCGAGGGCCGGGGGTCACCCCGTGGTGGTCAGCACCTGCTCCGGCCCGACGGTGGTCCCCGCCGCGTTCGTCGCCACCACGCGGTACCGGTAGGTCGTCCCCGGCGCGAGGCCCGTGAGGTCGACCGTGCCCGAGCGCTCCCAGGAGGCGGCGGGGAACGGCACGTCGCCGGACCGCGAGGCCCAGCCGCTCCCCCACTCGACGTGCACCGTCGTGTCGAGGCCGCGCGGGTGCACCCGCAGCTGCGCGACCGCGCCGGTCCGCGTCACGCCCGTCGCCGCGAGCGCCCGCACCGTCGGCGGTCCCGGGGTGTCGAACGTCCTCGTCAGCATGGTGCTGCCCGCCGCCGTGGTCGCGGTGGCCGTCCACCGGTACCGGGTGCCCGGGACCAGGCCGACGAGGTCGTGCGCGACCGCCTGCGCGGCGGTCGACGCGGCGAGCGGGCGCTCGACGCGGCCGCTCTCGGCGCCGCCCTCGGGACCCCAGGCGATGCGGACCGTCCCGGCCAGGCCGGCGGGGTCCGCCCACGCGCGCAGCCGGGCCCCCGTCCCGGTGACGCCGCTCTCGACGCCGGTGACCACCGGGGGCGCGGCGACCACGAGGGTGCGCGCGTCCGTGGCGGTGCGGCCCGCGGCGTCCGTGACCGTCAGCCGAGCGGTCACCGTGCCCGCGGCGTAGGTGTGCGTGACGACGCCGGGCTGCCCGGTGCCGGTGCGGGTCGTGCCGTCACCGAGCGCGAGGGTCCAGCGGATGATGCCCCCACCCGTCGCGGCGCCGCCGCCCGTGCTGCGCGCGAGGTCGAACGTGACCGCGAGCGGCGCCGGTCCGACCAGGGCCGACGGGCGCAGGTCCGCGGTCGGGGCGGCGTTCGCCGAGGGCCGGGCGACCGCGGCGGCGTAGGCGGCGCGCGCCGGCTCCGAGCCCGCCACCGCCCACGGGCAGGTGCCCGTCCCCTCGAACGACGACGCCACGTCGAGCCCCGGCCAGGCGCCGAGGTACGCGACCGCCTCGGTCAGCCAGGCGGCGCGCCGCGCGGGGTCCGCGGGGTCGGCGGCGGTGCCGAACTCCGCCAGCACCGCCTGCTTGCCGCGCGCCTCCGCCCACCGGCGGAACGGACCGGCCACCTCGGCGAGCGACCGCCACCCGGCCGGCTTGCCCGGCGCGCAGCCGTACCAGTTGTAGGCGTCCAGCCCGACCCGGTCCACCACGTCGTCCCCCGGGTAGAACGCGTCCGCCCCGGGGGTCGAGGGCGACGACCCGAAGCTGCCCGGCGTCACCACCCACGTCCACCGCACGTCGCGCACGCCCGCGTCGCGGAACACCTGCACGTAGCGCCGCCAGGCGGCCCGGAACTCCGCCGGGGTGCCCCAGCCCTGCGCGATGTCGGCCTCGTGGTGCAGCGTCAGGTACAGCGGGACGCCCAGGGCCGCGACGCCCGCGGCCTGCCGGCGGATGTCGCCGTCGACCGCTCCGGAGGCGATCGCCGACCACGGGACCACCGAGCCGTCGAGGCGCTTCGGCCAGATCGACAGCAGCGGGGTGCGGCCCCGGGCGACCGAGTCCGCGACCGGGCCCGCGGGCTGGGCGTCGTCCCACCGGCTGTACCAGCGGTGCACGTCGAGCCGGCGACCGAGCGCGTCCTCGAAGCCCGCGACGGCCGCGGCGGCGTCGGGGGCGGGGCCGCGGTCGACGTGCGCGCCGAGGCGGAAGCCCTCGGTGCTGGTCGGGGCGGGCGCGGCGGCGGCCGGTGCGGCGAGCGCGAGCACCGCCGCCAACGCGGCGACGAGAGCGGCGCCCCTGCGGGCGCGGGTCGGTGCGGACATGCGGATCCCCCTGCGTGCGGGCGCGCGCGGGCGCCCGGTCGTGCGGTGCTGCGGTGACCGGCGGCGCCGGCGGCGGGCCGGTGGCGCGGGGGCGACGTCGCCCCCGCGGACTGCCGCGACGAGCGCGGCGCGCGGTGGTGCGGGGTGGTGGTGCGCGGTGGTGCGGTCGGCGCCGGCCCGCGGGCACCGGCACCTGCTGCCGCGGTCTCGTCACGCGGCGTCGCCCGGTCCTCCGGGCGGGACGGCGGGCCGGGCCCGCACGTCCACCATCGACAACGCGCACGACCACCTGAGCCCTCCGGCCGGGCGTGTGCACCCGCTCACACCCCGCAGCCCGCCGCGCGGGCAGATCCCCGACCGAGGGGGCAGTCGACGCGTCGAGGGGGTAGCCCCGGGTTGCTCGCTCGACGCGTCGGCTACTCCCTCGGCGCCGGGCGGCCCGCACGCTCGCCGCGCGCGACCGCTCCGGCGCGCCGATACTCGGCCCGGTGACCACCGACACCGCCAGCGAGAAGTCCCCCGGCCTCCGCCGGGCCGTGACCGGTCCGCTGCTGTTCCTGTTCATCCTCGGAGACGTGCTCGGCGCGGGCGTGTACGCGCTGGTCGGCGAGCTCGGGGCGGAGGCCGGCGGCGCCATCTGGCTGCCGCTGCTGGTCGCGCTGGGCATGGCCCTGCTCACGGCGGCCTCGTACGCCGAGCTCGTCACCAAGTACCCGAAGGCCGGTGGGTCCGCGGTGTTCGCGCAGCGCGCGTTCGGCAGCCCGCTGGTGTCGTTCCTCGTCGGCTTCTGCATGCTCGCGGCGGGGGTCACCTCGGCGGCGGGCCTGGCGCTGGCGTTCGGCGGCGACTACCTCTCGGTGTTCCTCGACCTGCCGCCGGTGCTCACCGCGATCGTGTTCCTGGCCCTGGTGGCGGCGCTGAACATGCGCGGCATCCAGGAGTCGCTGCGCGCGAACGTCGTCATGACGTCGATCGAGCTGTCCGGCCTGGTCCTCGTCGTGGTCCTGGGCGCCGTCGTCCTCGGCCGCGGCGACGGCGACCCCGGCCGGGTGCTGGAGCTGCCCGCGGAAACCTCCTGGGCGGCTGCGGTCCTCGGCGGGGCGCTGATCGCGTTCTACTCGTTCGTCGGGTTCGAGACCTCCGCGAACCTGGCCGAGGAGGTCACCGACGTCCGCCGCGTCTACCCGCGCGCGCTGTTCGGCGCCCTCCTCGCCGCGGGCGTGGTCTACCTGCTGGTGGGGCTCGTCGCCCCGGCGGTCGTCGCGCCCGAGGACCTCGCCGCCTCCAGCGGCCCGCTCCTGGAGGTCGTGCGCTCGGCCGGCGGCGTCCCCCTCGAGATCTTCTCGGCGGTGGCGCTGGTCGCGGTCGCGAACGGCGCGCTGCTGACGATGATCATGGCCAGCCGGCTCACCTACGGCATGGCGCAGGAGGGCCTGCTGCCTCCGGCGCTCGGGCGGGTGCTGCCGGGCCGCCGCACCCCGTGGGTCGCGATCGTCGTCACCACGGTCGTCGCGATGGTCCTGGCCGCCACCGGCGAGCTGGTCGACCTGGCGTCGACGGTCGTCCTGCTGCTGCTGTTCGTCTTCCTCAGCACCAACGTGGCCGTGCTCGTCCTGCGCCGGGACCGGGTCGACCACCCGCACTTCCGGGCCTGGACCGCGCTGCCGGTGCTGGCGGTCGTCACCTGCGTCGTGCTGCTGACCCAGCAGGAGGCGCGGCACTGGGCGCTCGCCGGGGTGCTGCTCGCGGTCGGGCTGGTCCTGCACCTGGTGACGCGGCGGGCGAGCCGGCGGGCCCCGGCCGAGACCGGCGCCACGACGCACTGACCTGCGCCGACGCGCACGGGCACCGGGTCGGGGACGAACGTCCCGGCGGCGCGGAATAGATCGGCGCACGCCCTCGTTGGGGCGCAAGTACATGCAAACGCATCGACTTGAGGAGCGCGAGATGCAGTTCGGAGTCTTCACGGTCAGCGACATCACGCCTGACCCCCGCACGGGCCGCGCGCCCGACGACACCGAGCGCGTCCGGTCGATCCTCGCGATCGCCGAGCACGCGGAGGAGGTCGGCCTCGACGTCTTCGCGACCGGCGAGCACCACAACCCGCCGTTCGTGGCGTCGTCCCCGACCACGATGCTCGGCTACCTGGCCGGGCGCACCAAGAACATCGTGCTCTCGACCGCCACGACCCTGATCACCACGAACGACCCGGTCCGGCTGGCCGAGGAGTACGCGATGCTCCAGGTCATCTCCGGCGGCCGGATGGACCTCATGATGGGCCGCGGCAACACCGGCCCCGTCTACCCGTGGTTCGGCCAGGACATCCGGCAGGGCATCCCGCTGGCGATCGAGAACTACGCCCTGCTCCGCCGCCTCTGGGAGGAGGAGGTCGTCGACTGGGAGGGCAAGTTCCGCACGCCGCTGCAGGGCTTCACGTCGACCCCGCGGCCGCTGGACGGCGTCCCGCCGTTCGTGTGGCACGGCTCGATCCGGAGCCCCGAGATCGCCGAGCAGGCCGCCTACTACGGCGACGGCTTCTTCCACAACAACATCTTCTGGCCGATGAGCCACACCAAGCAGATGGTGCAGTTCTACCGGCAGCGGTTCGAGCACTACGGCCACGGCCGCGCGGACCAGGCGATCGTCGGCCTCGGCGGTCAGGTGTTCATGCGGAAGAACTCGCAGGACGCCGTGACCGAGTTCCGGCCGTACTTCGACAACGCGCCGGTCTACGGCCACGGGCCGTCGCTGGAGGACTTCTCCGCGCAGACGCCGCTGACCGTCGGCTCGCCGCAGCAGGTCATCGACCGGTACGCCGCCATGCGGCACGACATCGGCCACTACCAGCGCCAGCTGTTCCTCATCGACCACGCGGGCCTGCCGCTCAAGACCGTATTCGAGCAGCTCGACATCCTGGGTGGCGAGGTCGTCCCGGTGCTCCGCAAGGAGATGGAGTCCGACCGCCCCGCCGACGTCCCGTCCGGCCCGCCCACGCACGCCGAGCGCGTCGCGAAGGCCCGCGCCACCGGCCAGGTGCACGAGCAGACCGTCGCCGCCGCGGACCACTGGACCGGGAAGACGGCCGAGGACGACGCCGCGGCCGCCGACGCGGTCACCGCCCGGCAGGGCGCCGCGTCCGGCCTCTGACCGAAGGAACAACCCCGTCGGGCGGGAGGTTCTGACCGGCACGCCGTCGGCGTGCCCGGCCGGACCTCCCACCCGGCGCCCCGCACCACCCGAGCACCACCCCGCGCACCACCCCAGCAGGACCCCGAAGGAGCACGCCATGACCCAGCGCTCGATCGTCGCGCTGTCGGCCGGCCTCGGCCAGCCGTCCTCGACCCGTCTGCTCGCCGACCGCCTCGCCGAGGCGACCGCGACCGAGCTCGCCGACCGCGGGCAGCGCCCGGAGGTCCGCGTCGTCGAGCTGCGCGACCACGCGCACGACATCGTCAACGCGATGCTGACCGGCGTGCCCAGCCCCGCGCTGGCCGAGGTGATCGAGGCCGTGACCGGCGCGGACGCGCTCATCGCGGTCACCCCGCTGTTCACGACGACCTACTCGGGCCTGTTCAAGTCGTTCGTCGACATCCTGGACAAGGACTCGCTGGTGGGTCTGCCCGTGCTGCTCGGCGCGACCGGCGGCACCGCGCGGCACTCCCTGGCGCTCGAGTACTCGATCCGCCCGCTGTTCACCTACCTGCGGGCCGACGTCGCCACGACCTCGGTGTTCGCCGCGACCGACGACTGGGCCGCCGGCGCCACCGCCGACGAGCCGAGCCCGCTGCCCGCGCGCATCCGCCGCGCCGGCGCCGAGCTCGCCACGACCGTCGCCGCCCGCGGGCCGCGCGGGCCGCAGGACCCGTTCGCCGGCGCCCCGTCCTTCGCGGACCTGCTGGGCGGCTGAGCCGCGCCCGCGGCCCGCGCCGCGCGCGTCAGTCGCGCGCCAGCAGCACCACCGTCGCGTCGTCGTCCGACGCCGGGTCCCGCAGCCGCTCCACGAGTGCGTCCAGGTCCCCCGGCACCGGGCGGCCGACCGCCTCGACCGTCCGGGCGAGGGCGTCGCGCAGCGACTCCCTCCGCCGCTCGATCACCCCGTCCGTGAGCAGCAGCAGCGCGTCGCCCGGCCCGAGCGTCGTCCGGCCAGCCGCGGGCTCCCCGGTCAGCAGCCCGATGAGCGGCGAGCCCAGCACGGGCTCCCACGCCGCGGTGCCGTCGGCCCGCACCACGAGCGGCGGCAGGTGCCCCGCCCCGGAGTACTCCACCTCGCCGGTGGCGGGGTCGAGCAGCACGACCGCCATCGTCGCCATCTGGCCCGGCAGGGTCCACCGCGCGAGCGCGGCGACCCGGGACAGCACCACGGCGGGCGGTGCGGAGTCGAGCAGGTAGGCGCGGGTGGCGTTGCGCAGCTGGCCCATCGCCGCCGCCGTCGCGAGGCCGTGGCCCGTGACGTCGCCGATCGTGAGCGCGAGCCGGCCGTCGGCCAGCCGCAGCACGTCGTACCAGTCGCCGCCGACCTGCCCGGTCCCGGCGGGCTCGTACCGCGCGTCCACCGACCAGCCCGCGACGAACGGGAGCGAGGTGGGCAGCAGGGTCCGCTGGATCGCGCGCGCGGCGTTGACCTCGGCCCGCCCACGGCGGAACAGCGCCTCCACGAGGTACGTCCGCAGGTCGGCCGCGTTCTGCACGTGCTGGTCGTCCCACGGCAGCGAGCGCCCGCGGACCTGCTCCCGCCACAGGTCGAACGACTGCCGCGGGCCGAGCCGCACCCCGTCACCCTCCGGCACCGCGATCATCTTGTGGTGCGGGTCGCCGCCCCAGTCGACGGTGCGCACAACCTCGCCGCGCAGCCAGACGACCGTCCCGCCGTCGGGCAGGGCCACCACGACCGCGCCGGCGATCCCGGGCACGTCGGGCGCCCCCGGCTCCTCGGGCAGCCGGTCGGTGGCGAGCACCTCGTCCGCGGAGGACGCCCACGCCGCGATCTTCCGGCAGGCCTCGCCGTCGGGCACCCGGCCCCGGGTCAGCACGTCCGCGCCGACGCTGACCACCACCCCGTCGGCGGGGACCAGGGTCAGCAGGTCGTCGGTCCGGGTCAGCGCCTGCGCCAGCCGCACCTCCTCGTCGCGGCTGGCACCGACCAGGCGGGCCAGCACGCCGGACGCCCGGCGGCTCTCCGCCAGGGCGTCCTCCTCGACCTGGGCGACCAGCCGGGCGGACAGGGCGACGCCGAGGAACTCCGCCGCGGCGCGCACCCCGTAGGACGGCGCGTGCGGGCCGGAGTAGTGGTGGCACGCCACCATGCCCCAGAGCTTCCCGTCGCGGAGCAGCGAGATCGACATCGACGCCCGCACGCCCATGTTGCGCAGGTACTCGCAGTGGATCGGCGAGACGGAGCGGAGCGTGGCGTAGGTCAGGTCGAGCGGCCGGCCCGACAGCGGGTCGACCGTCGGCACGACCGGCACCGGCGTGTACTCGACGTCGGAGATGAGCCGGATCCAGCTCTTCTCGTACATCGCCCGCGCCTGCGCCGGGATGTCGGACGCCGGGTAGTGCAGACCGAGGAACGGCTCCAGGTCCCGGCGGCGCGCCTCGGCGACGACCTCGCCGTTGTACTCGGCGTCGAACCGGTAGATCATCACGCGGTCGAAGCCGGTCAGCCGCCGCACGTGCCGGGCCGCGATGTCGTACAGCTCGGTGAGCTCGCCGGCGCGGTTCAGGTCGGCGATCGCGTCGCGGACGCTCTCGTAGGTGGTGCCGTAGGTCAGCGGCCGCGGGCCGTCGGCGGGCTCGAGCTCGACGACGAACACCGGGCCGGGGTCGGCGAGCGTCGCCGGCGGCGGGCGGTGCACGACGACGTCGAGCTGGACGGTCCCGTCCGCGGTCGCGATCTCGACGAGCCCCGGGTTGCGGGTCCGGTGGTCCGGCACCGCGGCGAGCTGCTCGAGCACCACCCGGGCCGCCGGCACCCCCAGGACGTCGCCGAGCGGCGCGCCCAGCACGGTGTCGACGGGTCGGCCGAGCACGGTCGCGACGTTCTCGGAGGCCTGCAGGACGACGGCGCCGTCGTCCTGCACCACCAGGAGCACCCCGCGCGGCTGCACCGAGCCCGGGACGTGGATGGGCTCGCGCGCGCAGTTGTCGAGGTCGATCGGGTCGCCGGGCGCCACGAAGGTCTCGCTCAACGCCGTGTCCTTCCGGTCGGAGGACCCGACCGGGTGGGCCGAGCGGGCGCGCGGCGGCGCGGTCCCCGACGACCCTCGCAAACCGGGACGACCCGTGGCAAGTGGGTCAGCCGGCCCACACGGCGGTGAGCGCCAGCCCGGCCGCGGCGGCCGCGACCGTGAG
This sequence comes from Cellulomonas sp. Y8, assembly GCF_008033115.1. Taxonomy (NCBI): domain Bacteria; kingdom Bacillati; phylum Actinomycetota; class Actinomycetes; order Micrococcales; family Cellulomonadaceae; genus Cellulomonas; species Cellulomonas sp. Y8. Next base: position 1,469,519 of record NZ_CP041203.1, read on the forward strand.
CACCATGGTGCCGAGGAGGTTGGCGACCGCACGGGCCCGCTCGCCGGCCTGCGCCAGCCGGACGGTCTCGACCGCCGCGGCGGAGAACGTCGTGTACCCGCCGCAGAAGCCGGTCGCCAGGAGCAGCTGCCACGTCGCGGGCAGGCCGAGGTACAGGTGCGCCCCCGCCACCAGGCCGATGAGCAGCGACCCGGTGACGTTGACCGCGATGGTGGCCACGGGCAGCACCGTGCGCCCGCGGGCCCGGATGGTGCCGTCGACCCAGAACCGGGTCGCGGCGCCGAGGCCGCCCAGGACCGCGACGAGCAGCGCGTCGGTCACCGCGCACCGCCGGGCGTCGGGGTCGCACCCCGGCCGCGGTCCGCGAGCGCCGCCACCGCCGCCACGCCCGCGGCCGCGCACAGCACGCCGGCGACCAGGGACACCGCCGCGTACCCCAGGGCGGTCCCGACGGCCCCGGACGCGAGCAGCCGCTCGGTCTCCAGCGCCAGCGAGCTGAACGTGGTGTAGCCGCCGAGGACGCCCGTGCCGAGCGCGAGCCGCACCCGCTGCACCCCGGGCGTCTCCGGCCCGCGGCGACCCAGCACCTCGAGCAGCGCGCCCAGCAGGAACGCCCCCGAGAGGTTCGCGGTCAGCGTCCCGATCGGCCAGCCGTCCTGCGGGGGCAGCGCGAGGGACAGCCCGTACCGGCCGAGCGACCCCAGGGCGCCACCCGCCGCGACGAGCAGGGCGAGGCCCGCGCGGTGGTGCGCCGGGCGGGGCGCGGTCGGGGGGACGGGGGGCGTGCTCGTGGGGGCCTCCGGGTCGGCTCGTCGCGGCTGGTGCGGGCCGCGGCTCATCCTGCCGCACGCGGCGCGGTGCCCGTGCGGTACGCCAGCGCCGCCAGCACGCGCGGGCTGACGTCCGGGCCGGTGGCGCCGAGCGCACGGTAGACGGCCGCCAGGTGGTTCTCCACCGACCGCGGCGACAGCCCGAGCGCGTGCGCCACCGCCCGGTTCGACAGGCCCTGGGCGACGAGCGCGAGCACCCCGTCCTGCGCGGCGGTCAGTCCCAGGGCCCCGCCGGGCGCCGCCGCGGCGTCACCGGGGCCGACCACCGCGTGCCCGTCCGCCGCCGCGACCACCGCGCGCGCGAGCGCACCCGGGTCGGGGCACGCCCGTCGGGACACGTGGCTCCACGGCCGGGGCGCGCGGTCCCGCAGCGCCAGCACCACGCCGGAGGCGTCGCCGCCCGACAGCAGCAGCACCGCGAGGTCGGGATCGCGCTCCTGGAGCCGCAGGCCGACCTCGACCCCGGTCCCGTCCGCCAGCGCGTCCTCGACGACCAGCACGTCGACGGTGCGCGGCTCGACGCGGTCGAGCGCCTCGACCCGGCCCGCGAGCCGGTGCACCACGGCGAGCCGCGGGTCCGTCTCGAGGCCGAGCGCCAGCGCGGCGCGCGACAGCGCCTCGTCCACGACGAGAGCCACCCGCACGACGCGTCCGACCACGGGGGCACCGTACGCCCGGCGGCACGCCGCGCAGGTGGAGCGGGCGGGACGCCGCGCGGTGACTAGGGTGGTGCCACCGGGCGAACCAGGTGGCACCGGGAGCCGACGCGAGGACGCGGCGCGGCTCCGGTCCTGACGAGGAGGGCACCGTGACCGACGCCGACGAGCCGCGGCGGAGCCTGTTCGGCCGACTGGCGGAGCCGCTGGCCGAGAAGACCCGTGAGCGCATCGAGCAGGTCGAGGACCGCGTCCGGCGCTCGGTGCAGGCGGAGATCGACGCGGTGAGCCGCTCGGTGCGGGCACGGGCGGTGGAGGTCCGGCCGAGCGCCATCGCGTTCGCCGGGGCGCTGCTGCTCACGGTCTTCGGCCTGGCGCTGCTCGTCACCGCCGCCGTCGTCGGTCTCGCGCACGTGGTCGAGCTGTGGCTCGCGGCCGTGATCGTCGGGGTGGTGCTGATCGGCGCCGCCGCCGGGCTCGCGGCCTGGGGCCGCAGCCGGCTCCCCGAGCGCGTGCGACCGACGCCCCCGCCGCCCGGCCCGGCGCGCGACGCCGACCTCGTCCACCCCTGGGCCGACTGACCCGCACCACCCAGCACGGGGCACGCCCGGCCCGTCCCACCTGCGGAGATCACGCGGACGGGCCAGACTGGGGCCGAACGCCTCCCGTCCACGAAGGAGCACCGGATGACGACGACATCGGGCAGCGGGTCCGGCCCGGACCAGCAGTCGATCGGCCAGCTCATCAGCCGGCTCAGCGAGCAGGCCGCCCGGCTGGTGCGCGCGGAGATCGACCTGGCCAAGGCCGAGCTCGCGCAGAAGGCCAAGGCCGCGGGGATCGGGATCGGGCTGCTCGCGGGCGCCGCGTTCTTCGGGTTCTTCACGTTCGCGGTGCTGGTCACCACGGTGATCCTCGCGATCAGCGAGGGCCTGGCGCCGTGGCTCGCCGCGCTGATCGTGCTCGTCGCGCTCGCGATCATCACCGGCGTGCTCGCGCTCGTCGGGGTGAAGAGCCTGCAGAAGGGCACCCCGCCGACGCCCGAGAAGGCCGTCGCGGGTCTGAAGCAGGACGCCGCGACCGTGCAGAAGTCCGTCAAGGAGGGCCTGAGCCGATGAGCGACTCCCCCACGCCGAAGCCGACGATCACCGCCCTCGAGGCGGAGGTCCTGCTGACCCGCGCCGAGCTGGCCGGCACCGCCGACGCGCTCGCCGAGCGGCTGAGCCCGAAGCGGCAGGTCGCCGACGCCCGGTCCGCCGCGGAGAAGATCTGGCGCGACGCGGTCGGCACGGACCCGGCCGCCGACCCGGCCAACAAGAACCGGGCGCGCGGCATCCTCGCCGGCGCGGTGGGGGCGCTGGCCCTCGTGGTCGTGCTCGCCGTCCGTCGATGACCTCCGCCCGCGCGGGGCCCGACGCCCCGCGCGGGCGCCTCGAGCCGGCTCCCGCGCCCCGAGGGCGTCAGCCGCGCGCCTCGTGCGCCAGCAACGCCCGCTTGGTGTCGAGCCCGTAGTAGTAGCCGCCGAGCGTCCCGCCGCTGCGCAGCACCCGGTGGCACGGCACGAACGGGGCCACCAGGTTGCGCGCGCACGCCGAGCCGGCCGCGCGCACCGCGGTCGGGCTGCCGGCCGCTGCGGCGAGCTCCGCGTACGTGGCGGTCGTCCCCGGCGCGATCGCACGCATCGCCGCCCAGGCCCGCTGCTGGAACGGCCCGCCGGGCTGCGCGACGGGCACCGTGTCCAGCGCGCCCGCCTCGCCGTCGAGGTAGCGGGCCGCTGCGTCGGCGACCAGCGCGGGACCGGCGCCGCGGGCGGCGAGCGCTGCGGGCTCGAGCAGCTCGTGCCCACGCGCGGCCAGGTCCAGGGGCAGGCGCGCGGCCATCGCGGGCACCGGGCCGAAACCGGCGGCGCGCACGACGCCGTCCTCGGTCAGCAGCACGGCGAGCCCGCCGGCGGGCGAGGGGAGCACGGCCGCGAGCAGCGGCGCGGCAGGGTCGAACGGCACCGCGGCGGCTGTCGCGCGCGGCGGGACGGCGGTGGCGATCTCGGTCATGGCACCATCCTGCGCCCGCCGGCCGGGCGCGCACCGGCGGCGATCGGACATCGCGGCACGGCGGGACCGGCACCGTCGGCGGTGGCGGGACGACCGGGCCCGCCGCCGCGAGGCGTCAGGCCCGACGCGACGACGTCAGACGTCGTCGCCGCGCTGACCCGGGACGCCGCCGAGGAGCTCGCGCACCTCGGTCTCGCGGTAGCGCCGGTGACCGCCCAGGGTGCGGATCGACGACAGCTTGCCGGACTTCGCCCAGCGGGTGACCGTCTTGGGGTCGACCCGGAACAGGGTCGCGACCTCCGACGGCGTCAGCAGGATCTCGTTCTCGGTGTGGGGGGCAGACACGTCAGACCTCCGGGGTGCCCTCGTGGCGACGACCGGTCGGCTGACCCGCCGTCATGACAGACAGGAACATGGACATCGGTACCGCTGCCCGGACGGAGCCGGGCCGGCTCGGCATCGGTGACGTCATTCGCGCTCGACCCCCCTTGCGCCCCCACCGTGACGACGGTGTCACGTGCGAACTTCCGACAACTAGTACCAACGTCCCATTCCGGGACAAGTGGTAACTATGAGGACACTCTAGGTCGAAGTCGACATGACTGCGCGTCGACACCGTGCTCCGAACGGGCGGTCCCCACGCCCGACCGCCTCACCCGTCCGAGTGCATGGCGTCGTGACTGCACCGCCCGCAGCCCGCCCACCGGGTCGTTCGTCCCAGTCGGCGCCCCGGGCGTCGCGCTCGCGGCGCCACCGCGCTTCCCATCGTCCCGAGGCCGGCGCGCGTTCGCCAGTGGCGAAGATCACATCCGGCCCGCCCCGCGTGCCCGGACCTGGGTCCTACGCACCGGCCCGCCGGTCGCCACCTCGTCGGCGCACGTCGGGCCCCGTGACGTACGCGCCGCACGGCGCCGCGCGGCGGCGGCCGAGCCACCCGCGCGGGCTCCGCCGGCGCGGACCCGCTCCCGGGCGAGTGGTCGGAATGCCGCGGGACCATGTACCGTTGCGACACGAACAGACTATTCAGCATCCCGGGGCCGCACGTGTGAGCACGGAGCCGCCCCGCTTCCACGTTAGAGGGGGTCGATGCCATGGGGCGCGGCCGTCAGAAGGCTAAGCAGACGAAGGTGGCTCGGGAGCTGAAGTACTTCAGCCCCGACACCAACTACCGGGCGCTGGAGCAGGAGCTCACCGGCCACCGGAACGACCTCGTCACCGACAGCCGACAGGACTCCGACGACGAGGGTGACGACTACCCCCCTCGATGGGCGGACGAGCGCTGAATACCCGGGTCGGCAGCCACCCCGCGTGGCACCGGCCCCGCCGCTGAGACGCAGCGGCCACCAGCACGACGAGCCGGGTCCCCGCGCACCGTGATCGACGGTCGCAGGCGGACCCGGCTCGTGCGCTGCCCCGGCCTGCGCCGGTGCGCGCTGCCCGGGCCGGTGCGCGCTGCCCGGCTTACGCCCCGTGCGCGGCGCCGAGGCCCGCGGCGTTCGTGCGTACTCCCCCGATGCGCTGCACGCACCCCGGTGGCCCTCCCGGGCGGCACGCGTGGGCGAGGCTCCCGGGCGACCGCGCGCGACGTGCGGCGCGTGACCGCGCCGTCCCGCCACCCGCCGCTCAGGCCGTGCGGTACTCCCCGCTGAGCCGCACCGCGCCGCCCTGCACGCCCTTGGTGCCGGCCACCAGGTCGGGGCCGCCCTCGGCGTCCGCCGCCGTGAGGTCCCGCACCTCCCCGAGCCGCCAGGCGGTCAGCCCGAGCTCCGCCGCGTGGCGCTCGACCGCGTCCGCGCCCGCGGCGTCGACGATCGCGACCATGCCCACGCCGAGGTTGAGCGTCCGCTCCAGGTCCGTCCACGGGACCGAGCCCGCGGCCTGCACCAGCGAGAACACCGGCGGCAGCGTCCAGGACCCGCGCGGCACGTCCGCGACCAGGCCGGCGGGCAGCACCCGCGCGACGTTGGCCGCGAGCCCGCCGCCGGTCACGTGGCTGAACGCGTGCACCGCGCCGCCCGCGCGCTCGACCAGCGCGAGGCAGTCGGACGCGTAGACGCGGGTCGGCTCCAGCAGCTCCTCGCCGAGCGTGCGCCCGAGCTCCGGCACCTGCCGGTCGAGCGACCAGCCGGCGTGCGCGACGACCCGGCGGACCAGGGAGTAGCCGTTCGAGTGCAGGCCGCTCGACCCGAGCGCCACCAGCACGTCGCCCGACCGCACCCGCTCCGGGCCGAGCAGCGCGTCCGCCTCGACCACGCCGGTCGCGGCGCCGGCCACGTCGTACTCGTCGGGGCCCAGCAGACCCGGGTGCTCGGCGGTCTCACCGCCGACCAGCGCGGTGCCGGCGACCGAGCAGGCCGCCGCGATCCCGCGGACCACGTCGGCGATGCGCTCCGGGACGACCCGGCCGCAGGCGATGTAGTCGGTCATGAACAGCGGCTTCGCGCCCACCACGACGATGTCGTCGACGACCATGCCCACCAGGTCGAAGCCGATGGTGTCGTGCACGTCCATCGCCTGCGCGATCGCCACCTTGGTGCCGACGCCGTCGGTCGAGGTCGCGAGCAGCGGACGCCGGGAGCCGACGAGCGCCGAGGCGTCGAACAGCCCGGCGAACCCGCCGACCCCGCCCAGCACCTGCGGCCCGTGGGTCGCGCGGACGGCGTCCTTCATCAGCTCGACGGCCTTGTCGCCCGCCTCGGTGTCGACGCCGGCGGCGGCGTAGGTGATGCCCTCGGTCACGGGTGCTCCAGCGCGTTCGAGCCACCGGTCCCGGGGACCAGGGTGGCGAGTCCGTCCTCCGGAGCGCCGAGCGGCAGCTCGTTCTGCTCCAGCAGGTGCTTGCCGAGCCGGTCCTGCGACGGCAGCTCGATGGGGTACTTCCCGGTGAAGCACGCGGTGCACAGCTGCGCCGCGGGCTGCTCGGTGGCGGCGATCATGCCGTCCATGGAGATGTAGCCGAGCGAGTCGGCGCCCAGCGAGGACCCGATCTCCTCGACCGCGAGGCCGTTCGCGATCAGCTCGGCCCGGGACGCGAAGTCGATGCCGTAGAAGCACGGCCACTTCACCGGCGGGCTGCTGATCCGCACGTGCACCTCGGCGGCGCCCGCCTCGCGGAGCATCCGGATCAGCGCGCGCTGGGTGTTGCCGCGCACGATCGAGTCGTCCACGACGACCAGCCGCTTGCCGCGGATGACCTCGCGCAGCGGGTTGAGCTTGAGCCGGATGCCGAGCTGGCGCAGCGTCTGCGACGGCTGGATGAACGTCCGGCCGACGTAGGCGTTCTTGGTCAGGCCCTGGCCGAACGGGATGCCGGACGCCTGCGCGTAGCCGACCGCCGCCGGGGTGCCGGACTCGGGCACCGGGATGACCAGGTCGGCCTCGACCGGGTGCTCCTTCGCCAGGCGGCGGCCCATCTCGACGCGCGCGGCGTGCACGGAGCGGCCGGCGATCGTGGTGTCGGGGCGCGCGAGGTAGACGTACTCGAACACGCAGCCCGCGCGCTGCTGCTTCTCGGTGAACCGCTGGGTGCGCAGGCCGTCCGCGTCGATCGCGACGAGCTCGCCCGGCTCGATCTCCCGGACGAACGACGCGCCGACGATGTCGAGCGCCGGGGTCTCGCTCGCGACGACCCAGCCGCGCTCCAGCCGGCCGAGCACCAGCGGGCGCACGCCCTGCGGGTCGCGGGCGGCGTACAGCGTGTGCTCGTCCATCCACACCAGGCTGAAGGCGCCGCGCAGCCGCGGGAGCACCTCCATCGCCGTGGCCTCGAGCGTGTGGTCCTGGTCCCCCGCGAACAGCGCCGTGACCAGAGCCGTGTCCGTGGTGTTGCCGCGCGCGAGCTCGCCGCGCCGCTGCGCGCCGTACCGCTCCGCGACCAGGTCGACCAGCTCGGCCGTGTTCGTCAGGTTGCCGTTGTGGGCCAGCGCGACCGTGCCGCCGGCCGTCGCGCCGAGCGTCGGCTGGGCGTTCTCCCACGTGCTGCCGCCGGTCGTCGAGTACCGCGCGTGCCCGACGGCGATGTGGCCGTGCAGGGCGTTCAGCGCCGTCTCGTCGAAGACCTGGGACACCAGGCCCATGTCCTTGTAGACGAGCAGCTGCTCGCCGTTCGACGTCGCGATGCCCGCCGACTCCTGGCCGCGGTGCTGCAGCGCGTACAGGCCGAAGTAGGTGAGCTTGGCGACCTCCTCGCCGGGAGCCCAGACCCCGAACACGCCGCACGCGTCCTGGGGTCCCTTCTCGTTCGGCAGGAGGTCGTGGTTGAGCTTGCCGTCTCCGCGGGGGGCCACGACTCCATGGTGACACATGCCACGCGCAGCCCCGTCCCGAGACCGGGACGTCCGTCCCGGGGCGGCGGGGGCGGGCAGCCGTGCCGGCGGCGGTTCCCCGCGGGCCGGCGGGGGTCAGCGCCGGCGGCTGCGCCGGTCCGCGACGAGCGCGGCGAGCGCCCCGGCGAACGCGCCGACGATCGCGCCGACGAACGCCGAGACCGCCCGCGCACCGCCCTGGCCGCCCAGGAAGCCGATGAACGCCTGCGGGTCGGACTCGGCGAGCCCGCTCCCCGAGGCGGCCACCTGCGCGAGCACGAACCCGATCAGCGCCCCGAGCAGGACGCCCGCCGTGATGAACGCGCCGATCTTCGGCGCGCGGCGGACGCGCGCGGGCTCGGCGACGCGGGCCAGCACGTCCTCGTCGGGCACCGGCGCGACCGCGGGCTCCGTGGGTGCCGCGGGGTCGGGCGCCGTCTCGGCACCGGGGGCCGGCTCGGTCGGTGCGGGCGCGTCGGCGCCCCGCTCGTCGTCGGGTCGCCCGGGTTCGGTCGTGTCGGCCACCCGCAGATCCTAGGTGCTCCCGGGCGACGGCCTAGGCTCGGACCGATGCCCTCCCCCGCCGCCGACCCCGCGCCGCGGTACCCGTCCACCATCGCCGCGGCGGTCGAGCACGAGCTCGTGATCAAGAAGTCCCGGTTCCTCGCCCTGGTGCAGCCGGTCTCCTCGGTGGCGGAGGCGGACGCCGTCGTCGCCGCCGTGCGCAAGCGGTACTGGGACGCCCGGCACCACTGCGTCGCGCTGTCGGTGGGGCCGCTCGCCGAGCAGCAGCGCTCGACCGACGACGGCGAGCCGTCCGGCACCGCGGGCGTCCCGATGCTCGAGGTGCTGCGCCGCCGGGAGCTCACCGACCTGGTCGCGGTCGTGTCCCGGTACTTCGGCGGCGTGCTGCTCGGCGCGGGCGGTCTGGTGCGGGCGTACTCGACCGCGACCTCCGGGGCCCTGGACCGGGCGCGGCTCGTCCGGCGCAGCGCCGCGGTGCGGGTCACGGTCGACGCCCCGCACGCCGACGCGGGCCGGCTGCACGGGGTGCTGCGGGACTGGACGGAGGCGCACGAGGGCGCCCTGGAGGACGTCGCCTACGGCGCGGAGGCCCGCTTCACGCTCCTGATCCCCCCGCCCGCCCTGGACGCGTTCGACGCGGCCCTCGCCGCGGCCACCTCGGGGACCCTCCGCGCGGGACGCGGCGCCACGGTGGTCCTCTCCCGCTAGGGCGGCCGCCGACGTCGGCGGTTGCGCCCGAGGTCGGCGGTTGCGCCACCCCTCGCCCGGCCGGAACCGACGACCTCGGCGACTAGAGGCGGGAGCGGGTCGCCTGGAGCGGGAGCCAGTCCGCCAGGTCGGCGCGCTCGCCCGAGGCGTGCACCCGGCCCGCGGCCAGCGCCTAGTGCCACGACTCGGCGCCCGTCGCGAGGGCGAGCCAGGTCTGCGGGTCCGTCTCCACGACGTTCGGCGGGGTGCCGCGGGTGTGCCGCGGGCCCTCGACGGCCTGGACGGCGCCGTCCGGCGGGACCCGGACCTCGACCGTGTGGCCCGGGGCGACGTCGGCCAGCTCCTCCAGCGTGAACCGGACGGCGGTGCGGCGGGCGGCCACGTCGGTCGGGTCCGCGCGCCAGGCGGCGACGGCGGCCCGGCCGACCGCGGGGTCGGTGCGGCGACGGGGAGGCATGGGGCCATCATCCCCGGTCGCGGCGGCGCACGCCCGGGCCCCGCGCCCTCCGGCCCGCGCGCCGCGTGGCAGGATCGACGCCCATGAGCCGCACCCCCGCCGAGCCCGCGACGACCGACGTGCCCTCGACCGAGCCCCGCCCGCGCGCCTCGCGCGCCGCCCTGTGGGGCGCGCTCGGGTCCGCAGCGGCCGGGCTGGCCGCGGTGGGCGCGATCATCGTGCTGGCGGTGCGGGCGGGCTGACGCCGCCGGACGCGCTGCTGGCGCCGGCGAGGTCGTCCCGTCGTGGTGAGGTCGTCACTCGTTCCTGACGACCTCACCAGGTCGGGACGACCTCACCGGGTCCTGACGACCTCACCGGCTCAGCGCGTCGGGCGGCCCTGCTGGAGGCGGTGGTACGCCACGGTCGCGCGGCGCACGCGGTTGCGCTCCGCCGCGGCGAGCGCCGCGTCCGCACGGCGCTCCTGGTAGGCCGCCTCCCGGGCCAGCCGCCGCCAGGAGTCGAGCCGCCGCGCGGGCAGCGTGCCGTCCTCGACGGCCGCGAGCACCGCGCAGCCCGGCTCGGTGCGGTGCGCGCAGTCGGCGAACCGGCAGCCGGCGGCGAGCTCGGCCACGTCCGCGAACGTCGCGTCCAACGCCGCCGCGTCGGCGACCAGCCCGACGCCGCGCAGCCCCGGGGTGTCGATGAGACAGGCGCCCCCGGCGAGCGGCACGAGCTCCCGGTGCACGGTGGTGTGCCGCCCGCGCCCATCGGCCCGGCGGGCGCCGGTCGCCATCACGTCCGTGCCGGCCAGCGCGTTCACGAGCGTCGACTTCCCCGCGCCCGACGGCCCCACGACCACGAGCGTCCGCCCGGGCCCCAGCAGGGCGCGCACCGGCTCGAGCCCCGTCCCGGCCGCGACGCTGACCGCGTGCACGTCGGCGCCGATCGCGAGCGCCCGGACCTCGTCGGCCATGCCGTCCGGGTCCGGCACGAGGTCGGCCTTGGTCAGCACCACGACCGGCGTCGCCCCCGACCGCCAGGCCAGGGTCAGCAGCCGCTCGACGCGCCCGGGGCTGGGATCGGGGTCCAGGTGCTCGACGACGAGCACGACGTCGACGTTCGCGGCGAGCACCTGGGCGCGGGAGGTGCGGTCGGCGCCGTCCCGGACCACCGCGGTGCGGCGCGGGCGGAGGCCGACGAGCAGCGGGGCGCCGTCCGGGCCGGCGCCCAGCACGGCGTGGTCGCCAACCGCGGGCGGCACCGCGTCCCCGGGGGCGCCGTCGGCGTCGAGCAGCGGCACCAGCCCCTCGCCGGGCAGCGGCACCCGCACGGGCTCGGCGCCGTTCGCGGCCGGGGCCTCGCCGGTCGTGGCGACCGCCGCGCCGGCGTCGTCCGCGGGCAGCACGAGCACGGCCCCGCGGTCGACGCGCACGACGCGTCCCGCGGCGCCGTGCGACCCGGCATCGGAGGAGGACATGCCCACGACGGTAGGAACCCCCGCACGGCGCGCGCGAGCCCTTTTCCCGCGCCGGGGTGCCGGATCCCCACCCGGTTCTCGCGCCCTCACCCGATCGATCGGGTGGCGACGCGAGGATCGGGTGGGGACCAGCCGTCAGCCGAAGTGGCGCGGGAGGGTGGCCTCGTGCGCCGCGCGGGCCTCGGCCAGCGGGAGCGTGAACAGGCCCGTGACCTCGACGGCCGGCGCGTGCACGTGCTGCTCCGGCGCGTCCTGCGTCCGGGCGCCGGCGCCGGGGCTGCACGTCTCGGCGGTGACGCCGATCGCCAGCGCCGGGACGCCCTGCGCGGTGCACAGGTCCTCGAACCGCACCGCCTCGGACCGCGGCACCGCGACGACCGCGCGCGCCGTCGACTCCGAGAACAGCGCCTCGAACGGCGTGACGCCGTCGCGCTCGCACAGCCCGGCGAGGTCGACCTGCACGCCGACGCCGTACCGCAGCGAGGACTCGACGAGCGCCTGCGCGAGCCCGCCCTCGGACAGGTCGTGCGCGGCGTCGACGAGGTCGTCCCGCGACGCCCGGACCAGGACGGTCGCGAGCTTGCGCTCGGCCTCCAGGTCGACCCGCGGCGGGGTGCCGCCCAGCTGGGCGTGCGCGACGTCGGCCCACGCCGAGCCGTCGAGCTCCCCGCGGGTCGTGCCGAGCAGGTAGACGGACTGGCCAGCGGTGGTCCAGCCGGACGGCGTCGCCTCCGCGACGTCGTCGATCACGCCGAGCACGCCGACGACCGGGGTCGGGTGGATGGCGGAGTCGATCTTCCCGGGCTCGCCGGTGCCGTTGTAGAGCGAGACGTTGCCGCCGGTCACCGGGGTGCCGAGCACCGCGCAGGCGTCGGCGAGGCCCTCGATCGCCTGGACGAGCTGCCACATCGACGCCGGGTCCTCGGGGCTGCCGAAGTTGAGGCAGTCGGTGACGGCCAGCGGCGTGGCGCCCGAGGCGGCCACGTTCCGGTACGCCTCGGCGAGCGCGAGCTGCGCGCCGGCGTACGGGTCGAGCTTGGCGTACCGGCCGTTCGCGTCGGTCGCGAGCGCCACGCCCAGGCCGGTCGACTCGTCGACCCGGACCACGCCGGCGTCGTCGGGCTGGGCGAGCGCGGTGTTGCCCTGCACGAACCGGTCGTACTGGTCGGTGACCCACGCCTTCGACGCGAGGTTCGGCGACGCGAGCAGCGCCAGCACGGTGGCTCGCAACGCGGGACCGCCCTCGGGGCGGGCGTACCGCTCGACGCCCTCCGGCGTGCTGACGGAGTCCGCGACCAGGCCGTCCTGCCACTCCGGGCGGGAGTACGGGCGGTCGTAGACCGGGCCCTCGTGCGCGACCGTCTTCGGGTCGACGTCGACGATCCGCTGCCCGTGGTGGTCGATCGTGAGGCGGCCGGTGCCGGTGACCTCGCCGATCACGGCGGTCTCGACGTCCCACCTCCCGGTGATCGCGAGGAACTCGTCGAGCTTCTCCGGCGTGACGACCGCCATCATCCGCTCCTGCGACTCCGACATGAGGATCTCGCCGGCCGTCAGGGTGGGGTCGCGCAGCAGCACGTTCTCGAGGTCGACGTGCATGCCGCCGTCGCCGTTGGACGCGAGCTCGGAGGTGGCGCAGGAGATGCCGGCCGCGCCGAGGTCCTGGATGCCCTCGACCACGCGGGCCGCGTAGAGCTCCAGGCAGCACTCGATGAGCACCTTCTCCATGAACGGGTCGCCGACCTGGACCGAGGGACGCTTGGACGGCTTGGTGTCGTCGAAGGTCTCCGAGGCCAGGATCGAGGCGCCGCCGATGCCGTCGCCGCCGGTGCGCGCGCCGAACAGCACGACCTTGTTGCCCACACCCGAGGCGTTGGCCAGGTGGATGTCCTCGTGCCGCAGCACGCCGAGGCACAGCGCGTTGACCAGCGGGTTGCCCTGGTAGGAGGCGTCGAACACGAGCTCGCCGCCGATGTTCGGCAGGCCGAGCGAGTTGCCGTACCCGCCGACGCCGGAGACGACGCCGTGCACGACGCGGGCGGTGTCGGGGTGGTCGACCGCGCCGAACCGCAGCTGGTCCATGACCGCCACCGGCCGCGCGCCCATCGAGATGATGTCGCGGACGATGCCGCCGACGCCGGTCGCGGCGCCCTGGTACGGCTCGACGTACGACGGGTGGTTGTGCGACTCGACCTTGAAGGTCACCGCCCAGCCGTCGCCGATGTCGACGACGCCGGCGTTCTCGCCGATGCCGACGAGCAGGTGCTCGGTCATCTCCGGCGTGACGCGCTCGCCGAACTTCCGCAGGTGGGTCTTGCTCGACTTGTACGAGCAGTGCTCCGACCACATGACGGAGTACATGGCCAGCTCGGCGGCCGTGGGGCGGCGGCCGAGGATGTCGCGGATCCGCTGGTACTCGTCCGGCTTGAGGCCGAGCTCCGCGAACGGCTGCTCCTGGTCGGGGGTGGCCGCGGCCGCGTCGACGGTGTCGGACACGTGGCCCGAGGTCGGCTCGGCGGGGCGCTGCGAGGCGGGCGTCGTGCTGGTCATCGAATCCCTCGGGCTGGGGGCCCGCTGCGCGGCGGTCGGGGGACCGGGCCGGCGGCGGCGGGCGGGCATCGGCAGACGTGACCCAGGTTACCCGCGCCCGGCACCCCGCTCGGACGTCCGCCCGGGGACGGTCCCGCCCTCCGCACGAGGGTGGACGCGCGCGGCGTCCCCCCGCTCGTAGCCTCCCGGCATGACCGCTCTTCCTCCAGGGTCCCCCGACGTCCCGCGGGTCCCCGGGCTGCTCGGCGACCCCGCCCCCCGGGACGCTGCCCTCCCGGCCACGGTGCTGGCCTACCCGGGGCGCGACGTGGCCTGGACCTACGGGCTCCTGGTGGGCGGCGGAGCGGCGCTCGGCGCGGTGGTGCACCTGCTCCGGGACCGGCTGCTCTCCCTGGAGGTCCTGCCGTGGCGCGGAGTCCTGGTGACGGTCGACCGGGTGGTCGACGGCTGGGGCCCGTGGGGCGCGGTGGCGCTGGTCGCCGCCGGGGCGCTGCTGGGGTTCGTCGTCGCGACGGGCGAGGTCGAGAAGGAGCCCCCGGTTCGAGGTGTCGCCGGAGCACGTCGTGGTCGTCCGGGGCCGGCGGCGGCGCACCTACCTGCGGGCGGACGTCCGGGAGGCGCTGCACGACGACGGGGCGCTCGTGCTGCTCGCGACGAACGGGACCGAGCTGGCGCGGACGACGACCGGCATCCCGGCGCCCGACCTCGAGCGGGCGTTCCGCGGCGCGGGCTACGTCTGGGACCCGCACGCCTGACGGGCGACGTCGTCGTCGCGGGACAATGGCGCGGTGACGCGACGCACACCCCGGTCCCTGGCGGCCGCCGCCCTGCTCGGGTCGCTGCTGCTGGCCGGCTGCACCGGGGGTCCGGCGGGGCCGCGCCCGGGCACCCCGTCCGTCGCGTCGACCGCCACCACCGGCGCGGGCGGTCCCGGGGCGTCCGCCGACGCCCCGGGCGCCGCCGCCGCGCGCTCGGACGGCGCCCCGGTGGCCTCGGGCGGGGTCACGCTGTCCGTGCTGGCCCCCGCCGGCGCCCCGACGACCGCGCCCGCCGACGACGACGCCGTGCTGCTGGGGGTCGCGGTGCCGGTCGACGACCCCACGCGCACGCTCGTGACCGTCGCGACGCTCGCGCCCCCGGAGGGCGGCACGATCGACGTGCTCGACGACCTGTCCGCCGTGGTCCGCAGCGCCGACGGGGCGGTGCTGGCCGGGCTCACCGCCCCGCTGCTGGACGACCCCGCCGGCCGCACCGTCCGGGTCCGCACCGCGGAGGACGGCACGGTGACCTGGCTCGCGGAGGGCGCCGCCGGGTCGGGCGCGGCGGGCGGCACGGTGACCGCGACGTTCGCGGCGACGGCCGTGCTCGACGCGACCTGGCGCGACCTGGCCGACGAGGGCGGCCGCTCGCTCGCCGTCGAGCCCGCCGCGTGGGCGCGCCGGGGCAGCCTGGCCGCCGAGGAGGCGGTCTGGTCCGCGCTGGTCGCCGCCGAGCCGGAGGCGGACGCGCAGAACGTGCGGGACCAGCTCACCTGCCACCTGATCGGCGCGCCCGACAAGGCCACCTGGAACCTGGAGCCGTGGCGGCCGGACGTCGGCCTGCTGGAGACGATCGCGGCGCTCTGCAACCCGTCCTGACCGACCCGCGCGCACCGACCCGCGCGCCCGCATGCCGGACCGCCCGTCCCGACCCGCGGTCGGTTGTTGCTACAGTCATCCGCATCATGCGCCAGACGACCCTCCCCGCACGCACCCGCGCCTGTCGACCCGCGTCGACCGCCGCGTGCTGTTGTCGTCGCTGAGCGTCCCGCGTCCCTGACGCCCGCGCGTCCCTGACGCGCCCGGCGCGCCGCCGCACCCGCGCCGGCACCGCCGCCCGGAGCCCGCTCCGCCCACACGCGCCCGTCGCGCCACCCCGTCCCGGGAATTCCCGACCCACCGGTCTGGTTCCGGTCCACCGGGGAGCCGCGGCGCCGACGCACGCACCCGGCCGCGGGCAGCCCGCCCGCCGCCCGGACGCACGCCCATCCCCCTCGCGCGGCACACCGCCGCGCGGCCCTCCCGGAAGGACACCCCCGTGAGCACCCGTCGCTCCCGCCGCGCCCCGCTCGGCGCCGCCCTGGCCGTCGCCGCCCTGGCGCTGGCCGCCTGCGGCTCCGGCTCGGGCTCCGGCGACTCGTCCGCAGCCTCGGGCACACCCGACGCCTCGGCCGAGATCGTCATCGGATCCACCAACGAGCCCACCGGGCTCGTCCGCAACGTCGGCGGCTCGTCCGGCGTCTCGCAGACCATGACGCGCAACGTGTTCGAGGGCCTGACCTCGGTGGACGTCGACGGCCAGGTGATCCCGACGCTGGCCGAGTCCTGGGACGTCTCCGAGGACGGCCTGTCGTACACGTTCCACCTGCAGCCGGACGTGACCTTCCACGACGGCACGCCGCTGACCGCGGACGACGTGGTGTGGAGCATCTCCGAGGCGATCGGCCCGGAGTCGAAGTCCGCCCGCAAGAGCGACCTGCTCGTCATCCAGCAGGCCACCGCGGTCGACGACGCCACCGTCGAGCTCGACCTGTCCCGCCCGTCGCAGGGCCTGACGTTCTACCTCGCCTCCGTCACGATCGTGAAGGACGGGGACACGGAGCTCACCAGCGACAACGGCACCGGCCCGTACCGGTTCGTCGAGTGGGTGCAGGGCGACCACCTCACCATCGAGAAGTACGACGGCTACTGGGGCGAGCCCGCGCAGAACGCCGGCGTCACGTTCCGGTTCTTCCAGGACACCACCGCCCTGAACAACGCGCTGCTCACCGGCGACCTGGACCTGGTCATCGCCGAGGACTCCCCGGACCAGCTCGTGCAGTTCGAGGACGACCCGGACTTCACGATCACCGAGGGCACCTCGACCACCAAGCAGCTCTGGGCGTTCAACGACCGCGAGGCGCCGTTCAGCGACGTCCGCGTCCGCCAGGCGCTCTACAAGGCCATCGACCGCGACGCGATCCTGTCGGCGGTCTGGGACGGCTACGGCCAGGTCGTCGGCTCGATGGTCCCGCCGACGGACCCGTGGTTCGTCGACCAGGCCGACGTGCACGGCTACGACCCGGAGGCCGCGCAGGCGCTCCTCGACGAGGCCGGCGTCACCGACCTGGAGATCTCCGTGGACTACATCCCGGACGACACCACCGAGGCGATCCTCGCGCTGCTCACCAAGAACCTCGCCGCCGTCGGCGTCACGCTGACCCCGAACCCGATCGACGACGCCACCTGGTACCAGAAGGTCTACACGGACCACGACTTCGAGACGACCCTCATGGGCCACGTGAACCCGCGCGACGTGCTCTGGTACGCGAACCCCGACTTCTACTGGGGCTACGACAACCCGCAGGTGCAGGAGTGGGTCGCCCAGGCCGACGAGGCGAGCACCGAGGCCGAGCAGGTCGACCTGCTCAAGCAGGTCAACGAGACCATCGGCGAGGAGGCGGCGTCCGCCTGGCTGTACCTGGACCCGCAGATCCGCGTCGCCCGCTCCGACGTCACCGGCTTCCCCGTCGACCAGGTGACCGAGTCGTTCTACGTCGCCGACATCGTCCGGGAGTCCTGACACCGTGCGCGCTGCACTGCTGCGGATCGGCGCCCTGCTGATCTCCCTCGTCCTGGCCAGCGTGGTCGTGTTCGTCGTGCTCCGGCTGCTGCCGGGCGACGCCGCGGGCGCCACCCTGGGCGTGGGCACCACCACGGACCAGCTCGACCAGCTCCGCTCGGAGCTCGGGACGGACCAGCCGGTGGTGACGCAGTACGTGCAGTGGCTCGGCCAGATCGTCCGCGGGGACCTGGGCACGTCGTTCGTGTCCCGGCTCCCCGTGGCCGACCTCATCACGCAGAAGCTGCCCATCACGGTGCCGCTCAGCCTGTCCGCGTTCGTCCTGGCCGTGCTCGTGTCGGTGCCCCTCGGCGTCATCGCCGCGGTGCACCGGCGCGGGCCGGTCGGGGTCGCGGTGTCGGCCGTGTCCCAGCTCGGCGTCGCGGTGCCGGTGTTCTGGGTGGGCGTGCTGCTCGTGCTCGTCCTGGCCCTGCAGGCCCGGTGGCTGCCGGCCGGCGGGTTCCCGCGCACCGGCTGGGACGACCCCGCCGCGGCGGTGCGGTCGCTGGTGCTGCCGGTGGTGACCGTGGCGATCGCGATGTCGGCGGTCATGGTCCGGTACGTGCGGTCCGCGACCCTCGACGTGCTGGACCAGGACTACCTCCGCACCGCGCGGTCTCTCGGCTACGGCCGGTGGCACGCGCTGGCGCGGCACGGGCTGCGCAACGCGGCCGTGCCCGTCGTGTCGATCCTCGGCATCGAGCTGGCGACCTCGCTGCTCGGCGCCGTGGTGATCGAGAACGTGTTCGCCCTGCCCGGGCTGGGCACGCTGCTGCTCGACTCGGTGACCTCCCGCGACCTGCCGGTGGTGCAGGCGCTCGTGCTGGGGCTCACCGCGATCGTGCTGATCATGAACGCGCTGGTCGACCTCGGGCAGCGCGCCATCGACCCGCGGCTGCGGACGGCGGAGGTGACGGCATGACCGGCGAGCTGACCACCACGAGCCCGGTCGCGCGGGGCGTCGAGGCGCCCGGCGCCGCACCGGAGACCCCCGCGACCGGGCGGTCCCGCGGGGGCCGCCGCCTGCCCCCGTCGCTCGTCGTGGGCGCCGTCCTGGTCGGGGTGGTCGCCCTGGTCGGTCTGGTGTCGCTGTTCTGGACGCCCTACGCGCTCGACGACACCGGCACCGGCGAGCGCCTGGCCGGCCCGAGCGCCGCGCACTGGGGCGGCACCGACCGCCTCGGCCGCGACCTGCTGTCCCAGCTGATGACCGGCGCGGGCAACGCCCTGGTCGTCGCGGTCGCCTCGATGCTCGTCGCCGGGGTGCTCGGCGTCGCGGTCGGCGTGCTCGCCGGCGCCACCCGGCGCTGGGTCGACGTCACGCTGCTCTCGGCGGTCGACCTGCTCATCGCGTTCCCCACGCTGCTGCTCGCCATGCTCATCGTCACGGTGCGCGGGGCCTCCCTGTCGTCGGCGATCTGGGCCATCGGCATCTCCGGGTCGGCCGTCATCGCCCGGGTCACCCGGGTCAACGTCGCGCGGGTGCTGCGTGAGGACTACGTCACCGCCGCGCACGCCGCGGGCACCGGCTGGTGGGGCACCGTGCTGCGGCACGTCGTGCCGAACGTCTGGCCGACCCTGCTGGTGCAGCTGATGCTGCTCGGCGGCGGCGCCGTGCTCGCCGAGGCGTCGCTGTCCTACCTCGGCCTGGGCGCCCCGCCGCCCAACGCGTCCTGGGGCCGGCTGCTCCAGGAGGCGCAGTCGACCATGCTCGTCCAGCCGTGGGGCGCGATCCTGCCCGGCCTCGCGATCGTGGTCGCCGTGCTCGGGCTGAACCTGCTCGGCGACGGCGTCCGCGAGCGCACCGACCCGAACCTGAGGGGGGACCGATGACCGCCCTGCTGTCCGTCGAGGACCTGACCGTCACCACCTCGACCGGGCGCCGGATCCTCGACGGCGTCTCCTGGTCGCTGGACGCGGGCGGCCGGCTCGGCGTCGTCGGCGAGTCCGGCTCCGGCAAGTCGATGACCGCGCTGGCCGTGCTCGGCCTGCTGCCCGAGGGGATGCGGGCCACCGGCCGCGTCCTGCTCGACGGCGAGGACCTGCTGACGCTGCCCCCGCGGCGGCTGGCGAAGGTCCGCGGCGGGCAGGTCGCGATGGTGTTCCAGGAGCCGCTGACCGCGCTCGACCCGCTGATGACCGTCGGCCGGCAGATCACCGGCCCGCTGCGGCTGCACCGCGGGCTGCGCGGCGCGGCGGCGCGCGAGGAGGCGGCCCGGCTGGCCCGGCTCGTGCACCTCGACGACACCGAGCGCATCCTCGGCTCCTACCCGTGGCAGCTGTCCGGCGGGCAGCGGCAGCGGGTCGCCCTGGCGATGGCCCTGGCCTGCGAGCCGCGCGTGCTGCTGGCCGACGAGCCGACGACCGCGCTCGACGTGACCGTCCAGGCCGAGGTGCTCGACCTGCTCGACGACCTCGTGGACCGGACCGGCGTCGCGCTCGTCTTCGTCACGCACGACCTGCCCGTGGTCGCCCGCGTCGCGCGGGACCTGGTGGTCATGCGCGACGGCCGGGTGGTGGAGCACACGTCCGTGGCCGCGGCGCTGGCCGGGGGCGAGGCCGCGTACACGCGGGAGCTCGTCGGGGCGGCGCGGGCGGTGACGGGGCTGCCCGGAGGGTCGGCCGCGGGGCCGGCGACGAGCGGGGAGGCGGCCCGATGACCGCGACCGTCCCGACCCCCGCCGGCGCGCCGGACGCCCCTGCCGCGCCCGTGCTCGAGGCCGTCGACGTGGTGCGCACGTTCGGCGCCACCCGCGCGCTCGACGGCGTCTCGGTGCGCGTCGAGGCCGGCCGCAGCGTCGGCATCGTCGGCGAGTCCGGCTCCGGGAAGTCGACCCTGCTGCGCCAGCTGCTCGCGCTCGACTCCCCCACCGCGGGCGAGGTCCGGTACCGCGGCGAGTCGCTGGCGCGCCGCGACCGGCACCTGCTCCGCCGACTCCGCGCCGACGTCCAGCCGGTGTTCCAGGACCCGCGGTCCTCGCTCGACCCCCGGATGCGGGTCGGCGCCGTGGTCGCGGAGCCGCTCCGCTCGCTGAAGGTCCCGGGCGACCACCGGGAGCGGGTCGCCGAGGTGCTGGCCGCGGTCGGCCTCGACCCCGACGTCGCGTCCCGGTACCCGGCGCAGTTCTCCGGCGGGCAGCGGCAGCGGATCGCGATCGCGCGGGCCCTGGCGCCCCGGCCGTCGGTGCTCGTCGCCGACGAGCCGGTCTCGGCGCTCGACGTGTCCGTGCGCGGGCAGGTCGTCGACCTGCTGCAGCGGCTCGCGGCGGAGCAGGGGCTGACGCTGGTGCTCGTGTCGCACGACATCGCCATCGTCGGGCGGCTGTGCGAGCGGACCGTCGTGCTGCACCACGGCCGGGTCGTCGAGGAGGGGCCGACGGCGTCGCTGCTGGCGTCGCCGCAGGAGGCGTACACCCGCCGGCTCCTGGCGGCGGTGCCGCAGCTGCCGGGGGTCTGAGGCCCGGCACGACCCTCGAGTGGACGGTTCTGCCGGACACGCCCCGGGCGTGTCCGGCAGAACCTTCCACCGCGGGCGGGGTGGCGGCCCGGGCTGCCCCGCCCCGCCTCAGCGCGCCGGCTTGGGCTCCGGCACCGGCTCCGTCCCCGACGCCCGCGCGGCGCGCTGCGCCTCCCGAGCCTCCGCCTGCCGCTCGGCCTCCGCGCCCGACGCGATCTCGGCCCGCACGTGCTCCGGGGAGTACCCGAACGCGTCGACCAGGTCCTGCGCGTGCGGCCGCAGCCGGAGCAGCAGCCGCTCGATGTAGGACGTCACCGTGCGCGCCCGGCCCGCGGACAGCCGCCCGTTCACCAGGTACCAGGCGAGGTTGCGCTCGATGACGGTGAGCCCGAACAGGTCGCGCAGCCGGGTGAGCACCTGGCGGGTGCCCGCGTCCGGCACCGCGTCGAGCGCCCGGGTGAAGGCCTCCCACTGCAGCAGCTCGGCGTGCGCGCGGGCGGCCTCGACCAGCTCGTGCTGGTGGGCGTCGAACAGCTCGGCGGCGACCTCGGGGGCGGCGCGCCGGGCCGGACGGAGCGCCTGGGCGAGCTCGGCCACCATCGTCGCCACCCGGTCCGCCAGGAGGTCCCGCTGGGTGTGCGGGTCCCGGAGCTGGCCGGCCGACCGGCGCGCGTCGCCCGCGTCGACCAGCGTCTGCACGGCCCGGGCCAGCGGCATCCGGTGCAGCGCGGCGTCGGCCGCCTTGCCCGCCACCAGCCGGGCCATGACGGCCGGGTCGCCGCCGACCTGCGCGGCGTACCGGGCGAGCAGCCGCTTGCCGACGAGCTGGTAGAGCACGGTGTTGTCGCCCTCGAACGTCACGTAGACGTCGAGGTCGGCGCGCAGCGAGGTCAGCCGGTTGGCGGTGAGGAAGCCCGCGCCGCCGCACGCCTCCCGGCACGTCTGCAGGGTGCGCAGCGCGTGCCAGGTCGACGTCGGCTTCAGCGCCGCCGCGAGGGTCTCGAGCTCCTCGCGCGACTCCGGGGTGTCGTCCCGGCCGGAGAACACGTCGTCGAACGCGGCGAGCAGGTGCTCGTGCGCGAACGTCGCGGCGTAGGTCTCGGCGAGCAGCGGCAGCAGCCGGCGGCGGTGCTCGCCGTAGTCGAGCAGGACCACCTCGTCGGTCGGGGACGCCCCGGCGAACTGCCGGCGCTGGTTGCCGTAGGTCACCGCGACGACCAGGCCGAGCTTGGCGGCGTTCACCGCCGCGCCGTCGAGGGAGACCCGGCCCTGCACGAGAGTGCCGAGCATGGTGAAGAACCGGCGACCCGGGCTGGCGATCGGCGAGGAGTAGGTGCCGTCCGCCGCCACCGAGCCGTACCGGTCGAGCAGGTCGGCCCGCGGGACCCGCACGTGGTCGAACCACAGCCGGCCGTTGTCGATGCCGTTCAGCCCGCCCTTGAGGCCGTCGTCCTCGCCGCCGACGCCCGGCAGGAACTCGCCGGTCGCGGCGTCCCGGATCGGCACGTGGAAGGCGTGCACCCCGTGGTTCACCGGCCGCGGGTCGTCCGGGCCCTGCGACACGAGCTGGGCGAACACCACCGCCGCCGTGCCGTGCTGGCCCGCGTTGCCGAGGTAGTCCTTCCACGCCGCCCGGAACGGCGTGTGCAGCACGAACTCCTCGGTGGCGGGGTCGTACGTGGCGGTCGTGCCGATGCTGGCGACGTCCGAGCCGTGGCCGGTCTCCGTCATCGCGAACGCACCGGGCACGTCGACCGACATCGCGCCGGGGAGCAGCCGGTCGTGGTGCCGCTCGGTGCCGAGGTGCAGGATCGCAGACGCGTACAGGCCCCACTGAACGCCGGCCTTGATCTGCAGCGACGGGTCGGCGGCCACCAGCTCCTCGAACCGGGCCAGGCTGCCGCCGTGGTCGTCGGCGCCACCCAGCCGCTCGGGGAAGGCGCGCAGCACGTCGCCCTCGCGCGCCAGCGTCCGGAGCTGGTCGAGCACCCGGGCCCGGTGCTCGGGGACGGGCAGGCCCTCGACGCGCTGGAACCGCGGCTGGGCGACCACGTCGCGCGCGCCGCGGCGCAGGTCGGCGTACCGGCCCAGCAGCACGTCGGTCAGCCGGGGCACGTCCACGCGCGGGTCCGCGTGCTTCCGGCCGTGCGGGTGCCCGGCGCCGGTGGGCCGGACGGTCGCGGTCGGGGTCGTCACCGCCGGGCCGGGGGTGGTGGCCGGGGTCGGTGCGGTGGTCGTCATGCGCGTTCCCTCCGTCGGTGCGTCGCCGTCGACGCACGGGGTGGATCAGTCCTGCGGGTGCTCTCGGTCCTGCCGGTCTCCCTGCGGAGCGGGCTCGGTGCGTCCGGCCTGCTCGCGGGTGCGCGCGCCGACCGGCCCGGCCCACAACCAGGCGGCGACGCGGGTGGCGACGTCCTCGCGGTCCTCGCGGCCGGCGTCGGGGGTGCCGGGCGCCGCGAGCCAGCGCTCCCCCGCACCCCGCACGAACCCGACGGCACCGGCGGCCCACAGCCGCGTCCAGGCGGCGTCGGCGGGGTCGGCCGTGGCGCCGGGGCCCTCCTCCAGCGCCCGCACGAACGGCGCCGCCACCAGCTCGGTGACCGAGTCGAGGAAGTGGCCCACGGAGCCGCCGCGGGTCACGAACGCGTACACGTGCGGCGAGGACTCGATCATCGACAGGTAGGTGTCGACCATCCCCCGCAGCGCGTCGCGCGGCCCGGCCGCCCCCGCCGCGGCGACGTCCAGGGCGTCGCGGATGTCGGCGACCACCGCCGCGGCGACCGCGAGCTGCAGGCCGTCCTTGTCGGTGAAGTACCGGTAGACGATCGACTTCGACGTGCCGGCGGCCGCTGCGATGTCGTCCATCGACACGTCCGGGCCGCCGTGGTGCACCACCTTGCGCGCGACGCGCACGAGCTCGGCGCGGCGGGCCTCGCGGTGGTCCTCCCACCGGGTCGACCGGCCGTCGTCCGTCGCCGTCGACGGTGCGCGGGTGATCGGGGTCACAGAACCGACGGTATCAGGTACTGTGAGTTTCGGGCACCGTTGCTGCAAGGGACCGAGGTCCCGACTTTCCCCGGCCGCAGCGGGCAGGACCCGACCGGCACCACCCTGATCGACGACGATGCGGGAGGACCCCGATGGCAGCGACCCCCAGCTCACCCACGGCAGCCACGACGACCGGCGGCGCGCGCGCCGTGGTGGTCGGCGGCAACCGGATCCCGTTCGCGCGGGCCGGCGGGCCGTACGCCCGGGTGAGCAACCTCGACATGCTCACGGCCGCGCTCGACGGGCTCGTCGCCCGGTACGGGCTGCAGGACGAGGTCCTGGGCGAGGTCGTCGCCGGCGCCGTGCTCAAGCACAGCCGCGACTTCAACCTCACCCGCGAGGCCGTGCTCGGTTCGCCGCTGTCGGCGCGCACCCCGGCGTACGACCTGCAGCAGGCGTGCGCGACCGGGCTCGAGGCGGTCGTGTCGATCGCCAACAAGATCCGGCTCGGCCAGGTCGAGTCGGGCGTCGCGGGCGGCGTCGACTCCGCGTCGGACGTGCCGATCGCCGTCAGCGAGGGCCTGCGCCGGACGCTGCTGACCCTGGCCCGGGCGAAGACGGTCCCGCAGCGGCTCAAGGCCGCGTCGGCGCTCCGGCCCGGGGACCTCAAGCCGGCGACGCCGCGCACCGACGAGCCGCGCACCGGCCTGTCGATGGGCGAGCACCAGGCGCTCACCACCGCGCAGTGGGGCATCTCCCGGCAGGCGCAGGACGAGGTCGCGCTCGCCAGCCACCAGCGGCTCGCCGCCGCGTACGACGAGGGGTTCTTCGACGACCTCGTCACCCCGTACCGCGGCCTCGTCCGCGACCAGAACCTGCGCGCGGACACCTCGCTGGAGAAGCTCGGGAAGCTGAAGCCGGTGTTCGGCACCCGGCTCGACACCCCGGCGACGATGACCGCCGGCAACTCGACGCCGCTCACCGACGGCGCGTCCGCGGTGCTGCTCGCGTCCGAGGACTGGGCCCGCGCCCGGGGCCTGACCCCGCTCGCCGCCGTGGTCGACGCCGAGACCGCGGCCGTCGACTTCGTGCACGGCGAGGACGGGCTCCTGATGGCCCCCGTGTACGCGGTGCCGCGGCTGCTCGCCCGGCAGGGCCTCGGGCTCGACGACCTGGACTACGTGGAGATCCACGAGGCGTTCGCGTCCACGCTGCTGACCACCCTGGCGGCCTGGGAGGACAAGGAGTTCTGCCTGTCCCGCCTCGGCCTGGACGACGCGCTCGGCACCGTCGACCGCGAGCGCCTCAACGTGCACGGCTCCTCGCTGGCGGCCGGGCACCCGTTCGCCGCGACCGGCGGCCGGATCGTCGCGACGGTCGCCAAGACGCTGCACCGGCGCCGGGCGGAGCTGCTCGCCGCCGGCGAGGACCGGCCGGTCCGCGCCCTGGTGTCCGTGTGCGCCGCGGGCGGCCTCGGCGTCGCGGCGATCCTGGAGGCGGTGTGATGGCCACCGACACCTACCTGGACCTGGTGAACAGCGGGTTCACCGCGAAGGTCGCGAAGCAGCTCGGCCTCCCCCGTCCGGCGCGGCTGCGCCGGTACCGCGCGGGCGCCCCGCTGGTCGACGGGCCGGTGCTGGTCCTCGGCGAGGGCGGCGACGCCGACACGCTCGCGCAGTTCCTGGCCGGCACCTCGCCCGAGCACAAGGGCTGGGACCTGGACGTCCGCCGGCACGCCGGCGAGGGCACCCGGTTCGCGGCCGTCGTCCTCGCGCTGACCGACGTCGCGCACCCGCGGGACCTGGCCGAGCCCCTGCTGGCGCTCGCGCCGGTGCTGAAGACGCTGGCCCCCGGCGGCCGGGTCGTCACGGTGTCCCGGGGTGCCACCCCTGACCAGGCGCCTGCGCTCGCCGCCGCGCGTCAGGGCGTCGACGGCGCGCTGCGGTCGATCGCGAAGGAGCTCCGCGCCGGGGCGACCGGCAACGGCGTGGTCCTGGCCGACGACGTGCCGGT
Source organism: Cellulomonas sp. Y8 (assembly GCF_008033115.1). NCBI lineage: Bacteria > Bacillati > Actinomycetota > Actinomycetes > Micrococcales > Cellulomonadaceae > Cellulomonas > Cellulomonas sp. Y8. Next base: position 1,495,153 of record NZ_CP041203.1, read on the forward strand.
CACCGCGCCCGCCGTCCTCGGTGCCCTCCGGTTCCTGCTGTCCGCCCGGTCCGCGTACGTGGACGGCCAGCTGCTCCCCGTCGACTCCGCGGCCGGTGCGCTGCCCGCGGACTGGGAGCGGCCGCTGGAGGGCCGGGTCGCCGTCGTGACCGGCGCGGCGCGCGGGATCGGCGAGGCCATCGCGACCACGCTCGCGCGGGACGGGGCGACCGTCGTCGCCGTCGACGTGCCCGCCGCGGGCGAGGCCCTGGCCGCCGTCGCCAACCGGGTCCGCGGCACCGCGCTGCAGCTCGACGTCACCGCGGACGACGCCGGCGCCCGGATCCTGGAGCACGCGCTCGGGCGGCACGGGCGGCTCGACGTGATGGTGCACAACGCCGGCATCACGCGGGACAAGCTGCTCGCCAACATGACGGCCGACCGCTGGGAGTCGGTGATCGCGGTGAACATCGCGGCGCAGCTCCGGATCAACGAGACCCTGCTGACCTCCGGCGACTTCGCCGACGCGCCGCGCATCGTGTCGCTCGCGTCGACGTCGGGGATCGCGGGCAACCGCGGGCAGAGCAACTACGCCGCGTCGAAGGGCGGGGTCATCGGCATGGTGCAGGCCACCGCGCCGCTGCTCGCCGCGTCCGGAGGCACCGCCAACGCGGTCGCCCCCGGTTTCATCGAGACCGAGATGACGGCGCGGATGCCGGCGCTCACCCGGCAGGTCGCCCGCCGGCTCTCGTCGCTCCAGCAGGGCGGGCTGCCGGTGGACGTGGCCGAGGCCGTGGCGTTCCTCGCGTCGCCGCAGGCGGGTGGGGTCGTCGGGCAGGTGCTGCGGGTGTGCGGGCAGAGCATGGTGGGACGGTGACGGCGGTCGAGGCGCGGGCGCGGGCCGGCGGGGCGGACGGAGCCGGGTCCGGCGGGGCGGGCGGTTCCGCCGGTCGGCGGGTGCTCACGCTCGCGGAGTCGCCCGGGCTCGGCGGGCTGTACGCGCGTGCCGGGCTGGCCTCCGGGCGCGCGGCCGTCGGCGGTCCGGTGCGGCGGGTGCTGGGCGGGGTGCCGGGGATCCCGGGCGGCCCGGACGCCGAGAGCCCGCGCACCGCCCCGGCGCTGCCGTCCGTCGAGCACCGCCTCGGCGGCGTCGTCCCCGACCCGGCGCGGCTCACCGCCTACCAGCACCTGGTCGGCGAGCCGGCGTCGGACGTGCTGCCGGCGGGGTTCGTGCACGTCCTCACGTTCCCGGTCGGCATCGCGCTGATCGTCCGGCCGGACTTCCCTATGCCGCCGCTCGGCATCGTGCACCTGGCCAACCGGGTCGAGCAGCGCTCCCCGCTCCGGGTCGGGGACGTCCTGGACATCCGGTCCTGGGCGGAGGACCTGCGGCCGCACCGCAAGGGTGCGCAGGTCGAGCTGGTCGCCGAGGTGCGCCGCGCGGGCGCGCCGCCGACGAGCCGCCGGCCTGGCGCGGGGTGTCGACCTACCTGGCGCCGGGGGTCCGGGTGCCCGGGCCGGAGCCCGAGGACGGCGCCCGCCCGGAGTTCGTGGCGCCCGTGCCCACCGGTCGGTGGGCGTTCGACGCCGGGGCGGGCCGCCGGTACGCCGCCGTGTCGGGCGACGCCAACCCCATCCACCTGCACCCGTTGACCGCGCGGGCCCTCGGCTTCCCGCGGGCCATCGCGCACGGGATGCTCACCGCTGCGCGGGCGCTCGCCGCGGTCGGCGCCCGGCGCGGGGAGGCGTACGACTGGGACGTCGAGTTCGCGGCGCCGGTGCTGCTGCCGTCGACGCCGGTGGTGCGGGTCGCCGCGTCCGGTGACGGGGCGTGGTCGGTGACGGCGTGGGACGCGAAGCGCCGCAGGCCGCACCTGACGGCGGAGGTGCGGGCGCGGGGGTGAGGCCGACGCGGTCCGGCGGGTGCGCGGCGTCTAGGTGAAGAGGGCGCGGAGCATCCGCCGGACCGGGCCGCCGCGGGTGAGGCGCCGGTGCTCGGCCTCCCAGTACGCCACACCCTCCCGCGCGCGGGCGGATGTCCTCCTCGAGCTCCTCGTACCTCGCGCGCTCCCGGTCGCGGGCCCGCTGCCACAGGTCGCCGCCCTCGGAGAGCCGCGCGATGTACTCGTCGACCTGGGCCTGGACCTCCGGTGGCCACCCGCGGCGCGGCCGAGGCGGCGTGGACTCGGGGTCAGGCGTCATCGCAGCGCTCCTCGCTCGTCCGGCCCCGGCTCAACGCTAGCGTCACGAGCGCCGAGCGGACACCATCGTCCGCGCCGCCGCCGAGCGCCTCCAGGACCCCCGATGCCGGGACGGTCCCGTCCGGGTCGTCCTGCGCCGCCACCCAGCGGAAGACCGCCCACCACTGCGCGAGGTCCCGGTCCTCCACCTGCCCGCGCCTGGCGACGGCCGACCGGAGCGCCGCGTCCTGACGCGCCTTCTCCGCCGCCGCCCGGTCCGCCCGGATCCGTGCCCGCGTCGCCGCGAACCCGACCGCCGCGGCGAGCACCGCCGCCAGCGCCGCCGGCCCCGGGGACAGCAGGAACTCCGCCAGCCACTCCGCCGTCCCGAGCGCCGGCGCCGCCTGCGTCACCGCCGCTCCCGCCGCCATGCCGACCACGCTAGGGGCGCCGGGACCCCGATCGGCCGTCGTCCTCAGGCCGGGTCCCGGGGTGCGAGGCTGGACCCATGCCCGCCCCGCGCACCGACCTCCTCGACCCGTACCCCGGCCCCGTCGAGCCCGAGGGCGACTACGACCGCCTCCTGCTCGACGGCCTCGACCTCGCCGGTGCCGACGCGGAGAGCGCCCGGTTCATCGAGTGCCTGCTCCGGGCGTGCGACCTGGACGGGGCGGAGCTCGACCACGCCCACCTCGTCGACACCACGCTCGCCGAGTGCCGGGCGGGGATGCTCCGCGCGCGCTCGGGCACGTGGCGCGACGTCACGCTCGCGGGCTGCCGGCTCGGTGCGCTGGAGGCGTTCGGCGGCTCGTGGGACCGGGTCACGGTCGAGGGCGGCAAGATCGACTACCTCAACCTGCGCGACGCCCGGCTGCAGGACGTCCGCCTGGTCGGCTGCACCATCGGCGACCTCGACCTCGCGGGCGCCCGCGCGGCGCGGGTCCGGCTGGAGGACTGCCGGGTCGGGCGGCTGGACCTGACCCGGGCGCAGCTGAAGGACGTCGACCTGCGCGGCGCGGAGCTCGCGGGCATCGACGGCACCGCCGGGCTGAAGGGCGCGACGATCAGCCAGGCGCAGCTGCTGGACCTGGCGGGCGCGCTGGCGGCGCACCTCGGGGTCGCGGTGCGGTGATGCCGCGCCGGCCCGCCGTCACCCCGCGGGCCCGACCGACGCCGAGAGCGCGGTTGCGGCCGCGCGGATCCGGGCCGCGTGCTCGCGCACGACCGCCGCGCGCGCGTGCGGCTCGGCCCCCCTGCTCCGCGCGCGACCCGTTGACCGGGATCGTCATCGCGTCCAGGGTGGTCGCCTCCTCCAGCAGGCCGGCGAGCGCGTCCCGCGCCACGTGGTCGTCGGTCCGCGCCCCCGCGTCCAGCAGCACCTCCCGCCCCGACCGGAGCGCGTCGCCGATCTCCGACCAAGCACTCTGCTGGTCGGCGACGCCCGCGTCGACGAGGCGCTGCTCGCGCTGGTCCCACGCCTGCCACCGGGGGTATCCGGCGGCCGCGGCGCCCGCGCCGACCACGAGCACCGCCATCGCCGTCACCAGCCCGACCCGGCGCCACCTCCCGCGCCGACGGGCCCGCGCCCGGTCCAGCGCCGCGTACGGCGTGTCCACGACCTCGCTCACCGCTCCGTCCTCCCGGCACCCCGCGGTCAGTGCACCACGGGGTCCCGGCTCGGAGGAACCCCGAAACCGGCGCCGACGACCCGCCCCCTGCGCGGGCCGCCCGGCGCCGGGGTCTCAGTCCTCGACGGCCGGCCCGCAGGCCGCCGCGGCGGTCGCCGCGATCGCGTCGATGCCGGTCACGGCGGGCCGGGGCCGGGTGTCGTCCGCCACGGTCCAGCAGCCGTCGACGACCTCGTAGGACGCCGCGGGACCGTCGGTGACGTACGCGTGCAGCCCGGCGAGCAGCCGGTCGACCGTCTCCGTGGCCGTCCCGACCCCGACGGAGGCGCGGATCGCCCCGCCCGTCACGCCGACCCGCGCCAGCAGCGGGTGCGCGCAGAACCGCCCGTCCCGCACGCCGATGCCGTGCTCGGCGGACAGGTAGGCGGCCACGAGGCCGGAGTCGTGGTCGCCGAGCGTGAACGCGACCACGCCGACCGGGTCGGTCGAGTCGGACCACAGCCGCAGCACCCGGGCTCCCGGGATCGCCGCGAGCCCGTCGACCAGGCGCTCGCGCAGCGCGCGCTCGTGCTCGACGAGGGCCCCGGCGGGCAGGGCGTCCAGGGCGTCGCACGCCTCGGCCAGCGCGACGGCGCCGAGCACGTTGGGCGACCCGCCCTCGTGCCGCGCGGGCGCCGGCTGCCACAGCGTCCGGTCGGTGCGCACGTCGCGGACGGCACCACCGCCGGCCAGGTACGGCGTGCCGGCGTCGAGCCAGTCGCGCCGGCCCACCAGGGCGCCCGCGCCGAACGGCGCGTAGGTCTTGTGCCCGGAGAACGCGACGTAGTCGACGCCGCTGTCCGCCAGCGAGAACGCCCGGTGCGGCACGAGCTGGGCGCCGTCGACGGCCACCCGCGCGCCGGCCTCCTGCGCCAGCGCGACCACCGAGGCGATCGGCAGCGCCTCGCCCGTGACGTTCGACGCCCCGGTCAGCGTGACGAGCGCGTACGGCTGCCGGGCGAGCTCCGTGCGCAGCGCGGTCAGCGTCTCGGCGACGGTCGGCGCCGACGGCAGGATCGTCGCCGTGCGGCCGGAGCCGCGGACCGAGCGCACCCACGGCAGCAGGTTCGCGTGGTGCTCGACGTCCAGGACGAGCACCCGGCCGCCGTCGGGGACGCAGCCGGCCAGCAGGTTCAGGGCGTCGGTGGTGTTCCGGGTGATGACCGCGACGTCGTCGGGGCGCGCGCCCACGAACCGGGCGACCGTGGCGCGCGACGCCTCGTACAGCGCCGTCGACACCTGGGACAGGTAGCCGGCGCCGCGGTGCACCGACGCGTAGAGCGGCAGCACCTCGACGACGCGGGCGGCGACGGACTCGAGCGCCGGCGCGGACGCGGCGTAGTCGAGGTTCGCGTACGGCACGGACCGGCCGTCGAGCGGGACGCGCGTGTCCCCGCCGACGACGGGCAGCAGGGCGGTCTCGGCACACGAGGTGGTGGCGGTGACGGACATGGGACTACCCCCGAGCGGATCGGTGGGGGCCCGGTCGCCGACCGGGCGACCCCGCGCTTGCCGGCCACCGGTCGGTGGACGGCCAGGTCGTCACCCGGGGCACCCCGCCGCGGAGGGGAGGGTTGCCGGCCAGCGAGCCGGGGCTTCGCGCTGGCGCTCATGACCTCGTCCGAGGATGGGACGGCCCGCGCGCAGGTGTCAACCGTGGTCCACGGTGCGACACGGGTTCACCCGGGCGCGGTCGGGCGGTCGTCCTGGTCCGGGCGATGGCGTAGCATCGCCGCACCATCCAGAGCGGCCGAGAGATCTGGCTCGTCGACGCCGCAGCAACCCGCGGACCCCCACCGGGGCCGGCCGAGGGTGCTTCCGCCAGATCCGATGGAGGAGAGGCATGACCGACACCGACGACCGCCTGCGCTACCGCCTGCTGACGGGGCCCGACGACCGCTCGTTCTGCGAGCGGGTCAGCGCCGCCCTGGCCGAGGGCTACGAGCTCCACGGCGGGCCTGCCGCCACCTTCGACGGGGAGCGCGTGATCGTCGCGCAGGCCGTCGTGCTGCCGGCCGCGGCGGCCCCGAGCACCCCGGTGCGCCCGCTGTGACCGCGCCGTACGCGGGTGACCTCACCCCGCAGGAGGCCTGGGACCTGCTGCTGACCGACGAGCGCGCCGTCCTCGTGGACGTCCGCACCGAGGGCGAGTGGCAGACCATCGGCGTCCCCGACACCGCCGACGCCGGCGAGGGCCGCACGGCGTTCGTCGAGTGGACCGACGCGTTCGGCCGGCCCAACCCGGCGTTCCTGGACGGCCTGGCCGCCGCCGGCGTGACCGCCGACGACCCGCGCCCCGGGGTGTTCCTGTGCCGGTCGGGCGTGCGCTCCGTCGCCGCCGCCGTCACCGCGACCGCCGCGGGCCTCGGCCCGGCGTACAACGTGCTCACCGGCTTCGAGGGCGACGTCGGCCCCGACGGCCGCCGGGGCCACCAGGGCTGGCGCGCGGCCGGCCTGCCGTGGCGGGAGGCGTGAGCGCCGCTCCCGGACCGGCGGACTGGCACGACGAGCGGCTTCCCCGGGAGTCCCTGCGGCCCGACACGCTCGCCGTGCGCGGCGGCCACGTCCGCACGCCGTTCCAGGAGACGTCCGAGGCGCTGTTCCTCACGCAGGGCTACGTCTACTCCCGCGCCGCCGACGCCGAGGCGGCGTTCGCGGGCGAGGCCGACCGGTTCCTGTACTCCCGGTACGGCAACCCGACGGTGTCGACGTTCGAGGAGCGGCTCCGGCTGCTCGAGGGCGCCGAGGCCTGCTACGCCACGGCGTCCGGCATGTCGGCAGTGTTCACCGCGCTCGCCGCGCTCGTCCGGTCGGGCTCGCGGGTCGTCGCCGCGCGCGCGCTGTTCGGGTCGTCGGTGGTGATCTTCGACGAGATCCTCGCGAAGTGGGGCGTGCGCACCGACTACGTCGACGGCCACGTGCCCGCGCAGTGGGAGGAGGCCCTGTCGACCCCCGCGGACGTGGTGTTCTTCGAGACGCCGTCCAACCCGATGCAGGACCTGGTCGACATCGCCACGGTCAGCCGGCTCGCGCACGCCGCGGGCGCGGTCGTCGTCGTGGACAACGTGTTCGCGACGCCCGTGCTCTCCCGGCCGCTCGACTTCGGCGCCGACGTGGTCGTGTACTCGGCGACCAAGCACATCGACGGGCAGGGACGGGTGCTCGGCGGGGCCATCCTCGGCACCGACGCGTTCGTGCACGGGCCGGTGCAGACGCTGATCCGGAACACCGGGCCGTCGCTGTCGGCGTTCAACGCGTGGGTGCTGCTCAAGGGCCTGGAGACGCTGTCGCTGCGGGTCCGGCACCAGACGGCGTCCGCGCTGGAGCTGGCGACCCGGCTGGAGGGGCATCCGGCGATCGCGCAGGTCCGGTACCCGTATCTGCCGTCGCACCCGCAGCACGCCCTCGCGCTCGCGCAGCAGTCGGGCGGCGGCACGGTGGTGACCCTCGACCTGCGCGTGCCGGAGGGGTCGACACCCGCGGAGGCCAAGGCGCTGACGTTCGGCGTGCTGGACGCGCTGCGGGTCGTGGACATCTCGAACAACCTCGGCGACGCGAAGTCGCTGGTCACGCACCCGGCGACGACGACGCACCGCAAGCTCGGCCCCGACGGGCGTGCTGCGGTCGGCATCGCGGAGTCGACGGTGCGGCTGTCGGTGGGGCTGGAGGACGTCGACGACCTGGCCGACGACCTGGAGCAGGCCCTGGGGACGCTGGGCGGCTGACAGGTTCAGACGCATGCCGCGATCGACGGGGCAGAGCTCGTGCTCATCTTGGCGCGGCGCCACTCAAATGCCTTTCAGCACGCCCTCCCCGAGCGCCTAGCCACCTCAATTCGTCTTTCTCGCACGCTCATTCAGCGAGATCAGATCACCTATTTTCGCGCGGACTGGTTCCTGCTAGTTTCCACATTCGACAGCCGCATCACGGACTTCATCCTCCTGTCGAAAAGGAAACGCCATGCACCCTGGTCGAATCATCGCGGGTCTCAGCGCGCTCGCTCTCACCGCCGGCCTAGCCGTCGGCTCCATCGCCGGATCGCCTTCCGCGACGGCGGCGACCGGTGACGGCGTCGAGCAGATCCAGGCGCGGGATTACTGCAGCGGAAACATCAACTACTACCCCACGTGGGGCGTGTACAACCGCCAGGGCCTGACGAACAAGACGAACCCGAACCCCTTGTGGTTCTACCAGGACGGCAAGGTGGGACCGAACGCGGCGAAGTCCGGCGGCAACTGGACGACGGGCGGCAAGGGCGTGACGTACTGCGGCAACAACTTCTACTACTCGGTCAACGGGAAGCTGTGACCGCCCCCACCTTGCGGGCAATCACCGTCGGGGTGGCGGTGTGCGCGCTTGCCGCGTGCACCGCCACCCCGGACCCGCGCTACACCACCGCCCCGTTGGCGGGCGATGTCCCGCAGTTCGACGGCCCCTGGGCGGCCGAGCTGACCGAGCACTACCGTGACAGTCTCAGCGACCTGGAACGCGAGATCCTGCGCGACGGGGTCATCACCGAGGACGAGCAGCAGGCACTGCACGACTGGTACATCGGCTGCATGGCCGGCCAGGGACTGAGCGTCACCCTGCTCGACAACGGCGGCTTCGACCTCGGCTCATCCGATCAGGACCGGATCCTGGCAGCCGAGAGCGTGTGCCGTACCAACACGCTCGGACTCGCGTGGGAGATGCGCGCAAACCCCGAGAATGTTCCTCCGCTCGAGGCCACGCACGCGTGTCTGCAGCGGCACGGGCTGCTCGCCGCCTCCTTCACGCTGGACGACTTCGTCCGCCTCCTCGACGAGGAAGCAGACCCCAGCATCGAGTGGAACGCCTGGTCCGACTTCCACTGGAGTGAGGAGACGATCGCGTGCAACCGGGACCCATTCGACATCCTCGGGCTGTTCCCCGAGGACTCCACGCTCGAGCCCTACCGTGGCTGACGCGGCCCGCCGTCTCGTCTCGGGCGGCACGATTGCCCTGCTCGCGCTGCTTCTCGTCACTGGAACCGCTGCAGTCACTACCGCAGTGCTCACCGCGCCGCGGCCGGACCTCCTGGCCGACGCGGACCCGCTGGACGAAGTGCCGGTGTCGTCGTACCAGTACGGCGACCCGCGACCGGTCCGGGTGACCCTGACCACCCCCGAGCCCCTACCGCTGGTCGCGCAGGCCTCCGGCACGGTCACCGCGTCGTGGTGCACGCCAGGCGACGAGGTGGCGAGCGGTGGTCCGCTGATCGCCGTCGACGGAGCCACCGTCGTCGGGCTAGCGACCGCGACGCCTCTCTGGCGCGATCTGAGCGCGGGTCTCCGCGGCGACGACGTGCAGGCAGTGCAAGACGAGCTCGACCGACTCGGTTTCGCGACCTCGGGGTCCGGCCGAGTCGATCGCTCCACGACGTCCGCGCTGCGGTCCTTCGCAGAGGCGCACGGGATCGCCCTCCACCGCGACGGCCCGCTGTTGCGACGCTCTGCGGTCGTATGGCTCCCTTCCTCGACGGCACGCGTGGAGTCGTGCGAAGTTGTCGTCGGAGGTGACCTCGCTGCCGGCGCGGAGTTCGCGACGCTCGCGCCGCCCCTCGTGCGCGCCGTCGCCCATACGCCTTCCGGCCTGGTGCCCGGCACCCGTGTGCTGGCGGTGGACCATGTCAGCGTCGCGGTCGGGGCCGACGGCGTCGTAGACGACCCCGAGGCCCTCGCCCTGCTGTCCACGACCCCTGGGTACCAAGCAGCACGAGCGACCGACGAAGATGCTCTCTCGGGTGTGCTCACGCTCGACGAGCCGCTCGCCGTCATCTCCGTCCCGGTGACCGCGGTCTTCGGGGAGGACGCCGAGGGCAACGCGTGCCTGATCGGGGACGGTGCCGAGCGCCAGGTGCAGGTGATCGCCTCGGAACTGGGGCAGGCGATCGTCACCGTGTCCGGTGATGTCCCGTCCACAGTGACCGCCGTCGTGGGCCGGAGAGCTTCGTGCAGGTCGAGCTGAGCGGGCTGGGGCACCGGTACGGCGAGGGCGCGGCCTTGTTCACCGGACTCGACCTCGTCCTCGTGCCGGGCCGGACCTACGCCGTCACCGGGTCCTCCGGGTCGGGTAAGTCGACCCTCCTCGCGATCCTCGCCGGGATGCTCCAGCCCTGGGCGGGCGACGTCCGGAGCGAGGGCGTGCGTCAGGTCCGCTGGGTCTTCCAGAACCCGTCTGGCGTCCCCCGGCGCTCTGTCCTGGACCACGTCGTGCTAGGCCTCTTGCTCCGAGGATGGCGGCGGAAGGACGCGATCCCAGAGGCAGACCGGCTGCTCGACGAGTTCGGACTCGGCGACCGGGCGCATCTCCCCTTCGCCGCGCTGTCCGGCGGGGAGGCCCAGCGGCTGATGCTCGCGCGTGCTGTCGCGTGCGCGCCTCACCTGCTGCTGGTCGACGAGCCCACCGCCCAGCTCGACCAGGTCACGGCCCAGGGCGTGAACGCGTGCCTCGGCCGCATCGCGAACCGCGGCGCGATCGTGGTCGTCGCGACTCACGACCGAGGCACACGGGACGCCTGCACGGACGTGGTCGACCTGTCCCAGTTCCGTCCGAGGCACCCGTGACACGGCGACGTGCCGTGCGCGCGTCCACGGTGCTCTCCGAAGCCTGGCGGGACGTCGCCACGGGCACGTCCCGGGTGTGCGGGGTGGCGATCGCACTGACGCTCGCCACGGTCGTCTGCCTGGCTGCCGACGCGTTCGCCCTGGACCGCTTGGTCTCCGGCGCGATCGACTTCCGGCAGTCGGGTGCCGCGACGTACGTGCTCGTGGCCGAGGGCCGGGTGGCCGCCGACGCGTGCGACCGGCTCGGCTCCGTGACCGGGATCGGCGACGCGGGCGGACTGCGGGTCGCCAGGAACACCCTCGCGCCTGAGCGGATGCCGAGCACGAACCTTCCCGTGTTCGAGGCGACGCCCGGAATGGTGTCGGCTCTGGCCCCATCAGGTCGGGCCGGCCCAGGCGTCCTGCTCGCCGAGCGCGTGGCAGAGCACCTCGGGCTGGAAGCGGGCGACGAACTGCTCGCAGGGGGCGAGGCGATCGCCGTGCGAGGCACGTACGCGTACCCGGACGACGGACGCCGCACTGGGATCGGCTACGCAGTGCTGGCACCGACCGCAGCGGTCGGCCTTGTCGACGAGTGCCGGATCACGGTGTGGCCGCCGTCGCAGGAGCACGCGCGGCTGCTGTGGTCGACGCTCCGCGATGGCATCTTGGACGAAGCCGAGGACCCGAGGGTCCAGCAGCTGAGCACCCGACACGGGCAGACCTTCGCGGGGGGCGCGGAGCATGACGCCCGGGTGACCCGCTTCGCACCGATCGTCGCCGGAGCTGCGGCAGCGTGCGTGGGCCTCGTAGCCGTGCGTCGCCGGCGTCTCGACCTCTCGGGTGCTCTGCACCTCGGCTGCTCGCCATCGGCCCTGCTCGCACAGATGCTGCTGGAGGCGCTCTCTGCGGTCGCGGCAGCGGCTGGCCTCACCGGCGCGGGGACGGTCGTGCTGCTCGCGTTGCCGGTCGGAGCCCTCGACGCCGGGGCGATCGGCCGTGTTGCCGCCTCCTGCGTCCTGCTGATGGCGTGCGGTCACCTGCTGGGTGTGGCGATCGCCACTCTCGCCGTCCGGGAGAAGCACCTGTTCCGGTACTTCCGGCACCGCTGACGCCTGGAGCACGATGCCGGGTCCCCTCGAAAGGGTCGGGCCCCCAGTGCGCCGAGCTCCGCCTCGCCGTGCAGACGCTGCCCGGCCGACGGCGAGGACCGCGCGGCCTCGGTCAGTCCGCCGGGTCGTCCCATACGCCCGGCAGCGGCGTGATGCCGTCGCTGCGCCGCCACGCGACGACGGCCGCCACCACCAGCGGCGCGCCGGAGGCCGTCGCGGTGGCGAGCACCCTCGGGACGGGCACCAGGTCGAGGGGCGCGGAGAACACCGCCTGCGGCCACATCCCGGCGACGGTCGCCACGGCGGCGACCGCGAGCGTGCCCGCCGCCACGACGACCGTGCGGGCCCGGGATCCGGGTGGCGGCAGACGCCGGCCCACGGCCAGCACGCCGGCCCCGACCAGCAGCGCGACGGCGAGGCAGGGCACCAGGACCGGCACCAGGGTGATCGCCGTCCAGAAGGCCACGAGCACGAGCCAGTCCGCGAGGCCGAGGTGCCAGCCCAGGACCCCCGCGGCGCGCACCACCGCGAGCCACAGCGGCAGGACGACGCCCAACAGCGCCCAGTGCCGCAGCCTCGTCACGCACCGAGGCTACGGACGCGGCCCGGCCGTCAGAGGTCGTTCACCCCGGCGATCACGAAACCGACACCGACCAGCACGAACATCCCCCCGCCGAGCCGCTGCAGGATCATGTGCTGGCGCCGGGTCGGCTCGCCGTGGCGCCTGGACAGCGCGAACCGCGTGCGGTCGAGGCGACCGAGCACCCCTGCCAGCCCGGCGACCGCCGCGACGACGCCGATGACGACGAGCGGCCAGCCGTTCAGCATGGGACCGAGAGTGGCGGAACCCCGGCGTCCCCGCACGTCGGACCCCCGGAGTCAGGGGTAGGTGCCCTCGGGCGCCGGACGGCGGGGGCGGTCCCGCTCCGGGCGCCAGCGCGCCCAGGCGGTCGCCGCCGCGAGGGTCAGCGGCAGGCCGACGAGCAGCGCCGACCACCCGAGCACCGCGGGCGCGAACGCCGCCGCGACTCCGCCGGTGGCGAGGACCGCGCCCAGGAGGGTCGATCCCACCCCCGTGACCGCGACGGCGACGAGCCGGGCGCGGGGGCGGCGGGGGTCACCGACTGACGGCAGGCGGCGTGCGACGGCCAGCACCCCGGCGCCGACCAGGCCGCCCAGCAGCGCGGCCGGCACAGCGCCCAGCAGGAGGATCAGCACCGCGTACCCGAGGAACCCGGCGCGGGCCTCGGGGTCGCCGGTCCCGGTGAGCGCGACCAGCCAGACGGCCAGCAGCAGCACGCCCAGGACCGACCAGTTCCACACCCGCGTCATGGGAGCCCACCGTACCGACGCGCGCCGGCTCCCGGGCGGTGGACGCCTTGGCCGGGCTCGGTAGCGGAGGTGCCGGGCCGGACCGTCCGCTCGACCGGGTTCAGGCCACCAGCGCGCGGAGCTCCGCCTCGACCTCGGCGCCGCCGGCCAGGGGGTGCAGGACCACGCCGTCGACGCCCGCGCGCCGGGCGACCTCGCCGACCTCGGCGACGAGCCGGTCCGCGGTCGTGACGACGCGCGTGTCGGCGGGCGCCCACGACAGCCCGGCGAGCGCATCGAGGTACTCCAGGTGCGACCGCTTGCGGCGAGCGGTGCGCTCGTCACCGGCGAGCACGACCTCCAGGTCGAGCAGCACCCGGACCGCTGACCGGTCGCGGCCGACCTCGGCGAGGGCGTCCTCGACGAGGGCGGTCACCCGGGCGAGCGCCCCGACGGAGGGCACCGCGACGGAGAAGCCGAGCCGGATGACGTCGGCGGTGCGGGCGGCCACGGCGATCCCCGATTCCGACTCCGGCCGGGCCTCGACGGTCCGCACGCCGTAGGCCGGGGCGCCGACGTGCACGACCGGGGCGCGCTCCGCGTGCGGTGCGAGCCGGTCCGCCGCGGTCGGGCCGCTGGTCCCCACCTGGTTCTCGCGCCGTGCACCGATGGATCGGGCGGCGTCGCGAGAATCCGCAGGGGACCGGAGCGGGGACACCGGTGCGGCGTGGGCCGGGGCTGGCGCCGGGGCCGGGGTGGCGGGCGCGCGGCGGGTCGGGACGACGCGGCCGGGCAGCGGCGGGGACGTGACGGGTGGCGACCGCGAGCGCGCGGTCCAGCACGGGCTGAGCCATGGGGGTGGTGTCCTCGGGGTGAGGCGGGTGCGCGGCGAGGGCCGTCCGGCCGCGGGCGCGCGAGGGTGTCAGCTCAGCGACAACACACCCGGCTCAGGAACACGCGGGCAGCCTAGCCGCGCCCCGCCGGGCGAGGCAGCACCGTGTCCACATCCCGGGCGCACGTGACCGGCCCGCCCTGCCCCGGCCCGGCCCCTGCCCCGGCGCCGGCCGGCCCGGCCCGGCCCGCGAGTGCACATCCGACACGTCGACTGCCTATCCACTGGGTAGGCAGTCGACGTGTCCGATACGCACTCGGCGCCGCGGCGGGCGGCGGGCGGCGGGTCGCAGGAGGGCAGGGCCAGCGGGCGGGCGGCGGGCGGCGGGCGGCAGGCGGGGCGGGCGGGCGCCCGGGACGCAGGAGCGCCCCGGACCCGAGGGGTCCGGGGCGCCGAGCGCGTGGGTCAGGAGACGAGCGCGCGCATCACCGAGGTGAAGAACCGCAGGCCGTCCGTGCCGGAGCGCGGCCCGCGGGCGCCGTCCGGGCCGAAGCCCGCCTCGACGGCGTGCTCGGGGTGCGGCATGAGGCCGACGACGTTGCCGCGCGCGTTGCTGATGCCGGCGATCCCGCGGCGCGACCCGTTGGGATTGACGTCCTCGTAGCGGAACACGACCCGGCCCTCACCCTCGAGCTCGTCGAGGGTGTGCTCGTCGGCGACGTACTGGCCGTCCTGGTTCTTGAGCGGGATGGTGATCCGCTCGCCCGCGGCGTACTCGCTGGTCCAGGCGGTGTCGGCGCGCTCGACGGACAGCACCTGCTCGCGGCAGACGAAGTGCAGGTGGTCGTTCTTGATCATCGAGCCGGGCAGCAGGTGCGCCTCGGTGAGGACCTGGAAGCCGTTGCAGATGCCCAGCACGGGCATGCCCTTGCCGGCGGCCTCGACGACCTCGCCCATGACGGGCGCGAACCGGCTGATCGCGCCGGCGCGCAGGTAGTCGCCGTAGGAGAACCCGCCGGGCAGGACGACGGCGTCGACGCCGCGCAGGTCCGCGTCGGCGTGCCAGAGCGCGACGGGCTCGGCCCCGGCGAGGCGCACGGCGCGCGCGGCGTCGCGGTCGTCCAGGGTGCCCGGGAAGGTGACGACGCCGATCTTGGTCATCAGGCCAGGCCCTCGGACAGCACGGTCCCCGGCCGCGTCGGCCTCGGAGTCGGCCACGCGGACGACGTCCTCGATCACCGGGTTCGACAGCACCTGGGTCGCGGCCTCGGCGGCGGCGGCCAGCACCTCGGGGGTGACCGGGCCGTCGACCTCGAGCTCGAACCGCTTGCCCTGGCGGACGGAGGTGAACTGGCCGAAGCCGAGCCGCGGCAGCGCCCCGGCGACGGCCTTGCCCTGCGGGTCGAGGATCTCCGGCTTGGGCATCACATCGACGACGACTCGTCCCACGGGTGAGCTCCCTGGTTCGCGGCGGTGGGGATGGTCACAGCGTACCGATCCCGCGGGGTGCCTCCGCGCGCGCGTCCGTCAGGCGGCGCGGACCACCCCGACGTGCGCGTTCCCGCCGCCGGTCAGGTAGGCCATGATCGCCGGGTTGTCCGAGGTGGCGAGGTCGGTGGAGTACCCGACGACGACAACGGCCCAGCCGCGGTCGAGCAGCGCGTCCAGCCAGGCGTCGTCGTGCTCGGCCGCGAGCTCGGTCTCGTCCCCGACCCAGAGCGTCGCCCAGCCGCCGGCGGCGGTGAGGGACGCGCGGTAGTCGTCGACCTCGCGCAGCGCGGCGGCGTCGGTGTCGGACAGGCCCAGCGCGGCGGCGTACCGCTCGAGCCGCGGCACGACGCCCGGCTCGCGGCGGGTGGGGTGCACGACCCAGCACGCGACGGGGCGGCCGTCCCGGGGGTGGTACCCGAGCGCGGTGCGGCCGCCGATGCCGTGGGGGGCGAGGACGTGCAGGTCAGAGTGCATATGTGCGGGGACGTTACGACCCGGTAGCCCGCGTGTCCTGGGACGTCTGGGTGGTAGCACCCACCCCCGTTGGGCGGACCACCCGATCGGTCGACGCCGTCCGGGTGGGTGGGTCGGTGGCACCGCCCCCGGACGGGTCAGAACGCCTGGTGCGTCCAGCGCCCGCCGAGCAGCGTCCCCGCGACCGGCATCTCCCGCAGCGGCGCCTCCGCCGACAGCGGGTCGGCGTCGAGCACCGCCAGGTCGGCCGGCGCCCCGACCGCGAGCGTCAGCGGCTGCCCGTCCACCGACGACCGCAGCGCGGTGAGCAGGTCGAGCCGCTGCTCCGGGTGCCAGGGCTCCCGCCCGTCCCGGGTCCGCTCGACGGCCGCGGACACCGCGACCCAGGGGTCCAGCGGGGCGACCGGCGCGTCCGAGCCGAGCACCAGCTCGACCCCCGCGCCGGCGAGCGAGGCCAGCGCGAACGCCCGCCCGGTGCGGCCGGCCCAGTGCCGGTCGGCCACGTCGCGGTCGTCCATGGCGTGCTCGGGCTGCACGGAGGCCACCACGCCGAGCGCGGCGAACCGCGCCACGTCGGCGTCGGTGAGCAGCTGCGCGTGCTCGACGGACCCGCGGGCGCCGGACGCGGCGAACGCGTCCAGGGCCAGGGTGTTCGCGTGGTCGCCGATCGCGTGGATCGCGCAGGTCAGGCCCTTGCGGGTCGCGTGCGCCATGAGCGGGACCAGGTGCTCGGGCGGCACGGACAGCACGCCGTGCGCGTCGGCGCCGGACAGGCCCGGGTACGGGTCGTGGCAGAACGCGGTGCGGGTGTTGAGCGACCCGTCCGTCACCACCTTGAGCGGGCCCTGCTGGAGCAGCCCGCCGGTGCCGACGACCACGTCGCCGGAGCGCAGCTCCTCGGCCAGCACGCGGTCCAGGTACGGCTCCCAGACGCCGGCGCGGACCCGGAGCGCGTCGTTGCCGGCGGCGATCCGGCGGCGCCACGGCGTGAGGTTCTCGGTGATCTCGAGCTCGACCACGCCCACCACGCCGCGCGCGGCGGCCGCCCGGGACGCCTCGGCCACCCAGTCGTCGGCGATGTCGTCCCGCACGTGGTCGACGACGCTGGTCAGCGGCAGCCACTCGGCCTCGCGCAGCAGCCCGGTCGGGTGACCGGCCACGCCCGCGTACCGCAGGCCGGCGGTGCTGAACCAGGCGCAGTGCAGGTCGCCGGACACCAGGATCACCGGCACGTCGCCGACCGCGGCGTCGAGCAGATCCGCGGTGGGGGCGTCCGGCCACAGGCCGTCGCGGAACCCGTAGCCGACCAGCGCGGTGCCCGGGGTGAGCGGCCGCGCGGCGAGCCGGTCGAGCACGATCCGGATCGCGTGCGCCGCCGACGTCGCCGCCGAGACGTCGAGCCGCTGCCGGGCGAGCGCCCACTGCGTCATGTGGGTGTGCGCGTCCCAGAGGCCCGGCATGACGGTGCGGCCGCCGAGGTCGACCTGCTCGACGCCCGCACCGGCACCGCGCGCGAGGTCCGGCCCGACGGCGTGCACCCGGCCCGTCGCGCAGCAGCACGTCGACGGTGCGGGCGGCGCCCACCAGGCGGGCGTGGGTCAGGACGAGCGGTGCGGTGCTCACGGCGGTGGGTCTCCGTTCGGGAAGAGGGCCGGCGGCGGCGCGGGCCCGCGGTCATGCGGCGGGTCAACCGCGCGTCAGGTCCAGTCCGGGCGGCGGTCGAGCTCCGCCCGCATCTCGGCCGCGAGCGCCGGCTCGGCGTAGTGCGGGTCGGTCCCGAGGTGCTCGACGACCCGCTCGGCGACGGCGCGCGGCTTGTCCTGACTGAGCTTGGCCTTGCCCTGCCAGCGGGTCACCGACAGCCGGAACCCGACGGCACCGGGTGCGATCCGGCGCGCGTAGCCCTCGACGTCGGGCATCCGGACCGGCTCGGGCATCGGCGCCTCGTACCGGTCGACGGTCGCGGCCATGACGGCGTACGAGTCCTCGGCGTCGAGCAGCTCGAGCGTGCCGTACAGGTGCACGGCGAGGTAGTTCCAGGTCGGCACCGCCGGTGCGTAGCCGTACCAGCCGGGCGACACGTAGCCGTACGGACCCTCGACGATCAGCAGGTGCTCCCGGCCGGACCCGGCCTGGTGCAGCAGCTCGTCGGGCCGACCGAGGTGGCTGAGCACCGTGAGCGGGGCGGACGGCGCCGTGAACCGGTCGGGCAGGCCGTGCGCGTCCCGGGCCGGCCGCGCGGCCGGGGGCGTCGCGTCCCCGGCCGCGCCGGACGGCAGCGCCACGTCCTCGGCGAGCAGCACCGGCACGTGCGACGCCACCGGCCCGTCGTCGGTCACGGAGACGAGCGTCGCCCACCCGTGGGCCCGCACCAGGTCGCGCACGCGCCCCTCGTCGGTCAGCACGTAGTCGGTCGTGTGGATCACGCGGCCCATCGAACCACCACGCACCCCTCGGGCGGCACCCACGCCCTGTGTCACGCACGTAAAACTTTCATTGCCTACTGAACTCTCAGCATCCCGGCTATTGACTCCACCACGGGGTACCGCGGTTGACTGTCCGGCACCGCCGCCGGGCGCCAGACCCGGCCCCCGGCCCGCGCCGTCCCACCCCCGACGCCGCGCGACCGGCCACCCGGCAGAGCCGCCGACCCCGCTCCCCCGTGCACTCCCCCGCCCCGGCGGCCCCTGCCGCCGCTCCCCCTGTGGAGGACCCATGAGAACGACCCGGATCCGGCTCGCGGCCGGTGCCGCCGTGCTGGCGCTCGCCCTGGCCGCCTGCTCCGGCGGCGGTGGTGACGACTCCGCCGACACCAGCGCGACGGGCTCGGGCGGCGGCGCGATCCGCGTCGCCGTGACCGACCCGATCCAGCTGATCCCCGGCCGCCAGTCGATCGCCTTCGACTTCAACATGGCCGTCTGGGCCCCGCTGACCTGGATCGACGACGCCGGCGAGCTGACGTACGTCGCGGCCGACTCCGTCGAGTCGGAGGACGGCACCACCTGGACCATCACGCTGAAGGACGGGTGGACCTTCCACGACGGGACGCCGGTCACGGCGCAGTCCTACGTGGACGCCTGGAACGCGGTGGCCTACGGCCCGAACGCGTGGGAGAACTCCGGCCAGCTCGCGAACGTCGTGGGCTACGCCGACCTCAACCCCGCCGAGGGCGAGCCGACGACCACCGAGATGTCCGGCCTGGCCGTCGTCGACGACACCACGTTCACCGTCACGCTCACCGGTCCCGACGGCCAGTTCCCGATGCAGCTCAGCCAGGCGCAGACGGCCTTCTACCCGATGCCGGAGTCCGCGTTCGACGACTTCGACGCGTACAACGTGCACCCGGTCGGCAACGGCCCGTTCGAGGTCGAGACGGACTACGCCGAGAACGAGGAGATGACCGTCACGGCGTACGCCGACTACCAGGGCCCCGCCCCGACGGTCGACGCGATCACGTTCGTGCCGTACACCGACACGACCACCGCCTACACCGACGTGCAGGCCGGCAACATCGACGTCGCGGGCGTCCCGGTGGCGCGGCAGACGCAGGCCTCGGCGGACTTCGGCGACCGGCTGTACACCTTCGAGGCGGCCGGCATCTCCTACCTCGGCCTGCCGCTGTGGGACGCGCGCTACTCGGACGTCCGGGTGCGCCAGGCGATCTCGATGGCGATCGACCGGGACACGATCAACGACGTCATCTACGGCGGCCTGTTCACGCCGGCCACCGCGCTGACCCCGGCCGTCGAGGCCGGCACCCCCGAGGGGATCTGCGCGGAGTTCTGCGAGTACGACCCCGAGGGCGCGAAGGCGCTGCTCGAGGAGGCCGGCGGGTTCGACGGCACGATCGACATCTACTTCCCGGGCGGCTCCGGCCTGGACGAGCTGTACACGGCCATCGCCAACCAGCTCCGGCAGAACCTGGGCGTGGACGCGGTCGCGACCCCGAGCACCGACTGGGCCGAGTTCGCCGACAAGCGGACCGCGGGCGACATCGCCGGGCCGTTCTTCTCCCGGTGGGGCGCGCTGTACCCGAGCCAGCAGAACACCCTGCGGGCGTTCTACGTCGAGGGCGGCGGCTGCCCGAACTGCATCCCGTACTACGAGCCCGAGGTGACCGACCTGATCGCGGCCGCCGACGCCGAGGTGGACGCGGACGCCGCGGCCGAGGCCTACGCGGCCGTGCAGGAGCGGATCCTCGAGGACTTCCCGGCCCCGCCGCTGTTCTTCGAGACCTACTCCTACGTGGTGTCCGACCGGGTCGCCGAGCTGCCCACGTCGGCGGTCGGCAACCCGACGTACACCCAGGTCGTCCTCGCCGAGGGCGCATGAGCCACGGCACCCTCCCGGCGGGCTCGCTCGAGGACGTCCTCGAGCGGGCCCGCCGGGTCCCCCCGATGTCCGGCTTCCCCCCGGTCGACGAGCTGCTGGCCTGGTTCGGCACGCTCGCGGCCGACCACCCGCGGCTCGTCGCCGAGCGGCGGATCGGCACCTCCCGCCTCGGTGAGCCGATCCCGATGTTCTCCGTCGGATCCGGCCCGCGGGCGCACCTGCTGTTCGCGGGCGTGCACCCGAACGAGCCGATCGGCTTCCGGACGCTCCAGCACCTCGCCTCGGAGCTGGTGGCCGACCCCGACCTGCTCGCGCGGTCCGGCGCCACCTGGCACCTCGTCCCGTGCATCGACCCGGACGGCACCCGGCTGAACGAGTCCTGGTTCGCCGACCCGTCCGACCGCACCGCGTACTCGCGGCGGTTCTACCGGCCCGCGCCGTCCGAGCAGGTCGAGTGGACCTTCCCGTTCGCCTACAAGGACGCGTACTTCGACGACGTCATCCCCGAGACGCAGGCGCTCATGCGCGTGATCGACGACGTGCGGCCGGAGCTGATGGTCAGCCTGCACAACGCGGAGCTCGGCGGCGTCTACTACTACCTGTCCGAGGAGGTGCCGGGGGCCGTCGACGCGCTGCACGCCGTCCCCCGCACGCTCGGCCTGCCCCTCGACGTCGGCGAGCCGGAGTCCCCGTCGATCCGGTCGATCGCCCCCGCGGTGTTCCACATGTCCAGCACCCGCGAGGAGTACGACTACCTCGAGTCGCTGGGCATGGCCGCGGCGACGATGGTCGGCGGCGAGTCGTCCAGCGCCTACGCGCGCCGGCACGGCACCGTCTCGCTGGTCGCGGAGCTGCCGTACTGGTCGCACCCGCTCGCCGACGACACCACCGCGACCTCGGCGGACTACGCCGACGTGGTGCGCGCCAAGGGCGAGGAGCTCGTCGACCTCGGCGCGACGCTGACCGGTCTGCTCGAGGACGCCCGGCCCGACCTCACGCTGCGCTCGCCGTTCCTGCGGGCGAGCGAGGCGTTCGTGCCGATGATGGGCGAGGGCGGCCGCGCCGAGCTGCTGCGGGCCGAGCGCCCGGAGCTGCGCCGCGCCGCCACCGCGGCCGAGGTGTTCAGCAACGAGGACGTCGTCCGGTGCTTCCGGCTGCGGTTCGGGGGCATGCTGCTGCGGGCGCTCGACGCGGAGGTGCACGCCGGGATCGCCACGGCGCGGGTGCGGCGGGTCGCCGACCGGGCGCGGGAGGTCTACGACGGCTGGGTCGCCGAGGCGGACTCGCTCACGGGCCTGACCGTGCTGCCGGTTGAGCAGCTGGTCGGCGTGCAGTACGGCGCCACGCTGGCGATGTCGCAGGTGCTGGCGGCGCGGGCCGCGGGCGGCGCGTCGTGAGCCGGTACGCGGTGCGCCGCGCGGTCGAGCTCCTGGTCGTGTTCCTCGGCGTCACGCTGGTCATCTACCTCATGGTGTTCGCGCTCCCGGGTGACCCGATCCGGTCGCTCGGCGGCGACCGGCCGCTGCCGGACAACGTCGTGGCCGAGCTGCGGTCCCGGTACCACCTGGACGAGCCCGTGCTCCAGCAGTACGCCCGGTACCTGGGCGGCCTGTTCACCGGCGATCTCGGCACCAACTTCAGCGGCCAGTCGGTCGCGGGGCGCATGGAGTCCCGGTGGCCGGTCACGATCACCCTGGCGCTGACCGCGTGGGGCATCGAGGTCGTCCTCGGCGTGCTGCTCGGCCTGTTCGCGGGCCTGCGCCGCGGCCGCGCCGGCGACCGGTTCGTCCTGGCCGGCACCATCCTCGCGACCAGCATCCCGGTGTTCGTCGTCGCGGTGACCGCGCAGCTCGTGCTCGGCGTCCGGCTCGGCTGGTTCCCGGTCGCGGGGACGAGCGACGGCTGGCCGACCTCCTACCTGCTGCCCGCGGCCGTCATCGCCGTGTTCGGCCTCGCGTCGGTCACCCGGCTGATGCGCGGCTCGGTGGTCGACACGCTGCAGTCCGACTTCGTGCGGACCCTGCGGGCCAAGGGCCTGCGGGAGCGGCAGGTCGTCGGCGTGCACGTGATGCGGAACTCCGCGATCCCGGTGCTGACCTTCCTGGCCATCGACCTCGGCTACCTGCTCGGCGGCACCGTCGTCGTGGAGGGCGTGTTCAACCTGCCGGGCGTCGGCCAGCTGCTGTTCCAGGCGATCCGCGCGCACGAGGGGCCGACCGTCGTCGGCGTCTCCACCGCGCTCATCATCATCTTCCTGCTGACGAACCTGGTCGTGGACCTGCTGTCGTCGGTGCTCGACCCGAGGATCCGCCATGAGTGACACCCTCACCGCGACCGCGGCCACCGAGGTCGACGCGGACGCCCCCGCGGCGCCGCGCGGGGTCTGGCGCACGCTGCGCCGCCGCCCGCTGTTCTGGCTCTGCGCGGGGGTGCTCGGCGTGCTGCTGCTGATCGCCGTCGCGCCGTCCTGGTTCGCCGGCTGGTTCGGCCAGCCCGACCCGCGGGCCTGCGACCTCGCCGACAGCGCGCTCCGCCCGGGCGGCGACCACGTGTTCGGCACCGACGTCCAGGGCTGCGACGTGTACGCCAACGTCATCTACGGCACCCAGGCGTCGCTCACCGTCGGCGTGCTCGCGACCGCGGTCGCGCTGCTGGTCGCCCTGGTGGTCGGCACCGCCGCGGGGTTCTACGGCGGGATCGCCGACCGGCTGATCGCCCGGCTCACCGACGTGTTCCTCGGCTTCCCGTTCCTGCTCGGCGCGGTCGTCGTGCTCACCTCGATCGGCACCCGGTCCGCCGTCACGGTCGCCCTGGTGCTCGCGCTGTTCTCCTGGCCGACCATGGCCCGGCTCGTCCGCGGCTCGGTCCGCGCCGTCCGGGACGCCCCGTACGTCGAGGCGGCCAAGGCGATGGGCCTGCGGGACCGGCGGATCATCGCGCGGTACGTGCTGCCCAACTCGATCGGCCCGGTGCTCGCCGTGGCCACCACGATGGTCGGCGGTGTCATCGTCTCCGAGTCGACGCTGACCTTCCTCGGCCTCGGCCTGCGCGCCCCGTCGATCTCCTGGGGCCTGCAGCTGTCCAGCGCGCAGACCTACTTCCAGACCTCCCCTCACATGCTGCTGTTCCCGAGCATCTTCCTGACCGTGACCGTCCTCGCGATGATCACGCTCGGCGACGTCCTGCGGGACGTCCTCGACCCGAAGGGCCGCGGCTGACGCCGCGCCGCCCGCACCGCACCTCGCACCACCCCGCACCACCCCCGGCACCACCCCGCACCGTCCCGAGAGGCCCACCGCATGTCCGACACGACCGCCACCCTCCGCGCCGCCGCCCCCTACCTCGCGTCGTGGGTCGACCTCCAGGGCGCGTTCCGCCGCGCCGTCGGCGTCCAGGTGGCGATCCGGTCCGGGGACGAGGTCGTGCTCGAGCACGCGTGGGGCACCGCCGACGTCACCACGGGCGAGCCGCTGCGCACCGACCACCTGTTCCGGATCGCCTCGCACTCCAAGTCGTTCACCGCGACCGCGGTGATGCGGCTGGTCGAGGCCGGGCGGCTCCGGCTGGACGACACCGTCGGGACGCACGTCGCCGGGCTGGCGGGGTCCCCGCTCGGGTCCCGCACCGTCCGCGAGCTGCTCGGCCACCAGGCCGGCGTGATCCGTGACGGCGAGCGCGGCGACTTCTGGCAGCTCGACGGGCCCTTCCCGGACGAGCCGACCCTGCTGGCGGAGCTGCGCGAGGCCGGCGAGGTGTACGGCGCGAACGAGCACTTCAAGTACTCCAACTACGGGTACGGCATCCTCGGCCTGGTCGTGGAGTCCGTGACCGGCGAGCCGTTCCGCGACCACCTGCGCGCCGCGGTGCTCGACCCCCTCGGCATGGCCGACACCGGCGCCGAGTACGACGAGGCGCTGGCCGCGCGGTACGCCGCCGGGCACACCGCCCTCCTCGACGCCGACGACCGCCGGGAGACGATCGAGCACGTCGACACCCGCGCGCTCGCCGCCGCCACCGGCTTCTACTCCACCGCCCGGGACATGACGGCCTTCGGCGCCGCGCACTTCTACGGCGACGAGTCGCTGCTGTCCGACGGCGGCAAGCGGCTGCTGCACCGCCAGGAGTCGGTCGTGAAGGTGCACGGCAAGGAGGTCGGGCGGTACGGCATCGGCCTGGACCTGCACACCATCGGCGACCGGGAGATCGTCGGGCACTCCGGCGGGTACCCGGGCCACATCACCCGCACCTACATCGACCCGGAGAAGCGGCTGGTCGTCAGCGTCCTCACGAACGCGATCGACGGCCCGGCCGACCCGATCGCGGTCGGCCTCATCAAGCTGATCGACCTCGCGCTGAACCCGCCGGCGGACGCGCCCGAGCCCGCCGCCGATGCCCGGCCGCTCGCCGAGTACACCGGCCGGTTCGGGGCCCTGTGGGGGATCACCGACATCGCCGAGCTCGGCGGCCGGCTCCTGCTGCTGCACCCCGCCGCCCCGGACCCGGTGGCCGCGTACGACGAGCTGCACGTGCGCGGGCGCGACGTGCTCGGCACCACCCGGCAGCCGGGCTTCGGGTCGGCCGGCGAGGACGTGGTCGTCGAGCGCGCGGCGGACGGGAGCATCGCCGCCGTGCGCAACGGGATGACCTCCTGGCCCCTCGACGAGTTCCGCCGCCGGCGCACCGGGATGACCCGCCGCCGGGACGCCGGTGCGCCGGTCCCGGCGTCCCTGGGCTGACCAACATGACCAGCGACGACGCAGCACCGGCCGCCGACCTCACGATGACGCCGGAGCAGCTGGCGTGGATCGAGCAGTTCGCGCTCACCTGGGAGGGCACGAACAGCGCCCGCATGGAGGGCCGCGTGGTCGGGCTGCTGATGATCGCCGATCGCCCCTACCTGTCGTCCCAGCAGATCGCGCAGCTGCTCACCGCGAGCGCCGGGGCGGTGTCCACCGCGACCCGGCGGCTCGTGGAGGTGGGGTTCATCCAACGGCACGCGATCGGCGGCGACCGGAACCACTACTTCCGCGTGGAGGACGACATCTGGGGGCGCTGGCTGGCGAGCGAGCGGAACTACCTGCCGCGGCTGCAGCGGGTGCTCGACGCGGCCCTCACCGGCGGCCCCGCGGAGGGGCCGGAGCGCCGGCTGCGCAACGCGCGCAACTACATGGAGTGGCTCGCGGGGTACCACCGCAAGATGCTCGCCGACTGGGAGGCCTACCGCGACGCGCAGGCCGGGACTGGAGAACCGTGACGACCGACCCGACCCCCGGCGCGGCGACGGCCGCCGCCCCCGTGCTGTCCGTCCGCGACCTGACCGTCACGTTCCGCGTCGACCGCGGGCGGAGCCCCGACGTGCACGCCGTCCGCGGCGTCTCGTTCGACCTGCACGCCGGCGAGGTGCTGGCCGTCGTCGGCGAGTCCGGCTCCGGCAAGTCCGTGTCCTCGCTCGCGGTGCTCGGCCTGCTGCCCGGCACCGCGCGGGTCACCGGCAGCGCGCGGCTCGGGGACCTGGAGCTGGTCGGCCTCGACGACCGGGCGCTGTCCGACGTGCGCGGCCGCCGGGTCGCGATGATCTTCCAGGACCCGTCCAACGCGCTGGACCCCGTGTTCACCGTCGGGTTCCAGCTGCGCGAGACCCTGCGCCGGCACCTGCCCGGCCTGTCCCGGGACGAGGCGCGCGCCCGCGCCGTCGAGCTGCTGCGCATGGTCGAGCTGCCCGACCCCGAGGACCGGTTGAAGTTCTACCCGCACCAGCTGTCCGGCGGGCAGGCCCAGCGGGTGATGATCGCGATGGCGCTGGCCTGCGACCCCGAGGTGCTGATCGCCGACGAGCCGACCACCGCGCTCGACGTCACCGTGCAGCAGGAGGTCCTCGACGTCCTGCGCCGGCTGCGCGCCCGCACCTCGGCGGCCGTCGTGCTCATCACGCACGACATGGGCGTGGTCGCCGACCTGGCGGACCGGGTCGTCGTCATGCGGCACGGCGAGGTCGTGGAGACGGCCGACGTCGCCGACCTGTTCGACGCCCCCGCCGCGGCGTACACGCGCACCCTGCTGGACGCCGTGCCGCGCATCGGCGCCGACGAGCGTCCGGCCGGCACCGACGCCGCTGAGCGGCCCGCGCTCAACGTCGAGAACCTGGTCGTCGAGTACCGGAACCGCCGGGGCCGCGTCGTCCGGGCGGTCGACGACGTCACGCTGCGGGTGCAGCCCGGCGAGATGCTGGCCCTGGTCGGCGAGTCGGGCTCGGGGAAGTCGACGCTCGGCCGGTGCGCCCTGGGGCTCGCGCCGCTCACCTCCGGGACCGTCGAGGTGGTCGGCACCCGGCTCGGCCGGGACACCCCGCGCGCCGTCCGGGCCGCCCGCACGCGGATCGGCGTCGTGTTCCAGAACCCCGCCGCCTCGCTCAACCCGCGGTACACGATCGGCGAGTCCGTGGCCGAGCCGCTCCGGGTGCACGCCGGGCTGCGGGGCGGCGCCCTGACCGCACGGGTCGCGGAGCTCCTGGACGGCGTCGAGCTGCCCGCCGCCTGGGCCTCGCGCTACCCGCACGAGCTGTCCGGCGGGCAGCGGCAGCGGGTGTCCATCGCCCGCGCGGTGTCGCTGGACCCGGAGCTGCTGATCGCCGACGAGCCGACCTCCGCGCTCGACGTGTCCGTGCAGGCCACCGTGCTCGAGCTGTTCCGGTCGATCCAGCAGCGGCTCCGGTTCGCGTGCCTGTTCATCAGCCACGACCTCGCGGTGGTGGACGAGCTCGCCGACCGGGTCGCGGTGATGCACCGCGGGCGGGTCGTCGAGGTGGGCGAGCGCAGCCGGGTGCTGGGGGCGCCCGAGCACGACTACACCCGGCGGCTGCTGGCGGCGGCGCCGGTGCCGGACCCCGCGGCCCAGGCGGCGCGGCGGGCGGTGCGGCTGGCGGGCTGAAGCGCGCTCCCGCGGGCGGGGGCGCTGGCACGACGCGGCCGCCCCCGCCACCGGGGACGTCCGATTCGCCCGTGATGTCGACCACATGTGTGGTTTTTCACCCGCTCAATACCACCGAGATGCGCCTGACGCCACAGGAACCCGTGCGACCGTCCGATGGACAGCAGCACACGGGCCGACCCGGCCCGCGGGGCGACATCGGCCCGGCCGACGCCGCAGGGGCCTCCCCCGGGAGGACCAGAGCACGGAGGTGGGACCGCATGACCCTCGACGACCTCGGCCGCCCGGCCGCGACCGTGACCCGGCTGCCCGCGGCCTGGACCCCCTTCGACGAGCTGCGGGCCGCCGTCGGCCCCACCCCCTGCGTCGCCCGTCCGCACGCCGGCCTGGTGCACCGCGACGGACCGTGCCAGTGCTTCGTCGGCGGGCCCGCGCCCGAGCACGCGGAGCGACCCGAGGACGTCGTCCTGGCGCTGGCCTGGCACGGCGCCGCGTAGGAGCCGTTCACCCGCTCCGACCCCCATCCGGGCCGGGCCCCGCTCCGAACCCCTCGCGACACCACACCCGAGGGACGCAAGGAGCGATGATGCGACGCACCCGCAGCACCTACGCCGTGGCCGCGATGGCCGCCGGGCTCACCCTGAGCCTGACGCTGGCCGCCTGCAGCAGCACCGACGACACCGCGACCGGCACGACGCCGTCGGCCTCGTCGTCGATGGAGATGGGCTCCGGCCACGACGGCATGGACTCCGTCGAGCCGGTGAGCACCGGTGATCCGTTCGCCGACGCCCGCACCGCAGCCGCGCACATGCCCGAGACCGGGCTCACCCTGGCGACCGGCCTGGCCGCCGCCACCGACACCGCCGGCGAGGTCGACTCCGACGCCGCCACCCTGCGCGCCGGTCTGACCGCGCTGCTCCAGGAGCACGTCTACCTGACCGGCATCGGCGTGGCCACCGCGTACACCGCGGGCGCCGACTCCGCCGAGTTCATGGCCGCCAAGGCGGCCCTCGACGGCAACACCGACGACCTCGCGGACGCCGTGGGCTCGCTCGCCGGCGAGGAGCAGGGTGCCGCGTTCCACGACCTGTGGGACGAGCACATCGGCTACTTCGTCGACTACGCCGTCGCGGTGAAGTCGGGCGACCAGGCGGCGGCCGACGCGGCCCAGGCCTCCCTCGCCGGGTACACGACCCAGGCGGGGGCGTTCTTCGAGCAGATCAGCGCCGGCAACCTGCCCGCGGACGCCGTGGCCGAGGCGCTCACCATGCACGTCACGACCCTGACGGCCGCGATCGACGCGCTCGCCGCGGGCGAGCCCACCGCGTCCGACACGCTCAAGGCCGCCGCCGACCACGTCGGCATGGACGCCGCCACCATCGCGACCGGGCTCGCGGCCGGCGCGGGCCTGTCCGGCGACGCGATGGACGACGCGTCCACCCTGCGCTCGACGCTGACCGCACTGCTCCAGGAGCACGTGTACCTGGCCTCGTACGCGGTGTTCACCGCGTACACCGCCGAGGGCGGCGTGGACTCCCCGGCGTTCACCGCCGCGGCCGCGACTCTCGACGCCAACTCCGTCGCGCTGTCCGACGCCGTGACGTCGCTGGCCGGCGAGGAGAACGGCGCCGCGTTCCTGGACCTGTGGCGCGAGCACATCGGGTTCTTCGTCGACTACGCCGTGGCCGACGCCACGGGCGACGAGGACGGCCGCCAGCAGGCGCTGGCCGACCTCGACGGCTACCGGCCCGAGGCGGGCGCCTTCTTCGAGAAGGTGAGCAACGGCGAGCTGCCGGCGGACGACGTCGCGGCCGGGCTCGGCATGCACGTCTCGACCCTCGCCGGTGCGATCGACTCGCTGGCGGCCGCGCTCGTCCCCTGACGGGCGCCGAGGACCGTGACGCCGGCCCCGTTCCCCGTCGGGGCCGGCGTCACGCCCGCACCGGGCGGTTCGACGGGACCGGGGCGGGCACCGTGCGGCAGACTGCAGCGGTGCCCTCCCCCGGTTCCCCGCCCGCCGCCCACGCGACGGCCGACGAGGCCCTCGCCCGCGTCGCGGGCGGCGACCGCGACGCCTTCCCGACGCTGTACGACATGCTGTCCCCCGCCGTGCACGGCACGGCGCTCGCCGTGCTCCGCGACCCGGACCACGCGGCGGAGGTCACCCAGGAGGTCATGGTGGAGATCTGGCGCACGGCGTCCCGGTGGGACGCCCGGCGCGGCTCGGCGCGCGCGTGGGCGACCACGATGGCGCACCGCCGGGCCGTCGACCGCGTGCGCTCGGTGCAGGCCCAGCGCACGCGCGACCAGGCGGTGCTCGACGGCGACCGCCCGCGCGCCTTCGACGTCGTGGCCGAGCAGGCCGAGTCGAACCTCGAGGCCGAGCGCGTCCGGCACTGCCTCGGCGGCCTGACCGACACGCAGCGCGAGGCCGTCGTGCTCGCCTACTACGACGGGCGCACGTACCGCGAGGTCGCCGAGTCGCTGGAGGCCCCGCTGCCCACCGTCAAGAGCCGCATCCGTGACGGCCTCACCCGGCTGCGCGACTGCCTGGGGGTGGCCGCGTGACCACCCCCACCCCGCCGCGCCCCGGCGAGCGCCGGCCCGACGACGCCGCCACCCGCGAGCTGCTCGGCGCCTGGGCGCTCGACGCCCTCGACGACGCCGAGCGCGCCCGCGTCGACGACCTGGTCGCCCGCGACCCCGACGCCGCGCGCGAGGCCCGCTCGCTGCGCGAGACCGCGGCGGTGCTCGGCGAGGCCGTGGCCGTCGCCGCGCCCGACGCCGTGCGGCTCGCCGTGCTGGCGGAGGTCGAGCGCACGCGGCAGGAGGACGCCGCTGCGGCGTCGGTGCCGGAGTCCGAGCCGGTGCACCCGGCGGCGGCTCCGACGGCTCCGGCCCCCGCCGCGCCCGCCACGCCCCCCGCCCCGGGCGCGCCGCCCCGCTCCGCGCGCCCCGCGGGCACCCCCGCCAGGTCCACCCGGCCCGCCGGCCGCCGCGCCCGCCGTCGCTGGTCGACCGCCGTCGCCGCCCTGGCCGTGCTGGCCGCCGTCGCCGTGCCGTCGACCGTCGCCTGGCGCCAGGCCGAGCGCGCCGCCGAGGCCGAGGCCCGCGCCGACCGGATCACCGCCCTGCTCGCCGAGCCGGGCGCCCAGGTCGTCTCCGCGCCGGTGACGTCGGGCGGCACCGCCGTCGCGGTGGTCACGGCGGACGCCGCCCTGGTCACCGCCAGCGGGGTCGACGCCCCGGGCGCCGACGAGGTCTACCAGCTGTGGGTCATGCGGGACGGCGCGCCGGTCTCCGCGGGCACGACGGGCGTCACCGACGGCACGCTCCAGATCCGCACGGACGTGTACCGGACGGGCGACGCGCTCGCACTCACGGTGGAGCCGGAGGGCGGCTCGGAGCAGCCGACGAGCGAGCCCGTGGTGGTCCTGGCCCCGGCCTGACGCGCCCCACCGAGCGCCGAGATCGGTGCCTCGCGCCGAGATCGGTGCCTGCAACCACCGATCTCGAGCGGAAGCACCGATCTCGGCGGCCGGCGGCGCGCCGGTCAGTCCGCGGCGGTGTGCGCCGCGCCGCGCGGGATCACCAGCGGCGTGCCCGCGAGCGGGTCCGGGATCACCAGGCACGGCAGGCCGAACACCTCCTCGACGAGGTCGGCCGTCACCACCTCGGTCGGCCGGCCCTGCGCGACCACGGCGCCGTCCTTCATCACGACCAGGTGCGTCGCGTACCGGGCCGCGTGGTTGAGGTCGTGCAGCACGGCGACCAGCGTGGCGCCCTCGGCGTGCAGCCGCGCGAACAGGTCCATCAGCTCGATCTGGTGCGCGATGTCGAGGTACGTCGTCGGCTCGTCGAGCAGCAGGATGCCGGTCTCCTGGGCCAGGGCCATCGCCACCCAGACGCGCTGCCGCTGGCCGCCGGAGAGCTCGTCGACCGGCACGGCCGCCAGGTCGGTGACCCGGGTGGCGTCCATGGCGTCCGCCACGGCACGGCGGTCGGCGTCGGACTGCTGCCGGAACAGGTTCTGGTGCGGGTACCGGCCGCGCGCGACGAGCTCGCCGACGGTGATGCCCTCGGGCGCCAGCGCCGTCTGCGGCAGCAGGCCGACCCGGCGCGCGACCTCCTTGGTGGCCATCCGGTGGATCGACGACCCGTCGAGCACGACCTCGCCCGCCGCGGGACGCAGCAGCCGGGCCAGCGACCGCAGCAGGGTCGACTTCCCGCACGCGTTCGGGCCGACGACCACCGTGAACGAGTCGTCCGGGATCGCCAGGCTGAGGCCGGTCGACACCGTCCTGCGCTCGTAGCCGAGCGTCACCGCGTCGGCCCGCAGCCGTTCCTCGTTCACCATCGCCGCCGCGCCTCCTGCACGATCAGGGCCAGCAGGTACGCCCCGCCGAGCACCACGGTCACCACGCCCACCGGCAGCGCCGTGGGCAGCACGTGCTGCGCCAGCAGGTCCGCCGCGAGCAGCACCAGCGCGCCGGTCAGCGCGGAGGCCACGAGCGGCAGCCCGGCCGACCCGGCCAGCCGGCGCGCGATCTGCGGCGCGGCCAGCGCCACGAACGCGATCGGCCCCGCCGTCGCCGTCACGGTCGCGATCAGCGCGACGCCGAGCACCACCACCGCGAGCCGCGACGCCTCGACGCGCAGGCCGTGCGACCCGGCGGCGTCGTCGCCGAGCTCCAGCTGCCGCAGCGGCCCGCGCACGGCCCACACCAGCGGCGTGAGGACCGCGAGCACCGCGAGGGCCGGGAGCGCCTGCGACCAGCCGACCAGCGAGATCGACCCCGCGCCCCAGATCGAGGCCGCGAGCGCCACCTCCGTCTTCGCGCGCAGCAGCAGCCACACGTTCACGCCGTGCAGCATCCCGGTCACGCCGATGCCCACCACGATGAGCCGGAAGCCCTGCACGCCGTCCCGGTACGCCAGCAGGTAGACGACCAGCGCGGTCAGCAGCCCCGCGACCAGCGCCCCGGCCGAGACGCCGAGCGTGCCCGTGCCGAGCACCGTGGTCACGACGAGCACGCCCGTGTACGACCCGGTCGCGAACCCGATCACGTCCGGCGACCCGAGCGGGTTGCGGGTCAGCGACTGGAACAGCGCGCCGGACACCGCGAGCGCGGCGCCGAACACCAGCGCCACCAGGACCCGCGGCAGCCGCCACTGCGTCACGATCGTGCTGGCGAAGCCCTGGTCGGACACCAGCGCGCGGACGACCTCGGGGACGCCCAGCGGGTAGTCGCCGAGGCCGAGCGCCACGAGGGCGAGCAGCAGCGCGGCGACGGCGAGGCCGGCCACGGCGACGCGGGACCGGCGCCGCGGGTCGCGGACGTGCAGGCCCCCGGGCGTCGTCGCCACCCGCACGCCCGTCACAGCCCGGTCGCCTTCCGCCGCCGCACCAGCGCGATCAGCACCGGCGCGCCCACGAACGCCGTCACGACGCCCACCGGCAGCTCGCCCGGCCACAGCAGCACCCGCGCCGCCACGTCCGCGAGCAGCACCAGCACCGGCCCCGCGACGGCGGACAGCCCGAGGATCCACCGCTGGTCCGGGCCGACGAGCCACCGCACGATGTGCGGCACCATCAGCCCCACCAGCGTGATCGGGCCGGCCATCGCCGTCGCCCCGCCGGCCAGCAGCGTGATCGCGACGACCGCCAGCACCCGCGTCCGACCGACGGAGGCGCCCAGCGCCGTCGCCAGGTCCTCACCGAGCCCGAGCGTGTTCAACGCCCCGGCCACGAGCCCCGCGACCACCAGCCCGAGCAGCACGAACGGCAGCACCGGCAGGACCACGTCCCAGCCGCGCGCCTGGAACGACCCCGACTCCCAGGTCAGCAGCACGGCGAACCGCTCCTGGTCGGTCAGCCGCAGCGCGCCGACCACCCCGGTCAGCACCGCGCTCAGCGCCACCCCGGCCAGCGTCAGCTGGATCGGCCCGGCGTTCGACCGCCCCGCCGACCCGACCAGGTACACGACCACCGTCGCCAGCAGGGCGCCCCCGAACGCGAACCAGACGTACCCCGACGGCCGCGTGACCCCGAGGAGCACCACGCCCATCGCCACCGCGAACGCCGCGCCGCTGGTCACGCCGAGGAGGCCGGGGTCCGCGAGCGGGTTCCGGGTCAGCGCCTGCATGAGTCCCCCGGCCACCGCGAGCCCCGCGCCGACCAGCACCGCCAGGACGGTGCGCGGCAGCCGCAGCCCGACCACCGCCGCGTGGTCCGCCGCGGGCACGTCCCCGCCGGTGAGCGCGCCCCACACCGTCGACAGGCCCACGGGGCGCGACCCGACGGCGAGGCTGAGGGCCAGTGCGGCGACGAGCAGGACCAGGAGCAGCACGAGCGCGGTGCCGCGTCGGGCGGTCGTGGACGTCGTCGGGCGGACCGCCGCGGGGTGCGGGGCGCCGACGGCGCTCACCCGGGGTTCCCGCACATCATGAGGCTAGGCTAACCTTCCGAGGCATCCGCTCGTTCGTGACTCCGTTCCCGAAGTCCGCGGGCCCCCTCCACGAAAGGCCTTCGATGAAGTCCATGCGTGTCGCCGCCGTCGCGGCGGTCGCGGTCCTGGCCCTGAGCGCGTGCTCCGGCGCCGACGACTCCGCCGGCTCGGGCGAGACTACCGCCGCGGGCGGCTCGACCTCGGCGGGCGAGGGCACCTTCCCGGCCACGGTCGACACCAAGTTCGGCGAGGTCACCGTCGAGCAGCGGCCCGAGCGGATCGTCGCGCTCGGCTGGGGCGACGCCGAGACCGCGCTCTCCCTGGGCTACCAGCCCGTCGGCGCGTCCGACTGGCTGGCGTTCGGCGGCGACGGCGTGGGCCCGTGGGCCGAGGGCCAGTACGACGAGTCGCCCGAGATCATCGACACCCTCGAGCCGTCCTACGAGGCGATCGCCGCGCTCGAGCCCGACCTGATCCTCGACGTGAAGTCGTCCGGCGACCAGGACCGGTACGACCGGCTCTCCGAGATCGCCACCACCGTCGGCGTCCCCGAGGGCGGCGACACCTGGCTCACCACCGGGGAGGAGCAGCTCGAGCTGATCTCCACCGCCCTCGGCGTCCCGGAGAAGGGCGAGGAGCTCCAGGCCGGCCTGGACGACGCCTTCGAGCAGGCCCGGACCGACCACCCGGGGTGGGACGGCAAGACGTTCACCGCCGCGGCGCGCACCTCGGAGGGCTGGGGCGCGTACATCGAGGGCAGCGAGCGGGTGCAGTTCATGGAGAACCTCGGGTTCGAGCAGTCGCCGACCATCGCCGGGCTGCCCGTGTCCTCCTCCGGCTTCAGCGTCGACATCTCGTCCGAGCAGCTCGACCTGCTCGACGCCGACCTGATCGTCGCGTTCCCGATCTACCTCGACGCCTCCGAGATCACCGACGACCCCCAGTGGCAGGCGGTCCCGGCCGTCGCCGACGGCCGCGCGGTGATCCTCGGCAGCGAGCTGCAGTCCGCCTACTCGCTCGGCACGGTCGGCGCGCAGCAGTACGCGCTCGACAACCTGGTGCCGCTCATCGAGGACGCGCTCGGCTCCTGAGCCGGCCCGGCCCGACGCACGACCCCGGCGGGGGCGTCGCTCACACCGTGAGCGGCGTCCCCGTCAGCCGTTCGAAGGCCTCGAGGTAGCGGGCGCGGGTGCGGTCGACGACGTCCGCGGGCAGCGCCGGCGGCGCGCCGTCGGCCGCGCGGTCCCAGCCCGACTCCGCCGAGGCCAGCCAGTCGCGGACGAACTGCTTGTCGAAGCTCGGCTGCGACCGGCCGGGCTCCCAGCCGTCCGCCGGCCAGAACCGCGAGGAGTCCGGGGTGAGCACCTCGTCGCCGAGCGTCACGGCCCCCGTCGTCGGGTCGACGCCGAACTCCAGCTTGGTGTCCGCCAGGATCACCCCGCGCTCCCGCGCGATCCCCTCCGCCCGCGCGTAGACCGCCAGCGTGAGGTCGCGCAGCTCCTCCGCGCGCTCCCGGCCCAGCTGCCCGGCGACCACGTCCAGGCTGACGTTCTCGTCGTGCTCGCCGAGCTCCGCCTTGGTCGCGGGCGTGAAGATCGGCTCCGGCAGCCGCGAGCCGTCGACCAGGCCGGCGGGCAGCGGGATCCCGGTGACCTCGCCGGACGCCCGGTACTCCGCCAGGCCGGACCCGGTGAGGTAGCCGCGGGCCACGCACTCGACCGGGAACATCTGCAGCCGCCGGCACACCATGGCCCGGCCGAGCACCGCCTCCGGCACCGCCGGCGCCTCCGCCGACACCACGTGGTTCGGGACCAGGTCGGCGAGCTGGTCGAACCACCACAGGCTGAGCCGGGTCAGCACCACGCCCTTGCCCGGGATGCCGGGGCTCAGGACGTGGTCGAACGCGCTCACGCGGTCGCTCGCCGCCACCAGGACGACGTCGCCGTGCGCCTCGGCCACCGCGGCCCCGGCCTCCTGGGTGGTGTCCGGGACGTACAGGTCGCGGACCTTGCCGGAGTAGGTGTGCGTCCAGCCGGGCAGCGTGGGTGCGGTCATGGGGCCATCCTGCCGCAGCCGCGGGGATGGCCTGGCCGGGCGTCCGGGCGTCAGACCAGCGTGAGGACGCCGAGCAGCGCGACGGCGGCGCCCAGCAGCATCGACACGGTGATGAGCACCAGGTGCACGGTGAGGAACCGGGTGGGCCGGCCCTGCGCGTCCCGGGCCCGCGGGTCCTTCGCGATCCGCGCGCCGAACCGGGGCCAGACGATCAGGCTCCAGGCGCCGGCGACGACCAGGACGAGGGACCAGGCGAGGGGCAGCTCCATGCGGGCGAGTATGCCCCGGCCAGCCGGCCCCGCCCGCCGAGCGCGGTCGGTCCCGCCGAGCGCGGCAGCAGCACGTACCGCGGTCGACGGGAACCACCGCGCTCGGCGCCGCTGCCGGCGGGCGACGGCCCGGCCTCAGCCCTCCGCCGCCGCCCGGGCGATGTCGGAGCGGTGGTGGGAGCCGGCCAGCGCGATGCGGTCGACGCCGGCGTACGCCGTCGCGCGCGCCGCCGCCAGGTCCTCGCCCGTGCCGACGACCGAGAGCACCCGGCCGCCCGCCGACACGACCGCGCCGTCCGCGCCGGCGGCCGTGCCGGCGTGCAGCACGTCGACGCCGGGGACCGCCCCGGCCTCGTCCAGGCCCTCGATCACGTCCCCGGTCCGCGGGGACTCCGGGTAGCCGTGCGAGGCGACGACGACGGTCACCGCCGCCTCGTCGGTCCACTCCAGCGGAGGCAGGTCGCCGAGCCCGCCGGTCGCCGCGGCGAGCAGCACGCCCGCGAGCGGCGTCGCCAGCCGGGCCAGGACGACCTGGGTCTCCGGGTCGCCGAACCGGGCGTTGAACTCCACGACCCGGGTACCGCGGCTGGTCAGCGCGAGCCCGCAGTACAGGACGCCGACGAACGGCGTCCCGCGCCGGGCCATCTCGTCCACCGTCGGCCGGGCGACCTGGGCCACGACCTCGTCGACCAGCCCCTCCGGCGCCCACGGCAGCGGCGTGTACGCGCCCATGCCGCCGGTGTTCGGGCCCGTGTCCGCGTCGCCGACGCGCTTGAAGTCCTGCGCCGGCACGAGCGGGACGACGTGGGTGCCGTCCGACAGGACGAACAGCGAGACCTCGGGGCCGTCCAGGTAGTCCTCGACGACGACGCGGCCGCCCGGCTTGGCCAGGCAGGCGAGCGCGTGCTCGAGCGCGACGGACCGGTCCTCGGTGACGACCACGCCCTTGCCGGCGGCGAGGCCGTCGTCCTTCACGACGTACGGCGCGCCGAACGTGTCGAGCGCGGCCTCGGCGGCCGACGCCTCGGTGACGACGACCGGGTCGGCGGTCGGCACGCCGGCGGCGGCCATGACCTCCTTGGCGAACGCCTTCGAGCCCTCGAGCCGCGCGGCCTGCGCGCTCGGCCCGAACACCGGGACCCCCGCGGCGCGCACGGCGTCGGCGACCCCCGCGACGAGCGGCGCCTCGGGGCCGACGACGACCAGGTCGGCGCCCAGCGTCGTCGCGAGGTCGGCCACCGCGGCGCCGTCCAGCGGGTCGACCGCGTGCAGCGTCGCGAGCGCGCCGATCCCCGGGTTGCCGGGTGCGGCGTGCAGGTCGGTCACCTGCGGGTCGCGGGACAGGGCCAGGGTGAGGGCGTGCTCGCGGGCGCCGGCCCCGACGACGAGGATCTTCACGACGCCGACCCTACCGACCGGCCCCGCGCCCGCGGCGACGCGCGCCGCTCCGTGGACGCGGCGTGGCGCCGCCCGACCGGTCGGGCGGCGCCACGGCGGCCTCAGCCCAGCAGGTCGTGGATCGCGACGGTCGCCTCGCGGCCCGGGCCGACGCCGACCGCGGAGATCCGGGTGCCGCTGATCTCCTCGAGCCGCGCCAGGTACCGCTGCGCGTTCGCCGGCAGGTCCTCGAGCTCGCGGGCGCCGGAGATGTCCTCGGTCCAGCCGTCCAGGTACTCGTAGACGGGCTTCGCGTGGTGGTAGTCGCTCTGGTCGTCCGGCATCTCGTCGAACCGGCGGCCGTCCACGTCGTACGCCACGGCCACGGGGATCTTGTCCCGCCCGGTGAGCACGTCGAGCTTGGTGACGACCAGGTCCGTGAGGCCGTTGACCCGCGAGGAGTACCGGGCCACGACGGCGTCGTACCAGCCGGTGCGGCGGGGGCGGCCGGTGGTGGTGCCGAACTCGCCGCCGGTCTGCCGGAGCCACTCGCCGTCCTCGTCGAACAGCTCCGTCGGGTACGGGCCCTCGCCGACGCGGGTCGTGTAGGCCTTGGCCACGCCGACGACGCGGTCGATGCGGGTCGGGCCGATGCCGGAGCCGGTGCAGGCGCCGCCCGCGGTCGCCGACGACGACGTGACGAACGGGTAGGTGCCGTGGTCGATGTCGAGCATCGTGGCCTGGCCCGCCTCGAACACCAGCGTCTTGCCGGCGTCGAGGGCCTGGTTGAGCACGAGCGGGGTGTCCGCGACGTACGGGCGCAGCCGCTCCGCGTAGCCGAGCAGGTCCTCGACCGTCTCGTCGACCGTGATGGCCCGGCGGTTGTAGACCTTCACGAGCAGGTGGTTCTTCTGGTCGAGGGCGCCCTCGACCTTCTGCCGCAGGATGTTCTCGTCGAACAGGTCCTGGATGCGGATGCCGACCCGGTTGATCTTGTCCGCGTACGCGGGGCCGATGCCGCGGCCGGTCGTGCCGATCTTCCGCTTGCCGAGGAACCGCTCGGTGACCTTGTCGATCGTGCGGTGGTACGGCGCGATGACGTGCGCGGCGGAGGAGACGAGCAGCCGCTCGGCGGAGACCCCGCGGGCCTCCAGCGCGTCGATCTCCTCGAACAGGACCGCGATGTCGATGACGACGCCGTTGCCGATGACCGGCACGACGCCGGGCGACAGGATGCCCGACGGCAGCAGGTGCAGGGCGTACTTCTCGCCGTTCACGACCACGGTGTGCCCGGCGTTGTTGCCGCCGTTGAACTTCACCACGTAGTCGATCCGCGACCCGAGCTGGTCGGTCGCCTTGCCCTTGCCCTCGTCGCCCCACTGGGTCCCGAGCACCACGACGGCCGGCATGTGATCACCACTCCCACCCTGCCTCGCGGCGGCACCCGCAGCGGGGCCGAGCGGCGTGGCTCGGGCGCGGGAGGTCCGGGCACGGGGCGGCAGGCGACCCCAGTACCTCCGAAAGGCTACCGGAGCCGCGTGATCACCGTCCGGACGACGCCCGCACCCCCGGGTGCCGCCGCCGCCCGCGCGCGGTCAGCGCAGCCCCGCGACCTCCGCCGCGGAGGTGCCGGAGTCGACGAGGAACTGCGCGCACCGCGCGGCCTCCTCGTCCTCCTCGATGGCCTCGGCGGCCTCGGCGAGCGCGAGCAGCGCGCGCAGGAAGCCCTGGTTCGGCTCGTGGTCCGCCGGGATCGGGCCCTGGCCACGCCAGCCCGCGCGGCGCAGCGCGTCCAGCCCGCGGTGGTAGCCGGTGCGCGCGTAGGCGTAGGCCGCGACCGGGTCGCCCTCGTCCCGCAGGGCGCGCTCGGCGAGCAGCGCCCAGGCGAGCGACGAGGCGGGCGCGCGGCGCGCGGCGTCGCGCGGGTCGCCGCCGGCGGTCAGCACGGCGCGCGCGTCGGCGTCGGCCCCGTCCGGGAGGCGGGTGGGCTCGGGTCCGAGGAGGTTGGCTCCGGTCATGCCGCCCAGTGTGTCAGGGCGAGCCGTAGGGGGCCCCGGCATGCGGTGGCGTGCGGGACGTGGTTACAGTCGTCCAGCCCGCGCCCCCCTCGTCGAAGGTCCCCCCATGATCGAGATCGCCACCTCGGCCGCGACGACCACCCTCGTCATCGCCGGCGACCTCGACCTGGCCGAGCGCGACCAGTTCCCCGAGATCGCCGCCCGCGTGGTCGGCCTGCGGCGCCAGCTGCTCGTCATCGACATGTGCGGCGTGACGTTCATGGACTCGACGGGCGCCGCGTTCCTCATCTCGCTGGCCGACGCGAGCCGCAAGCGCGGCGGCGCGACCGTCCTGCGCGGCGCGGACCCGCGCGACCTGTTCGTGCTGGAGATCTGCGGCGCGCTCGAGCTGTTCCGGATCGACGCCGACCACCGGTGCGCCGCGGACGAGGCGGACGCCGGCCAGGGCCCCGTGACGCAGGACGCGTCCACCGGCGTCTGACGCCGCGCACGACCCCTGCCGGGCTCGTCAGACCCCGCCCCGCGGCCCCTCCAGCACCGACGGCTCCGTCGGCCGGACCCGCGCCCACACGACCTTGCCGCCGCGCGAGGGCCGCCAGCCCCAGTCGGCCAGCCGCTCGACGATCCGCATGCCGAACCCGCCGATCCGGCCCGGGTGCCCCTCGGTGGCCACGGGCGGGGTCGGGTTGGAGTCCTCGACCTCGATCCGCAGCCCCTCGCCGGTGTCGTGCAGGCGCAGCGTGACCCGGCCCCAGCCGTGCAGGACCGCGTTGGCGACCAGCTCGGAGACGACGAGCTCGGCGTTCGACGCGTCGCCGAGCTCCCAGGCGTGCGAGGTCCGGAGGACCGCGTGCCGGGCGCGCGCGATGGACCCGGGCTCGCTGGGCAGCTGCCAGCGCCGGCTGCGGACGTTGCCGCCGTGCCCGGAGGTGTCGGTCAGGTCCGGGATGCGCACGACGACGACCGCGACGTCGTCCTCGGGGCTGTCCGCGAGCCGGGCCAGCAGCTCCTCGCCGATGCCCGCCGCGTCGACGGCGGTCGCGCCCGCGGCCACCTCGCGCAGCGCGGTGAGGCCGTCGAGCAGGGCGCGGTCCCGGCGCTCGATGAGCCCGTCCGTGTAGAAGACCAGGACGTCGCCGGGCCGCAGGTCGTGCCGCGCCGTGCGCCGGTGCCCGTCCCCGAAGCCGATGAGAGGTCCGCCTGCCTCGTCGAGCAGCGTGACCGCGCCGTCCCGCACGAGCAGCGCGGGCAGGTGGCCGGCGCGGGAGTACTCCAGGTGCCAGCTCGGGCAGCCGCCGTCCTCGGCGTCGCGCCGGGTCAGCGTGGTGAGCACGAGACCCGCCGACCGCGGGATGCGCATGCCGCCCACGAGCTGGTCCACGCGCTCGAGCACGGGGCCGGGCTCGGTGACCTCGAAGGCGTAGGCCCGCACGACCGACCTGAGCTGGCCCATGGCCGCCGCGGCCTCGACGTCGTGGCCGACGACGTCGCCGATCACCACGCCGACGACGTCCTCGGTGATCTGCGCGACGTCGTACCAGTCGCCGCCCACCTGGGCGTAGACGACGTTCGGCGCGTAGTAGGACCAGACGTCCAGGCCCTCGACCTCGGCCTGCTCCGGGAGCATCGCCCGCTGCAGCGTCTCCGCCACCCGGTGCTCCCGGGCGTACAGCCGCACGTTCTCCATGGCGAGCCCGACCCGGCGCGCCGTGAGCGACAGGATGGTGCGGGTGCGCTCGTCGACGCCGCCGCGCGCGGGGGCGTCGTGCACGAGGTCCGGACCGACGGCGGCGCGCGGGACCACCGCGAGCAGGCCGAGCACGCGGTGCCGGCCGGGCAGCGGCAGCACCGCGACGTGCCCGGCGCCGACGCCGCCGGGCACCCGCGCGCGCAGGTCGGCCGCCAGCCACGCCGACGCGGTGCCCGGGGGGTGGGGGGCGTCGGTGTCCAGGTCGAGGACGAGGTGCGGCTCGCCCTCGCCGTCGAGCAGGCGCTGCACGGGGTCCTCCCCGGCGGGCCGGGCGCCGCGGCGCGCGACGAACGGCACGCCGGTGCCGCCCGGCCCGTGCCGGCGACCGGACGCACGCGGGGCCCGGGTGACGTCGACGCCGTCCGCGGCCTGCAGCCCGTCGTCGTCCACGTAGAACCCCGCCCAGCCGACCACCCGGAGCGCGAGCAGCTCGGCGATCGCGCGCAGGCCGTACGGGTCGTCGAGGTCCATCACCAGGTCGGAGACCGCGCCGATGAGCGCGAGGTCCTCGCTCTCCCGGCGCACGACCTCGACCTCCGCGGCGACGGCGGCGTCGCGGTGCACCTGGTCGGTCACGTCGACGAGCGCCGCCACCCAGTGCGTCGGGTCCTCGGCCCCCTCGGCGGTGACCGGGGTGACGACGGTGCGCGCCCAGAACCAGTCGCCGCCGGCGCGGCGCAGCCGGAGCAGCGCGGAGGTGGCGCGGCGGTCCAGGACGGCGTCCTGCAGCTGGTGCAGACCGGACGAGTCCTCCGCGGACAGCGCGATCAGGTCGACCGCAGGCCCGGCGACGTCGTCGAGCGTGAGGCCGGTCACCTCGGTGAAGGCGTGGTTGACCCAGACGACGGGCCAGCGGGGCGGCTCGGCGGCGACCACGAGGACCGGCATCCCGACGATCTGGCCCACCGCCCGCCCGATGGAGCCGACGGTCTCCGCGGCGCCGTCCCCGGGCGTGGAGTTGACCACCACCGCCTCCGATCGTCTAGCGTCTCCGACAGGTCCCGGTGCAGCAACCCGCCGGGACGGTGGCCATCACCGGCGCGGTCGTCCGACCGCCACCCGGACGGGAGGGAGCATCGTGCGCGACGGTAACAGCACACCCCCGGGCGGGCTCGCCGGGGACCAGGGCGCGGAAGCCGCGGCCGCCCCGACCGTACCCGGTCCCGGGGAGGCCGCCGGCGAGCCGGGCTCGGTGCACGTCATCCTGTCCCCCGACCGGACCACGATCGTCCTCTCCGGCGAGGTCGACGCGGATCTCGGCCCGGACCTGGCGCAGGCGACCACCGACGCCGAGCAGGCGGGTGTGCCGATCGAGGTCGACGCGCACCACGTGACGTTCATGGACTCGTCGGGCGTGGCGTTCCTCGCCCGCCTGGCCATGCGAACCCCGCACCGGGTCCGGCTGCTGCACGTGCCGCCGACGGTGCAGTTCCTGCTCGAGGTCACCCGGATCGGCGAGCTGCTCGACGTGGTCGAGGACGACCACCGGGACTGAGCACCGCCCTCCCGGCGCCCCCGCACGCACGAGGGCCCGGTCACCGTCGCGGTGACCGGGCCCTCGTCGCGTCGCCGGCCCCGGGGGCCGTCGGGCGGATCAGCGCAGGCGCTGGCCCGCCGAGCGCAGCTGCTGCGCGGCCTCGACGATGCGGGCGGCCATGCCGGCCTCGGCCAGCTTGCCCCAGGCGCGCGGGTCGTACGCCTTCTTGTTGCCGACCTCGCCGTCGATCTTCAGCACGCCGTCGTAGTTGCTGAACATGTGGCCGACCACGGGACGCGTGAACGCGTACTGGGTGTCGGTGTCGATGTTCATCTTGATGACGCCGTTGTCGACCGCCTCGGAGATCTCCGCGGCCGTGGAGCCCGAACCGCCGTGGAACACGAGGTCGAACGGGTTCTCCTTGCCGATCTCCGCGCCGACGGCCTTCTGGATGTCCGCGAGGATCGACGGGCGCAGCTTGACGGCACCCGGCTTGTACACGCCGTGCACGTTGCCGAAGGTCAGGGCCGTCAGGTAGCGGCCCTTCTCGCCGGCACCGAGGGCGCGGACCGTCGCCAGGCCGTCCTCGGAGGTGGTGTACAGCTTCTCGTTGATCTCGGCCTCGTGGCCGTCCTCCTCGCCGCCCACGACGCCGACCTCGATCTCGAGGATGGTGCGCGCGGCCTGCGACAGCTCGAGCAGCTCGGCCGCGATGACGAGGTTCTCGTCCAGCGGGATGTCGGAGCCGTCGAACATGTGCGACTGGAAGGTCGGGTTCTTGCCGGCCTTGACCTCCTCGGCCTCCAGGGCCAGGAGCGGACGGACCCAGGAGTCCAGGTTCTTCTTGACGCAGTGGTCCGTGTGCAGGGCGACCGTGATGCCGTAGCCCTTGGCGACCTCGGTGGCGTACGCGGCGAGCGCGCGGGTGCCCGAGACGCGGTCCTTGACCGTGGAGCCCGACGCGTACTCGGCGCCACCGACGGAGACCTGGAGGATGCCGTCCGACTCCGCCTCGGCGAAGCCCTGCAGCGCGGCGGTGATGGTCTGGGAGGACGTGATGTTCACGGCCGGGTAGGCGAACTTGCCCGCCTTCGCCCGGTCGATCATCTCGGCGTACACCTCGGGGGTGGCGATGGGCATCGCAGCAGCTCCAAAGAGAGTGGGGTTTCGCTTTCTCCCCAAGTCTGGCACGTCCTGCGCGCAGGCCGGGCGGGACGTCCTGCCCACGAGACGCCGGTCGTCGCCGTCAGACCCGGGTCGGACCCTCCCCGGAGGCCCGGGCGCGCAGCTCGCGCGCCTCGCGCAGGAGCGTGGCCAGCTCGGGCACCACGCGCGGGTCCTGGCCCAGTGCCTCGTCGAGCTGCGCGGCCTCCCGTGCGGTGAGGACCAGCGCCCCTTCCTCGACCAGGACAGCGCGCGCCCGCTCCATGGCCGCTCCGAGGACGAAGGACGAGACGTCCTGCTGCTGCGCTGCGGCCGCACGGCGGATCGTGTCGAGGGCGCGGGGCGCGATGCGCATGTTGAGCCGGGCGGTGCGATCTGCCGGCGGCGGTTCAGCGGGCACGGGACCTCTTCGTGGGCGGTAGGCGTACGTCCACTGTACGTACACGGACTGCACACGATCAACCGGGATCCACCTCGGCCACCGTCGCGCGCAGGTCGCGCGTCGTCAGGAAGAGCGACAGCGGCTGATCACGGAACCGCCGGAAGCCGCACGCGAGGTAGAACCGCGCGGCCGCCTCGTGCAGGGCGTGGACGACCACGACCTCGAAGCCGAGCGTCCGGGACACGCGCGCGATGCGCTCGAGGGCGTCGGCGACCAGGAGCCTGCCGATCCCCTGCCCCTGGTAGTCGGCGTCGACGGCCAGCCGGGCGATCAGCACCGCGG
Source organism: Cellulomonas sp. Y8 (assembly GCF_008033115.1). Taxonomy (NCBI): domain Bacteria; kingdom Bacillati; phylum Actinomycetota; class Actinomycetes; order Micrococcales; family Cellulomonadaceae; genus Cellulomonas; species Cellulomonas sp. Y8. Next base: position 1,539,304 of record NZ_CP041203.1, read on the forward strand.
GGACGCGATACCGCTCCGCGCTGCCACCGCGCGAGAAGGCCGCGTCCGCGACGGTTTCGCACGCCCTCGCCGAGCAGTAGCCGGCGACCCGCCCTGCGTCGTCGTCCACGGCGAGCACGGTCCGGACGTTGTGCCGACGTTCCTGCTGCGACGCCTGCTCGCGGAACCAGAGGTCCAGGCCGGGCTCGCCGGACCAGAACGTGGTGCGACGGACGAGTGCGCGGTCGAAGCCGCGGATGACGATCACGGTCAGCCTCCTCGGGTCTGCTCGCCAGAGGGTCCCGTCGACCGGGACCGGAAGGGAACCGGCACGAGCCCCGCCTGGGGACCACGCTCGGCGCGTCCCGCGGCGCGCCGAGGACTCGGCCGGTCAGGCCGGCGGCGGTCCCGCGTGCCGGACCGCCCACGCGTGCATCGCGATCGCGGCCGCCGCGCCCGCGTTGATCGACCGCGTCGAACCGTACTGGTCGATGTGCAGCACCGCGTCCGCGCCGGCCCGCGCGGCGTCGGACAGCCCCGCGGACTCCTGGCCGAACAGCAGGACGCACGCCCGCGGCACCGGGTAGCCGTCGAGCGGCACGGACCCCGGCACGTTGTCGACGCCCAGCACCGGCAGCGGGCCGCCGTCCGGGCCCGCCGTCGCGGCCCACGCCAGCAGGTGCTCGACGTCCGGGTGGTGGTGGACGTGCAGGTAGCGGTCGGTGACCATCGCGCCACGGCGGTTCCACCGGCGCCGGCCGACCACGTGCACGCCCGCGGCGTTGAACGCGTTGGCGGTGCGGACCACCGAGCCGATGTTGAGGTCGTGCGCCCAGTTCTCGATGGCCACGTGGAACGGGTGCCGCCGGGTGTCCAGGTCGGCGACGACGGCCTCGACGGTCCAGTACCGGTAGCGGTCGGCGACGTTGCGGCGGTCGCCCTGCGCGAGCAGCTCCGGGTCGAGGCGCGGGTCGTCGGGCCAGGCGCCCGGGCCGCCGGGCCAGGGGCCGACGCCGACCTCCTCGGGGTCGCGGGGGTCGGCCGGGGCGCCGTCGCCGGGCGCGGTCACACCAGGTCCACGGTCAGGGCGGCCGCCGACTCCCGCGCCCGCTCCCGCGCCTGCTCCACGTCGGCGCCGCGGGCGACGGTCACCGCGACCCGCCGTCGGCCCGCGACGGACGGCTTGCCGAACAGCCGCACCTGCGCGGTCGGCACCGCGAGCGCCGCGTCGACCCCCGAGAACCGCGGCACGCCGTCGCCCTCGGCGAGGACGGCGCAGGAGGCGGCCGGCCCGAGCTCCAGGACCTCGCCCACGGGCAGCCCGAGCACGGCGCGGGCGTGCAGGGCGAACTCCGAGGAGTCCTGGGACGCGAGCGTGACGAGTCCGGTGTCGTGCGGGCGCGGCGACACCTCGGAGAACAGCACCCGGTCCCCGACGACGAACAGCTCGACGCCGAACAGGCCCCAGCCGCCGAGCGCGTCGGTCACCGCGGCGGCGACCCGCTGCGCCTCGGCGAGCGTGCCCGGCGGGAGCGGCGCGGGCTGCCAGGACTCCCGGTAGTCGCCGTCGACCTGCACGTGCCCGACCGGCGCGCAGAACGTGGTGCCGCCGGCGTGCCGGACGGTGAGCAGGGTGATCTCCGAGTCGAACCGCACGAAGCCCTCGACGATCACCCGCACCGCGGCACCGTCGTCGGCGGTGGCGCGGCCGCCGGACTGCGCGTACGCCCACGCCGCCTCGACGTCGGCCGCGGTCCGGACCACCGACTGCCCCTTGCCCGACGACGACATGACCGGCTTGACCACGCACGGCACGCCGACCTCGGACACCGCCGCGTGCAGGGCGGTCAGGTCGTCGACGAACCGGTACGGCGACGTGGGCAGGCCGAGCTCCTCCGCGGCGAGCCGCCGGATGCCCTCCCGGTCCATCGTCAGGACGGTGGCGCGCGCGGTCGGCACCACCCGGACCCCGGCGGCCTCGACCTCGGCGAGCACGTGCGTCGCGATGGCCTCGATCTCCGGGACCACGACGTGCGGGCGCTCGGCGTCGAGGACGGCCCGCAGCGCAGCCGGGTCGAGCATGTCGACGACGTGCGACCGGTGCGCCACCTGCATCGCGGGCGCGTCGGGGTACCGGTCGACGGCGACCACCTCGACGCCGAGGCGCTGGAGCTCGATCGCGACCTCCTTGCCGAGCTCGCCGGAGCCGAGCAGCAGCACGCGGGTCGCGCCAGGGCTGAGCGGGGTGCCGAGGACGCCGGGCTCGCCGGCCTGCGGGGAGGTCGTCACGGCGGCCATCCTGTCGCACCGCCGGCGCACCCGCCGCACCCCTCCCCCGCCCGCGGACCCCACACAGGACCTGCACGCCGGGCGCCCGGGGTCCCGGCCCCCGACCCGTACGCTGAGGCCCATGCCTGCGTCAGCCGCGCTCGTGTCGCTCGTCCCTGCCCTCGGCGCCCAGCCCGCGCTGCTGCCGGACTGGCTCGACGCGGAGCACCTCATCTCCTCGTTCGGCTCGTACGCGCTGATCGGGATCGTCGTCGTCGTGTTCATCGAGACGGGGCTGCTGTTCCCGCTGCTCCCCGGCGACTCGCTGCTGTTCACGGCGGGCGCGCTCGTCGCGCAGGAGGCGCTGGACTTCCCGCTGTGGCTGCTCTGCGTGCTGCTGTTCGCGGCGGCGTTCCTCGGCGACCAGGTGGCCTACTTCATCGGCAACAAGGTCGGGCCGCGGCTGTTCCGCCGGCCCGACTCGAAGATCTTCAAGCAGCAGTACATCGACCAGACCTACGCCTACTTCGACAAGTACGGCGGCCGGACGGTGATCCTGGCCCGGTTCGTGCCGATCGTGCGCACCTACGCCCCGGTCGCCGCGGGCGTCGGCGGCATGCGGTACCGGACGTTCGTGTCGTACAACGTCGTCGGCGCCCTGCTGTGGGGCGTCGGCGTCACGGTGCTCGGCTACCTGCTCGGCACGATCTCGTTCGTCCGGGACAACATCGAGGCGCTGGCGGTGCTGATCGTCCTCGTCTCGGTGATCCCGGTCGCGATCGAGCTGTGGCGCGGCCGCCGGGCGGCGAAGCGCGGCCAGGTCACCGCGGACGGCCGCGACGAGCGCTACGACGAGCCCGCCGAGCGCGCCGCCGTGGAGCGGAAGGCGTTCGACCAGTGACCGCCCGGCCGATCGCCTCCTGGCTGTCCGACATGGACGGCGTGCTCGTGCACGAGGGCGTGGCCCTGCCGGGCGCGCCGGAGTTCGTGCGGGCGCTGCGGGACGGCGACCACCCGTTCCTGGTGCTGACCAACAACTCGATCTTCACCCCGCGCGACCTGCGCGCCCGGCTCGCGGCCTCCGGCATCGACCTGGCCGAGGAGTCGCTGTGGACGTCGGCGCTGGCGACGGCGCAGTTCCTCACCGACCAGGAGCCCGGCGGCTCGGCCTACGTCATCGGCGAGGCCGGCCTGACGACCGCCCTGTACGAGGCGGGCTACACGCTGACCTCGGCGGACCCGGACTTCGTGGTGCTGGGTGAGACCCGGACGTACTCGTTCGAGGCGATCACCCGCGCGATCCGGCTGATCCAGGGCGGGGCGCGGTTCATCGCGACGAACCCGGACGTCACCGGGCCGAGCCAGGAGGGCGACCTGCCCGCCACCGGCGCGGTCGCGGCGATGATCACCGCGGCGACGGGCCGGCAGCCGTACTTCGTCGGCAAGCCGAACCCGATGATGATCCGGTCCGCGCTCAACCGGATCGACGCGCACTCCGAGACGACCGCGATGATCGGCGACCGGATGGACACGGACGTCGTCGCCGGGATCGAGGCCGGCCTGCGGACGTTCCTGGTGCTGACCGGGTCGACCCGGACCGAGGACCTGGTGCGCTACCCGTTCCGCCCGACCCAGGTCCTCGACTCGGTGGCGGACCTGGTGGACCGGGTGCCGGAGTGGGCGGAGTCGTACCCGGGCGCCACGGCGGCCCCGGAGGCCTGAGCCCGGACGGCTGGTTCCCACCCGGTTCTCGCGCTGTCCCCTGATCGATCGGGGGACAGCGCGAGGATCCGCAGGGGATGGGGCCCCGCGCCGGCGCGGTCAGGCCAGGCCGAGGTCCGCCAGGTCGAACAGGAAGTGGTACGGCACGCCCAGGGCCTCGATCTTCTCCCGCGCCCCCGTGGCCCGGTCGACGATCACGGCCACGCCGCGGACGTCCGCGCCCGCCTCGCGCGCGGCCTCGACCGCGGCGATCGGCGACGCCCCGGTGGTCGAGGTGTCCTCGAGGACGACGACGGGGCGGCCCGCGATGTCCGGGCCCTCGATGCGGCGCTGCATGCCGTGCGCCTTGGCCTCCTTGCGGACGACGAACGCGTCGAGGTCCTGACCGCGGGACGCCGCGGCGTGCAGCAGCGCGGTGGCCACCGGGTCGGCGCCGAGCGTCAGGCCGCCCACGGCCTCGACGTCCGCCGTGCCCAGGCCGACCTCCTCCAGCCGGTCGAGCAGCACGTGCCCGATCAGCGGCGCCGCGCGGTGGTGCAGGGTCACCCGGCGCAGGTCGACGTAGTAGTCGGCCTCGCGGCCGGAGGACAGCGTGACCCGGCCGCGCACGACGGCCAGCTCGACGATGAGGTCGCGGAGCTGCTCGCGGGGCGTCGGGGAGAGGGAGGAGGTCGTCACGGCCGCCAGCGTAGCGAGGCGGCGCGGCGGCTCAGGCCTCCCGGTCCCCCGGGGCGCGGTCCGGGCGGCGGGTCGACAGCGCGCGGAGCGCGGAGCGCGGCAGCACCCGCAGGGCGCCGGACGCGACCCGGTACCGCAGGCTCGGGGTGGACAGGACCGCCCCGCGCCGGACGTCCGCGAGCGCCGTCGCCACGACCCGGTCGGCGGACAGCCAGGCCAGCTCGGGGTACGCCTGCTCGGCACGCAGCCCGGCGCGCTCGTGGAACTCGGTGTGCGTGAGGCCCGGCGACACCACCGTGGCCGTCACGCCCGTGCCGGCCAGCTCGGCCGCGAGGCCCTCCGTGAAGGTGCGCACCCACGCCTTGTGCGCGGAGTACGTGCCGGACGTCATCAGGGCCGCGACCGAGCCGACGTTGAGGACCGCGCCGCGCCCCCGCTCGACCATGGCGCCGGCGGCCGCGTGCGACAGCACGAGCACCGCGCGGACCATCAGGGCGAGCGCCGCCTCCTGCTGCGCCAGGTCGCTGCCGACGAACCGCTGGCCGAGCCCGATGCCCGCGTTGTTCACCAGGAGCCCGACGGGGCGCTCGGCGGCCCGCAGCCGCTCGGCGACCCGCTCCAGGTCGTCGCGGTCGGTCAGGTCCGCCCGCAGCACCTCGGCGTGCACCCCGGCCGCGGCGCGGAGCTGGGCGGCGAGGCGCTCGAGCCGCTCGCCGTCGCGGGCGACGAGGACGACGTCGTGCCGGGCGGTGGCGAGCTGCCAGGCGAACTCGAGCCCCAGGCCGGAGCTGGCGCCCGTGATCAGTGCGGTTCCCATGCCGCCACCCTACGGTCGCGGACCCCCGGTCGCCCGGGTCCGCCGGGCGGCGGTTCCGCGGGTGTCGGGACCGGCCGGTAGCGTGCCGGTCATGCGCCTCGCCACCTGGAACGTGAACTCCGTCCGCACCCGCGTCGACCGCGTGATCGCCTTCCTCGAGCGGTCCGGCACGGACGTGCTGGCGATGCAGGAGACCAAGTGCAAGGACGAGCAGTTCCCGCGCGAGGCCTTCGAGGCCGCGGGCTACGAGGTCGTCACGAGCGGCTTCAGCCAGTGGAACGGGGTCGCGATCGCGTCCCGGGTCGGGATCCACGACGTCGAGCACGCGTTCGCCGGCCAGCCCGGGTGGGGCGAGGACCCGGTGACCGAGGCCCGCGCGCTGGGCGCGAGCTGCGGCGGCGTCCGGGTGTGGAGCCTGTACATCCCGAACGGCCGCGAGGTCGGGGACCCGCACTTCGACTACAAGCTGCGCTGGCTCGAGGCGCTGCAGCAGGAGTCGCGCCGCTGGATCGAGGAGGACCCGGCGCTGCCGGTCGCCCTGGTCGGGGACTGGAACGTGGCCCCGCTGGACACCGACGTGTGGGACATCGGCGTGTTCGCCGGCCGCACCCACGTGACCCCGGCGGAGCGCGACGCGTTCCAGGCGTTCGGCGCCGGCGGCTACACCGAGGTGTCCCGGGTGCACGTCCCCGCCGAGCACACGTACACCTACTGGGACTACCAGCAGCTGCGGTTCCCGCGGAACGAGGGCATGCGGATCGACTTCACCTGGGCCTCGCCCGCGCTCGCGCCGCGGGTCACCGGCGCGTCGATCGAGCGGGTCGAGCGCAAGGGCAAGGCGCCGTCGGACCACGTGCCGGTGGTGCTCGACATCGCCGACGCGGCCTGACGGCCCGCGGGGTGGGCGCACGCCCGTCCGGGGGAACCGGGCGGACGGGCGGTCGGCGCGGCGGGCGAGCCCGCTAGGTTCGGCGCATGTCGACCCCCGAGCCGGGTCCGCCGGCCTGGCCGGGCACGGCGCCGTCCGCACCCCCGTACGCGCCGCTGCCGCCCTACGCCGGGCCCGGTGCGCCGCTCGCTCCGCCCGTCGCGCCGCCGGCCGCCTGGCCGCCGGCGCCGCCGGTCGCCTGGCCGCCGGCGCCGCCGGTCGCCCCGCCCGCCCCGCCGGTCGCCTGGGGCGCTCCCCCGCCCGCGCCCGGCACGGACGGCCTGGCCGTGGCGGCCTTAGTCCTCGCCCTCGCGTCGTTCGCCACGAGCCTGCTCACCGCGCCCGTCGGCCTCGGGCTCGGCATCGCCGCGCAGCGCCGGGTCCGTCGCTCGGGCGCCGAGGGTCGTGGCCTCGCGATCGCGGCCACCTGGATCGGCGGCGTGCTGACCGCCGCGCTCGTCGTCGGCCTGGGCTTCGTGGTCGCGCTGGGCATCGCCTCGACCGCGTCCACCGCGTCGTCCGCGGGCTCCTGGCCGGCGCCGGGCGACCCCGCCGGCGCGTCGGGTGAGCAGACCACGCTGCCGTGGTTCGAGCTGGCGCACGACCTCGTCCCCGGCGACTGCCTCGCGACCGCGCCGGAGACCTACGACATGTCGGACGCCGGTGTCGTGGACTGCGCCTCCGGGCACGCGACGGAGGTCCTCGAGCAGCTGTCCATGGCGGAGCCGGTCCGCGCCGACGTGGCCGAGCCGGACGCCGCGTACACCGCGCTGCTCGACCGGTGCGCCGCGGTGGCGGAGCGCCTGGTCGGTTCGACCGCGCTGCCGGCGGAGTCGTGGGCGGACGTGTACTTCGTGCACCCCGACCAGTGGGCCGCCGGCGACCGGTGGGCCTACTGCGTGCTGTCGACCGAGCCGGCGGGCACGGGCTCGGTGCTCGCCGGGACGTTCGCGGCCGGGTCCGCGGCGGAGGTCTGACGTGGCCGCCCCGTACGGCTACCCGGAGCCGTTCTACGCCCCCGTCTGGGCGCCGCCCCGCCCGCGGACCGACGGCGTCGCCGTCGCGGCCCTGGTCGCCGGGGTCCTCGGCACGGGCCCCGTCGCGCTGGCGCTCGGGCTCGTCGGGCTCCGGCGCACCCGCCGCGCGGCGCCCGAGCCCCGTCGCGGGCGCGGCCTCGCGGTGGCGGGCGTCGTCCTCGGTGCGCTGACGACGCTCGCATGGATCGCGCTGGCGGCGGTGCTGGTCGGCTCGGCGCAGGCGCAGCGCCCGCTGCCGTCCGACGTCGCGGAGCCGGTCGACGCGCACGCGGTGCAGCTCGTCCCGGGCAGCTGCCTCGCGGACGTGCCCGGCGACGGCCCGGTCGACCGGGTCCGCGTCGTGCCGTGCGCGGACCCGCACGCCGCGCAGGCGGTGTCGTCCTACGCGTTCGAGCCCGACGCCGCGTGGCCGGGCGCCGCCGAGGCGTCGGCGCGGGTCGCGGCGTCGTGCGACCTGACCGCCGGCGAGCGGGAGCAGGGGACGCGGATGCTCGCGTGGGCGCCGACGGAGGCGTCCTGGGCGCGCGGCGACCGGGCCGGGCTGTGCGTGGCGGTGCCGCCGGCCCCGGTCACGGGGTCGCTGCTGGACGGCACGGCCGTGCCGGTGGCCTAGCCGCGGCTCGCCGGTCAGCCCTCGGCGTCGAGCTCCGCCGCGTCGGCCGGGGCGGCGTCCGGGGCCGCGTCCAGCGGGACGGTCAGCTGGTCCTGCACCTGCCGCCGCACGACGCCGGCCATGTCGGTGGCGCCGTCGTCCATCAGCCACTGCACCTGCATGCCGTCCATCAGCGCGATCAGCTGCCGGCCGGCCGAGTCGGGGTCCACCCCGACGCGCAGCGCGCCCTGCTCGGCCGCCCGCGCGAACGCCGTCGTCGCGGTGTCGAGCGCGCGCCGGTACCGGTCCTGGAAGTACGCGTGCGCCGGGTGGTCGGCGGAGGTCGCCTCGGCGGACAGCACCGCGTACAGCTCGACGATCCCCCGCCGGGTGGCGTTCAGCGCCACGAGCTCGACGAGGTGCCGCAGGGTGGTGACCCCGTCCGGGCTGTCAGTCTCCAGCCACTCGATGTCGACGTCGTCCCGGTGCTCCAGCACCGCGAGCAGCAGGGACTCCTTGGTCGGGAAGTGGTGCAGCAGGCCCGGGTGCGAGATCCCGCACCGCGCCGCGATCTCGCGGAGCGACGCCCCGCGGTAGCCGACCTCGCCGAACATGGCCGTCGCCTGGTCGATGATCTCCCGGCGCTTCGCGCGCCCCTTCGCGTAGCCCCGTTGCTGCGTCTCGACGGACATCGTCCCTGCCCCCGTCACCGTGCTCCTGCCGCGCCGGGCGGCGCGTGGTGGACAGGTTCTCACAGGAGGTCGGCGGCGCCCGTCCTAAAACCCGACCGAACGGTAGGCATCGGCTACAGTGGCGGCAACAGACCCACCGCACGAGGAGGTGCCCCCGCATGACCGCCGCATTCGACGTCGAGCGCGTCCTGGCCGAGCTCACCCTGGAGGAGAAGGCCGCCCTGACGTCCGGCTCCGACTTCTGGCACACCGACGGCGTCGACCGCCTCGGCGTCCCGCAGGTGATGGTGACGGACGGCCCGCACGGCCTCCGCAAGCAGGCCGAGAGCGCCGACCACCTGGGCATCGGCAACTCCGTGCCCGCCACCTGCTTCCCGCCCGCCGCCGCGCTGGCCTCGACCTGGGACGTCGACCTGCTCGACCGCGTCGGCCGCGCCCTCGGCCGCGAGACCCGCGGCAACGAGGTCGCCGTGCTGCTCGGCCCCGGCGTGAACATGAAGCGCTCCCCGCTGTGCGGGCGGAACTTCGAGTACTTCTCCGAGGACCCTGCGCTGGCCGGCGACCTCGGCGCGGCGCTCGTGTCCGGCATCCAGTCCGAGGGCGTGGGCACGTCCCTCAAGCACTTCGCGGCGAACAACCAGGAGACCGACCGCATGCGGGTCTCCTCCGACGTCGACGAGCGCACGCTCCGCGAGATCTACTTCCCCGCCTTCGAGCGCGTGGTGAAGCGGGCGCAGCCGTGGACGGTCATGTGCTCGTACAACAAGATCAACGGCGTCTACGCCTCGCAGGATCCCTGGCTGCTGACCGAGGTCCTCCGCGACGAGTGGGGCTTCGAGGGCCTGGTCGTCTCCGACTGGGGCGCCGTGGTCGACCGCGTGGCCGCCGTCGCCGCGGGCCTGGACCTGGAGATGCCGGCCACCGGCGGCCGCACGGACGCGCTGATCGTCGACGCGGTGAAGAACGGGCAGCTCGACGAGGCCGTGCTCGACACCGCCGTGCGCCGGGTGCTGACGCTGATCGCCCGCGCCCAGCCCGCGCTGGCCGACCCCGGCTCGATCGACGTCGAGGCGCACCACGCGCTGGCTCGCGAGGCCGCGGCGGACGGCTCGGTGCTGCTGAAGAACGCGGTCGTCGGCGACGCCCCGGTGCTGCCGCTGTCGGCGGACGACGCGGCGCACGCGGTGGTGATCGGCGAGTTCGCCCGCACCCCGCGGTACCAGGGCGCCGGCTCCTCCCAGGTCAACCCGACCCGCCTGGACGACGCGCTCACCGCGCTGCGCGCGGCCACCAGCACGGACCTCGCGTTCGCCGCCGGGTTCTCGGTCGCCGGCGTGGACGGCGACGCCGCAGCGCCCACAGATGCCGCGCTGCTCGCCGAGGCGGTCGAGGCCGCCCGTGGCGCCGGCACCGTGCTGCTGTTCCTCGGCCTGCCCGCGCCGGACGAGTCCGAGGGCTACGACCGCACGCACCTCGACCTGCCCGCCAACCAGCTCGCCGTGCTGCGCGCCGTCGCCGAGGTGAACGACCGCGTGGTCGTCGTGCTGGCCAACGGCTCGGCGGTCGCCGTCGAGTGGCAGGACGACGCCGCCGCGGTCCTGGAGACCTGGCTCGGCGGCCAGGCCGGCGGCTCGGCCGTCGCGGACCTCCTGCTCGGCGTGCGGAACCCGTCCGGCAAGCTCGCCGAGACCATCCCGCACCGCGTCGAGGACACTCCGGCGTTCGGCAACTTCCCCGGCGACAACGGCCAGGTCCGGTACGGCGAGGGCGTGCTCATCGGGTACCGCTGGTACGACACCCGCCTGGTCGACGTCGCGTACCCGTTCGGCCACGGCCTGTCGTACACGACGTTCGGCTACTCCGACGTCACGGCCACCGTGTCCGGCGAGGGCGCCTCGTCCGCCGTCGACGTGTCGGTGACGGTGACCAACACCGGCGACCGGGCCGGCGCGGAGACCGTGCAGGTCTACGTCGGCGACCCGGAGGCCGCGGTGCTGCGCCCGACCCGTGAGCTCAAGGCGTTCGCCAAGGTGACGCTGGAGCCGGGCGAGTCCCGCACGCTCCAGTTCACGCTCGACGCCCGCGACCTGTCGTACTGGCACCCGGCGCTGCGCCGCTGGGCCGTCGGCGGCGGACGCACCGTGGTCGAGGTCGGCGCGTCGTCCCGCGACATCCGCGGCACGGCCGAGGTGACGGTCACCGGCGAGTCCCTGCACGGGACGCTCTCGGCGGACTCGACGGTCATTGAGTGGCTGGCCCACCCGCGGGGCGCCGAGCTGCTCGGCGCCGCGTTCGGCGAGGCCACCGCCGCGCTCGACCCGACGATGCTGGCGATGATGGGCGACATGCCGATGCGCGTCGTCGCGAGCTTCGGCATGGGCGGCTTCGACCTGGACGGCCTGGACGCGCTGGTGGCGCGGGCCGCGGCCTGACCCCCGGCGGCGGCGCCGCTCGCCGCACCCGCCCGCGGGCCCGTCGCGCACCTCGCGCGGCGGGCCTGCGGCGCGTCCGGGCCGTCGCCCTCGCCGCGCCGCCCTGCCCGCCCGCGCCGCCCTGCCCGCCCGCGCCGCCCTGCCCGCCCGCGCCGCTCTGCCCTCCCGCGCCACCCTGCTCGCCGAGATGGCAACTCTCGGCTGTCCGCGGCCCCACTCGCACAGCCGAGAGTTGCCGTCTCGGCGGAGGGGGGACCGCGCGACGGAGGGGACCGCGCGGCGGAGGGGACCGCGCGCGGGGGACATGCGCCGGCGGACGTCGCGCACGTCACGGCGCGGGCGGGTCCTGCGTCCCAGCCCACGCCACGGCAGCGGTGGCAGGCTCGAGGGCACGGGGCCGCGTCCGGCGGTCGCGTCGGGGCGAGAGGGGTTCGGACATGGCAGCACCGCGGGTCGTCGTGGTCGGTGGCGGGTACGGCGGGACGCAGGTCGCCTCGCTGCTGGACGGCGTCGCCGACGTCGTCCTCGTGGACCCGAAGGACGCGTTCGTGCACGCGGCGGCGGCGCTGCGCGCGGCGGTCGACCCGGCTTGGGAGGACCGCGTGTTCTTCGGCTACGAGCGGCTGCTGGACCGGGGCCTGGTGCTGCGGCAGCGGGTCGAGCGGGCCACCTCCTCGCAGGTGCGGCTGGCGGACGGCACCACCCTGGACGCGGACTACCTCGTGCTCGCGACGGGCACCGCCTACCCGTTCCCGGCCAAGTTCATCGAGTCGGAGACGGCGGTCGCACAGGCGCGCCTGGCCCGGATGCGCGAGGGGCTCGCGCGCGCGCAGCGCGTCCTCGTGGTCGGCGCCGGCGCGGTCGGCCTGGAGCTGGTCGGCGAGCTGCTGGACGCCTACCCGCACCTGTGGATCACCGTGGTGGACCAGGCCGACGACGTGCTGACGACCGACGACTACCTGCCGGAGCTGCGCGAGGTGGTGCGTGCGCAGCTCGCCGACCGGGTGGAGCTGGTGCTGGGCTCCCGCCTGGGCTACCTGCCGCCGTCGGACGTCGGCGTGCACGAGCCGTTCGTCGTGGAGACCGAGGCCGGCGTCCGCGTCGAGGCGCAGATGTGGTTCCGCTGCTACGGCAACCTGCCGGCGAGCGACTACCTGGCGGGCGACCTGCTGGGTGCGCGCAACGGGCTGGGCGAGGTCCGGGTGGACGACACGCTCGCGCTCACCGGGCACCCGACGGTGTTCGCGGTCGGCGACATCACGGACGTGCCGGAGTCCAAGCGCGCGTCGGCGGCGCGGGCGCACGCCGAGGTGGTGGCCGCGAACATCACGGCGCTGGTCGAGGGCCGGGAGCCGGCCGCGACCTACCACCCGGCCCCGGAGCGGATCCTGCTGCCGCTGGGCCGCTCCGGCGGCGCGTCGCAGCTCGTCGGCGACGACGGCGTGCGCCGGGTGGTGGGCGCCGCGGCCACGAGCCGCCTGAAGGGCGAGGACCTCTACGCGTCGCGGGTCGGGGCCCTGTTCGCCTGAGCGCGGTCAACCCCGCGCGGCCGGCCCCGCGCGGCCGGCCCCGCGCGGCCGGCCCCGCGCGGTCAGCCCCGCGCGGCGGCCCGGCGGCGGCGCAGGCGGGTCCAGACGAACCGCACGACCACGATCACGATCGCCGCGTACACGGCATAGTTGATGTAGTCCGAGTAGTGCCCGACGTCCTGCCACTGCGAGCCGAGCAGGTAGCCGCCGACGATGAGCAGGCTGTTCCAGACGGCGCTGCCGATCGCCGTGTACAGCAGGAACCGGACCTGGGGCATCCGCTCCAGGCCGGCCGGGATCGACACCAGCGAGCGGACGATCGGCACGCACCGCCCGATCAGCACCGCGGCGCCGCCGTGCCGGTCGAACCAGGCCTCGGCCTTGTCGAGGTCCTCGACCTCCATCAGCGGGATCCGCTCGAGCCAGCGGCGCAGCCGGGCGCGCCCGAACCAGGCGCCGAGGCCGTAGAGGATCCAGGCGCCCGCCACCGCGCCGAGCGTGGCGGCGACGATCGCCCACGCCAGGTTCATCTCCCCCTGGCTGGCGACGTAACCCGCGACGGGCAGCACGACCTCGGACGGGATGGGCGGGAACAGGTTCTCCAGCGCGACGACCAGGCCCACCCCGGCCGGGCCGAGCGCCTCGATCACGCCCACCACCCAGCCGGCCAGACCGGTGAGCTCGGGCGCTGCGTCGGAGGCGGCGGGGACGCCGGCGGCCAGGGCGAGGGTCGCGTTCATCGCGGTCGATCGTCGCACGCGACCTCGCCCGCGGCCTGCGAGGACGGCGGCCGGGCGTGCGAGGCGCACAGGTCCTGCACACCTCGCACACCGGACATCGCGGACATGCGTCGCCGAGCGCGGTCGTCCGCGCCGGGCGCGGCAGCTCCTGCCCCCGCGCTCGGCGCGACGGACCGCGGTCGGCGCCGCACCGCCCGTGGTCAGGCCCGGGTCAGCTCCAGGCCGCCGTCGCCCGCGCGCGTGACCCGCACGGTGTCGCCGTCCCGGACCTCGCCCGCGAGCAGCAGCCGGGCCAGCTTGTCGCCGATCTCCCGCTGCACCAGGCGCCGGAGCGGCCGGGCGCCGTACGCCGGGTCGAAGCCCTCGATCGCCAGCCACTCGCGCGCAGCCGGGTCGACGTCCAGCGCGAGCCGCCGGTCCCGCAGCCGGGCCGCGAGCGCGGCCACCTGCAGGTCGACGATCCGGCCGATCTCCTCGAGCGACAGCGGGTCGAACAGCACGATGTCGTCGAGCCGGTTGAGGAACTCCGGCTTGAACGCCGCGCGCACGGCGTCCATCACCCCGGCGCGACGCTGCTCGGGGTCGAGCAGCGGGTCGACGAGGTGCTGCGAGCCGAGGTTGGACGTCAGCACGAGGATGACGTTCCGGAAGTCGACCGTGCGCCCCTGGCCGTCGGTGAGCCGGCCGTCGTCGAGCACCTGCAGCAGGATGTCGAACACCTCGGGGTGCGCCTTCTCGACCTCGTCGAGCAGCAGCACCGAGTACGGGCGCCGTCGGACGGCCTCGGTGAGCTGGCCGCCCTCCTCGTAGCCGACGTACCCCGGGGGCGCGCCGATGAGGCGCGCGACGGAGTGCCGCTCGGCGTACTCGGACATGTCGATCCGGACCATGGCGCGCTCGTCGTCGAACAGGAAGTCGGCGAGCGCCTTGGCCAGCTCGGTCTTGCCGACGCCGGTGGGGCCGAGGAACAGGAACGACCCGGTGGGCCGGTCGGGGTCGGCGATGCCCGCGCGGGACCGCCGGACGGCGTCCGACACCGCGGCGACCGCGGCGGACTGGCCGATGAGCCGCTCGCCGATGACCTCCTCCATCCGGAGCAGCTTCGCGGTCTCCCCCTCGAGCAGCCGCCCGGCGGGGATGCCGGTCCACATGGCGACGACCTCGGCGATCTCGTCCGGACCGACCTTGTCGGCGATCATCGGCGCCTGCGCCTCGGCGGCCGCGGCGTCCGCCTCGCGCTCGCTGGCCTCCGCCTCGGCGATCTCCTTCTCCACGGCCGGGATCTCGCCGTACTGGAGCCGCGCCGCGGCGGCGAGGTCGCCCTCGCGCAGCAGCCGGTCCGCGGTCGAGCGCAGGTCGTCCAGGCGCGCCTTGAGGTCGCCGACGAGGTTGTGGCCGGCCTTCTCCTTCTCCCAGCGGGCGGTCAGCCCGGCGAGCTCCTCGCGGCGGTCGGCGAGGTCCGCGCGCAGCTTCTCCAGCCGCTCGCGGGAGGCCGGGTCGTCCGCCTCGGACAGCACGACCTCCTCCATCTCCAGCCGGGTGACGGCGCGCTGCAGCTCGTCGATCTCGACCGGGGAGGAGTCCAGCTCCATCCGCAGCCGGGACGCGGCCTCGTCGACGAGGTCGATCGCCTTGTCCGGGAGCTGGCGGCCGGTGATGTACCGGTCCGACAGCGTGGCGGCGGCGACCAGCGCGGCGTCCGCGATCGTCACCTTGTGGTGCGCCTCGTACCGCTCCTTGAGCCCGCGCAGGATCGCGACGGTGTCCTCCACGGACGGCTCGCCGACGAACACCTGCTGGAACCGCCGCTCGAGGGCGGGGTCCTTCTCGATCCGCTCGCGGTACTCGTCGAGTGTGGTGGCGCCGACCAGGCGCAGCTCGCCGCGGGCCAGCATGGGCTTGAGCATGTTGCCCGCGTCCATCGCACCCTCGCCGCCCGCGCCCGCGCCGACGACCGTGTGCAGCTCGTCGATGAACGTGACGACCTCGCCCTCGGAGGAGGTGATCTCCTCCAGGACGGCCTTCAGCCGCTCCTCGAACTCGCCGCGGTACTTCGCGCCGGCGACCATCGCCGCCAGGTCGAGCGAGACGAGGCGCTTGCCGCGCAGCGACTCCGGCACGTCGCCGGCCACGATGCGCTGGGCCAGGCCCTCGACGACGGCCGTCTTGCCGACGCCGGGCTCGCCGATCAGCACCGGGTTGTTCTTGGTCCGGCGGGACAGCACCTGGATCACGCGGCGGATCTCGGCGTCCCGGCCGATCACCGGGTCGAGCTTCCCGTCGCGGGCGCGCTGCGTGAGGTCGACGCCGTACTGCTCCAGCGCCTTGTAGGTGCCCTCCGGGTTCGGGCTGGTGACGCGGGCGGAGCCGCGGACGGACGGCAGTGCGGCGGCGAGCGCGTCGCGGGAGGCGCCCTGGGCGCGGAGCGCGTCGGCGACGCCGGTCTGCCCGGCGGCGAGCCCGAGCAGCAGGTGCTCCGTGGACACGTAGTCGTCGCCCAGGGTGCGCGCCTCGGCCGACGCGGCCTCGATCGCGGACGCGGTGGCCCGGGAGGCGGTCGGCTGCGCGACGGACGAGCCGCTCGCGGCGGGCAGGTTGACCAGGATCGCGCGCACCGCGCGGCCGAGTGCCTGGCGGTCGGCACCCACGGCGTCGAGCAGGCCGTTCGCCACGCCGCCCTCCTGGCCGAGCAGCGCGTTCAGCAGGTGGGCGGGTTCCAGCTGCGGGTTGCCCGCGGCCGACGCCTGCTGGATGGCGTCGCCGATCGCCTCCTGCGACTTGGTGGTGAGCTTCGCGTCCAACGTCCCCTCCGTGCGTCCGGGTCGCGCGCGACCGGTCGGCCGCGCGCGTGGTCGAGCGTGCGTGTCGCCCCGCGGCTCCGCGCGGGACGTCCGGTGCAACGCCGAGCAAGTTGAGCCTATTCCGCTCAACTCTGCGCGTCGAGCCGGACCGGAACGAGGCGGGCCCACTTCCCCACGCGGCGACACGGGGCTCGACCGCACGGGTGACGTCGGGTCATAGCAGCGCGTGACTCTGACCCTCGTCACCACGCGTTGTGACCGGCTTCACGCCCCCGACTCCCGTACGACACATCCGCGCAACGCGCGACACGCGCGCTGACCTGCGACGCTGTTGAAGCGCTTCCCTGTTCCGGACATGTCCGACTTGCACGACTGTGATCTGCGCATTTGCGGGCAATCCGGACACGTTAGCTGTGATCCATCTCACAAACTGTGCCCGAATTGCCGGGTGCGAGTTGCGCGACGGGTACCGCGTCCAACACGCTGGGCCCACTCGAGGCCGGGAGCACAACCGGCGCACAGACTCACCCGATCGTCTCGTCTCCGCCCGTCCGAACGGGTGACACCACGTCCTCGTCTGCCCCCCACTCCAGTCACAGAGGCCGACGCCTCCCGACCGGGACAGCGCATCCCGACCCCGTTCTCCGCCGCGTCACCGTCGCCGCCGGCACCCTCCCGACCGACGCCGAGGTGAGCGATGTTCATCTTCATCCTGCAGATCCGGCACATGCTCGACGAGCAAGCCGAGCTGTACCTGTTCACGATCTTCTCCGGGCTCGTCTGGGCCCTGTGGCTGCTCAAGGTGGGCCTGTCCCGCCGGTACCGCCCGTGGACCGAGGAGCACCACGAGACGACGAGCGTGATCGTCCCCGTGGTCGACGAGCCGCTCGACCTGTTCCGCGACGTGCTGACCCGGGTGACCGAGCAGCGCCCCGACGAGGTCATCGTCGTCATCAACGGCGCGCGCAACCCCGGGCTCGAGGCCGTGTGCGAGGAGTTCGCACCGCTCGTCCGCTGGGTGCACACCCCGATCCCGGGCAAGCGCAACGCCGTCAAGATCGGCACCGAGATGTCGAAGTACGACATCACCGTGCTGCTCGACTCCGACACGGTGTGGACGCCGGGCACGCTGCCCGAGCTGATCAAGCCGTTCAAGGACACGAACGTCGGCGGCGTCACCACCCGCCAGCGCATCCTCGAGCCGACCCGCTCCTGGATCACCCGCTGGGCGGACTGGCTGGAGAACTCGCGCTCGCTCTACTCGATGCCCGCGCAGTCGGTGCTCGGCCAGGTCGGCTGCCTCCCGGGGCGCACGATCGCGTTCCGCCGGCACATCCTCATCGACGTCATGGACGACTTCATGACCCAGCGGTTCATGGGCGTCTTCCTCGAGGTCTCCGACGACCGCACGCTGACGAACCTCACCCTCAAGCAGGGCTACCGGACCGTCTACCAGCACACGAGCCTCGTCTACACCGACGCCCCGCTGCAGGTGAAGAAGCTGTTCAAGCAGCAGCTCCGCTGGGCCCGCGGGTCGCAGTACAACACGCTGCGGATGCTGCCCTGGATGCTCGGGCACGCGCCGATCCTGGCGATCTTCTTCCTGACCGACATCCTGCTGCCGTTCCTGCTCGTCGGGACGATCGCGGGCTGGGTCTACCGCTCGGTGAGCGGCACGGGCGTCAACCTCTACGAGGCGATGCTCGAGACCTACGGCGCCCAGGCCGGCTGGTTCTGGGTCATCGCCCTGATGGTCGTGTCCTCCGTGCTGTCGATGGCGATCCGGCAGATACGGCACCTGCAGGAGGTCCCGAGCGACTTCTTCCGGCTGCCGATCTTCATCATCGTCTCGACGTTCTTCCTCATGCCGGTCCGGCTGCTCGGCTTCCTCCGCATGGCGCACGCCTCCGGCTGGGGCACCCGAGCCGGTGCGTACGCCGGCGGCGACCCGGGTCAGGGTGGCGCGGAGGAGGCCCCGCAGCCCGGCACGCTCGAGGCCGAGCTCGGCCTGATCGCCGACACGGCGCCGGTGGACGTCGTCGACCGCGGCGGCTTCCCGACCCAGCGCGACCACGCCACCGACCCGGGCGCGTACGGCGAGCCCGTGCACGCGGTCGCCGGGCACGCCCCTCTGGAGGCCGGCGCCGCCGCGCCCGCCCCGACCACCGCCGCGCCGGTCCCTGCCGCGCACACCGCGGTCGCCACCGTGGCCGCCCCCGAGAGCTCGCGCCGGCACGCCCGTGCCGCCGCGCCCGCCCCCGCCCGCCGGCGGCTCAACCCGCTCGCGGCGATCCCCTACGTGATCGCCGTGGTCCTGTTCGCCCTGGAGGCCCTCCTCTATGTCTGACGCACCGATCACGCCCAGCGGCAAGCACTGGTGGGCCCCGACGATGGGCCGGATGACCGTCCGCGCCCGCGTCGCGACCGCCGTCATCGTGCTGGCCCTCGTGGCCGTCACCGCCGTCGTGTGGAACCTGCCGACGGTCTCCTCGATCGTCAACGCCCAGGCCGACGAGCCGACCGCCGCCGAGCTCGCGCTCCAGCAGCGGAACGCCGAGCTCGAGGGCCAGCTCCAGTCCAGCCGCGCGCAGGCCGACGCCCTGCGCGAGGTCCTCGGCGACGAGCAGGCCGCGCGCAAGAAGGGCGAGGAGTCCGCCGCGCAGAACCAGGCGCAGCGCGAGGCCGAGGCCGCCGCGGCGGCCGAGGCGGACCAGAAGGCGACCTCCGGGTCGTCGAGGTCGGGCTCCTCGAAGTCGTCCGGCTCCTCGTCCCGGTCGGGCCGTGGCGGCACGGCGGCGGCGGCCGGCTCCGGCGCGGCGAACCCCAGCACCCCGCGCCCGGACAACCCGAGCACCCCCGCCGCGCCCACCAGGCCGACCGCCCCGAGCAAGGCGGCGCTGGTGAACCCGACCAGCCGCTACTTCGGCATGTACACCGAGCAGGCCCCGTTCAACTGGGCCACGTTCGACGACGCGGCGGACGAGGTGGGCCGCCAGCAGTCGATGGTCGGCTTCTTCGGCGGCTGGGACGAGGCCTACCGCGCCAACGCGGTGACCCGGGCCTGGCAGCGCGGCATGCTCCCGATGCTCACCTGGGAGTCCCGGCCGATCGCGTCCGGCAACGACGTGGTCGACGAGCCGGACTACACCCTGCCGAAGATCATCGCCGGCGACTTCGACGCCTACCTCACCCAGTACGCGAAGGACATCGCGTCGACCGGGCTGCCGCTCGCCATCCGCCTGGACCACGAGATGAACGGCGTCTGGTACCCGTGGGCCGAGCAGACCGGCTCGGGCGCCCCCATCAACGGCAACGGCGTCGGCGACTACGTGAAGATGTGGCAGCACGTCCACGACGTCTTCGAGGCGAACGGCGCGAACCAGTACGTCATCTGGGTGTGGGCGCCGAACATCGTCAACAACCTGCCGGCCGCCAACCAGAGCACCGACTTCCTGCGGGCGCTCTACCCCGGCGACGCGTACGTGGACTGGGTCGGCGTCTCCGGCTACCAGCGGCCCCCGTACAAGTCGGACAACGACGCGACCTTCGGGTACACGTTCGACCGGACGCTGAACCAGCTCCGGGAGATCACGGACAAGAAGATCCTGCTCGCCGAGGTCGGCGCGTCCGAGGTCGGCGGCACCAAGCCCGCCTGGGTGAAGTCGTTCTTCGAGGGCTTCGACCCCGGCCGCAACGACGACGTGATCGGGTTCGCCTGGTTCAACCTCGCGGTGACGACCTACGTCGACGGGCAGCTCGCCACGAACGACTGGCGGGTGGACTCCCGGGCCAACAGCCTCGAGGCATTCCGCACCGGGCTGGCCGGCACCGCGCGCAACTTCGGCGGGACGGTGCTGGCCACCGCACCGGCCGCGACCGCCGCGGCGCCGGCGGCGGAGGAGCCCGCGGCCGCCGCCGCACCCGCTCCGACCGCGTCGCCGTCCCCGGCACCGACCGCCGGCCCGGCGCCGACCGCCTCGCCGAGCCCCGCGCCGTCGCCGTCGCCCAGCGCGACCGCCTCGCCCACCCCGACCCCGGCGGCGACCCCGTGACCGCCTGCCGGACCCGCACTCCCCGCCACCCGCGCCCCACCGTGAGGAGCACTGCCATGAACGACGCGTCCCTCTCCGCCGCCGCCCTGTCCGCCGAGGGTCTGGCCGCAGCCGACCTGCCCGTCGAGGAGACCGAGGCCCGCCCGGGCACCGGCACCCCGGCCGCCCCGCTGAAGATCGCCGTCTACGGCACCGGCTACCTCGGCGCGACCCACGCGGTCGCCATGGCCGAGCTCGGCTTCGAGGTCCTGGGCGCCGACGTCGACCAGGCCAAGGTCGACGCGCTCGCCGCCGGCAAGGTGCCGTTCTTCGAGCCCGGGCTCGACCCGCTGCTCGAGAAGCACCTGGAGACCGGCCGGCTGCGGTTCACCACCGACCTGGCGTCCGCCGCCGCGTGGGGCGACGTGCACTTCATCTGCGTCGGCACCCCGCAGATGAAGACCAGCCACGCCGCGAACCTGTCCTACGTGGAGTCCGCCGCGACCACCATCGCGACGAACCTGACGAAGGACGCGCTGATCGTCGGCAAGTCGACCGTCCCGGTCGGCACCGCGGCGCGGCTGCGCGAGCTCGTCGCCGCCCAGGTCCCCGCGGGGCTCTCCCTCGAGCTGGTCTGGAACCCGGAGTTCCTGCGCGAGGGGAAGGCCGTCGACGACACCCTGCACCCCGACCGCATCGTGCTCGGCGGCACCTCCGCGCGGGCCGAGGCCACGCTGCGCGAGGTCTACGCCGGCCCGATCGCCGAGGGCACCCCGGTCGTCGTCACCGACCTGCCGACCGCCGAGCTGGTCAAGGTCAGCGCCAACGCGTTCCTCGCCACGAAGATCTCG
The DNA here is from genome assembly GCF_008033115.1 of Cellulomonas sp. Y8. Lineage (NCBI taxonomy): Bacteria > Bacillati > Actinomycetota > Actinomycetes > Micrococcales > Cellulomonadaceae > Cellulomonas > Cellulomonas sp. Y8. Next base: position 1,560,401 of record NZ_CP041203.1, read on the forward strand.
TTCATCAACGCGATCTCCACGGTCTGCGAGGCCGCCGGCGCCGACGTCACCGTCCTCGCCGACGCCCTGGGCCACGACGTCCGCATCGGCCGCCAGTTCCTCAACGCCGGCCTCGGCTTCGGCGGCGGCTGCCTGCCGAAGGACATCCGCGCCCTGATGCACCGCGCCAACGAGCTCGGCGCCTACCGGGCCTCGGCGCTGCTGCAGCAGGTGGACGAGATCAACATGGGCCAGCGCGAGCGCGTGCTGGACATGGCGGTCGAGGCCTGCGGCGGCTCCGTGCTGAACCGCCGCATCGGCGTCCTCGGTGCGGCGTTCAAGCCGGACACCGACGACGTCCGGGACTCCCCGGCCGCTGAACGTCGCCGCGGCGCTGCACCTGCGCGGCGCCCAGGTGACGGTCTTCGACCCCGAGGCCGGCGACACCGCGCGCCGGTCCTTCCCGACGCTGTCCTACGCGACCTCCATCGAGGAGGCCGTCGAGGGCACCGACGTCGTCCTGGTGCTCACCGAGTGGGACCAGTTCGCGAACGCGGACGCCGACAAGCTGGCGCCGCTCACCGCCACGCCCCGCGTCGTGGACGCGCGCGGCAAGCTCGACCCGACCCGCTGGCGCACCGCCGGCTGGGAGTTCGCGGGTCTGGGGCGGCTCGCCGCCTGACGGGCGGCCACAGGACGGGGCGTCCCGGCGGGTCGGCGCGCGGAGGGAGCGCCGGCCCGTCGGGGCGCCCCTCTGCCGTCCCGGCGCTGGCCGGGTGCCGGCGGGCGGTGGTCTGATGGGACCGGCGGCGCCGCCACGGCCCGCGCCCGACCCGAGGGGGACGACATGACCGTGCGCGACACGCCCTGGCCCGAGGGGACGCCCTGCTGGGCGGAGCTGGCCGTCCCGGACCTCGAGCTCGGCCGGCAGTTCTACGGCGCGCTGCTCGGCTGGGAGTTCGCGGTCGGGCCGGAGGAGACCGGCTTCTACTCCGAGGCCCTGGTCGGCGGGCGGCGCGCCGCGGCGCTCAACGGCTACCGGCCGGCCGCCGACGCCCCGGTCGCCTGGCTGCCGTTCCTCGCCACGCCCGACGCTGCCGGCACCGCCGACCGGGCCGCCGCCCTCGGGGCCACCGTGCTCGCCGGGCCGATGGACGTGATGGCGTTCGGGGCGATGGCCGTGCTGGCCGACCCCGCCGGCGCGGCGGTGGCGCTGTGGCAGGCCGGCACCTCCCTGGGCGCCGAGGTCGTCGACGAGCCCGGCGCGATCGCCTGGGCCGAGCACATGTCCGCCGACCCGACCGCCGCCCGGGCCTTCTACCCCGCGGTCTTCGACTACGCGCTGCAGGACATCAGCGAGCCGGGCTTCGACTACACGACGCTGCTGCTCGACGGGGAGCCGGTGGCCGGGATCGGCGGCGGCTGGGACCGCGCCGAGTGGTGCCTCTACGTGCGGGTCGCGGACACGGACGCGGTCGTCGCGGCGGCCACCCGGCTCGGCGGCGGGGTGCACCTCCCGGCGGAGGACTCGCCCTACGGGCGGGTCGCGTCGATCACCGGGCCGTTCGGGGAGCGGCTGGGGCTGATGGGGCCGAGCTCCGGCGAGGAGGCGGCGGCCGCCGGGGCCTGACCCGGGCGGCGACGGGGGCGGCGCGGCGACGACGGGGCCCGACCCGGCGGCGACGGGGGCGGCGCGGCGACGACGAGGCCCGGCCCGGCCAGGACGGGGGCGGCGCGGACGCGTGCGGCGGCGCCGTTACCCTCGACGCGTGCCCGACCCGGACGACCGCCCCGCCCCCCCGACCGCCGACGCCGGCGCAGCCGGGGGTGCCGCCGCCGCGGACGCGCGGCCCGGCGACGCGTTCCAGCACGCCCCGAACACCCACGGCGACCCCATCCGCACCTTCCACCCGCGCCGCGCCGCGCTGGGCGAGCGCCGGACCGACGCGCTCGACCGGCTGTGGCCCCGGTACGGCTTCTCGGTGCACGACCCGGCGCTCGGCCTCCCGCCGACGACCCCCGACGGCGCCCTGGACGCGGCCCGGCTGTTCGGCCGCGCCGCCCCGCTCGTGCTGGAGATCGGCTCCGGCATGGGCGACGCCACCGCGGCGATGGCCGCCGCCGACCCCGCCCGGGACTACCTCGCCGTCGAGGCGCACCTGCCCGGCATCGCGAACCTGCTGGTGCTGGTCGAGGAGCAGGGCCTCACCAACGTCCGGGTCGCGCACGGGGACGCCCTCGACCTGGTGCGCCGGACCGTCGCCCCCGACTCGCTCGACGCCGTGCACGTGTTCTTCCCCGACCCGTGGCCGAAGGCGCGGCACCACAAGCGCCGGATCATCGCGCCGGACCACGTCGCCCTGCTGCGCAGCCGGCTGCGGCTCGGCGGCACGCTGCACTGCGCGACGGACTGGGCGGAGTACGCCGAGCAGATGCTCGAGGTCGTCGACGCCGACCCGGGGCTGACCAACCCGCACGGCGGCTTCGCGCCGCGCCCGGCGCACCGCCCGGTCACCAAGTTCGAGCGCCGCGGCGAGCAGGCGGGCCGCCCGTCCCACGACGTCATCGCCACCCGCACCGCCTGACCCGCCGCGCGCCGGCCTGCAGCACGCGTTCCCCCGCACCCGCCCCGGGCGGGTGCACGCCCGCCACGGAGTACCCGACGCGTCGAGCGAGTAGTCGCCGGGTACTCGCTCGACGCGTCGGCTGCTCGCTCGGCGGCCTCAGTACGCCGAGACGGGGGTCGGCTGCGGGCGGTCAGGCGCGCGCGAGGTTCTCGATGCGGAGGACCCGGTCGGCCGTGCGGACGGCGCCCGGGCGGTGCGCGATGACCAGGACCGTCCGCCCCTTCGCCGCCTCGGCCAGGGCGTCCTGGATCTCGGCCTCGGTCGCGACGTCGAGCTGGCTGGTCGCCTCGTCGAGCACGAGCACCGGCGCGTCCAGCAGCAGCGCCCGCGCGATCGCGACCCGCTGCCGCTGCCCGCCGGACAGCCGCTCCCCCATCTCGCCGACCCGGGTCTCGTACCCGTCCGGCATCGCCAGCACCGCGTCGTGCAGGGCGGCGCGCCGGCAGGCGGCCTCCAGCTCGGCGTCGGTGGCGTCCGGCGCGGCGAGCCGGAGGTTCGCCGCGAGCGTGTCGTTGAACAGGTACGTGCTCTGGCCGACGACGGCGACGTGCCGCCGCAGGTCCTCGAGCGACACGTCCCGCACGTCGACCCCGCCGAGCAGCACCCGCCCGGCGTCCGGGTCCCAGGCGCGGGTCAGCAGGTTCACCAGCGTCGACTTGCCCGAGCCCGACGAGCCGACGACGGCGGTCGTGCTCCCGGCCGGGACGTGCAGGTCCAGCCCCGTGAGCACGGGCCGGCGCTCGACGGAGCCCAGCGTCGCGGCGGCCGGGTCGTCGGGGTCGAGGTCGGGTGCCGGGTAGGTGAAGCCCACGCCCTCGAACCGGATGTCGAGCGGCCCGTCGGGCAGCGGCACCGGGTCGGCGGGAGACGTCGTCGCGGGGGCGGCGTCGGTGATCCGCCAGATGCGGCGGGCCGCGGCGAAGGCCTGCTCGAGGTCAGGCGCGACATCCTCGACGGCGAGCACCGGGGTGAACACCGCCAGCGCGAGCACGACCGCCACCGCGTACGACGGCCAGTCCAGCGCGCCGGACCCGACGCGGGCGGCGCCGACCAGCGCCACGGTCACGACCGCTCCGACCAGGAGCACCGAGTTCGCGGCCCGGCGGCGCGCGGTCCAGGTCGCGAGGCCGGCGAGCCCGGCGTCGACCTCGGCGGCCACGTCCCGGGCCTCGGCGCGGCGGCGACCGGCGGCGCCGAACGCCAGCACCTCGCGGACGCCTTGCAGCGACTCCGTCACCAGCTGGGCCAGCCGGCCGCGCGCGGCGCGGACCCGGGTCGCGGCCGCGGCGCTCGGGGTGCGGCCCCAGCCGGGGACCACCGCGCCGACGAGCAGCAGGAACGGCAGCAGCACCAGCGCGAGCACCGGGTCGTAGCCGGCCGCGAGCACCACCAGCACGACCACCGGCACGACGACGGCGCTGACCGCCGGCACCAGGGTGTGCGCGAAGAACACCTCGACGCGGTCCACGTCCTTGGTCGCGCGGTTCACCAGGTCCCCGGTGCGCCGGGACAGCACCCCGGCGGGCGACTGCGGGGCGAGCCGGTCGTAGAAGTCGACGCGGAGCATGGCGAGCGCGCGGAACGCGACGGCGTGCCCGGTGAACTGCTCCAGGTAGCGCAGCACCCCCTTGACCAGCGACAGCGCGACGAGGGTCCACACGACGGGCGCGATCGCCGCGTCGGGGTCCTGCGCGACTCGCGCGACGCCCCACGCGGAGACGCCGAGCAGCGCGATGCCGAGCAGCTGGCCGACCACGCGGCACACGAGCGACGCGGCGAGCGGCGGCAGGACGGGTCGGCCGAACCGCACCAGGCGGCGGGAGATGGCGGCCCGGGTCAGGGGGACCTCGGGCGTGGCGGGGGCGGGTGCCCCGGCCGGCGTCGCGGGGCGGGGCTGCGTGGCGGCGCTCACGGGCGGGCCTCCTGCTCGGTGAGCGGGCCCGCGACGACGCCGGACAGGTCCAGCGCGCGGGCGTAGTACGAGTCGATGCTGCCGAGCCGGTCGGGCGGGCCCTGCTCGACGATGCGGCCCTCGGCGAGCACCAGCACCTCGTCCGCGCCGCGGACCGTGCTGAGCCGGTGCGCGACCACGACCACCGTGCGGCCCTCACCGGCCCGGTCGAGCGCCTCGACCAGCGCCGACTCCGAGGCGGCGTCCACCTGGCTCGTCGGCTCGTCGAGGAGCAGCACGGGCGCGTCCTTGAGCAGCGCGCGGGCGACGGCGAGCCGCTGGGCCTGGCCGCCGGACAGCGACAGCCCGCGCTCGCCGACCCGGGTCGCCAGTCGGTCGGGGAACCGGCGCACGTCGTCGGCGAGGTTCGCCTCCGCGAGCGCGTGCCACAGCCGGTCGTCGTGGGCGTCGCGCGCGGCGAGCCGCAGGTTGTCCGCCAGCGTGCCGGTGAACAGGTAGGTGGTCTGCGCGACCACCGCGGTCTGCGCGCGGACCCAGTCGACCGGGACCGTGGTGGCGTCGTGGCCGCCGACCCGGACGACGCCGGACCCCGGGCGCAGGTGCGCCTGGACGAGCGCGGCGACGGTGCTCTTGCCGGAGCCGGACGGCCCGATGAGCGCGACCCGCCCGCCGCGGGGCACGGCGAACGACACGTCGTCGAGCACGGGGCGGCCGCCGGGGTAGGCGAAGGACACGTGGTCGAGCGCCACCGCCTCGGGACGGCCATCACCCACCGCGTCGGCCTCGCGAGGATTCACGTGGAACGTGCTGGTCACCGGCTCGCGGACGCCCGGCGCATCCCCGGCCGTCGCCGGCTGCGCGAGCACCGTGTCGATCTCCCGCACGGCCGCGCGGCCCCCCATGCCGACGTAGAAGAACTGACCGACCCGGTCCAGCGGCTCGAGCAGCACGGTCGACACCAGGACGACCGCGACCGCCTGCCCGGGGGTGATCGCGCCCTCCCGGAGCCGCGCCATCGCGAGGCCGGCGGCGGCGGCGACCATCGCCAGCGAGAACGAGGCGTCGATGACGAGCAGCACCACCTGGTTGCCCGCCAGGAGGCGCATGACCATCCGGCGCAGCTGCTCCGCGCTGCGCGCGAGCTCCGCGCCCTTGGTCGCCGCCCGGTTGAACGCCGTCGACGTCGGCAACCCCTGGATCGCGTCGAGGAACTGGGCGGAGAACCGGCGCGCGGTCATCCGGTACTGCACGGACACGCTGCGGAACAGCTTCTGGAACCCGTTGACCAGCAGCGGGATGGCGGGCAGCGCGAGCGCCAGCCAGCCGGCCACCACCCAGTCGACGGCCGCGCCGAGCGCGACGAGCGCGATCACCGGGACCGTCATCGAGGCGATGATCGGGAACTTGAAGGTGACCTCGTAGGAGGCGACTCGCTCGACGCCGTCGGTGGCCGTCGAGACGAACCGGCCCGACCGCTCCTGGGTCCGGAACGCGACGCCCAGCCGGAACATCTGGTCGAGCAGCACGTCGCGGCGCTCGACCTCGCGGCGGCCGACCGCGCCCAGGCTCAGCCGCGGGCCCGCGAAGGCCGCGGCCGCGAGGGCGACGACGCCGAGGACGATCGCGACCAGGGCGCCGACCGGGACGCCGGCGCCGGTACGGGCGCCGTCGAGGACCGCACCGAGCGCGAGATAGACGGCGGTGGTGCCGGCCGCGACGCCCCAGGTCAGCGCGGCGGGCAGCAGGCTGGTCCGGCGGGACAGCGGGGGCGTCGGGACCTGGGGCGGGCCGAGGGGCGCGCCACCGGGGCGACCCGGGTGGCCGCCGCCGGGTGCACCGGGGTGACCGCCGGCGGGACGACCGCCGGGGTGCCCTCCGCCCGGGCGCCCGTTCGCGGGACGGGCCGCCCCGTCCGGTCGGCCGCCCGGCGCGCTGCCGGGGGGACGCTCCCCGCCGGGCCGGGCGGGGGTGCCGGCGGAGCTGCCGGGGTGCGGGGCGGTCATGCGGGTCCTCGGTTCGGTGCGGGTGGACGGGGGCGCGCCCGACACGGTGCCACGCGGTCGCCCTCCGCGCGACACCGTGCCCGGGCACGGTGGTCGGGGCGGCGCGACCGTCCGGTCGCGCCGCCCGTCGATCAGGCCGCGAGCGCGGCCGAGCGCTGCCGGCGACGGTACGCCGCCGCCGTCAGGAGCGCGCCGAACAGCAGCAGCGCGACGGCGTAGCCGACCGCGTCGCCGGGCTCGGCGCCCGTGGTGGCCAGGCTGCCGGACGCGGCGTCGCACTCGACCTCCGCGCCGAGCGGCAGCGTGAACGACACCGGGTCGAGCGCCGCGCCGGCGGAGTAGAACCCCTGGAACACGGTCGCGCCGGCCTGGGTCAGCGTCGCCGGGACCCCGGACCACGCCACCTGCGAGGCGCCCGAGGACTCCGAGCCGGCGGACAGGTCCAGCGTGGCGAGCGCCACGCGGGACGAGCCGGACGGGCTCGCCACGGTCATCGTCAGGGTCGCGGACGAGCCGCTCGTGACGCGGACCGTCGGGTTCGAGAACGTCAGGTCCAGCTGGCCCGCGTGCCCGGTGAACTGCACGCCGCCCGACCAGGAGGCCGAGCCGACGTCGCCGGCGGTGTTGTACCGGCCGGTGCCGCCGGACCAGGTCCACGGGCCGGAGCCCGAGACGCCGGAGGCGCTGATCGACCCGCTCGCGATCGGCCCGGTGACGTAGCTGCGGAACGAGTCCCGCACGCCCCAGGTGAACGACGCCCCGGACACGGCCCGGGCCACGCACGTCGGCGCCGCGGCCTGGACGGTGATCGGGAACTCGAGGGTCTGGCCCGCGCCGATCAGCACGAGCGTGTGCGCCCCCGCCGGCGTGGACGCCGGGATGGTGAACGTCGCCGCGACCGTGCCGGAGGCGTCGGCCGTGAGCGTCGCCAGCAGGACCGGGTCGGAGTGCAGCTCGAGGCGGATGCCGCCCTCGCCCGCGCCGAACCCGTTCGCCGTCAGGGTGAGCTCGCCGCCCGCGGTGACCGCGCCCGACGCGTTCAGGCCCTGGACCTCGCGCACCGGCGCCGGCTCGGCGTCGCCACCGGGCAGGGTCGGCGTCGTCGGGACCGTGGGGGTGGTCGGGACCGTCGGCGTGCCGCAGTCCGTGGCCGCGCCGAGCGGCAGCGTGAACGACACCGGGTCGAGCGGCGCGCCGGCCGGGTAGAAGCCGGCGAACGCCGTGCTCCCCGCGGCGGTCAGCGTCGCGGGGACGCCGGACCAGGCGACCGTCGAGGCCGTCGAGCCCGCGGTGCCGCCCGCCAGGTCGAGCGTGGCGACCTCGACGCGGGTGGCGACGGCCGTGCCGGAGGAGACCGACATCAGCAGCGACGCCGTGGTGGCGCCGGTGACCCGCACCTCGGGGCTCGCGAACGTGAGGTCGAGCGCGCCCTCGTGGCCGGTGAACCGGACGCCGCCCGACCACGTGGACGTCGCCAGGCCGTCGGCGTCGACCCGGCCCGTGCCGGCGGACCAGGTCCACGGGCCGGTGCCGGACACGCCGGTGGTGCTGATCGAGCCGCTCGCGATCGGGCTCGTGATGTAGGAGCGGAACGACTCGCGGACGCCCCAGGAGAAGGTGGCGCCGGTGATCGCGACGCAGGAGGGCGCCGGGGTCCCGCCGCCGGGGGTGCCGGGGGTACCGGGCGTCTCGCCGCCCTCGCCGCCGCCCGGGTTCTCGCCACCGGGCGTCTCGCCGCCCGCCGCCGCGAAGGCGATCGGGACCGCGCGCTCGTTGCCCGCCTGGGTGGTGCCGCCGGCGCCGGTGGTGAAGACCGCGAGCGTGCCGCCCGCGAGCGCCTTCGCGTCCAGCGTCTCCTTGTCGACCGTGACGGTCCAGGTGAAGCCCGCGGTGCCGTCGGCGGCCAGCGTCCACTTCAGGTAGGGGCTCGTCTCGCTGACGCCCTGCACCCACGCCGAGTACGCGTTCGTGCGCGCCGACGCGGCCGCCCCCTCCGACGGGCGCCAGGTGCTCGCCAGCCAGCCGACCTGCGCGTAGAACCCGGCGGGCTGGCCCGCGTTCGGGCCGTAGAGGCCGAGCGCGCTGGTGTCGTAGCCGGAGCCGGTGATCGTCAGGGTCGCACCCTCGGGGTCCAGGCCCGTCGTCGGCGTGACGGTCAGCGTCGGCTCGGCCGGGGCCGTCGGCTCCTCGGTGCCGGGCTCGCCTGTGCCCGGCTCCTCGGTGCCGGGCTCACCCGTGCCCGGCTCCCCGGTCCCCGGCTCACCCGTGCCCGGCTCCTCGGTCACCGGCTCCGCGAACGCGATCGGCACGGCGACCTCGTTGCCCGCCTGCACCACGCCCTTGCCGCCGACGGTGAACACCGCGAGCTGCCCGCCCTCGATCTCCACGGCGTCCAGCGCGGCCTTCGTGATCGTCTGGGTCCAGGTGAAGTCCACCAGGCCGTCGCCGTCGTCGTCCGTCCACTGCACGTACTCGCCGCCGGTCGGGGTGTCCTCGACCGCGACGCGGTAGGCGTTGGACCGCGCGCCGGCCGACGCCCCCTGCGACGGGCGCCAGGTGTCCGCCAGCCACCCGATCTGCGCGTACATGCCGGCCACCATCGGCCCCTGCGTGAACGCGGGGTCGAAGTCCCGGCCGGTGATCGTGATCGTCGCGCCGTCCGGGTCCAGCCCGGTCGTCGGCGACACCGTCAGCGTCGGCGTCGGCGCGGCGACCGCGGGGGTCGCCACGAGCGCGGACCCCGCGCCCACGACCAGCGCGACCAGCGCGCCGGTCACCGCGCGCCAGGCGCGGGTCCTCGTTCCTCGGTGCATCGTCTCCCTCTCCGGCCCGGGGACCCGGGCGATCGTGCGGGCCGCGCCCCCCGACGGGCCGCGGTCCTCCTCGGTCAGTGCTGCTGGTCGCCGTGCCGCTCGGCCGGCCGGTCGCCCGGTGCGGCGCCGGTCGCGCCGGCCGCCTCGGCCTCGCGCCGGCGCCGGGCGGCGCGGGACGCGGCCACCCCGGCGACCGTCGCGGCGACCGCCGCGGCGGCGGCCGACCCGGCCACGACCCACGGCGCGGCGCCGATGCCCTCGGTGCCGTCCTCGACGGGGGCCGCGACGGCGGTCACCTCGGCGGTGGGCCCGGCCGCCGGCTCGGTCGGCGCGGCGGTCGCCGGCTCGGCGCCGGGCTCGGCGGTCGACCCCGTCGCGCCGGCGTCCGCCGCGCCGGCGTCCTCGAACGCCACCGGCGTGAACGACTCGTTGTTCGCGTTCGCCACCCCGTGCGCGCCGATCGTGATGACCCCGCACGTCACCGCGCGGCAGTCCACCTCGACGGTGCCGCCGGCGGCGTCGAGCGCGGTCAGGGTCGCCCCGGGGATCGTGAGGTCCGTCGACCACGAGCCGTCCTCGGCGACCACGCCGCCGTTGGCGTCGGCCGCGGTCGTCGAGCCGGGGAACGCGACGAACCGCTGGTAGCCCGCGTTCTCCTGGCCCTGCACGTCGACGGCGTACCGGTACTGGGTGCCCGTGACGCCGCCGGCGGACGGTCGCCAGCCGTCGCCGCTCGCCGGGTCGACCCAGCCGAACAGCACGTACACCCCGCCGAACCCGCCGGGCACGGACTGGAAGCCGGTGCCGGACACCTGCACGCTCGTGGGCGCGTCCGGCGCGGCGACGGCCTGCCCGCCCTCCCCGGCGACGACCACCTGGGGCGCCGCGGCGGCGGGGCCGGCGGCGGCGAGGGCGGCTGCGGCGGCGAGCGCGGCGGCCGCGAGGGCGCGGAGCGGCGTCGGGGTCATCGGGGGTCCTCCGGGGTGGTGCTGGAGCGGTCGGGCAGCACGAGCAGGTCGCCCGTGCGGGGGTGGACGAGGACCTCGACCGGGTGCCGGTAGACGGCCCCGAGCAGGTCGGGTCGCAGGACGTCGGCGGGCGCGCGCCAGGCCGCGTACCCGGCCCCCGCCGAGCAGCAGGACCCGGTCGGCGTACGCGCCGGCGAGGCTGAGGTCGTGCAGGACGGCGACGACGGCGTGGCCCGCGCGGGCCAGGTCGCGCGCCTGGCCGAGGAGCATCTCCTGGTGCCGCAGGTCGAGCGCCGCGGTCGGCTCGTCGAGCAGCAGCACCGGCGTGGCCTGCGCGCGGGCGCGGGCGTACGCGGTGCGGGCCTTCTCGCCGCCGGACAGCGTGGGGAACCGGCGGTCCGCGAGGTGCAGCACGTCGGCCGCGGCGGCGGCCTCGGCGACCAGGCGGTCGTCGTCGTCCTCGGCGGCGGTGCCGCGCCAGGGCGCCCGGCCCATGCGGACGACCTCGGCGACCGCGAACGGGAAGCTCAGCCGGTGCTCCTGGAGCAGCACGGCGCGCCGGCGCGCCAGGTCGGCGGGCTTCAGCCGCTCGACCGCGGCGCCCTCCGACGTCACGGAGCCGCGGGTCGGGCAGGTCGCCCGCCAGCAGGCCGAGCAGCGTGGACTTCCCGGCCCCGTTCGGCCCGACGACCGCGAGCAGCTCCCCGGCCTCGACCCGCAGGTCCACGCCGTCGAGCAGCGTGACCCCGTCGACGTCGTACCCGGCCCCGGTCAGCCCGACCGCCGCCGCGCTCACGCCCAGCCCCCGGCCTGGCGGCGGGTGCGGCGGATCAGCCAGAAGAAGAGAACGGGCCGCCGACCAGCGCGGTGAGCATGCCGATCGGCAGGTCCGCGTAGGCCACGGCGGTGCGGGCGACGAGGTCGGCGGCGAGCAGCAGCACCGCGCCGCCCAGCGCGCTCAGCGGCACCAACGCCCGGTGGCCGGGCCCGACGAGCATCCGGACCAGGTGCGGCACGACCAGGCCGACGAACGCGATGATCCCGCAGAACGCCACGGCCGCTGCGGTGAGCAGGGCGACCGCGACGATGCTCACGATCCGCAGCCGCTCGACGTCGACGCCGACGTGCCGCGCGGCCCGCTCCCCCAGCGCGAGCAGGTCGAGGCGCCGCGCGACCAGCAGCGCCACGAGCAGCCCGACGGCGACGAACGGCGCGACCACGGCCACGTACTGCCAGCGCGTCCCGTTCAGCGAGCCGAGCTGCCAGAACACGATCTGCTCGCGCGCCTGGGTGTCGGCGAGGAAGGTGAGGAACGCGATGCCGGCGCCGGCGACCGCGTTCACCGCGACGCCGGTCAGCACCAGCGTGACCACCTCGGTGCGGCCGCCGGACCGGGCCAGCAGGTAGACCACGAGCGTCGTGACCAGGCCGCCGACGAACGCCAGCGCCGCCGACGTGAACGCACCGAGGAAGTTCAGGCCGAACACGATGCCGGTGCAGGCCGCGAGCGCCGCGCCGGACGACACCCCGACGACTCCGGGGTCGGCGAGCGGGTTGCCGAAGACGCCCTGCATGACGGCGCCGGCGGTCGCGAGGGCCGCGCCCGCGAGCACGGCCATGACGACGCGCGGGAACCGGATGGTCCACAGGGCGGCGTCGCCGTTCGCGTGGCTCGGCAGCGGGCCGGCGTCGAGGCCGATCCGGTGCAGCACCGAACCGAGGACCTCGGCCGGCGGGACGCGCAGCTGCCCGGTCCCGGCGGCGACGACCGCGAGGGCGAGCAGGGCGACGACCAGGCCGACCGCGAGCGGCACGACGCGGCGGTGCCGGGTGCGGGCGAGCCCCGGGACGGGTGCGGGCGTGCGCGGGGCGCCGGTCGCCGCGGCCCGGTCCGCGCCCGGCTCGCGCAGCGCCGTCACGACGCGTCCGGCGCGTAGAAGGCCCGGGCGAGGGCGTCGAGCGTCTGCGCCGAGGTCGGCCCGAACGACAGCACCTGGGTGTCCGCCATGTCGACGACCCGGCGGTGCTCGCCCGCGGGCGTCTGCGCGACCGCCGGCAGCTGCTCCAGCAGCCCGTCGACCCCGCCGACCGACTCCAGCCCCTTCGTCATCACCAGGACGAGGTCCGGCTGGGCGGCGACCAGGCCCTCGTCGGTCACCGGCCGCATCCCCTGCCAGCCGATCTCGCCGGCGACGTCGACCGCGCCGAGCGCCTCGATGAGCGAGTCCGCGCCGGAGCCCTCGCCGAACAGGTAGTACACGCCGGCCTGGCCGCGCAGGTAGAGGAACACCACCCGCAGCCGGTCGGCGGGGTCCTGGGGTGCCAGCCGGTCGACCTGGGCCCGGACCTCGTCGATCTCGGCCTGCGTGCGGGCGGCGAGCGCGGCGCCCTCCTCGGGGAGCCCGACCGCCGCCGCCACGGACGCGATCAGGTCCCCGACGGTGCCGAGCTCGCGGTGGGAGTCGACCACGACCACGGGGATGCCCGCGTCGCGCATCTGGAGCACGGTGTCCCAGGGGCCGAGGGTGGTGTCGGTGATGATCAGCGTCGGCGCGAGCTCGAGGATCGCCTCCCCGGACAGGTCGTGCCCGCTCGTCGTCACCACGGGCAGGTCGGCGATCTCCGGGAAGTCGGACGACGAGTCGCGGCCGACGACGCTCCCGCCCAGGCCGAGCTCGAAGAGGATCCGGGACGTCGACCCGTACAGGTCGAGCGCGAGGACCCGGCTCGTGTCGGTGACCGTGACCTCGGTGCCCTGCGCGTCCGTCAACGTGACGGGGAGTGCGGGCCGCGGGTCGTCGGCGACCGGGTCGACGGGGGTCGCGGCGGCCACGGCCGTCTGCTCGCCCTCCCAGCCGCGCGGGTCGTCGACGGGCGTGACGTCGGCCAGCGCGGGCCGGTCGCCCGCCACCGCGGCCGTCCCGCCGGACGTCCCCGCCACCCCCGTGCAGCCCGCGAGCGCCGCCACCACGACGGCCGCCACCAGCGCCGGGACCGACCGACGGGCGGCGCGGCGGGACGGTGCGTGCGGGCGTGCGGGCATGACGAAGCGACTCCTGCGAGGGTGTGGCTCGCGCACGGGGGCACCATCGATGGGCACCGCGGCGAAGGTGAGCCAAACCTAAGTTAGCCCACCCTCAGAAGACAAGACGCGGTGTCGGGCCGAGTGGATCGCACACCTTCGGGTGAGCCGGCCCTAGCCTGGGCCGATGGACCGCCGAGCCCACGCCGACGCCCCCGCGCCCACGCCCGAGGAGCGCGCCGACCGCCTCAAGGAGCGCGTGTACGTCACGTTCGCCGCGCTGGCCGTCGTGCTCACGCTGCGGTCGCACGGCGACGTCACCGCCGGGGTCGCCGCGACCACCCTGCTGATCACCGTCGGCGGCACCCTGCTCGCGGTGCTGCTCGCCGACGTGGTGTCGCACATCGCCGTGCACGCCGCGCTGCCCACGGCCGCCGAGGCGCGGCACATGGTCGCGGTGTGCACCGGGGCGCTCGGCGTGCTGGTGCTGCCGATGATCTTCGTCGGCATCGCGGCGACGGGGTCGTGGACCGTCGACGGCGCACTGCGGGCGTCGACGATCGCGCTGGTGGCGAGCCTCGGGGTCGTCGGCTGGCTCGCGGTGCGCCGCGTCTCGCTCCCCGGCTGGCAGAAGCTCCTGGTGCTGGTCGCCGAGGTCGCCCTGGGCATCGCGGTGGTGTCCCTGGAGCTCCTGGCCCACGGCTGACCCGCGCGGACCGCGCCGCGAACCCCCGGCGTGAACCTCGCCGAGATGGCAACTCTCGGCTGTCGTGAAGCCTGGTCGCTCAGCCGAGAGCTGCCATCTCGGCGCTCGGTCGGAACGGGGGTGCGGCGGAGCGGGTTCCGGGCGTCAGCCGCGGGGGCGGTCGCCCTTGCCCTCGGCGGCACGGGCGGCGTCGCGCTCGCGCAGGCGCTGCTCCTCGCGCTTCACCTCGGCCTGGGTGGCGCGCTCGCGGTGCAGCCACTCCGGCGACTCCTCGACGATCGCGTCGATCTGCTCGGTGGTGAGCGGGTCGGTGAGGCCGTTGCGAGCGAGCCCGGACGTCGAGATCCGCAGCCGCGCGGCGACGACGGAGCGCGGGTGCGGGCCGTTCTTCCGGAGCTCGGCCAGCCACTCCGGGGGGTTCCGCTGCAGGTCGTCGAGCTGCTCGCGCGACACCGGCCCCGCCTGGAACTCCTCGGGCGTCGCGGGCAGGTAGACCCCGAGCTTGGCGGCGGCCGTGGCCGGCTTCATGGTCTGCGGCGTGCGCGCGCGGCGGGCGGGCGTGGGTGCGGGCTCGGAGGTCACGCCACCAGGATACGGACGCAGGGCGCGGCTACGCTGACGCCGATGTCCGAGCCTCCCGCCGCCGAGCCCGCCGAGCCCGCCGCGACCGACGACCCGCAGCGGTTCCGGCTGCTGCTCGTCCCCGGCGTCGTCCCCGCCTCCTGGGTCAGGACCTGGCGCGAGCGGGTCGCCGACGTGCCGCTCGAGCTGGTGCACGCGCCCGCCGCCGACGCCGGCGCCGTGCTCGCGCGGGGCGAGGCCGACGCCGCCCTGCTCCGGCTGCCGGTCGACCGCGACGTGCTGTCCGCGATCCCGCTGTACGTCGAGACCACCGTCGTCGTGCTGCCGAAGGACCACGTGCTCACCGCCCTCGACGAGGTGGCGCCGGACGACCTGGCCGAGGAGACGCTGCTCACCCCGGCCGACGACGTGCTGCGCTGGACCGACGCGCCCGGCGAGCCGTCGCTGCTGCCGCCGCCTGCGACGACCGAGGAGGCGGTGGCGCTCGTCGCGTCGGGCGTCGGGCTGCTGCTCGTGCCGCAGTCGCTGGCCCGGCTGCACCACCGCAAGGACCTGACGTACCGGCCCCTGACGGACGCGCCGGGGTCGCAGGCCGCGCTCGCCTGGCTCGCGGACCGGGACGGCGACCCGCTGGTCGAGGAGCTGATCGGCATCGTGCGGGGGCGGACGGTGAACAGCTCGCGCGGGCGCGGGGCGGCGGGCTCGGCCCCGGCGGGCGCCGAGCGCACGGACGCGAGGACCGGCGGGTCCGGGAAGGGTACGGCCGGGAAGGCGGCGTCCGGCAGGGGCGCGACCGGCAGGGGCGGGGCTGCCACCCGCGGCGGCCGGCCGTCGTCCGGCTCCGGCGGCGGGCGCGGTCGTGCGGGCGGCGGCCGACCCGGTTCGTCCCGCGGTCGCAAGGGACGCTGAGGCGTGCACATGCCCGCCCCGGGCCTCCGGGTCACGGTCCTCACCGGCGCCGGCGTCTCGACCGGCGCCGGCATCCCCGACTTCCGCGGGCCCGACGGCACCTGGACCCGGCACCCCGAGCAGGCCGAGCTGCTGGAGATCGACCGGCTGGTCGCCGACCCGGACGTGCGGCGACGCGGCTGGCAGATGTGGCGGACGCACCCGGCGTGGACGGCGCGGCCGGCGGCGGGGCACCGCGCCCTCGTCGACCTGGCGGCGGCCGGCCGGCTGCAGGCGCTGCTGACCCAGAACTTCGACGGGCTGCACCAGGCCGCGGGCTCCGACCCGGACGACGTCGTCGAGCTGCACGGCACGCTGCGCACGACGTCCTGCCTGGTCTGCGGCGACCGGCAGCCGACCGCGGACGTGCTCGCCCGCATCGACGCGGAGCCCGACCCGCCGTGCGCGGTCTGCGGGGGCATCCTCAAGCCGGACGTCGTCTACTTCGGCGAGCGGCTGCCGGACCGGGCGCTGGAGCGCGCGATCGCCGCGGCCACCGACGGGGACGTGCTGCTCGCCGTCGGCACGACGCTGACCGTGGAGCCCGTGGCGAGCCTGGCCGCGCTCGCCGCCGACTCCGGCGCCGAGGTGATCATCGTGAACGCCGAGCCCACGCCGTACGACCGGATCGCCGACCGGGTCGTGCGGGAGCCGATCGAGGAGGCGCTGCCGGCGCTGGTCGCGGAGCTCCTGGCCCGCCCCTGACCGCCCCGTCTGCCCGACGGTGGAAGGTTCTGACCGACACGCCCTCGGCGTGTCGGTCAGAACCTTCCACTCGACGAGCGCGACCCGCCCGGGAGGACTCTGCCGGCTGCCCGTCCCCGCCGATGAGCAGGGGGTGAGCCGCCCCCGCACCGCCGTCCTCGTCACCCTGACGCTCGCCGCAGGCGCCGTCGCCCTGACGCTGCACGCCGGGCCCTACTGGGTGGACGTCGTGCGGCACCGGGTCGCCGAGCAGCGCTGGCCCGAGCAGCGGGCCCCGGATCGAGGCGGCGGTCGACGCGGTCGTGCTCAGCGCGGACCTCGTCGCCCCCTGACGGCCGGGGTCAGGTGGGCCGCGTCACGCCGCGAGGACTTCCCTGCATGGGACAGACGTCCTATAGTCCACGTGGAGTAATCAAGAAGGAGCATCACGTGGCCGGCACGCTCACCCCCCTCGCAGTCGCGGTCCTCGCGCTGCTGGTCGAGCGTCCCCTGCACCCCTACGAGATGCACCAGGTGCTCCTGCACCGCGCCACCGACCGCATCGTGAAGGTCCGCCCCGGCTCGCTCTACCACTCGGTGGACCGGCTGCACCGGGACGGCCTCGTGCGGGCGGTCGGCACCGAGCGCGCCGGCAACCGCCCGGAGCGCACCACCTACGAGATCACCCCGGCCGGACGCGACGCGCTCTCCGAGCAGCTCGCCGCGATGATCGCCGCCCCGGTCAACGAGTACCCCCGCCTGCCGCTCGCGCTGGCGGAGGCGCACAACCTGCCGAAGGACACCGTCCTGACCCTCCTCCGCGACCGGCGCACCCGGCTCGCGTC
This sequence comes from Cellulomonas sp. Y8, assembly GCF_008033115.1. Lineage (NCBI taxonomy): Bacteria > Bacillati > Actinomycetota > Actinomycetes > Micrococcales > Cellulomonadaceae > Cellulomonas > Cellulomonas sp. Y8. The sequence continues at coordinate 1,577,490 of NZ_CP041203.1, forward strand.
GGAGCTCGACGGCCTGCGCTCGGGAGTCGACCGCGTCCGGGCCAAGGGCCTGCCGGCCCGCTACTGGATCGACCTGACCTACCAGATCGCGGTCTACGAGACCGAGTCGACCTGGATCGGCACCTTCATCGAGGGCATCGAGTCCGGCGACATCGCCTGGTGACCCGGCGCGGCCCGCCGCGCACCCCTCCCACCCGCTCCGCGCGAGCACGCTTCCCTGCGAGGAACCCGCATGTCCGAGACCGCCCGTCCCTGGCCCGCCCTCTGGGCGCTGGTCGTGGGCTTCTTCATGATCCTGGTCGACACCACGATCGTGTCGGTCGCCAACCCCGCCATCATGGCCGGGCTCGGCACCGACATCGACGCGGTCATCTGGGTGACCAGCGCCTACCTGCTCACCTACGCCGCCCCGCTGCTCGTCACCGGGCGGCTCGGCGACCGCTTCGGGCCCAAGCCCGTCTACCTCACCGGCCTCGTGGTCTTCACGCTGGCGTCGCTCGCCTGCGGACTCGCCGGGTCGATCGGCGTGCTGATCGCCGCGCGCGCCGTGCAGGGCCTGGGCGCCGCGCTGATGACCCCGCAGACGATGGCCGTCATCACCCGGATGTTCCCGCCGGACTCCCGCGGCAAGGCCATGAGCCTGTGGGGCGCCGTCGCCGGCGTCGCGACGCTGGTCGGCCCGATCCTCGGCGGCGTGCTCGTCGACGGGCTCGGCTGGGAGTGGATCTTCATCGTCAACGTGCCGGTCGGCGTCGTCGCGTTCGTGCTCGCCTGGCGGCTGGTGCCGCGGCTCGAGACGCACGCGCACCGGTTCGACGTGCTCGGCGTCGTGCTCAGCGCGCTCGGCATGTTCCTGCTGGTGTTCGGCATCCAGGAGGGCCAGTCCTACGACTGGGGCCTGATCGGCGGCTGGCTGCCGGTGTGGGGTGTCGTCGGGGCCGGCGTGGTCGTGCTCGCGCTGTTCGTCTGGCACCAGGCTCGGACGAAGGACGAGCCGCTGCTGCCCCTCGGCCTGTTCCGCGACCGGAACTTCGCGCTCGCCAACGGCGCGATCAGCGCCCTCGGCTTCACGGTGACCTCGATGTCGCTGCCGCTGGTCTTCTACTACCAGCTCGTCCTCGGGTTCTCCCCGACCCGGTCGGCGCTGATGCTCGCGCCGATGGCCGTGATGACCCTGGTGCTGTCGCCGGTGATCGGCCGCCGCGTCGACACCGCGAACCCGCGGAACATCGCCCTGGTCGGCATGCTGCTCCAGGCCGGCGCGCTGGTGTGGTTCTTCCTCTGGCTGAGCCCCGACCCCGACCAGTGGGCCCGGCTGCTGCTGCCGAGCGCGGTGCTCGGCGTCGCGAACGCCTGCCTCTGGTCGCCGATCTCGTCGACCGCGACCCGCAACCTGCCGCGCGCGCAGGCCGGCGCCGGCTCCGGCGTGTTCAACACGACCCGGCAGATCGGCTCGGTGCTCGGCTCGGCCGCCATCGCGGCGCTCATCCAGGCGCGGCTGGTCGCCGAGCTGGGTCCCGGTGCGGCGGACTCCACCGGCGCGGCCGAGGCGGCGGGCTCGCTGCCGGAGTTCCTGACCGGCGGCTTCTCCGACGCCATGGCGCAGTCGCTGCTGCTGCCGGCCGCGATCGCCCTGGTCGGCGCGGTGCTGGTCGCGTTCTTCGTCCGCCCGGAGCGCGGCGCGCCCGGCGCCCCGGCGGCGACCCCGACGCAGGCGTCCGCGCCGACTACGCCGTCCACACCGGCGCCCACTGCCTGACCCCGCCTGACCCCCCTCCTCCCCCGCGCCACCGCGCCACCGCGCGCCGAGTGCGCAACCGACACGTCGAGTGCCTATCCAGCCGATAGGCACTCGACGTGTCTCTTGTGCATTCGGCGGTGGGCGGGAGGGCGGGAGGGCGGGCGGCGGCAGCGGGAGAGAGGGGGGCGGCGGGGCGCGGGGCAGCGGGCGGGCCGCGTGTCCGCAGTCAGCGCGAGCCGGCGCCCGCGCGGCGCTCGTCCTCGCCCTCCGCCGCGGCGACGCCGGGCAGCATCTCCTCCGGGAGCTCCTCGACCGGCACCACGACGAGGTCCTGCACCTTCCAGTCCAGCGCGGTCGCGGCCTCCCGAGCCTCCGCGAGCTCCCGCAGGCTCGGCGCCCGGCCGTCCCGGGGCACGACGAACGCCTCCACGTGGAACACGTGCCCCTGGTCCCGGACCCGCGACCGCGCGTCCTCGACCCAGGGCAGCGCCCGGAGCCGGGCGTCGACCTCGCCGGTGAGCGGGTGCGGCTCGTCGCCGTCGACGGTGGTCGCGCGCGCGTCCATGAGGGCACCGGAGGCGACCCGCAGGTTGGCGATCCCGTCGCGCAGGATGCTGACCGAGATGAACAGCGCCGCGGCGGAGTCGGCCCACCACAGGCCCGCGCCGATGCCGAGGATCCCGACGACCGACCCCAGCGCCGTCATCCAGTCGGCCTTGTTCATGTCGGCGTCGGCGTACAGGACGCGGTCGTGCAGCGTGCGGGCCAGCGGCATCTTGGCCCGGCCGAGCAGCACCGGCGGGATCCCGGTCAGCACCATCGCGCCGATCATCGGCCAGCCGGCCCAGAACACGTGGTCGCCGAGGTGCATGACGCCCACCGGCGGGTGCTCGGCGGCCAGCAGCCCGCTCCCGGAGTCGAGCACCAGGAACGTGCCCATCGTCAGCAGCGCCGCCGCCGCGACCAGGTGACCGACCCCGACCGACCGGTGGTACCCGTAGGGGTGCGCGGTGGTCGGCCGGCGCCGCGCGAACCGGACGGCGACCAGGAACGAGATCGGCGGGATGAACGACAGCAGGTCCTCCGCCCAGGCGGCCTTCATCGCCTGCGAGCTGCCCATCACCAGGTAGACGAGCGTGACGCCGACCAGGAGGAACGCGATCGTGCCCCACGCGAGCCGGATCGCCCGGCGCAGCGCCGCCGACTGCTCCTCCGGCAGCTCGGTGTGCCCGAACGTGACGCCGCCCTCGGCCCCGGCGGCCGGCCCGCGGCCGCTCACGGCAGCACGTCCCGGTGCTCCTCCAGCAGGAAGGTCTCCAGCCGGACGAGGAACGCGTTCTCGCCGAGCGGCGCGGCCATGACGTGCGGCTCGGGCTCGCCGCGCTCGTCCGGCACGGTCGTGTACGGGGTGGTGAGCGCCGCCTGCGCCGACCAGGGCGACCGGCCGGTGAACCCGCCGATGACCAGGTCCAGCTCGCCGGCCTCCAGGTCGCCGATGAGCACCTCCTCGCTGCCGGCGGTCCAGTCGACCTCGGCGTCGAGGGTCTCGGCGAACTCGGCGACGATCTCGGCCTCGAGCCCGGACGGCGCCGCGCCCTCCTGGACCTCGGTCCACGGCGGGTTGGCGGTGACCCCGACCCGGAGCGCGTCCCCCGTCACCCGCTCCAGCGTGCCGTCGGGGTCGGCGGGGAACCCGCCCGAGCACCCCGCCAGCAGCGCCGCGGTCAGCAGCAGTCCTGCGGTGCGTCTCATGCGGCCCGAGTGAAGCGCCTTCCCGGCGTGCCCGCACGCCGGGGCCGCGCTCCCCCGGTCAGGACCCGGGGGAGCGCGGCGCCGAGGTCAGCCCCGCCGGCGCGCCAGGCGGGCGCTCAGCGCGAGGCCGCCGAGCCCGAGCAGCACCGCAGCGGCCGCCGCGAGCAGACCGACGCCCGCGCCGGTCACCGCGAGCGCGCCCCCGCCGGGGGTGACCACGACGCCGGCGACGGCCTCGACGGGGTCGCCCGCGCCCGGGTCGCCCGGGTCGCCCGGGTCGCCCGGCAGCGTCGGCCCGAGCACCCGCACCAGCCCCGCGTCGACCGTCGGGTCCAGGTAGTCCGCCGCGACCCCGTCCTCGGGCAGCGCGGGGCGCACCCGGGGCTCGCCGGCCCCGAGCACCACGTCGCGCGTCCAGCCCGCGGCGTCCGCGTCGGAGTCCTCCGCCGCGTCGCCCTGCCGCGCGGCGGTGAACCCGTACCGCCCCGCGAGCACGCCGTCGAGGACGAACCGCACGCGGTAGGTCCCCGCCGGCAGCAGGTCGAACTGGTACCGCCCGTCCGCATCGGTGGTGGTCGTGGCGACCGGCTGGTCCGAGCCGGCGGCGTACAGCCGGACCGTCACCCCGCCGACGCCCGGCTCCCCCGGGCCCTGGCGACCGTCGCGGTCCTCGTCGAGCCACACCCGGTCCCCGAGGGCGAACGTCCGGTGCACGGCGACGCCGGCCCGGTTGGGCTCGAGCGTCTCGTGCTCCACGCCGGAGGGCGTCACGCTGGCGGTGGTGACCACCATCGTGTTCCAGGCCGGGGCGTCGACGTCCGCCGCCGCGGTGTCGTAGGCCGTCGCGGACCGGGTCCGGAACGTCGCCGTGACCGTCTCGCCGGGCTGCAGGTTCGCCGCCGACAGGTCCAGGTCGACGCGCAGGCCGCGCACCCGGGTCAGGTCGTCGACCTGCTCCGCGGGGGTCCACACGTCGGCCGCGCAGCCGGCCCCGAACGGGTCGGCCGAGCGCGGGTCGCCGGTGTAGGTGCAGCTCGCGCCGTCCAGCAGGTACGACACGGTCGACGTCGCCCCGTCGGGCAGGCCGGAGAGCCGCAGGTCGCCGAGGTACTCGGTGGCCCACACGCTCCCCCGCGCGCTGCTGCTCTGGGACCGCGAGGTCCCGGTGTCGCCCGCGAACGGCAGCACGTCCACCAGGGTGGCGCTCGCCGTCGGCAGGTTGCCGGTGTTGGTCACCCGCAGCCGCCAGGTCTCGGTCCCGCCCGGCTGGGTGCGCACGAGGCACGGCGTCCGGTAGAAGCCGTCGGCGGACACGCACTCCTGCCCGTTCGCCGAGGTGTTGACCACCCCGGTCGGGGCGGCGCCCGGCGCGAGGTCCTCGGCGACGTCCTTGACCCGCAGGTAGTTGGGCAGCGCCACCACGTCGACGCGCGCGGTCGCCTCCCGGGTGAGGCCGTCCGCCGACGACAGGACGAACCGGTTGGTCAGCACGGACCCGGCCGGTGTCCCCGCGCGCACGGCGAGCGGCACCGTGACGGCCACCTGCTCGCCGGGCATGAGCCGCGTGCCGGGCGGGAAGGTCACCCGGACCGCGCCGCCGTCGACCACCACGGACGGCTCGGCCGCCGCGATCGCCGCATCACCCGGCGTGACCGCGACCGCGGCGGTGCCGTACGCGTCGGGGTCGTACACGAGCTGCGGCCCGGCGGCGTCCGCGGGCAGCACGTCGGCCAGCACCGGGTCCACGATCGGCGCGGTGCCGGTGTTGGTCGCGGTCAGCCGGAACGGCAGCCGCGAGCCGGGACCGGTCATGGTGGTGGCGGGCGTCTTGGTCACGGCGGCGTCCACGACGCCGTCCGTGACCGTGTAGGTCGCCACGGCCGGATCCAGCACGACGGGCGCCGGCTGGCGCTCCGCCTGCACGGTCCCGGTGACCTCGTTGGTCAGCGCGCCGGCCGGCACCTCGGCGCCGGTGCTCCGCAGGGTCGACCGCGGGCTGAGCGCGAGCACCGCGGTGGGCCCCTCGAAGCCGCCGACCCGGCGGTTCGCGAACCAGGACCCGGCGGGCGCCTGGAACGTCACCCGGACGCCGGTGACGTCCGCCGCCGACGTGCCGTCCGGGAGCGCCGCGGCGCCGTCGGGCAGCGGCGGCATCGTCGTGCTGACGCCGGCCGGCAGCGCGCTGGTGACGGGCGCGGTCCACGCGCCGTCGACGCGGTACTGCACGGCGGCGGTGTAGCCGGCGCCGTCGGCCGCGGTCACCCCGGCGAGGGCCTCGAGGCCCACCAGGTCGAACGCGTCCCAGAACGCCTCGGAGGTGTCCTCCAGCACGTAGGTGGCGGGCCGGCTGACGGCCTCGTCGCTGACCCGGCGCGCGCTGAGCGACAGCCGCACCGTGCGGTCCTCCGCGGCGTACCGCGTCCCGGTGTCCGGGGACATCGACTTGGCGAGCGCGCCGTCGAGCGGCTGCAGCGCCTCCGGGTACAGCACGGTGGCCGCCTGCGCGACGTCGGCGGGCGTGCCGGGGCCGAGGTCGCCGAGCAGCGTGTTGGTGAGCGTGGTCGACGGCGCCGCGTCGGCGGTCCCGGTGATCGGCGCACCGGCGCGGGTCTCCGCCCGCAGCACCGTGTCCGCGACGACGACCAGCGCCGCACCGTCCGGGAGGGTGCCGTCGGCACGGGCTTCGACGGACACCACGTCCGCGAGGTCCGCCGCCGACAGCGCCGCGACGGCGGCCGCCGAGCCGAGGTCGTGCAGCACCCCGCCGTCGGCGCCGCGCAGCACGACCCGCAGCGTCCCGGTCCCGGCCGGGGCCGTCACCGCGAGGCGCGTCAGGTCGACGTGCTCGAACGTGCTGCCGTCGTCGGTCGCCGGGTCCGGGTCGAGCAGCCGCAGCGCACCGACGGGCACGCCGGACACGTTCTGCACCCGCATGGTCAGGCGGTTGGCGGGCCGGTCCGCGCCCGGCTCGGCGTTGTCGACACCGATCAGCGCGGACGCGTCCCGCCACGACTTGCTCGCGTCCACCCGGCGGATGTCCACCGGGGCGTCGCCCGGGCCGAACGTCACCGTGTCGCCGTCGCCGGACGGGCCGGTGAGCCCGGAGCCGACGCCGGTGCCCGTGGCCTCGACCGCCACGGCGTTGCGCAGCGCGGTCCCGGGGGCGACCGCCTGGTCGAGCGCCAGCACCAGCGCGACCCGCGGCGTGAACGAGCCGTCGACGGGCAGCGACGCGCCCGTCGGGGTGTAGACGACGCGCACGCCGTCCGCGCCCGCGGGGACGTCGAGGTCGAGCAGCGTCGCGGCGTCGGTGGTCGGGCCCGCGAGCCGGACCCAGGAGCCGCCGGTCCGGACCAGGACCTCGGCGCTCGAGCCGGCCGGGACCTGGACGGAGCCGACCCGGTCGAGCGCGGCCGCGTCCCAGAGCGTCGACGCGGCGTCGCCGCCGGCGGCGTCCTCGATCACGAGCGACCCGACGGGGACGGTGGTGTCGGCGGAGACCCGGCCGGTCAGCGTGGCGACGAGCTCCTGCCCGGGCGCGCCCGGGAGCGGGGCGCCCTGCGCCTGCTGGGTGAGCGTCTTGCTCGCCGTCGTCACGACCTGCCGCGGGACCACGGTGAGCCGCGCGGACGCGGTGCGCTCCGCCGCCGGCGTGCCGTCCGCGGCCTCGCCGTCGACCGCCACCTCGTTGGTGAACGTCCGCACCGGCGTCCACGCGGGGTCGGTGGCGACCCGGAACGGCACGGTCGCCTCGGCGCCGGGCGCGAGCGTGCCGCGGTACTCGACGACGAAGCCGGTCACGACGGCACCGGCGGGCGACGCGGGCCAGGTGGTGACCCCACCGGCCGGCGGCGCCACGGCGACCGGGCCGCCGACCCCGGTGCCGAGGAAGGTCACGGTGGCGCCGGTGGCGCCGGCGGGCCACGCGGCCGCGTCGACGGCGCCCGCGCCGTCGACGCCGAACCCGGCGAAGCCGAGCAGGCCGGCCGCCGGGTCGCCGAGCGGGCCCGCGCCGGCGGCGGAGGGCTCCGCGACGCGCAGCACGGACAGCTCGGTGTTCGAGGCGTTGCGGGCGGTCAGCCGGACGACCGAGGGCTGCCCGGCCACCACCTCCGCGCGGGCTGCGCCGTCGAAGGTCTTGCCGGCCGCGACCTCGACGGTGACCGGGTTGATCTGGAAGGTCGCCGAGGCGGCGCCGGTCGCGTCGCCGCGCGGCGTCGTGAGCGCGGCCGCGGCCGTGTTCGGCACCCGGGTCGTGGCGTCCCGCGGAGCGGTCCCGGCCTGCCCGAGCACGAGCGCGACGGAGCCCGCGGCCCCGCCGGCGACGATGGTGCCCTCGGGCGCGCCGTCCCCGGCGAACCGCAGGGCGACGCCCGAGACCGTCGTGAGGTCCACGCCGCCCGCGTCGAGCGCCGCGCCGGGCGCGAACGGACCGACCGTGACGGTGCCGCCCGGCGTGGTCAGGTCGACCGCGACGGACGTGGCGCCCTCGGGCGCCGTCCACGAGCCCAGGCCGCGCAGCACCAGCGGCGTGCCGGGGCCGAAGGCGGCCGGGGTCCCGGCCGCCGGGTCCGTCACCGTCAGCGCCGCGGCGGCGACGGGCGAGGTGTTCTGCGCGCCCAGCGTCACGGTGACGTCGCCGGGGTCGCCCGCGACCTGGTCGGCCGGGGCGACGCGCTTGGTGACCGCGACGCTCGGGGTCACCGGGACGACGACCCCGACGGTCGCCGGGGCGCTCACCGGGTCGGCGTTGCTCGCCGTGACGGCGGCGGTGTTGGTCACCGACCGGCCGTCCCAGGACAGCGGCGTCCCCGCGGGCAGCGTGGTGCGGAGCAGGACGCTCACGCTCTGCCCCGCCGCGAGGCCGACCACGCCGGGGTGGCTCGGGTCCGTCTCGCGGAACGCCACCCGGGCGGTCGCGCCGGACACGGCCACGACCGCCTGCCCGGTCTGCTCGGCCTGCACCGTCACACCGTCCGCGTCCAGCACGAACGGCTCCGGAACGGCGTCCTCGAGCACGACGTCGGCGCACATCGCGACGATCGACTCGCAGGTCACCTCGACCGTCCACGTCACGCCGTCGCCCGGCCGCGCCGTCGTCGCCGACGCCGTCTTGCGCACCGCCAGCGTGCCGCGGTCGCCCCTCGGCCGCGCTCGCCGCCTGCGGCGCGGCGACCGCCAGCACCGCGCTGACCAGCAGCAGCGCCAGCACCGTCGCGAGCGCCGTCAGCCGCTCCAGCATCCCCCGTGACGCGCCGCGCGCGCCCGATCCCCAGCTCATCCCCGTACCCATCCCTCGACTGCGCCGGCGGAGCGGGCGCGGGTCGCGCGCCCTGGTCCGGCGGATCGGGGATCGGGAGCGCGGCCGGGGGCGGGGAGGTGAGAGCCGGGGTGAAAGGCGACGGCGGCTCGTCGGGCGCCGTGGGCGGGCGGCACGCCGGGCGCGCGGGACGCCGGCCCCCGAGGTCGGCGTCCGGCGCGGCCGCGGGTCAGAGCAGGCCGAGCTCCCGCAGCCGGGCGACGGCGTCCGCGCGGTTGCGGACGCCGAGCTTGCGGTAGGCGGTCCGGGCCTGGGACTTCACGGTGTTGTGCGAGACGTGCAGCCGCGCGGCCACCTCGGCCAGCCCGGCGTCGTCCGCGAGCTGCCGGAGCACGACGAGCTCGCGCTCGGTGAGACCCGCCCCGGGGGCCCCGTCCGGGACCGGCGCCGGCAGGCCGGCGAGCCCGGCGAGCACGTCCGCCGTCGCGGCATCCGGCGCCCCCAGGGCCGCGATCGCCGCACGCTCGGCCGGGGACACCAGCAGCCAACCCGTCCGCGAGCCGCCCGCCGCGACCACCGCGCACCCCTCGCGCAGCGCGCGGGACGCCACCGCCCGGTGCGCCTCGGCGCGGGCGCGCGCGTCGGCACCCGACGCCCCCCCGACGGGCGCCGTCGGGACGGGCGCCGTCGCGGCCGCCAGCAGGAACTGCCGGGCGGCGCGCAGCCGCGGCCCCTCGTCGGGCAGGTCCGGCGCCGCGAGCAGCGCCCGCGCCTCGTCCCGCCGCCCGACCGACAGCAGCAGCCGCCCGCGCGCGACCCGGGCCGCGGCGTGCGGCCCGCGGACGGGCTCGAGCAGCTGCAGGCCCCGCTCGGGCTGGCCCGCGGCGAGGGCCAGCAGCGCCCGCGACGCGGCGAGCCGTGCCCGCCAGTACCCCGTGGTCGGTGCACGCCGGCCGCGGTGCAGGGCCGACGCGAGTGCCTCCTCGCCGGCGACCGCCTGGCCGAGCAGCAGGTCGGCCGTGGCCCGCGCCTCGGCGAACGCGGGCCAGAACTCGTTGGTCCGCAGCTCGTCCGCCAGGCCGTCGAGGAGCGCCGCCGCAGCGGCCGGGTCGCCGTCCTCGAGGGCCAGGTGGACCCGCGCCAGATCGAGCGGCGAGCGCCGGTACGCGGTCTCGGGGCGCCGGGGCGGCTCCGTCGCCGCGGCGGCCCCGACCGCCGCGCGTGCGCCGGCCACGTCGCCCTGCACCGCGAGGAAGCCGGCCGCGAGCGCCTGGGCCGTGAACGCGCCGAGGGAGCCGGTGCGCTCGTGCGCCAGCCCGCCGGCGGCCACGGCGAGGCCGCGCTCCACGTCGCCCGCCGTGAGCAGCGACGTGCCGAGCTGCCGGTGCAGCAGCGCCCGGAGCCCGTCGACGGTCGCGTCCGACCCGGGCGGTGTCGCGGCGAGGTGCTCCACGGCCGCGAGCGCCGCCGTCCGGGCGCGGCCGCCGCGGCCGAGCAGCCGCATGGCGACGCTCTCCGCGGAGCGGAGCACCGCGCGCTCCGCGGTCGTCGCCCGCGGCAGGTGCAGGACGGCCCCGCCCGCGGCGACGGCCAGCCACTCCAGGGCGCGCGCCCGGTGCTCGGCCCGGGTGTTGTGCAGCAGCGCGAGCAGCAGCGCCAGCGCCGGGCGGGCGGCGACCGCGGTCCGGGGCAGCCGCTCGAGCACCCGGATCGTGTCCTCCGCGCTGGTCCGCTGACCGGCGCCCCAGACGCGCATCACGACGGTCGTCACCAGGTCGACGTCGCCGGTCTCGGCCGCGGCGTGCAGCGCCGGGTAGTACCGGCCAGCCCCCAGGCCCCAGTCGACGACGGTGCGGAGCAGCCGGTCGACGGCCTCCGGCTCCGCGCGCTCGAGGTCGGCGCGCAGGGCGGCGCGGACCACCGGCGTCAGCCGGAGCTCCGGCCCGCCCGCCGCGGGCGCGCCGCCGGGGACCGCGGCCGCCTCCTCCCACGCACCGAGCCCGTCGCGCTCGAGCCGCGCGAGCAGCGCCGCCCCGCCGTCCCCGGCGAGGGCGTCGGCGAGGGCGGGCGTCAGGGTCGCGGCGACCGAGACCCGGCGCGCCGCCGCCAGGACGGCCTCGTCGCCCGGGTCGCGCTCCAGCACGGCGCGCACCCCGCGGGCCGCGACGTCGACCAGGTCACGGTGCGACGCCGTGCGCAGGTCGACGGTGCCCGCCGCGGCGGCGAGCGCGACCGTCCGCACCAGCACCCCGAGCCCGTCACCCGCCTCCCGCACCCGGTGCGCCGCCGCCGGGTCCTGACCGGCGCGCGCGAGCACGTCCGCCACCTCCGCGTCGTCCAGCCGCAGGTCGTCCGGCCCGAGCGCCACCACGTCCAGCCGCAGCGCCGCGGCGGCGAGCAGCCGGTCCTGCGTCGAGCGGGTGGTGACCGCGACGTGCAGCAGGTCGGTCCCGGCCAGCACCTCGACCAGGTCGTCGTCGACCCGCGGCGAGGAGATCGCCTCGTACCCGTCGAGCACCAGCAGCACCGGGCCGGACATCGCCCGGAGCGCCCGGACGACCTCCGCCGCGACCGCCCGTCCTCCGCGCCGGACGGCACCACGCGCCGCGTCGGCGGGCCCGTCGTCCAGCAGCCCCGCCCCGGCGACCTGCTCGAGCAGGGCGGACCACGGCTCCGGGCCGGCGGCCTCGGCGTCGAGCCAGACGACCGTGCGCTCCGCCGGGACGCCCGCGCGCACCCAGGACGCGAGCAGCAGGGTCTTGCCCGCGCCCGCGGGACCGTGCAGGACCACGAGCGACGCGTCCGGGTCGAGCAGGCCGAGCGGGCGCGGTCGCGGCACCGCCCAGCTCGGCACCCGGGGGACGCCCCGCGGCGCCGGGGTGGCGGGGGTCACCGGGGTCACCGCCCGCTCCGCGCCGCCGCGGCCAGCGCCACGGCGCCGGCCAGCACCGCGAGGACGGCGGGCGCCTCCGGCCGCAGCCCGTAGGCCGAGGTGGCCAGCAGCGGCCCGAGGACGAACGTCGCGGCGTTCCCCGCGTTCACGAGGCCGGCGACGTCGCCCTGGCTGCCGGGGCCGACGGCGACCGACGCCGCCGACGTGCAGCCCGCCGCCGCGCCGCCCACCGCGGCGCCGAACACCGCCGCGACCCCGACGAGCACCGCTGCCGGCACCGGCGCGAGGTAGACCACGAGCGCCCCGAGGGCCAGGGCCGACCCCACGCGGACGAGCCGCCAGGGCGCCCACCGCAGCCGGGGCACCAGGAGGCCCTGGGTCAGCATCGACCCCACACCCGCCGCGAGCAGCAGGCCGCCGGTCAGCGCCGTCGCACGGGCCGGGCCGAGGTCGTACCGGTCCTGCACGAGGAACCCGACGCTGCCCTGGACCAGCGCGAGCGCGAGGAACACGGCCACCGAGGCGACGACGGCCGCCCGCACCCCGGGCACCGCGAGTCCGCCGAGCCGGTCGGCGCGGGGCCGGTCGTCCGCGACCGGGGCGCCGACCGCCGCGCCCGCGCCCCCGAGCCGGCCGCCGGCCGCGATCACGACGACCACGGCACCGGCGAGCAGGACCACCGTCGCGAGCACGGGCGTCGCCGTGCCCAGCCCCGCGAGGGCGGCAGCGAGCCCCGCGCCGACGGCGGTCGCGAGCCCGCGGACGGCGCCCGCCCGGGCGATCCAGCCGACCCGCTCGGCCTGGGTGCGGGACCGGGCGACGAGCACCACCTGGGTCGCGGGTCCCGCGGCGGCGACGGCGGCCCCGATCCCGAGGCCCCGCGCGAGCAGCAGCAGCGCCCACGCCCAGCCCGCGTGGGCGGGGCCGGCGGCGAGCACCGCGGCGACGACGCCCGCGCCGAGCGCGCCGGCCAGCACAGCGGCCAGGAGCACGGGTCGGGGGCCGCGCCGGTCGGCGCGGCGCCCCCACCAGGGGCTCGACAGCACGACCACCGCGGCGGACAGCGACGTCACGGCGCCGGCCTGCCAGTCGGCCAGCCCGAGCTGCCGCGTCAGCGCGGGCAGCACGGCCGCGGTCGCGACCTGGGCCACCCCGACGGCACCGAGGGCGAGCAGCGCGACGACCGCGCCGCCGCGGCGGGCCCCGACGACCGGCCCCACCTGCGGCGGGACCGCGACGGACGGCAGAGGGCGCGACGGCACAGCGGCACCTTACCGACGCCGGCGGGGAGCCCTCCTGTCCGTCCGGCCCGCTCACCGGCGCGAAGGGGTAACCGACGCGTCGAGGGAGTAGTCGGCGGCTACTCGCTCGACGCGTCGCATACCCCCTCGCGGACCGGGCGGAGCCGAGGCGCCGGCCCGCCGGGCGTGCCGAACGCCGCGCTAGGGTGCCCCGCATGGCGCGCAGGGCGGCGGTGACGCTGCAGGAGGTGGCCCGGGCTGCGGGCGTGTCCCCGCGCACCGTGTCGAACGTCGTCACCGGCTACCCGCACGTCGCCCCCCGGACCCGCGCGCACGTGCAGTCCGTGATCGACCGGCTCGGCTACCGCGCGAACGCCGCCGCCCGCTCGCTGCGCACCGGCCGCACCGGCCTGCTGGGCCTGGTCGTGCCGGCGCTGGACCAGCCGTACTTCGCCGAGCTCGCCCGCGCCGTGGTGCGCGAGGCGACGGGCGCCGGGTTCACCGTCGTCGTCGACCAGACCGACGGCGACCCCGACCGCGAGCGCGAGCTGCTGCTGCGCGGCCCGCGCGGCGCGCTGTTCGACGGCCTGGTGCTCAGCCCGCTGGCGCTGACCCCGGACGACCTGGTCGCCGCGGACCCCGTCCGGCCCGTGGTGCTGCTGGGCGAGCGGACCGTCCCGACGTCCTTCGACCACGTGCACATCGACAACGTCGCCGCCGCGCGCGAGGCCACCGCGCACCTGGCGGCCGCGGGCCGGCGGCGGATCGCGGCGATCGGGCTCGAGCCGGGTGCCGCGGCCCGCACGGGCCGCCAGCGCGAGGCGGGGTACCGGCTCGCGCTCGAGGACGCCGGCCTGCCCGCGGACCCCCGGCTCATGCGGTACGTCGACGCCTACGAGCGCTCCGCCGGGTTCGACGCCATGGCGGCCCTGCTGGACGAGGACCCGCGGCCGGACGCGGTGTTCTGCTTCACCGACGTGCTGGCGGCGGGCGCGCTCCGCGCGTGCCTGACCCGCGGGGTCCGGGTGCCTCAGGACGTGGCGATCATGGGGTTCGACGACGTCGAGGAGGCGCGGTTCGCCACGCCGTCGCTGTCGTCGGTGCGGCCGGACCGGGACGCGATCGCGCGCGCCGCGGTCGGCCGGCTGGTGACGCGGGTGCAGCTCGGCGAGGAGGCCGGGCCCGCCCAGGACGTCACCGTGCCGCACGCGGTCGTGGGCCGGGAGTCGACGGCCGGGTCCTGACCCCGCGTCGGGCGCGCCCGGCACCGACACGCACCGCCGCATGACGTGACGCGCGCGTTTGCCACGTGGCAACATGGCGGTGCGCGACCTGGCCAGCACTCCCGCGACCCCGAAGGACCGCCATGACGACGACGTCAGCAGCCGACCGCGGCCTGCACCCCCGCCCCCAGCTCGTCCGCCCGGACCGCTGGTGGTCGCTCGACGGGCCGTGGGCCTTCGCGTTCGACGACGCGGACGCCGGGCTGCGCGAGCGCTGGCACGCCCCGTCGGCGGCGGACCGGTTCGCACGCGAGATCGTCGTGCCGTTCCCCCCGGAGTCGGCCGCCTCGGGGATCGGCGACCACGGGGACCACGCGGCGCTCTGGTACCGCCGGTCGTTCGCGGTCCCCGCCGACCTGGGCGCGGGTCCGGAGGGCGACCGGTTGCTGCTGCACCTCGGCGCCGTCGACCACGAGGCCGACGTGTGGGTCGACGGCCGGCACGCCGTCCGGCACGAGGGCGGCCAGACCCCGTTCTCCGTCGACGTCACCGACCTGCTCGACCCGGAGACCGCGTCCGACGCGCACGTCGTCGTGGTGCGCGCGACCGACGACCGCACCGACGTCGAGCAGCCCCGCGGCAAGCAGGACTGGCAGCCCGAGCAGCACGCGATCTGGTACCACCGGACCTCCGGCATCTGGCGCACGGTGTGGCTGGAGCGGGTGCCGGCGGTGGCCGTGGCGGACGTGGCGTGGCGGCCCGACGTCCCGGGCGGGCGGATGACCGCCCAGGTCCGGCTGCGCGCCACCGCGCCCGCGGGCACCCGGGTCCGGGTGCGGCTGACCCGGGCCGGCGAGGACCTCGGCGCCGCCGAGGTGCCGGTCGAGGGATCGGTCGCCGAGGTGTCCGTCGCGATCCCCCGGCAGGCCAACGGCCAGCTCTACGAGCGGCTGCTGTGGTCGCCGGACAGCCCGGTGCTGCTCGACGCGGAGGTCACCCTGCTCGGGGACGGCGCGGAGCTCGACCGCCTGGAGTCGTACTGCGGCCTGCGCTCGGTCGCGACCGAGGGCGCGACGCTGCTGCTCAACGACCGCCCGTTCTACCTCCGCTCCGTACTGGAGCAGGGCTACTGGCCGGAGTCGCACCTGACCCCGCCGAGCCCCGACGCCCTGCGCGCGGAGGTGCAGCTGACCAAGGACCTCGGGTTCAACGCGGTCCGGGTGCACCAGAAGGTCGAGGACCCGCGGTACCTGTACTGGTGCGACGTGCTCGGCCTGGCGGTGTGGTCCGAGACGGCGGGCGCGTACCGGTTCAGCGACGAGGCGGTCGCCCAGCTGACCCGCGAGTGGCTGGACGTCGTGCGGCGCGACGTGTCGCACCCGTCGATCATCGCGTGGGGTGCCGTTCAACGAGTCGTGGGGCGTGCAGCACGTCGCGCACGACCCGGCGCAGCAGGCGTACAGCCGGGCGCTGACCGAGCTGACCCGTGCGCTCGACCCCACCCGGCCGGTCATCTCCAACGACGGCTGGGAGCACACGGCCTCCGACCTGCTGACGGTGCACGACTACGCCGACAGCGGCGCGGTGCTCGGCCCCCGGTACGCCGACGCGGCGGCGGTCGCGGCGACCCTCGACGGCGTCGGGCCGGCCGGTCGCCGGATGTGGGTCGGCGGCCCGGCACCCGAGCCGGGGACGATCCCGGTCCTGCTGACCGAGTTCGGCGGCGTGTCCTTCGCGCCGGGTGCGCCCGAGGGGTCCTGGGGCTACTCCGAGGCCCGTTCGGCCGAGGACCTGGAGGCGCGGCTGTCCGACATCGTCGGGGCCGTCCGCGCGTCGGCCGTGCTCCAGGGCTACTGCTACACCCAAGCTCACCGACACCGGCCTCGAGACCAACGGCCTGTGCGACGAGAACCGCAACCCGAAGCTCCCGCCGGAGACCTACCGCCGGATCTTCGCGGGCTGAGCGTCGTCGCCCGCGCGGGGCTCCTCCTCGCGCCGCGCGGGCGTCAGCGTCTCCCACACCGGGCCGAACACCAGCCACCCCACCAGCACGAGCGTGGCCCGCGCCCCCCAGCCGAGCAGCACCTCCCGCTGCTGCGCCGCCGCCTCGCCCGCGCCGGACGCGACGAGCAGCAGCGCGCCCAGCACGCCCCACGCGACGGTCCAGGCCAGCAGCACCCGGAGCCACAGCGCCCACTCGTACCGGACCCGCACCGGCCCGTGCTTCGGCGGCCGCACCGGCTCGGGCCCGCCGAAGAACCGGTGCGCCACCCACGCGTCGACCGCGTGCACCGTGCGCTTCCCGAACGCGACCGTGAACCCGAGGTAGAGCGCCGCGAGGCCGTGGGTCCAGGTCGCCTCGCTGCCCCGGAGCAGGTCGCCGACCGTCGCCACCAGCAGCACCACCTCGAGCAGCGGCTCGCAGAGCAGCAGCACCGTCGACAGGCGGCGTCGCCGCAGCACGTAGCGCGCGACGACCGCCGCCGCGAGGAACACCCAGAAGGCGACCTCGCAGGCGACGACGAGCAGGGCGACGGGGTTCTCGCGCAGGGCGTCCATGCCGGGCAGCCTCGCGGCGGGGACGGGGCGCCGGCGTCGGCCGTCCGCACGATCCCGGGGGCCGGGGTCGTCCGTTCGGAGGACCCGCCCGGGGGAGGTCCGTGCTGGGATGGCCGCATGCCTCCGCGACGACCCGCCCGGTGGCCGCGGCTCGACGACCGCGGCGTCGCCCTGGTGTACCTCGGCGTCGGCCTGCTGCTGCTCGGCCTCGGGGTGACCAGCACCGCCCCCGCGGCCGACGGGCCGGGGGCGGACGCGCTGCACGCCGCGCTCCTGGTCGTCGGCTGCGCGGCCCTCGCCGCCAAGCGCCGGCACCCGCTGGCGGTGCTGCTCGTGGCGACGGGCGCGTTCGCCGGCAGCCTCGCCGTCGGCGGCTCGGTCGGCCTGCTGCTGGTGCTCGTCGACGCCCTGTACACCGCGGGGGTGCAGCTGCCCACACGGGCGCGACGGTGGCTGGCGGCGGCCGCCGTCCTCCTCACGGTGGCGGCCGGGATCGCCGGCTGGGTGCTCGCCGACGGGGTGCGCGGCGCGGTCCAGGCGCTGCTGCTCGCGGCCGCGTTGCTGGTCACCCCGCTGTGGTGGGCCTCGGACGTGCGCAGCCGGACAGAGCTCGCCGCCTCGGAGGCCCGCCGCGCCGCGCTGGAGCGGCAGCAGGCCGACCTGGCACGCGCGCACGCCGCCGACGTGGAGCGGATCGCCGACCTGGACCGGGACGCTGCCGTCCAGGAGGAGCGCGCCGCGATGGCCCGCGACCTGCACGACGTGGTGGCCTCGCGGTTGTCCGCCATCGCGATCCACGCGGAGGCGGCACTCGCAGGGACGCCGGACGCCGGACGCGACCGGGCCGCGCTCGGCGCCGTCCGCGCGGAGGCGGTCGCGTCGCTCGCCGAGATGCGGTCGATGGTGCTCGTGCTGCGCGGGGGCGGGGGCGACCCGCCGGCCGGGGCGGCCGCCGGGCTGGACCGGCTGCCCGACCTGGTCGCCGACGCCGAGGGCCGCGGTCTGGACGTGCGCGTGTCCGCGTCCCCGCAGCCTGCGCTGCCCGCGGTGGTCGACCAGGCGGCCTACCGGATCGCGGCCGAGGCGCTGCGGAACGCCGCCGCGCACGGGCCCGCCGGGGGCCGGGTCGACGTGCGGGTGGCCGCCGGGGACGGCGCGCTGGAGGTGGAGGTGGTGAGCGCGCTCCGGCCTGCGGGCGGCGCGCGCGCGGACGACGCAGTCCCCCGCGACGCGGGCGCCGGCGACGCGGACCGGGCCGGCGGACCGGGGCGGGCGGCCCTCGGGTCCGCGACCGGGCTGCTCACCATGCGCGAGCGCGCGCGCTCGCTCGGCGGTGACGTGACCGCCGGGCCCGACGGCGCCCGGTGGCGGGTGCGGGCGGTGCTGCCGCTCGGCGACGCGGCCCCCGCAGCCGGGGCGGCCGGGCGCCCGGCCGCCCTCGCCACCCGCACGGCGGCCGCCCGATGACGGTCCGCGTCCTGCTCGCCGACGACCACGGCGCCATCCGCGCCGGCCTGCGCCTCATGCTCGACCAGGCGCCGGACATCACGGTCGTGGGCGAGGCCGCCGACGGCGCCGCGGCCGTCGCGAACGCCCGGGCGCTGCGCCCCGACGTCGTGCTCATGGACGTCCGGATGCCCGGCACCGACGGCATCGAGGCGACCCGCCGCGTCGTCGCCGAGGGGCTCGGCGCCGTCGTCGCGCTGACCACCTTCGACCTCGACGAGTACCTGTTCGGGGTGCTGCGCGCGGGCGCCGTCGGCTTCCTGCTCAAGTCGGTCGGCGCGGCGGAGCTGGTCGAGGCCGTGCGCCGGGTCGCCGCCGGCGAGGGCGTCCTCGCGCCCGAGGTGACCCGCCGGGTGCTCGCCGCGTCGGTGTCCGCGCCCGGGGTCCCTGCGCCCGGCACCGGCCCGGTGGACCCGCCCGGGCTCGACCTGCTCACCGCCCGCGAGCGCGAGGTGCTGGTGCTGCTCGCCGGCGGCCGGTCCAACCAGCAGGTCGCCGACGCCCTCACCGTCTCCGAGACCACCGCGAAGACCCACGTCAGCCGGGTGCTGGCGAAGCTGGGCTGCCGGACCCGGCTGGAGGCGGCCGCGGTCGCGCACCGGGCCGGCCTGGTGACCTGAGCCACACCTGTCCGAATTGCACCCCGTGCACGGTTGCACAGAGTGCACCCACGTGCCTACGGTCGTCCGCGTGACGACGGAGACGGCGGGGACCGACCGGCGGGCGGCGCTCAAGGCGCGCTCCCGCCGCGCGATCCTGGACGCCGCCGACGCCCTCATCGCGGAGCGCGGCACGGCCCAGTTCACGGTCGACGAGCTCGCCGAGCGCGCCGACGTGTCCCGGCGCACCGTGTTCAACCACTTCGGGTCGCTCGAGGACGTCGTCCTGTCCACCTGCACCGAGCGGCTCGGCGTGGTCATCGACCAGGTCCAGGCCGTCGCGAGCGCGACCCCGGTGGGCGATGGCTCCCGGGCGTCGATGTTCGACGAGCTCGCGCAGACCCTGCGCGGCGCGGACCTGCCGCCCGCGATCACCTACCTGGCCGGCGCGCTCGGCCCGCTCGCCGAGGGGGACGACCCCCGCGCGAACATGCTCGCGCAGGAGGCGTTCTCCCGGGTCGCCGACCACCTCTCCGCCGAGCTGGTCCGCCGTTACCCCCGCGCCGAGCTGCTGGACGTCCGGCTGCTCGTCTCCTCCCTGGTGCACGGCGTCGCCGTGATCGCGATGCACTGGTGCACCACCACCGACCCCGCCGCGCCGGACGCCCGCGCGCAGTGGGACGCCCTCGTCGACCGGCTCATCCAGAGCGTCCGAGCCGGGTACATGCCGGAGCACTGACGCCCCGCACTCCCACCACCACCGAGAGAACAGGGACCATGGCAGGACTCCTCTACCGCATCGGGCGCTTCTCGGCCCGCCGCGCCTGGGCCGTCGTGACGGCCTGGGTCGTCGTGCTCGCCCTGGCCGTGGGCGCGTACTTCGCGTTCGGCGGGCAGCTCACCTCCGCCGTCACCATCCCCGGCACCGCCACCGAGCGCGTGACCGAGCAGCTGGCCGACGAGTTCCCCGCCGCGAGCGGCGGCAGCGGCACGGTGGTGTTCCACACCGCCGACGACGCCCCGTTCACCGACGCCCAGCAGACCGCGATCAGCGACACGCTGGCCGGCCTGGCGGACGTCGACGGCGTCACCGGCGCCACCGACCCGTTCCAGACGACCGCCCAGCTCGGGGAGCAGCAGGCGCAGGTCACCGCGGGCCGCGACCAGATCGAGCAGGGCCGGGCCCAGCTCGAGGCCGGGCAGGCCCAGCTCGACGCCGGCCAGCAGCAGCTCGACGCCGCGCAGGCGCAGCTCGACGCCCAGCGCGCGCAGGCGGAGGCCGCGGGCGCCCTCGCCGCGGTGCAGCCGCAGCTCGACGCCGGCCAGGCGGAGATCGACGCGCAGCAGGCGCAGCTCGACGCGCAGGCGCAGCAGCTGACCGACGGCCTCGCCGAGCTGGAGACGCAGAGCGCCCAGCTCGAGGCCGGCGCCGACCTGCTGGAGCTGTCCTCCGGCATCCGTCTCGTCTCCGAGGACGGCACCGCCGCGGTCGGCACCATCGCGTTCGAGGACTCGCAGTTCGAGATCGCTCCGGAGACCAAGGAGGCCGTCGTCGACGCCCTCGAGTCCGCGGACCTGCAGGGCGTGGACGTCGAGCTGTCGTCCGACCTGACCCAGGAGATCCCGAGCGTGCTCGGCCCGGGCGAGGTCATCGGCGTGGTCGTCGCCGGCATCGTCCTGCTGGTCATGCTGGGCTCGCTGGTCGCCGCCGGCCTGCCGATCCTGTCGGCCCTCGTCGGCGTCGGCATCGGCGCGGTCGCGTCGTTGGCGCTGTCCGGGGCGGTCGAGATGCTGTCCGTCACCCCGGTGCTCGGCATCATGCTCGGCCTCGCGGTCGGGATCGACTACTCGCTGTTCATCCTCAACCGGCACCGCCGCCAGCTGCGCGACGGGGTCGAGCTCGAGGAGTCGATCGGCCTGGCCAACGGCACCGCGGGCAACGCGGTCGTGTTCGCCGGCACCACCGTGCTGGTCGCGCTGCTGGCGCTCAACGTCACCGGCATCCCGTTCCTCGGCCTCATGGGCACGGTCGGCGCCATCTGCATCCTGGTGGCGATCCTCATCGCGATCACGCTGACCCCCGCGCTGCTGTCCCGGATCGGCCTGAGGGTGCTGCCGAAGAAGAAGCGCGCCACGGTGGGCCACGAGGAGCCCGAGGCCGTCCCCACCACCCCGATGAAGACGTCCCGCGCGGTGCTCACGCTGGTCGCCGGGGTCGCGGCGCTGCTGATCATCGCGATCCCGGCGCTGTCGATGCGGCTCGGCCTGCCGGACGGCTCGTCGGAGTCGCCCGAGTCGACGCAGTACCGGGCGTACCAGATCACTGCGGACAAGTTCGGCGCCGGCGTGAACGGCCCGCTGCTGGTCGTGGCGAACCTCCCGGACGCGGTCTCCGCGGAGGACCTGACCGCGGAGCAGGTCCGCATCGGGACCGAGCTCGCGGCGCACGACGACGTCGTGGCGGTCGCGCCGATCGGCTCGAACGAGGCCGGCACGATGCTCGCGTTCCAGGTCGTGCCGACCGAGGGCCCGAACAGCGAGTCGACCGAGGCCCTGGTGCACGCGCTGCGCGACTCGTCGCCGATCGAGGGCGACGTGGAGCTCGGCGTCGCCGGCACCGCGAGCGCCAACATCGACGTCTCCGAGAAGCTGTCCGACGTGCTGCCGGGCTACCTGGCGATCGTCGTCGGCCTGTCGCTGATCATCCTCATCATCGTGTTCCGGTCGATCTTCGTCCCGGTCACCGCGACGCTCGGGTTCGTCATGTCGCTGTTCGCCGGGTTCGGCGGCGTCGTGGCGATCTACCAGTGGGGCTGGCTCGGCTCGGTGTTCGGGGTGCACGACCCCAGCCCGGTGCTGAGCTTCCTGCCGATCATCGTCACCGGCGTGCTGTTCGGCCTCGCGATGGACTACCAGCTGTTCCTGGTGTCCGGCATGCGCGAGGCGTACGCCCACGGCGTCGACCCCCGGGTGGCGGTCCGGCGCGGCCTGCACGCCGGCCGGGTCGTCGTCACGGCGGCGGCGATCATCATGGCGTCGGTGTTCGCCGGGTTCATCTTCGCGGAGTCGTCGATCATCCGGCCGCTCGGCTTCGGCCTGGCGTTCGGCGTGCTGCTCGACGCGTTCGTGGTCCGCATGCTGCTGATCCCGGCCGTCATGCACCTGGCCGGCAGGTGGGCCTGGTGGATCC
Source organism: Cellulomonas sp. Y8 (assembly GCF_008033115.1). Classification (NCBI taxonomy): domain Bacteria; kingdom Bacillati; phylum Actinomycetota; class Actinomycetes; order Micrococcales; family Cellulomonadaceae; genus Cellulomonas; species Cellulomonas sp. Y8. Next base: position 1,599,454 of record NZ_CP041203.1, read on the forward strand.
CGAAGTGGCTCGACCGGATCCTGCCGGACGTCGACGTGGAGGGCGCCTCGCTCGAGCGCAGCCACCCGCACCCGATGCACCGCACGTCGGCCGACCCCGACGAGGGCGTGCCGTCGGAGGGCGAGCCGGCGCACCGCGCCTGACGCAGCTCACCCGGGTGGATCCCTCCGCACCGGCGCGCCACGGCGTGTCGGTGCAGAGGGATCCACTCCGCGCGACCGGGACCCCGCTCGGCACCGCCGGGCGGGGTCCCGGCGCGTCCGGCCGGGAGTCAGGCCGGCCGGGGCGGCGGGTCGAGGAGGCGGACCGTCAGCAGGGCCGCGGCCGCCGCGACCACCGCGGCCGGGGCCGTGTCCAGCCCCGCCCGGCCGACCAGCAGCGCCGCGAACATCACCGCGGACAGCAGCAGCCGGCTGGTCGCCGCCATCCCGGCGGCGGCCCCGACGGCCACCGCGAGCGTCGGCGACACGTCCAGCGCCGCCACGGCGACCGAGGCCAGCCCGACCCCGAGGAAGATCGCCGGGAAGATCGGGCCGCCGCGGAACCCGCCGCCCATGCTGATCGCGTAGGCGAGCCCCTTCGCCACCACGAGCACCAGCACGACGCCCACCGACTCCTCGGCCACCAGCGCCGGGATCGACGACTGGCCGGAGAACAGGACGTCCCGCGGGTCGGCGCCGAGCGCGCCCGCCAGCAGGGCGAGCGCCCCGACCGCCGCCCCGGACGCGAGCAGCAGCGGCAGCCGGCCGACGCGCGGCCCCGTCGCCCGCAGCGCCCGGGCGAGCCGCTTGACCCCGGCGATCACCACCGCCGCGACCACCCCGACCACCAGGGCCAGCAGCAGCGACCCCGGCCGGACGCGGTCGTACTCGGGGAGGTCGGGGACGGCCAGCCCCGTCACCGGCACGCCGGCCCAGTCGCCGAAGCCCGTGACCAGCACGTACGCCACCGCGGCGGCGGCGAGCGGCGGCAGCAGCGCCGCGGCCGCGAGCGCCCCGGCCCCCGCCTCGAGCAGCATGACCCCGGCGACCAGCGGCCCCCCGAACAGCGTCGAGATCGCGCCGGACGCCCCGGAGACGCCGAGCAGCCCCCGCGCGCGGCCGGTGACGCCGGTCCACGACGTCATCCACACGCCGACGATGCCGCCGAGCGTCATCAGCGGCGCCTCGGGGCCCAGGACGATCCCGAAGCCGAGCCCGGCCAGCGCGGCGAGCGCCACGCCGGCCGCGGAGACCGGCGGCAGGGGCGCCATGCTCAGACCCTCGACCGGGTCGTGCCCGCCGTCGCCCGGCAGCCGGCGCGCGGCCGCGACCAGCACCGCCGCGACCACCGGCAGCCCGAGCACCAGGAACCAGGGCGGCTCGTCGGTGCCCAGCGCCTCGGGGAGCTCGGTCCACAGCAGGTCCTGGAGCACGTGCACCGCGCCCACGAACGCGAACGCGACCACGCCGGCGGGCAGCCCGACCAGCGCGCCCAGCAGCGTCAGCCGGGCCAGGTCCCGCGTGGGGACGGCCGCGACGTCGGTCGAGCCGGTGGCGGACACGCGCCCGACGCTAGCGACGACGCTCGCGGGCGGGCGCCACCCGCGCGGGATGAGCCCGCGCGCGGCGCGCGAGGGCAGCGGTCGCGAGGGCAACCGCGCGCGCGGCGACGCGGCCTACGGTCTCCGGCGCCGCCACCGCCGATCGGCGTGGGGCGCGCGGGAGACCGTAGGCCGCGCGCGGTCGGGCCCGGGGCGGGCCCGACGGCGTCAGCCGACAGGCATCCAGACCCGCATCGTCGACGGCCCGCGGTTGCCCCCAGGCGTGGTACGGCACCAGGGGCACCTCGCGGGGCGCGTCCTCCCCGGCCTCCGCGGGGCGGCCGGCGTACGGCCAGTCCCCCTCGGGAACGTCGACCGTGCGCGCGTGCACGGTCACCGCGCCGTCGCGGGCCTCGGGCGCGATCCCGGTGTCGACCCGCGCCAGCCCGACGTCGGCCCCGAGGTCGACGGACTCGAGCGCGTACACCAGCGGCCCCGCCTCGACGGCGACCTGGCCCCGGACGGCGTCGACCCGGGGGTCGGCGACGGTGAACCGCGGCGCGACGGGCAGGTCCAGCACGACGCTCCCGCCGGCCGCCGGCCCGGCCACGGCCACGTACCCCGGCTCGGCCGGGCGGCCGTCCACGGTGGCACCCGCCGCCCAGGACGGCACCCGGAGTGTGAGCGTCCACGCCGCCGGCGCCTCCTCGACCGACCGACACGACCACGCGCCCGTCGTGCGGGTAGCCCGTTTCGACCCGCAGCCGCACCGGCTCGCCGCCGACCGTCGCCGCGACGGTGCCCGCGGCGTACTGGTGCAGCTGCACCCCGGCGTCGTCGGTGCTGGCCACGTAGGCCGCGAGCGACGCGACGGTGCGGGTCACGTTCGTCGGGCAGCAGGACACGTGGAACCACGGCGCCCGCAGGCTGGACGACGCGCGCGGGCTCGCCACGTCCGGGTCCGGGACGTCGCCCGGCACCCGCTGCTGGAGCGGGTTCGTGTAGAAGAACGCGGTGCCCTCCGCCGACGGCGAGGCGGCGAGCACGTTGAACAGCGTGCGCTCGACGGCGTCCGCGTGCCGGGCGTCGCCCGACTGCAGCAGCAGCCGGTGGTTGGCCATGACCGACCCGATGCCGGCGCAGGTCTCCGCGTAGGCACGGTCCGGCGGCAGCTCGAAGTCGAGGCCGAACGACTCGCCCTCGTGGTGCGCCCCCATGCCGCCGGTCAGGTAGGTGCGACGCGCGAGCGCCGACCGGACCTGCCGGGTCACGGCCGCGAGCAGCTCGTCGTCGCCGTCCTCGACCGCGAGGTCCGCAGCGCCCGCGGCGAGGTAGAGCGCGCGGACGGCGTGCCCGCGCAGCGTCGTCGACTCCCGGACCGGCTCGTCGTCCTGGAAGTACGAGCGCCCGAGCTCGATGTCGTCGAGCACGCCGCGCCCCCGGCGGTCGACGAACAGCCGCGCCTGGTCCAGGTACCGGCGCTCGCCGGTGAGCCGGTACAGCTCCACCAGCGCGGGCTCGATCTCCGGGTGCCCGTCGACCCCCTGCCGCCCCTCCGGCCCGAAGACGTCGCACACGTGGTCGGCGGCGCGGACCGCGACCTGCACCAGCTCGTCGTCGCCGTGGGTCCGCGCCCGGGCCACGCCCGCCTGGATCAGGTGGCCGATGCAGTACAGCTCGTGGCCCCACTCGGGGTCGGACCACCGCTCCCCCTGGCCCGGGCGGCCGAACATCGTCGAGATGTACCCGTCCGGCTCCTGCGCGGCGGCGACCCGGGACGCGAGCGCCCGGAGCCGGCGGTCGAGGTCGGCGTCGCCGGTGCGGCCGACCTCCCAGGACATCGCCTCGAGCAGCTTGTAGATCTCCGAGTCGGAGAACTCGCGGCCGCGGCGGCCCTCGGGCAGCGTGCCGGCCGCGGCGAGGTCGAAGTTCCCGGCCCAGCCCATCTCCTCCACCCACCGCTCGGCGTGGGCGATCATCGCGGTCGCGTTGCGCTCCTGCAGCTCGCCCCAGAACCCGCCGTCGAGGCGGACCTCGTCGATGCCGAGCGGACGCCAGCGGGCGGCGGAGGGGACCAGCGGGCGGCCGTGCTGCTCCGTGCGGTCGACGGTGGTCGTGGACGTGTCGGACATGTCGCCTCCAGGGCGCGGGCGGGCGGCGGTCACTTCACCGCGCCGACGGTCAGGCCGTCGCGCAGCAGCCGGTAGGTGCTGCTGAACACGACGAGGATCGGGATCGAGGTGAGCACGGCCAGCGCCATGAGCCCCGGCCAGTTGATGCCGAAGGCGCTCACCTGCTGCGCGAGCAGCGCGGACAGCGGGTACTGCCCGGGGGTCAGGTAGAAGTTCACGGCGTACAGGAACTCGCCCCACGCCAGCAGGAACGTCAGCGTGCCGACGGTGGCGACGCCGTTGCGGGCGACGGGCAGCACGACCGACCAGAACGTCCGGAGCATGCCCGCGCCGTCGATCGACGACGCCTCCTCGATCTGCGGCGGCACCGCCCGGAAGAACGGCCGCAGCAGCAGGGTGGCGAACGGGGTGAGCAGCGCGGCGTCGGCGAGCACCACCGCCATCGTGGTGTCGAGCAGCCGCCAGCCGGAGAACGCCTGGAACAGCGGGATGACGGTCGCGGTCTGCGGCATCATCTGCAGCACGATCAGCAGGCCGAGCGCCACCGTGGGCAGCCACCCGCGGGTGCGGGCCAGGCCGTACGCGGCGGGGATCGCGATCAGCAGGACCAGTGCGGTGGTGCTCGTCGCGATGATCACGGACTGCAGCAGGGCCCGGGCCAGGTCGCCGCTCAGCGCCTCGACGTACGCGGTGGTCACCGGGCGGAACAGGAACGTGCGGCTCGGGTCGAAGACGTCGTCCGACGACTTCACCGAGGTGAGCAGGATCCACAGGATCGGCACCCCGTACATCAGGGTGAGCAGGACCTTGGCGGCGACCGCCAGCGGGCCGGCCTTGACGCTCATCCGTCCGCCTCCTCGCGCTTGATGCTCCGGGCGTAGACCACGGCCAGGACCAGCACGCCGACCACGGCGAGCGCGGAGGTCGCCGCGCCGAGCCCGTAGTCGTAGCGGACGAAGGCCTGCAGGTAGCCCAGGAACGGCAGGGTGTTGGTCGCGGTGCCCGGGCCGCCGTACGTCATCACGTAGATGAAGTCGAACGACCGGAACCCGTAGACCAGGGTGAGGATCAGCAGCACCAGCGTGGTCGGGCGGACCGACGGCACCATGATGTGCCGGATCTGCTGCCACTTGCTGGCGCCGTCGAGCTGCGCCGCCTCGAACACCTCGGGGTCGATCGTCATGAGCGCGGCGCGGAACACGAGCGTGTTGAACGGGATCACCGCGAACGCGTTGACGAACGCCACCGAGAACAGCGCCCAGTGCTGGTCGTAGAGGAACGGCACGGGGGTGTCGCGCAGGCCGGTGCTCGTGAGCACGGTGTTGATCAGGCCGGCGTCGTTGAGCAGGAACTTCCAGACCGACCCGTTCACCACCGGCGGCAGCGCCCAGACGAACACCATGAGCGCGAGCAGCCAGGCCGACCAGCGGCCCGTGGTGCGCAGGGCGACCGCCGCGCCGAACCCGACGAGCATGCCGAGCACGGTCACCACGACCACGAACACCAGCGTGCGGGTGATCGCGGGACCGGTCTGCCCGGTCTCGAAGCCGCGGCGGACGTTGTCGAGGCCGGTGAACACCCAGTCGGCGTTCAGGGTGGCCGCGGTGACCTGGCTGACCGCCATCCGGGCGAGCTGGACGAGCGGGTACAGGCTGAACAGGCCGAGGAACACGGCCGCGGGCAGCAGGAAGACGATCCGGCTGCCGCCCCGACGACGCCGGGTCGTCGGGGCGGTGCCGGCCCTCGCCTGCCGCGCGGGCGCGGTGGTGACGGGTGCGGACATGGCGGTCTCGTCAGCCGATCTGGCTCTTCAGCGCGGCGACCGCCTGGTCGGCCGCGGCCTGGGGCGCCTGCTGTCCGCCGATCACGGCGGACCAGGCCTGGCCGACCGTGAGCTGCACGTCCGCGACGGCGGCGGGCGGGATGGAGGCGGCCGGGTAGCTGGCGCCGAAGTCGGCGATCGTGCGGGCGAACGGGTCGAGCAGGTCGTTGCTCGTCACCACGTCGGCCTGGGCGGTGTCGGCACGGGACGGGATCGAGCCGACCAGGTCGGGGGCGAGCTCCTGGCCCTTCGCGTCGAGGTACGTGCTCTGCAGGTACTCCCAGGCCAGCTCCGGGTCGTCGGCGTGCGCGCCGATGCCCTCGCCCTCGCCGCCCAGGTACACCTGGCCCGTGTCGCCGAGCGGCAGCGGGACGACGCCGTAGGCGAAGTCGGCGTCGGACTCGGCAGTGCCGATCTGCCAGTTGCCGTTCTGCGCGAACGCCGTCTTCCCGGCCGCGAACTGCTGGAACGGGACCGTCTGGTCCCAGGTCACGGCCTCCTGGGTCAGCCAGCCGTTGTCGACCCAGCCGCGCACCCGCTCGAACCCGGAGGCCAGCGCGTCGGCGTCGAGGTTCTCGTAGTCGAAGCCGGCGTCGCTGATCCACGGGTACGCCTGCCACTCGCCCTGCGACTGCGGCAGGCCGGACAGCGTGATGCCGCCGTACCCGGCGTCCTTCGCGGCGGCCATCGCGGCCTCGAGCTCGTCCATCGTGGTGGGCGGCTCGACCCCGATCTCGTCGAGGATGTCCTGGTTGTACCAGAGGCCCAGCAGGTTCACGTAGCCCTGCACGGCGTACAGCTGGTCGTCGACGCTGTGCAGGACCGAGTCGGGGAACTGGTCGGCGTCCGCGAAGTCCGCCCACTGCTCGTCGAGCGGTGCGAGCACGCCGCCCAGCGCGAGCGTCGCGGCCTCCGCGCCGTTGAACACGACGACGTCGGGGCCGGTGCCGGCGCCCGCGGCGGACACGAGCTTCGAGTTCATCTGGTCGTAGGGGACGTAGACGTTCTCGACTTCTGCGTCGTTCTCGGACTCGAACTTCTCCTTGTACGCGTCCATGAGCGCGACCTGGTTGGGGTCGGAGAAGTAGTGCCAGACGGTGACGACGCCGTCGCCACCGCCGTCGCCCCCGGAGGTCGAGCCACCGCCGCCCCCGGCGCTGGTGCCGCCGGAGCAGGCGGCGAGCCCGAGCGCGCCCACGGCGGCCAGGGCGATGAGCGAGCTGCGTCGTGCGTTCATGCGGACCGGTCTCCTCGTCGAGTGCGGTCGGTGGCCGGGCATCGGTGCCGCGGCCATCGCTGGTGCGCCGCCCCGGACGAAAACACCCGAAACGGTTTTCGGGGACGCTAGCACCAGGGTGTCGCGGGCGTCAACGGGGTGCCGGGTTGCGACGTTTTCGTCGTACGCTGCGTCCCAGCACGAGGACAGGGGGCATCCATGAGCACCGACGCACCGGGCCGGCGCCAGGTCACGCTGCGCGACGTCGCGCAGCTCGCCGGCGTCTCGGTCGCCACGGCGTCCAAGGCGATCAACGGCAAGGCCGAGGTCAGCCCGGAGACCCGGCGCCGGGTCCTCGACGTCGCGGAGCGGCTGTCGTTCACGCCCAACGCGCTCGCCCGGGCCATGCTCGACGGGCACACCGGCACCGTCGGCCTGCTGACCCACGACCTCGAGGGCCGGTTCTCGCTGCCGATCCTCATGGGCGCCGAGGACGCGTTCGGCGCGGGCCGGTCGAGCGTGCTCCTCTGCGACTCCCGCGGCGACGCGATCCGCGAGCAGCACCACCTGTCGACGCTCCTCGGCCGCCGGGTGGACGGCCTGATCGTGGTCGGCTCGCAGACCGACGCCCGGCCCCCGCTGGGCCGGGACCTGCCCGTCCCGGTGGTCTACACGTACGCCCCGTCGACCGACCCCGCCGACGCGTCGGTCGTCCCCGACAACGTCACCGCCGGCCGCATCGCCGTCGAGCACCTCCTCGCCACGGGCCGTCGCCGCATCGCCCACGTCTCCGGCGACATCACCTACGACGCCGCCACCGACCGCGCCGCGGGCGCCGACGCCGCACTGGCCGAGCACGGGCTCGAGCGGGTCGGGCCCGTGCGGTACGGCTCGTGGTCCGAGGCGTGGGGCCGCTCGTCCGTGGCGGCGATGCTGGAGCAGGACGTCGACGCCGTCGTCTGCGGCAGCGACCAGATCGCCCGCGGCGTCCTGGACGCGCTCCACGACCGCGGGGTACGGGTGCCCGACGACGTCGCGGTGATCGGCTTCGACAACTGGGAGCCGATGATCGCCGGGTGCCGCCCCGCGCTGACGAGCATCGACATGAACTTCCAGCTCATGGGCCGGCGGGCGGCGGAGCGGCTGTTCGCGCGGCTCGAGGGCCGCGACCCGGGCGGGGTGGAGACCGTCACGCCGCGGGTGATCGTGCGGGAGTCCACGGGGGGCTGAGCACCGGCGTCGGCCGGCCCGTGCTCCGGTCGCCCCGGGTGTGCACCGGGCCTACCGTGGCGGAGCCCCGGGGCCGACCGGGGCATCGCCGTCCCGGGAGGTCCGCCCGTGTCCCGCACCGGCCCGCTCGCCCCCACGGGGCTCCGCCCGAGGGCCTGACCCGTGCCCGTCTGGCTCGAGGCCGGCGCGTGGGGCCTGGTCGGGGGCGCCGCGCTGGTGCTCGGCGCACTCGTCGCGTGGTTCGTCCGCGTCCCGCAGCGCGTCGTCGCGAGCATCATGGCGTTCGGCGCCGGCGTGCTGATCTCGGCGCTGGCGTTCGAGCTGGTGGACGAGGCGGAGCGCGCCGGAGGGCTGCTGCCGACGGTCGGCGGGTTCCTGGGCGGGGCGGTGGCCTACGTCGCCGCGAACCTGGTGCTCGCCCGGCGCGGCGCCCGGCACCGCAAGCGGTCGGGCGGCCAGCAGCCCTCGGAGCAGGACGCCGCCGGCAGCGGCGTGGCGATCGCGATCGGGGCGCTGCTCGACGGCATCCCGGAGTCGGTGGTGCTCGGGCTGTCGGTGCTCGGCGGGCAGGGCGTCGGGGTCGGGGTGCTGGCCGCGGTGTTCATCTCGAACGTCCCGGAGGGGTTGTCGAGCGCCGCCGGGATGAAGCGCGCGGGCCGCGGCGCGGGCTACGTGTTCGGCGTGTGGACCGGTATCGCCGTGGCGAGCGGCCTCGCCGCGCTCCTCGGGTCGCTGCTGCTGCAGGACGCGTCGACGGGGACGGTCGCGGCGATCACGGCGGTCGCCGCGGGCGCGATCCTGGCCATGCTGGCGGACACGATGATCCCGGAGGCGTTCGAGCGGGCGCACCTGCTCACCGGCCTGATCACGGCCCTCGGGTTCCTCACCGCGTTCGCGATCGAGCGGGCCTGACCGGCCGGTTCACGCCTCGGCCCGGTGGTGTGAGACAGTGCGTCTCCCCCAGCTGCCGGAGGAGGCACACGATGAGCGCGTCGGCCGAGCTCGACCCGCTGTCCGCGGTCCTGGACGCCTACGCGACGGAGGCCACCGTCCGCGTCGGGGTCCCGACCGAGTGCAGCATCATCCTCCGCGACCACCAGCTCCTCGACCAGGTCGCGAGCAGCAGCGAGCGCGCGCGCCAGCTGCGACCGCACCGAGGTCGACACGGCGGAGGGGCCGTGCGTGCTGGCGATCCAGCAGCTGCGCGGCGAGCTCGTGCCGGACGTGCTGGCGGAGACGCGCTGGCCCGCGTGGCGCACGGCCGCGGCCGACGCCGGGTTCCGGTCCGCCGCCGCCCTGCCGGCGCAGGTCGACGCCGACACCACGATCGCCCTCAACCTGTACTCCGAGGCCGTCGACCCGTGGGACCGCGACGTGCTGGTGCGGATGGACCGGTTCGTGCAGGAGGTCGCCGAGGCGATCCGGACCCGGGGCCTCACCGCCTGACGACCGCGGGGCGTCAGCCCTGCAGCCGCCGCGCGAGCATCGCCTTCGACTGCTCCGCGCCCTTGCGGCTCTCGTGCTGCGCCCGCCGGAAGAACTCCGCCAGCTCCGCGTCCCCCGCCCGGTCGGCGTCCTGCGCGTACTGCTCCAGCCGCAGGACGTTGCTCAGGCACGCCTCGGCGAACCAGATGAGGTTGTAGTCCTTGTCCGGGGTCCCGGTGGTGCCCCCGGTCTCGCTGCTCGACATGATGACCCCCTCGTCGCGCGACGGCCGCGTGCTCCCCACGGTAGGCGCGCCCCTCGCGCCCCGCGCGGGCGGCCCCGCGGCCTGCGGTGACGCTCCCCGGTCGCCGCTCGCGGCACCCGTGCCTAGCGTGGCCGCATGACGAGCATCCCCGACCCGGACCCGGAGAACACGCCCGGCCTCGAGCCCGGCGGCGGGGTCGCGCCCGGTGACACCCCGCCCGGCGAGTCCAGCACGTCCGGCGCGGCGTTCCAGGAGCCCGACCTCCCGAGCCGCCGCACGAACTGGCTGGTGTACGTGCTGATCGGGGTGGTGGTGGTCTTCGCGCTGCTGCTGTTCGTCGGGTACGTGGTGGGGCTGCTGGGCTGACCGGGCGGTTCGTCGCGAACCGAGCCCGGGAGCGGTTGCCCGGCCGGTAGCGTCCGGGGCGGGCCGCCCGCGCGGGGCGGACACGACCCCGAGGAGCACCGGTGCCGAGCGACCCGACCGCGCCCGTCCCGCCGGGGTACGGGCCGCCCCCGCCCGGGTACCGTCCCCCGCCGCCCGGCTACCGGCCGCCCCCGCCCGGGTACGGCGTCCCGCCGTGGGGCCCGCCGCCCGAGCCGGGTGTCGGCGACGCCCTGCGGTTCGGCTGGGAGGCCGTCCGCACGCGCCTCGGCACCGCGATCGGCCTGTTCGCGGTGCCCGTCGTCCTGCTGGTCGCGGGGGTGGCGGCGGTCTACGTCCCGGTGCTGGCCGTCATGGTCGACGACCTCCGCGCCCAGGTCGAGGCCCAGGCCGCAGGGTCCCGGACCGGCGCGGAGGTGATCGGGACGAGCTGGGCCGTCACGCCCGCGACGCTCGTCGGGCTGCTCGCCGCGGTCGTCGCGCTGCAGGCGGTCACGATGCTGGTGCAGGTGCTCGGGGCGCGGTTCGGCCTCGCCCTCGTGGACGGCCGGCCCTTCGGCGCGCGGGAGTTCTGGACGCCGCGCGGGCTCGGGCGCCCGATCGCCACCGCGCTGCTGCTGGCGGTCCTGACCGGGGTCGGTCTGCTGCTGCTCTACCTGCCCGGCCTGGTGATCGCGCTGCTCGGGCAGTACGCGGTGTACCTGTCGTTCGACCGCGGGTTCGGGCCCGTCGCGGCGATCCGGGAGAGCGCCCGGCTCGCGAGCCGGCACCTGGGCACGACGATCCTGCTGGTGCTCGCCGTCGCGCTCCTCGGGTCGGCCGGGTCGATGGTGTGCCTCGTCGGGCTGACGCTCGCCTACCCGGTGGGGTTCGCGACGACCGCCTGGCTGTACCGGCGGCTCGACGGCCTGCCGACCCGCCACCTCGGGAGCCCGGCGTCCTGACGCCGGGACCGGACCGGCGCGACGCAGGCACCCTCGCCGCTGTCCCACCGCGACCTAGGTGGCGGGTCGTGACGTGCAGGATCGGGTGCGTGAGCGACAGCACCGGGACCGATCTCGAGCCGTCGGGATACGCGGACCTCCTGGCCGACCTCGAGCTCCGGGTCGCGCTGCCGTCGGCCGGCGAGCTGCGGGCCGTCGTCGACGCCCAGCTGCACGGTCCGCCGCGCACGAGGGCGGCGTCCCGCTAGGCGGGTCTCGTCGCCGACGCGGGTTCCGTCTCCGCCCCGGCACCCTCCGTCCCCAGACCGGGGAACCGGTCGTGCCCGTGCAGGTACCGCAGCATCGTGTTCAGGGTCGCCGCCACCGGGACCGCGAACAGCGCGCCGACGATCCCCGCCGCGATCGATCCCGCGCTCACCACCAGGAGCACCGCGACCGGGTGCAGCGCCACCGCGTGCCCCATGAGGAACGGCTGCAGCACGTTGCCCTCGACCTGCTGCACCAGCAGCACGACGCCGAGCATGAGCAGGGCGGTCACCGGGCCCTGCGCGACGAGCGCGACCAGCACCGCGATCGCGCCGGTGCTCACCGCGCCCACGAACGGGATGAACGACGCCAGGAACACCAGAAAGGCGATGGGCACCGCCAGCGGCACCCCCAGCAGCGCCGCGCCCACGCCGATGCCCACCGCGTCCACGGCACCGACCAGGATCTGCGTGCGGGTGTAGGCCGCGAGCGTGACGAGCCCGCGCCGGCCCGCCTCGTGCACCCGGGGGCGGACCGCACGGGGCAGCAGGGCGACCGTCCACGCCCACATCGGCCGGGCGTCCCGCACGAAGAAGAACGCGCAGAACAGCGCCATCAGGGCGCCGGCGAGCAGCTGGCCGATGGTGAGCGTCGCCGACCACGCCCCCGTGAGCAGCGTCCCGGCGTTGTCGCGGAGCGCGGCCTGGCCCTGCGCCACGAGGGCGTCGATCCGGTCCACCTCCAGCCCCAGCGGCCCGTCCGACAGCCACGCCAGCGCCTGGTCGACGCCGGCGAGCGCCTGCTCGGCGAGGTCCCCGAGGCCGGTCGCGATGGACCGGCCGGACAGCACCGCCAGGGCCGCTCCGAGCGCCACGAGCCCGAGCACCCCGGTCAGGGAGGACAGCCAGGACGGGAACCGGGCGCGGCGCTCCAGCCAGCGAGCGAGCGGCGTGAGCAGGACGGCGAGCAGCAGGCCCACCGCGACCGCGACGACGAGCACCCGGAAGACGTCGACCAGCCACAGCCCCACGGTGGCGGCCCCGGCGACCGCCAGCACCCGCCACGACCACGCGGCCGCGGCACGGACCGACGGCGGCACGGGGTGCTGAGCGGGTGGGGCCCCCGCTGTCACCCGCGCGCCGCGACGGCCGCGGCGACCAGGTCCGTGAGGCTGCCGGGCTCGGTCCAGTCGTCCACCGGCACGCCGTCGACCAGGATCGTCGGCACCCGGACCTCCGCCAGGTCGAGCGCGGCCTGGTGCGTCGCGGCGGCGACCCACGGCGCGAACACCCGGGACGTCGCCGTCCGCTCCTCGGTGCCGCCGCCCGCGGTGGTCGCCTCGTACGGGGTCGGCCGCACCGCCGTGAACCGCTCCGCGACGCCCGCCGCCACGCCGGCCTCGACGGCGATCCGGGCGATCTCCTCGTCGGGCAGGCCCGCGGGCTGGTCCGTCGGCGGCTGGGCGGCCATCAGCGCGTGCAGCACCTGGACGTAGTGCTCGGGGGACTCGTCGGCGACGACGGCGAGCGCGTTGACGACGCGGGTCGAGTACGTGCCGCCGAACCGGGCGTCGAGGAACGCGAGCGGCCGGTGCACGACGGTGACCCCGCCCTGGTCGACCAGGTCCATCAGCGCGTCCGAGTACTGCTCGTCGAACCGCTGGCACCAGGGGCACCACGGGTCGGCGTACACGTCGACGACGACGTCGCCGGGGCCCGCCACCCCGACGCCGGCCCGGCCGATCGGGATGCCGCCGGTCGCGTCGGCCGCGGCGGGCGCGGTGACGTCCGCGAGCGCCGGGGCCACCACGCCCTCGGCTCCGCCGCCGTACCCGACCTGGTCGCCGTCGTCACCGGGTGCGTCCGCGCCACCGCACCCGGCGAGCGGCAGCGCGACGAGGCAGGCGACGAGCGCCGCGCGCAGCGCCCGGGCGAGGCCGGACGGGGTGCGGCCCGAGCGGGCGCGTGTCGTCGTCGGACGAGTCGTCATCTGGCTGACTCCTTCGGGTGTGCCCCCCTCGAAGTGTCCGCACCAGGGTCGCACGGGTCCGCCGCGCTCCCCCGTCCCCTAGGTCCCGGTCCCGTGCGGGGCCGGCGGCCCTGCCCGGGATCTCCGCGGTTCCCGTGCAACCCGTCCGCGCGCGTCACGCCCTCGGGAGCACGACCGCCTTGCCCAGCGCGCGCCCGGCCCCGACGTCCGCGAGCGCCGCCGGCGCCTCGTCGAGCCGGTACTCGCGGTGCACGTGCAGCCGGACCGACCCCGCCAGGCAGTGGTCCGCCATCGGCGTGAACGCCGCCGGCCCCTCCCGCACCGCCAGCACGCCGATCCGCCGCCCGGAGACCGCCCCGACCACGGCGCCCCCGACGAGCACGCGCAGCAGCGCCCGGGTGGTCCCGCCGACGCACCGGTACCGGCCGCCGGGTGCCAGGGCGCGCCGGTACGCCAGGACCGAGCGGTGGGCGACGAGGTCGAGCACCAGGTCGTACCCGGCGGCGGTGCGCGTGAAGTCGTCGACCCGGTGGTCGAGCACCTCGTCCGCCCCGAGCGAGGCGACGAACGCGGCCTTGCCCGCATTGTCGACGCCGGTGACGTGCGCGCCCGCGGCCTTCGCGAGCTGCACGGCCAGCGACCCGGCCCCACCGCCCGCGCCGTTCACCAGCACCCGGGAGCCCGGCCCGACGCCCGCGACGCCCTGGAGCGCGATCGCCGCCGGCTGCGGGATCGCGGCCGCCTGCACGGCCGACAGCCCGGGCGGGCGCAGCGCCAGCGCCGACTCCCGCGCCAGCGTGCACTCCGCGAGGCCGCCCTTGAGCGCGAGGTTGTCCCCGTAGACGTCGTCGCCGACCCGGAACCGGGTCACCCCGGGACCGACCGCGGCCACCCGGCCGGCGACGTCGGAGCCGAGCACCCGGCGCGCGGGCCTGCGCAGCCCGCCGATCCGGGCGTAGGCCGGGGAGCCGCGCAGGCACTCCCAGTCGGAGAGGTTGAGCCCGACGGCCTCGGTCTCCAGCAGGACCTGACCGGGACCGGGCTCCGGGACGGGCACGTCCGCGAGCCGCAGCACGTCGGGAGGGCCGTAACGGTCGTACACCAGGGCGCGCACGGCACGATCCTGGCGGCCGGGCGCCGCGCGACTCGAGACCCTCAGCGGCGACGCAGCGCGCGGCTCACGGCCACCGCGGCCACGACGACCAGGGCGACCACCACCAGGACCACCACCACCGTCAGGACGTGCCAGGGCTTGAGGGCGTCCACGTGTCCTCCGGGGCGGGTCGTCGGGGGTCGCCCCGCGCGGGGGACCCGGCGTCGACGCTACCGACCGGGCCCGCGCCGCGTGGCCGGTTCCGGCACCGGATCCGGCGGGCGTCCCCTCACCCGGTCCGGCGCAGGTGGTAGTACGGCAGCCGCACGGTCGGCCGGAACCCCGCCGACAGCGCAACCCGCACCGGCGCGGCGTTGTCCTCCCGGCACGACCACACGGGCGTCAGCCGGGCACGCAGCACCGCGTCGACGAACGCGCCCGCCACGCTCGCGGCGAGGCCCCGCGCACGGAACGGGGGCGCGGTCTCGATGCCGATCTCGAGCTCGTGCCCGGTGCGGTACGAGGTGAACGCGATCGCGCCGACCGCGCCGTCGGCCGCCCGCTCCGCCACGACGCCGCCGCCGTGCGCGAGGAACGCCGCGGCGTCCGGCCAGAACCCGGCGGGCGCCACGGAGCCGGACCAGCCGAAGTCGGTGGCGGTGGCGGGCCGGGTGCGCCAGCCGGACGGCAGCGGGCGGGCGGCGCGAGGCGCGGCCGGGTCGTGCCGGAAGTTGAGCCGCACGTGCCGGGCCGCCGCGCCGGGGGCCGCCGCCCCGGGGGCGTCGAAGGGGACCGCCCGGAGCGCGGGGTCCCAGCCGAGACCGGTCCAGCGCGGCTCGACCTGCAGCCACTCCTCGGCCGGTCCGGCCCCGCCCCGCAACCGCAGCAGCACCGCGTCGAACGCCTCGTCCACCGCCGGGCCCCAGACCAGCGACATGCCGTACCCGTGCACGGCGTGGAAGGCCCTCGGGGTGTCGGCGCGGTCGCACCACAGCCCACCCGGCGCGGTCCCGTCCAGCACCGCCCCGGCGAAGCGGGTGTTCACCGGCACCCGGGTCAGCTCTCGGCGCGCCCGACCCCGCAGGTCCTCCGTGCACGGATCCCGCAGATCGACCTCCACACGGCGACCCTCGCAGGGCGCGCCGGTCCGCCACCAGGGCCACTCGGCGGGAAGTGGATCCCACCGACCGCCGGTGTCAGCCTCGGACCGTCCCCGACCGCGCGAACGGCCCGCCGGCCGCGAAGACCTGCGCCGCGAACCGCTCGCCGATCAGCCGGTGCGTCACGGGGTCCGGGTGCAGGCCGTCGGGCAGCGGGTGCTCCTCCGCGTCCGCGGCCCCGTAGAGCGACAGCCCGTCGAGCAGGTGCAGGTGCGGGTCGTCCGCGCGCCTGCCGGCGACGGCCGCGAGCGCGTCGCGCACCACCCGCAACGTCAGCCGTCCGGTCGTCAGGTCGTCACCGCCGGTCGCCAC
The DNA here is from genome assembly GCF_008033115.1 of Cellulomonas sp. Y8. NCBI lineage: Bacteria > Bacillati > Actinomycetota > Actinomycetes > Micrococcales > Cellulomonadaceae > Cellulomonas > Cellulomonas sp. Y8. The sequence continues at coordinate 1,615,194 of NZ_CP041203.1, forward strand.
GAACCGCACCCGGCCCGCCGCGAGCTCCGCGACGTCGAACGCCCCGGGGCCGGGCGTGTCCTCGTGGATCCCGCAGAAGATCGGCGTCACCAGCACGAGCGGCGTGTCCGGGTGGCCGTCGCGGATCGTGTCGAGGAACCCGTGCACCGCCGCCTCGAACGTCCGCCGCCGCATGCCGTCGAGGTTCACGACGTTGATGCCGAGCGCCACGCTGACCAGGTCGGCCGGGGCGTCCCGGATGACCCGTGCGGTCGCCGGGTCGGCGAGGGCGCTGCCGCCGAGGCCGAGGTTGCGCAGGTCGACCCCGCCGAGGCGCGCCGCCAGGGCGGGCCAGGTGCCGGACGGTGTCGCGGCGTTGGAGCCCTGGCTGATCGACGACCCGTGGTGCACCCAGACGGGGCGGTGGTCGGCGGCGAGCCGCACCGGGGCGTCGGCGCGCAGGGCGACGACCTCGACGGACTCGTTGTGCGGGAGCCAGACCTCGACGGCCTTCTCCCCCGCGGGCAGCCCGCCGAACGCGACGGTCTGGGGCGCACCGGCCAGCAGCGCGGACGCGCCGGTCGCGAGGTCGGTCTCGACGGCGTCGCCGCCGGTCAGCGGCTCGCTCGCGAGCACGGCCCCGTCGACGACCAGGTCGACCGCTCCGCGGGGCCGCTCCACCTGCCGGTAGGCGAGCCGGGTCGGGTGCAGCACGACCTCGACCGCGGTCGCGGTGGTCGTGAACGCCAGCCGGACGCCGGAGGGCTGCACCTCCATCGCGGCGAGCTGCGGGTCGCCGAGCTGCCGGTCCACCCACGCGGGCAGCCGGTGCGGCCGGAGCCCGCGCGCGGTGCGCTCGGTCCGGTCGGCGCCGCGGACGAGCGCGGCGAGGTCGGTGCGGGGGACGTCGATCATGCGGGGGTGTCCTCGGGGTCGGGGGCGGGCCAGGCCCGCAGCAGGGCGTCGAGCGCGTCGACCGTCCGGCCCCACGAGTCCGCCGGGGCGGGCGCGCTGTGGTCGAAGCTGCCGATGCGCTCGAGCTGGACGAAGCCGTTGATGGTGCTGCCGAGCAGCCGGATCACGTGCACGCGCTGGTCGGCCGGGACGGCGTAGCCGCGGAGCAGGGCGTCGGTGAGCGCGACGACGTCCACGGCCGACGGCGCGGCGACGGCGGCCGGACCGGCGCGGCGCTGCATCGCCGCCCACCGGCCGGGGTGCTCGCGCGCGTAGTCGCGGAACGCGTCGGCGTACCCGCGCAGCGCGTCCCGGCCCGACCGGCCGGCGATCCCGGTGGCGATCCGGGCGGCGACCTCGCCCATCGCGAGCGCGGTGACGCCGTCCAGCAGGGCGGCGCGGTCCCGGACGTGCGCGTACAGGCTGGCGGTCTGCACCCCCAGCCGCCGGGCGACGGCGGACAGCGTGAGCGCGTCGAAGCCGGCCTCGTCGGCGAGCGCCGCGGCGTCGGCCACGACGAGGGCGGGGGTCAGTCCGGCGCGGGTCACGAGACCCAGCCTACACCCTGTAGGTTTTCACCTCATGGGTGTAGGGATGCGCGGGTGCGAGAGGATGGGCCCCGTGACTCCCGCGCCCTCAGCCCCCCGGTACGTGTTCCTCGACGTCGACGGGACCTACGCGCACCACGGCGAGGTCCCCCCGGGGCACGAGCGCGTGGTCCGCGCGGCCCGGGCCAACGGGCACCGCGTGCTGCTGTGCACGGGGCGGCCGAAGTCGATGCTCCCGGACCGGATCCGCGCGGCGGGCTTCGACGGGATCGTGGCGTCCGCCGGCGGGTACGTCGAGGTCGACGGCGAGGTGCTGCGCGACCAGCGGTTCCCCGCGGACCTCGCGGCGCACGCGATCGAGGTCCTCGACCGGCACTGCGCGGCCTACCTGCTGGAGGCCCCCGACGCGCTGTACGGCCGCCCCGGCGTCGACGAGCGGCTGGGCGAGCTGCTGGACGGCCACTTCGGCCGCGGCGGCGCCGACGGCGCGGCGAGCCCGCTGGAGATCCTGTCCGCGCTGCAGACGCCCGACGACCTGGCCGCCTGCTCGTTCGCGAAGATCACCTACTTCGGCGCGGCGATCCCGTGGCCGGAGCTCGGCGCGGAGCTCGGGGACCGGCTCGGGATCCTGCCCAGCTCGATCGCCGCGATGGGGGAGTCCGCCGGCGAGATCTACCTGCGCGGCGTGCACAAGGCGCTCGGCATCGAGGCCGTCACGGCGCACCTCGGCGTCCCGCGCGAGGACGTGGTCGCGTTCGGCGACGGGCTCAACGACCTGGAGATGCTGGAGCACGCCGGGACCGGCGTGGCCATCGAGGGCGCCGACCCGCGGGTGCTCGCGGTCGCCGACCTGGTCGTGGCCGGCCCGCAGGTCGAGGGGCTGGTCGAGGGGTTCGCGCGCGTGGGCCTGGTCTGACCCGCCGGAATCCGCCCACCGAGGCGGGTCGCTGGCCTAGCGTGGCGGTGATGAGCCCGCCCAGCGCCCCACCGCCCCCGGCCCCGCCCGAGCCGCGCCCCGTGCCGCCGTCCTCGGCCGCGCACCTCGTGGTGCGGCTCGCCCTGCTCGTCGCGGTGCTGGCCTCGGTCGCGTACGCGCTGCTGCGGCCCACGGGCGCCGACCGCTCGGGCCTCGGCTCGTACGACGCCCCGGACGTCCTGATCGCGCTCGCGGTGCTCGTCGCACTCACCGCCACGATCATCGCGGGCCCGGAGCCCCGGCTGGCGACCCGGTGGGCGTGGTTCTGGCTCGTCGCCTACGTCTGGCCGGCGGCGGTCGTCTACCTGCTGCTGGAGCCGACGGCGGCGTGGCGGCGCGAGCCGGCGCGGGCGCCCGGGCGCCGGCTGACGGGCGGCTGGGGCTTCCTGATCGGGCTGCTGCTGGGCACGCCGCTCACCGCGCTGCTCGCCTGGCGCTGAGGCCGCGGTGAGCGGCGACCTCGCTGCCGCGGTCGTGCCGGTGCGCCCGGTGCGGCCGTCGTCGCGCGTGCACCTGGCGGTGCGGCTCGTCCTGCTGGCGGTGCTCGTCGCCGGCGCCGTCCAGGCGGCGCTCCGGCCGGTCGACCGCACCGCGGACGAGCTGGCGGCGGCCCTCGCCGCGGGCGAGGTCGCCACGATGACCATCGAGCGGCCGACCGTCCCGGCGATCGGCGGGGTCGGGGTGGCGTGGACCGGCGACGGGCGACCCGGCCGCGCGACCTACCGGTTCGACTCGATCTCGGACCAGCGGGTCGACGAGGGGCGTCGGCTGCTCGCCGCGGCCGCGGCCTCGCCGCGGGAGGTCGAGGTGCGGGAGGTCGAGGAGCTCCCGAGCCGGTCGAGCCCCGCGTGGCAGCTGTACCTGGCGCTCGGTGCCCTCGTCGCCCTGCCGCTCACCCTGGTCGCCGGGCCCGAGCCGCGGCTCGCGACGCGCTGGGCCTGGTTCTGGCTGGCCGTGCACGCGTGGCCGGTCGCGATCGCCTACCTGGCGCTGGAGCCGACGCCGGTCTGGGACCGCCGCGGGAGCACCGCACCGGAGCGCCGGCTCACCGGCGGGTGGGCCTTCCTGCTCGGGCTCCTGCTCGGCCCGGCGCTGCTGCGCGCCCTCGCGGGCACCTGACGGGGCCCGCGCCCGGCGTCACCAGCCGGCGACCTGCCGCAGCCCCTCGGCCGGCGTGAGCTGCACGAGCGAGAAGCCGCCCGCATCCTCGACCTCCAGGCTCACCGCGACGGCCCGCCCGCGCTGGTGCCGGCCGACCCACTCGAGCACCTCGAGCACGTCGCCGCCGTCGACGAGCCGCCAGCGCTCGGCGGGCGCGCCCGCCGAGGCCAGGAAGTCGACGACGTACACCGGGTGCTCCACCTGGACCCACGAGTACCGCGTGCCCACGTCCCGAACCACCTGCATCCGCCCGACCTCTCCCGCGCGCGACCGATGGCACCGAGTGTGGCGCCCGGAGATGAACGCCGGGCGTCCGGGAGATGGGGACTTGCTGTGCGCCGCTCCGCCCGGGGTGGCGCCCGCGGCCCCTTGCCGTGATGCATCGCGGCGCGATATATATCGGCCATGGCGATGCGACTCACCGAGCAGGCCTACCTGGTGCTGCTCGCCCTCGCGGACGAGCCCCGGCACGGCTACGGCGTCGTCCAGGAGGTGCGCACGCTGTCCGGCGGCGCGGTCCGGCTGGGCGCGGGCACGCTGTACGGGATCCTGGACCGGCTCGTGGCCGCCGGCTACGCCGAGGGGTCGGGCGAGGTGGTCGTCGACGGGCGCCTGCGCCGGTACTACCGGCTCACGCCCGAGGGCCACGACGCGCTCACCGCCGAGACCGCCCGGCTGACGGCGCTCGCCCGGCGCGCCGACCGGCTGCTCGGCGGCGTCACCCGGCCCGGGATCGCCTGATGGGCCCCGGCGTGGACGCGGCCTTCGCGCGGTCGGTCGGGCGGTGGCTGCGGGCGTACCCGCGGCGGTGGCGGGCCGCCCGCGCGGACGAGATCACCGCGGTGCTGGCCGACCTGGCACCCCCGGGCGCGCGGCGCCTCGACCTGCGCTCGGGGCTGGGCCTGCTGGTCGCGGGCTGGCGGACCCGGTGGCGCGAGCACCCGCCGCTGCTCGCGTACCTCGGGTACGTCGCGCTGGAGCTCCGGCTCGACCCCCGGTACCGGGACTGGGCGCGGGACGACATCGAGGGGCCGTGGTTCGTCGTGCGCCGGTGGGTGGTCGCGTTCGCGTCGATCGCCGCGATCGCCTGGCTCCCGGTGCTCGGAGGCGACGACCCGCCGCTCGACCTGGTCCGTTGGTGGGCGCCGACGATGCTGCTCAGCATCGCGATCTGGGGCGGCCACTGGCGCGCCCGGATGGTCGCCCGTCAGCTGGTCGTGCAGCCCGGGGAGACGGTCACCCCGAGCGGGCGGATCCCCGGGATCGTCGCGCGCCCCCGGATCGGGGTCCGGTCGTGGATCGCGGCGGCGCGGGTGGTCGCCGTGACCGTGCTCGCGCTGTGCGTCGTGACCCTGGCGCTGGCCCCGCACCGGACGTCCGCCGTGCGGGAGGGCGCGGAGCTCCAGATCACCTCGGCGCCGATGACCGCCGGCGCGCGCGGCCTGGGGCTCGGGCTCGCGGTGCTCGGTGTGCTGGTGGGCCTCGCCGTCCGGCGAGGGGCCAGGGCACGCGTGCGGTCGTGGCGGCCCGTCGCGCAGCCGCACCGGTGGGTGGTCCCGCTCGGCCCCGCGGGACGCAGCCGGCTCGCGGCGGCCGTCGGCGCGGGCGCGCTCCTGACGCTGTGGGTGCCGGGGGCTCGCCGCCCTGTCCGCCGGCCCGGTCGCCGCGCTCGCGGCCGCCGCGCTGCCGGTGCTCGCCGCCGCCGGCCGGACCCTCGACGAGGGCGGCACCGGCGTCGTCGCGGGGATCGACCTCGTGCGCGCGCTGCGCCGGCGGCCCGACCGGGCCGACGTCCCCGTCGACGGGTACCTGCCCGCGGCGGACTGGCTCCCGGTCGGCTCGGTCGTCCCGCTGCCCGGCGACCCGGCGCCCGCCGCCCGGACGCCGGGCACGGCGCTCGACCGCCGGGGCTGAGGCCCGGCCGCGGCGCCGAGGTCGGTGGTTCGGCGCGAGATCGGTGGTTGTACCCACCGATCTCGGCGCGAACCACCGACCTCGGCGAGCCCGGGCGGGGGCCGGGGTGGGGTGGGGGGCGAGGCGGAGCCCGGGCGGGGGCCGGGTGGGTGGCGGGGCGGGGCGGGGCGGGACGAGTCGGGCCGAGGTCGTCAGGGCACCGGGGCCGCGCGCCGGGTCAGCCGCCCGCCGACCGCGCGGGCCAGGCGGTGGGACGGGCGCTCGACCGCGCGGAAGAAGCCCTCCGCCAGCAGCAGCGAGACCGGGACGGTCAGCAGCAGCACCGCGGGCGACGTCCAGCCCGTCAGGTAGCCGACCGCGACGACGACCGGCTCGTGCACCAGGTAGAGGCTGAACGACCGCGTGCCGAGCCAGCGCACCGCCGGCCGGCTCAGCGGCCGGGCGAGCGGCCCGAGCGCCGCGAGCACGAGCAGCCCCGCGCCCGCCGCCTGCAGCACGCGGGTCAGCGCGACCACGCCGTGCGGCACGTCCTCCCGCGCCCCGCCCAGGTCCAGCAGCCAGTAGCTCGTGGTGAGCAGCACGGCCCCGACGAGCACACCGGCCCAGGCGACCCGGCCCCAGCGCGCGGTGACGGCGGCGACCCGGTCCCGCCCGGCCGCCAGCACGCAGCCGAGGGCGAACAGCGGCAGCTGGTAGAGCGCGCCCAGCGCGTAGGGCTGGTCGACCGGCCCGGTCGCCGCGCCCACCCAGGCCACGGCCGCGAGCGCCCCGAGGACGAGCGGCGCCCAGTGCCGCAGCCGGGTCGCCGCCAGCACGAACAGCGGCAGCAGCAGGGAGAACAGCACCTCCCAGCGCAGCGACCACAGCGCGGTCATCGTCGAGCCCGCCGGGCCGACGAGCAGCAGCAGGTCGCCGAGGACTCCCGCCCGGCCGACGTCTCCGTGGAACGTGAGCCACGGGCTGAGGCCGGCGGTGTCGCCGACGGGCACCGCGAACCGCAGGACCAGCGCCAGCGCGACGGCGGCCCACACCGGCAGGTACAGCCGGAGCAGCCGCTGCGGGTAGTACGGCCCCCACCGGTGCGAGGGGCGGGTCGCGGCGACGGTGAGCACGAACCCGCTCAGCACGAAGAACACCTGCACCGCGACCTCGCCCTCCCAGAGCAGGTGCAGCGGCGTCGCCGACACGGCCTGGACGAGCGCGCTCCGCGGGGCGGCCGGGTCGTCGTGCACCGCCATCAGCGCCGGCGTCAGCAGCAGCGAGTGGTGCACGAGGACGACGAGCGCCGCGACGCCGCGCAGGCCGTCGAGGCCCGGCAGCCGGCCACCGACTGCGCCGGCTGCCGGCGCGCCGGGGGCCGGGCCGCGGACGGTCGTGGGGACGGACATCGCCACCTCCGGGTCGGGGGCCGTCCCGGGCGGCCGACGGCGCCCGGCGTCGCGACCCGAAAGTCTGTTGATAGCCCAGGACCCGGGCACACCTGTCCGTTTTGTGGGTTTTTCGCCCGAATGGACGTACCGGTCAGCCCACCCGGCCCGCGTCCTCGCCGGCGCGGTACCGCGGGAGCCGGCTCGCCGGCAGCGCGGCCACGGCGCTCAGGCCGGCGAGCACCAGCAGCCCCACCCGCAGCGTGTCCAGCCGGACCTGCTCGTTGACGGCGACGGCCGCGTCGATCTGCGCGGGGTCGGCGTCGGTGCGGGACCCCAGCGCCGCGCGGAGGTCGTCGTTGCCGACGAAGTCGACGGAGTCGAGGTCGACCTGCGCGACCAGCGACGGCGGCAGCTCCGGGTGCGCGAGCACGGCGCGCCCGACCCCGAGCCCCAGGATCGTGACGAGCAGCGCGCCGACCAGGGCGGTGCCGACGGCCGACGCGAGGTTCTGCGTGGTGCCGCGGATCGCGCCGACGTCCCCGGCCTGCTGCCGCGGGGCGGCCGTGACCAGCACGTTGAACACGATCGTGACCAGGGCGCCCTGGGCCGCCCCGAACACGACCAGCCCGAGGACGGTGGGCAGCGTCTCCCAGTTGTTCGTCACGACCAGCGACAGCCACGTGAGCGCCGCGGTGGTGAGCCCGAAGCCCGCGAGCGCGATCGTGCGCGGCGGGAACCGGCCGTAGAGCCGGACGACGAGCGTGGCGACGACGAGCACCGTGAGGTTGAACGGCATCATCGCCAGGGCGGTGTCGAGCGGCGTGCGCCCCTGCACGATCTGGATGTAGAGCGGCACGGTGAAGTTCAGCGCCGCCTCCAGCGCGACCACCGTGAACATCGCGTAGACCGCCGCGCGCTCCTGCGGCGACCCCAGCACCGACAGGTCGACGAGCGGGGTGCGCCCGGCCGCGACCCGGCGGCGGGTCCACCGCACGAACGCCTGCCCGAGGACGACGCCGAGCACCACCAGGACCGGGGCCGGCGAGACCCCCGCGACGTCGAACGGCGCGCCCGGCGCCGCGAGCAGCAGGCCCCACGCGTCGAGGTTCTGGAAGCCGACGGACACGAGGACCACCCCGGCGCCGACCAGCACCGCGCCGACCGCGTCGACCCGGACCCCCGGGTCACCGGGGACCGGCGGCAGCCGGGTGCTCAGCACGAGCACGACCACGGCGAGCGCCAGGGCCACGCCGAACACCGGGCGCCAGCCGACGAGGGTGCCGAGCACCCCGCCGAGCAGGAACGCGGCGACCCCGGCGAGCGCGCGCGCCGAACCGAGGGACCCGATGGCGGTGGCCCGCTGGTCACCGACGTAGCTCTGGGCGATGAGCGCGACCAGCGAGGGCACGATCACCGCGGCGGACGCGCCCGCGAGCGCCTGCGCCGCGATCACCCACCCGACGGCCGGCGCGAGCAGCATGAGCAGGCTCGACACCGCGAACGTCCCGACGACCACCCGGAAGGCGCGCACCCAGCCCAGGCGCTGCCCGACCTTCGCCCCGGTCATCACCAGGGCGGCGACCGACAGGCCGTAGGTCACGATCGCGCCGCTCACGGCGGTCGGAGGGACCCCGAAGTCGGCGACCATGCCGCCGATGGACACCGGCAGCGAGGCCAGGTTGAAGGCCATCAGCACCTGCGCCAGGAACAGGCAGACGAGCGGCAGCCACGACGCGCGCTCCGCCGCACGCGGCGTGGCCTCCCGGTCCTCCTCGCTCATGCCCCGGCTCCCCCCGGCCGCCCGCGGACCACGCCCCTGGCGCGGTGCGGGTGGGGCCAGGGTGCTCCCGGGAGGGCAGGAGCGTCCAGACGGGCTGCGCCTCAGCGAGCCGCGGGTCCCACCGGCTCCCGCCCGGGCTCCTGGCCCTGCGCCCCGAGGCGCGGGCGGGCCCAGCACTCCCCGCACTCGACGCTCCGGGTGCCGTCCTCGGCGTGGTGCACCGTCCAGCGGTCGCCGCGGCCGACACCGCCCCCGCAGACGTCGCACGCCGCACGCCGCCGGCCGAGGGCCGCCAGGAGCCAGCCGGCCAGCAGCAGGCTCAGCAGGATCAGGACCGCCCCGAGCAGCTGGGACCCGGTGACGGCGAGGCCGCCGTCGGGCGCCGGCTCCGGCGCCACGGGCTCCTCCGGGTCGACCGGCTCGGGCTCGGGCGGCACCGGGCCGGGCTCGACGTCGGTCTCGCCCTGGAGCTGAGCCAGCAGCCGGAAGTGCAGAGTCGTCGAGCCGTCGCCGCCGCGCTGGGCCGTCTCCGCGGGCGGCATGGTGAACCCGACGGTGACGGGCACGGTGTCGCCCTCGGGAACGCGCACCTCGGCGATGGTCGGCCGGCGCTCGGAGTGCAGCACCGCGAACCGCTCGGAGCCCTCGACGCCGGCGACGTCCCAGTGCAGCTCGACCGCCTCGCCGAGCCCGGGGTTCGGCGAGCCGGCGGGGACCGTCTGGTCGAGCAGCAGGTCGACCGAGAGGACCGCGTCCTCGGGGCCGGCGTTGCGCAGCGTCAGGGTGCGCTCGACGCGATCGCCGGGCGAGGCGACCCGGTCACCGACGAAGTCCGCCTCGACCGTGGTGTACCGCTGGCCGGACCAGTCGAGGTGCACGGTCGGGCCGTCCCACTCGCCGACCAGGGCGCCGTCGACGACGGTGCCGTCCGAGCCGGTCACCCCTCGCTCCGAGGCGTCGTCGCCCTCGTCCGCCTCCCGGCCCGTGGCCGCGGCGGCGGCCGCGCCACCGCCGTCCGCACCACCGGACGAGCCGGACGAGCCGGGCGACCCGACGGCCGGATCCGTGAGGGGCGCACCGTTGATCGGCGTCAGGCCCACGGCCGTCAGCGCGGCGGCACCCGTCAGCAGCAGCACGAGCGCCAGGACCCAGGCGAGCGTGCGCCCGCGCCGGGACAGTCCGCTCCCGTCGACGCGCACCACCTGGGGCTGCGCCCCGGGGCCGGCCGGGAGAACCACGGTACGGGAGGACATCACGCCTCGATTCGGTCGAGCAGACGAGCTGCGGGAGGGGGCGCGAGCACGGCGACCGGTGCCGTCGGAGGCTGGGGGTCGTGCTCGGGCTCGAGGCCGACGTCGTCGCCGTCGGGCCCGCGGTCGGGGCGCGGCGCACGCTCGGACCAGGCGGGGCGGGCCTGCAGCCGGACCAGCTCGAGCTCGCGCTCGCGGAGCTCCAGCTCGCGCTCGCGCAGGTCGAGGTCACGCTCGCGCAGCGCGCGGTCGTGGGCCAGCTCCTCGGCGTCGAGGGCCGGCGCGGCGGGAGCCGCGGGGGCGGGAGCGGCGGGGGCGAGGTCCGCGAGGGCGAGGTCCGCGGGGCCCGCAGGCCTGCCGGCGTCGCCGGGCGCCGCGTAGATCCGGGTGCGGGGCTTGCGCGTGCTGGACGCGATGCCGAGGGCGACCAGCGCCAGCGCGGCGACGACCACCACCGTCTGCACGTTGTCCCCGACCCACTGCCGGACCCAGCCGAGCTTCGGGACGCCGTACCGGAAGACGCCGCGGACCTGCTCGGGCGACACGGGGTCGTCCACCGCGGTGTTGGCGTCGCCCTGGGTCACCAGCCGGCAGGAGGTGCCGTCGTCGAAGGTGCCGATGGTCTTGCCGATCACCCGGTGGCTGATCAGCGCCGGGTCGTCGGGCTCGGGGTAGAACGTGACCATCTGGCCGACGCCGACCTCGGCGCAGACGTCGGCGGCGTCGACGCCCGCCACGACGATCACGTCACCGGGTGCGAACGTGGGTTCCATCGAGCCGGTGAGCACGGTGAGCGAGGCCCCGCCGGACAGCCGCGGCACGATCGCCAGTGCGACGACGAGGCCGATCAGCGCCAGGGTCAGGGCGGTGCCGACCGCGTGGCCGGCGATCCGCCACGGCGAGTCGTACCAGGATCCGGAGACCCGGACCGGGCGGCTCCTCGTGCTGACGCGCGTGCCCATCTGGCGGCTCCTCCTGGCTCGTGCTGCGGTCGGTCGGTCGGGTCGTGCGGGGGCCGTCGCCCGGACCGGGCGCACGGGGTCGCGACCGACCGCGCCGCGACCCGGGGCGGATCGCGGCGCGGTCGGACGGACGGCTCAGTCCTCCGGGTCCACCGGGTCCACCGGGTCCACCGGGTCCACGGTGTCCGGGACGACGAACTGCTCACCGACGCTGCGGACCTGGTTGAGCGTCAGCTTCAGGTCGCCGAGCGTGTGCTCGACGGTCACCTGGTCGCGCCCCTCGGTCTCCGCGTCGAACTCGCCGTAGATGACGACGGTGACGTCCTTGGTCGTCTGCGCCATCTCGACCACGAGGTCGTTCGCGTCGGACGAGCCGCCACCCTGGCCGGCGCGGGGCGCGGCGAAGAACATGCCGGTGTCGCCGTCGGTGGGCAGGGCCGCCTCCGCCGACAGGCGCGTGCCGTCGGCGTAGACCTCGTAGCTCCAGTTGATGCCCTCGTTGAACTGGCCCGGGGCACCGTCGAGACCGTCCACCGTCAGGTGGCCGACCAGGTTGTCACCCTCGAGGGTGACGGTCGCGTCGAACACCGCGGCGACCTTGTCGCCCGGGACCATGCGCCAGGTCGCGGTGTCGTCGATCACGTGACCGAGCTGCGAGCCGTCGGTGCCGGGGAGCGTCTGGGTCGCGTCGTTCCGGTCCGCCGAGACGTCCCAGAACGAGGAGTCCTCCTCGGCGGTGATGTTCAGGTCACCGGCGGTCACCGAACCGCCGCCGATGTCGGCGCTCGCCGACCACAGCGCGAAGGTGGATCCGCCGAGCAGCAGCGCGGTGCCGCCGGCGACCCAGAGCAGGCCCTTGCGACGCTTCTTCTCCTCGGTCACGACGACGACCGGGGCGTTGGTGGTGGTGCTCATGGTGGGTGGTTTTCCTCTCGTTCGGCCCATGAGGGGCCATCTGGTGGACCGTTCAACGCCCCGGTGCGGGGCCGAACGGGGCTCTAGCGGGCGGGGAACACCGGCTGGTCGCCGGTCCCCACGTCCGGGTTGAGGTTCGTGACGGCGGGGTCGAGCGTGATCACCACGTCGGGCTCCGCCGACGGGTCCGGGCTCAGCAGCGCGTGCCACTCCGACGAGTCGCGCAGCGCGGTACCGCCCACCCCCACCGCCTCGGCGGTGGCGAGGTTGCCGTAGACGGCACCGTCCGGGAGCGACCGCGGGAAGGCCACGGCGGCCTGCCAGTCGTCGAGCGCCAGGACGGCCGAACCGTCCGTCGCGACGCCCGCGGCCTCGACCCGGTTGGCGTAGAGGCCGTCCTGCTCCTCGAGCCAGGACATCGCGACGCACCACTCGCGGACGACCTCGTCGCCCGCCCTGTTGGTGCCGGCGGCCTGGAGCACGTCCTGCTCCCCGCCGATCACCAGCACGTTCTTGTGCTCCTCGCCGGGCGGCGTGGCCGGCACGGCGGAGCAGTCGCCGCCGAGGGCGGCGGGGTAGAGCTTGATCACCGAACCGCCGAGCACCGTGCCGTCCGGGGCGACGCCGTCCGCGATGTCGGTGACGGTGCCGTCGCCGGCGACCGTGGACCCGACCGTGACGTCGAAGACCAGGCCGGTGATGCCGAGCGCGGCCCCGGCGGCCTCGAACCGCCAGAACAGGGGGCCGGTGGTCCCGCCCTCGTCGCCCACGACCCGGGCGATCTCCGAGCCCGGGAGCACGACGGTCACCGGGGCGCCGCCGTCGGAGACGACGCGCGAGGCGTCCTCGCCCGGCACCTGGCCGGCGAACGTCACCGCACCGGTCCGCTTGCTCGGCTCGACGCCGTCGCGGCTGTCGGACCAGAGCGCGTGCGCGCTCAGCGCGCCGGCCCACAGCCCGAGCCCGACCACGACCGCCGCCGAGCGGGTCACCTGGGGGCGCTTCACTCGGCACCTCCCCGGAACCCGTCGCCCTCGCGGACCTGCTCCAGCGAGATCACGAGGCCGCCGCTGCTCCAGACGCCGGCGGCGTCGACCGGGTGGCCGTCCGTCCAGACGTACTCGCCCAGGACCTCGACGCGGATCACCACGACCCAGTCCTGCGGACCCTCGTCGCCGCTTCCGGCGAGGCCCGGCACGACCACGGTCTCGCCGAGCTCGGCGCCGTCGCCCTCGGGCGCGATCGTCGTCCCGGCGTCGTCGCGCACCGAGAAGGTGACCGCGATCCTGCCGGAGGCGATGTCGTCGGCGAGCCGGGACCGGTCGGCTGGCCGCAGCCCGAAGCCGCCGGCCAGGTTGTCGCCCACGAGCGTCGTGGTGACCGGCTGGGCGATCTCGACCACGTCTCCCGGCTTCGTGAAGAAGGCCGCGGGGACCGTGCCGTCGAAGACGCCCTGCTCGCGGTAGGCGACACCCGGGGTGACCTGCTCCCAGGTCGGCACGCCGACCTCGAGGGCCAGGTCGCCCGACGTGATGGTGCCGCCGACGAACCGGGCGTCCGCGGCCCACAGGGCGAAGGTCCCGCCCAGGAGGAGCAGCGCGACCACGAGCGCGGCCAGGGCCGGCGCGCCGAGCCGCGTGATCCGCGGCGCGGTGGTGGTGGTCCGTGCGTTCATGTCCTCCTCCTTCCCGTGGTGTGCCGTGCTTGCCGATGTATCCATCCTTGGGCGGCCGGACCGCGCCTGAGGGGGCTCCTCGGTGCCCTCCGCGCTCGCCTCCGCGCCCTCACGCGCACGTCTCAGTGCGCCGGCGGGGCCGGGCGACGCCCGCCTCAGCACCCGGTCGGGTCAGCCCGGGACCCGGGTGTCGCTCGGGATGAGGACCGCGCAGGCGTGCAGCCGGTGCACGGCACCGACGCCCAGCTCGGGCAGCGTCCCGATGAGCCCGTCCGAGCCGAGCCGGGTGTCCGTGTCCCGCACCGAGACGTCGGTGAGCACGGAGGCCCAGTCGTCCGCCGAGGTGTTGGTGACGGTGTAGACCCAGCAGACCGCCTGCCCGTCGCTGAGCCGGGACCCGGCCGGCGCCTCGGTACCCGTCGCCAGCACGCTCGCGGGCGACGTCGGGTCGCCGACGTCGACGAACGCCTGCTTCGTGATCTCCAGGTTCGGGTTCGTGGAGAACAGCCGGACGTCGAGGGCACCCACGACGAGGCCGTCGTAGTTGCGGTCGGCCGAGGTCACCGCGTGCCCCACGCTGACCGACAGGCCGTTCTCGTCGAGGTCGGGACTGCCGACCGTGACCGGCAGCGGGCCCGTCGTGCCGCTGCCCGCGCGGATCTCCGGGTCCGGCGTCCCGAGGGTGACGCCGAGCTCGGTCCCGCGCGCGTCCAGCGCCGTGCTGAACCGCAGGTCGTCGCTCGGCACCGGAGCACCGGGCCGGACACCCAGCGCGTACTCCGCCTCCTCCCCGGAACCGACGACGAGCGCGACGGCCGGAGGGTCGACCACGACCGGGTTGACGAAGGTGATCTGGTTGTCGGAGCTGGTGGCGGCACCGATGTTGGTCACGCCCGCCTCGGCGGTCACCCGCCCCGGCTCGATGGCGGCGGTGACGACGGCCGAGTCGTCGACCTGCGCGACGACGGTGAACTCCGTGTTCCCGGTGCCGGCCACCGGGGTGACCGAGACGGCGCGCGGGTTGAGCCGCTCGGCGTCGATGGTGTCGTCCGTGGGCTCCGCCGTCACGGTCAACGAGTCGGGCGTGAACGTCCCCGGGTCGAGCGGGAGCGTCGACTTCACGGTGTAGTGCAGGTCACGCGCCAGCGTCGGGTCGTTCTGGTCGGCGGCCTGGTCGATGGACAGGTCGACGCGGCAGGAACCCGTGATGGTGAGCGCGCGCGAGATCTGGGTGGAGGCCAGCTGCCCCCCGGGTACCGCGTAGTGCGCCTGCACCCGCAGGTGGCCGCTGATCGCGCCGGTCGCCGGGTCGATCGGCGCGACGGCGTCCGGCTCGAGGTGCGCGAGCCGGGGGTCTCCCGCCGCCGGGATGGTGACCGCGATCCGCTGCCGCTGCTGCGACGTCAGCTCGATGGAGTCGAGCACGGCGGTCGAGTGCCCCGTCGCGGTGCCCCAGAGGACGTCCACCACGGTGGGCGCGTCGAGGCGGCGCTCCGTGCGCGGCTCGATGTCGAACTCGGCCGTGCACCCCACCGGGTAGGGCGTCGGCTGGGTCGCGGCATTCCCGCGGGCCGTCGGGAACCAGGGGGCGAGCTTCCCGTTGGCGCCCTCGTTGGCGTTCACGAGGATGTTCTCGGTGAGCCCGATCTCGAAGTCGTTGGGCGCCCAGGCGGTGCTCAGCGCGGGCGAACGGTGGGTGTTCATCCGCACCGTGACGGCGCCCGTCCCCGACAGGTGGACGAGGTTGTTCCGGGGCAGCGACGTGGTGCCCCACCAGACCTGGAACCCGACCATGTCGTTGCGCTCGATGGTCACACCCGACGGCGTCACGTTCCGGCTGCTGCCGTGCGGGCCCGTCCAGTGCACCGCCGAGACGGAGACGTGCGGGGTGGCGTGGAGGCGGTTGTCCACGATCGAGCCGGATCGCCCGATACCCCTGCCCTGCGGGAGGTGGACGAGGGCGGTCACGGCGCTCGGGGACGCGTGGGTGACCTGGAGCCCCGTGAAGGTGTTGTCGGCGATCGAGAACTCCTCGACGCGCGCCGCCTCCGCGGTGGTCCGCCCGAAGTCGATGAGCGGGACGGGCTCACGCAGCCGCGCGCCCTCGACCACGTTCCTCTCGAACGTCATCGTGTCGACCACGGCCGAGCGCAGGTCCACGAGTCTCGAGCTGCTGTTCACGGCCTGCGCGAAGTTGACCACCGTGTTGCCCGAGAACGTGAGGTCGCGGACCGTCTGGTTGCGCAACGACATGGGGGACGACGTGCAGCCGGTGGCCGAGGACGCGTTGCACGCGCCGGTGGCGGAGCCGGAGTACCGCACGCCCTCGACGGCGAGCCCGCTGACCGGGGCGGACGCGGACGACCCGTCGACGAAGCCCCATCCCTGGGTGGTCCCGTTCGACGCGAACCCCGACACCTCGTAGTCGGTCAGCCGGACGTTGGACGCCCCGCCCCGCACGACCAGGAACCGCTTCGGGTTCGCGTTCGGGGTCGCCATCGTCCCGCCGGTGATGTGCACGTCCGAGGCCCGCGGACCGACGTAGAACGTCGTCTCCGCGCCCCACGAGTCGTCGACGCCCTGCAGGGTGATGTCCGGCCCGTCGATGTGGAACACCGCCGCGCTCGGGACCGCGGAGCTGTTCGGGGGCGCCGCCCGGAGGCGGTTCTCCAGGTCGATGGTCACGGGTGCGGTGATCTCGAAGACGGCGCCGTTGTCGCCGGTGATCGTGCCGCCCGTCGACACCGGGGTGGTCCGCATCCAGGTGCTCTCCGACGGGCCGGTGATGTCGATGAGCCCACCCGCGAAGTCGGGGTGCACGCCGATGCGCACCTGCCCGACGCCGGCGTTGATCGTGTTCGACTCCTCGATCGCGGCGCGCAGCGTGCACGCGCCGCTCGCGGTGGCGCAGACCCCGTCGCCGCGGGCGTCGTCGCCCTCGGTCCCGAGCGAGTCCACGAGGAACTCGTGCGCCCAGGCGGACGGCGCGGCACCGGGGTCGCCGTGGGCGGCGGTCACTCCGGTCGCGAGCAGCGCGCCGCTCGCGGCGACGGCACCGACCGGCCTGGACCACCGACCGGCGAGCGCGCGCATCGGCCCGCTGCCGCGCTGGGGCCGGACGCCGCGCAGGGGCCGGGCGCCGGACGAGTGACGTGAGATCATCGAGGCCTCCTCGCGACGGCATCGGCACTCCGGCGGCTCTCGCCCCGGGTGGCTCGTCGCGGTGACAGGTGCGAACTGGACGGGACAAGACTCCGGGCCGCTCGTCCCCGCTCAGCCCCTCCTCGGTGGGACCGACGGCGCTCCTCCGCACGGACGCACCCGACCTCGGTGCGATCGCCCGCGGCCCCGGCGGTGCTCTCGGTGCGACCGGGCTCCGGCACGCCGGCCCGGTCCCCCCGCGAGCTCGTCGTCACCCTGCGCATCCGGCAGACGGTCCGGCCGTCGGCCGGGGACGGAGCTCCGCAGGCGCCGCGCTCAACGACGGCGGGCGAGGCACTGAGCTCGGACGACGGGGGTACTCAGCGCTGCTCGGAGCCGGGCAGGTCGGGCACCAGGGTCGTCCCTGGTCGACCGGCCGGCGTTCCGGGGGGATCTCGGGCACGTCGTCGGGCGGACGACGACGCCCTGCCGGCCGGTCGACCACGCGACTGCGCGCCCGGGTCTGGTCAATCCGCCCGAACAGCGGTCCACTGGGAGGCCCGGTTGCTTGCGCGCTCGACGATGTCCGCGGACGAAGGACCAGGTGGGACCGATGACCGATCAGATCGCCGACGGCGTGGCCGCCCTCGCCGGGCGCGGGACCAGCGTGCTGCTCACCGGTCCGGCAGGGTCCGGGCGCTCGCACGCGCTGCGCCGCGTCGCCGCGCAGCTGGACCGGTCCGGCCGGGACGTGCTCCGGGTGGACGGGGTCGCCGGCACCCCGCCCCTGGCCGCCGTGCGGCTGGCGCTGCCCGGCGTGCTCCCGGGCCGCGGCGCCGAGCCGGTCGGGTTCGCCGGCCTGCACCAGGCGCTGCTCGAGCACCTCGGCGACGACGACACGGTGCTCGTCGTCGACGACGGCCACCTGCTGGACCGGGAGTCCTGGGGGCTGCTCGGCGCGGTGCACCGCCGGCTCGGCACCCCCGTGGTGACGACCGTCGTGCCCGGCGTGCCGTTCGTGCCGTGGTTCGTGGAGAACGTCCGGCCGGTGGTGGAGGTCGCGATCGGCGGCATGTCCGCCGAGGGCCTGCACGCGGTGCTCGAGGAGCGGGCGCAGGGCCCCGTGCCGCCCCAGCTCTCGGTGCGGATCCACGCCGAGACGGGCGGCCAGCCCTCGCTGGCGCTGGCGGTGTTCGACGAGGCCCGCCGGCGCGGCTGGGAGCCCGGCCCCGTGCCGGACGAGCTGCTGCGCTCCGCGCGGGTGTCCGGGATGCACGCGGCGGCCGTGTCCGGGCTCCCGCCCGAGGACCGCGACGCGGTCGAGCTGCTCGGCGTCGTCGGGCCGCTGCCCCTGCGCGCCGCGCTCGCCCTGCTCGGCGGGGACCGGCTGTCCGCCCTGGAGCGGCGCGGCATGCTCCGCGCGGGCCGCTCGGGCGGGGAGCCCACGGTCGCCGTCGCGCCGCCCGGGCTCGCGGACCACCTCGCCCGTGCCACCGGCGAGACCACGCGGTACCGCCTGGTCACGGCGGCGCTCGACGCGCTGGACACCGACCCCGGGGGCGAGGACGCCGGCCTGCGCACGCGGCTGCGCGGGCTGCTCGCGGCCGTCGGCGACGACGTCGCGGGGCCCGTCCCCGCCGGCTGGTCCGAGGACCCCGGGGCCGGGGGCGCCGCCGTCGCCCGGCTCCTCGCCACCCGGGTGCGCATCCAGCTCGCGGCGGCCGCGCGCCGGTGGCAGGACGACCCCCGCACCGAGCACGCCGCCGAGCTGCTCCGGCTGCTGCTGTCGGTCGAGGACGAGCCCGGCCGCGTGGACGACGTCCTCGCGCGCACCGACCGGACCACCGACCTCGACGGGTTCGCGCCGGTGCAGCTGCGGTACCTCGAGGGTCGCTGGGCGATCGCGCAGGGCGGGGACCCCGCCGCGGTCGCGGACGGCCTGGTGGCCGGCCTGCCGGCCGGCGCGACACCCGCGCACCGGGAGGCGCTGGACTCGCTCGCGGTGGCGCTCCGCGCCGAGTACGGGGACGTGCCCGACGGCTACGCCGCCACGCTCGGCCCGCGGGTGGACGGCGACGACCCGGCGGCGGCCGCGGCGCGCGTGGCGCTGGCGGCGTGCCACGTGATCGCGGGCCGGCACGACGACACGGCCGCGCTGCTGGCCGGGGAGCGCAGCGGCTGGCCCGCCCTGCTCCGGGACAGCGCCGACGTGCTCTCCGTGCTCACCCGGTACGGCAGCGGGCGGTTGGCCGAGGGCGTCGACCGGGCCCGCGCGCTCGCGGGCGCGGCCGTCGACGAGGGCTCGCCGTCGACCTGGGTGGGCGGCCTGTACGTGGCGGCCCTGTGCCTGGGCAGCCGGATGCGCCTCGACGCCGCCCGCCGCGAGCTGCTGCCGGTGCTCGCCTCGGGCCTGCGCGCCCGCGCGCTCGTCGTCGCTCCCGACCTGGCCGCCCGCGTGCTGCTCGCCACGCTGTCGCTGCACAGCCAGCAGACCGGTCTCGTCCAGGGGCTGCGCGCGCTGGCCGAGGAGCACGAGGCGCCCGCCGACGCCCTGCCGTTCGGCGACGCGCTCTGGGTCGCGGCGATGAGCCTGTTCGCCGGCGGCGACCCGGAGGAGGGCGCGCGGCTGCTCGACCTGCTCACCGACCGGGAGCGCGGGCTCGGGCACCACCTCGCCGCGGACGCCACCCGGATCTACCGGCTGCTGCTGTCCTTCGACCCGGGGCTCGCGACCGCCTTCCGCGGCACCGCGGAGCGGGTCGGCGGCGAGGCGTACCTGACCTACCTCGACGCCCAGCACGCGCTGCGGGACGGGCGCGACCCGGACGCGCTCGTGGCGGTCGCCCGACGGTTCGTCGCCCTGGACATGCGGGAGCAGGCGGTCCGCTGCTACCTGATCGCGGCGGGCCTCCTGCAGGTCGCCGGGGACGACGACGGCGCCGCCCGCGCCCGCGCCGACGCGCAGGTGCTCGGGTCGACGCCCTCCGTCCCCCTCGACGAGCAGGCGGGCAGCGCCGAGCTGACCGAGCGGGAGCGGGAGATCGCGGCGCTGATCGCGCGCGGCGAGTCGACCTCGGCGATCGCCCGGCGGCTGTTCCTCAGCCGGCGGACCGTCGAGAGCCACCTGTACAACATCAGGCGGAAGACCGGCGCGAAGGACCGCGCCGACATCGGCCGGATCGTCGACCCCTACGCCTGACCGCCGTGGGCCGCCACCTACCCACGCCTGCGCGGGCGACCGCGGCTGCGACCGCTCCTGCCAGGCTGCGGCCGTGACGACCGACCTGCTGTGGCTGGGTGCCCTCGCGCTCCCCGCCGCGCTCTGCGCCGTGCTGCTGGCCCGGGGCGGCGACCGCCGCCGGACCGCGGCCGCCGCCGCGCCGCTCGCGCTGCTCCCGCTCGCGGCGCTGGCCGTGCTGGGCACCGGCGCGGGGTCCGGCACCGGCTCCGGCTCGGACGGGCTGGTGCTGGTCGACGCGCTGTCGCGCCCCCTGGTGCTGGTCGCGACCGTGCTGTACGCCGCGGCCCTGGTCGTCACCGCGCGGGCGGGCACGCCCGGCGCCGTCCGGCTGACGGCGCTGCTGCTGCTCTGCTGCGCCGGCAACGCCCTGGCGCTGCTGGCGGCGGACGTGGTGACGCTGGTGGCCGGGTGCCTGGTCACGACCGTCGCGGTCGGGCTGATGGCCCGGCTCCCGGCGGGCGGTCCCGCGCGGTCCGCCGCCCGGGTGCACCTGGCCCTGGCCGTCACCTCGGACGCCGCGCTCGTCGCCGCCGCGGCGCTCGTCGTCGGGGCGGGGGGCGGGCGGCTCGCCGACGTGCCCGCGGTGGTGGCGACCTCACCCGTCCTGGTGCCGGTCGTGGCGCTCACCCTGGTCGCGTTCGGCATCCGCGCCGCCACGTTCCCGCTGCACGGCTGGCTTCCGCTCCTGGAGTCGACCGTCGCGATCCCGGTCGGCGCCGTGCTCAGCGGCACCGTCGTCAAGGTCGGGCTGGTCGGCCTGCTGCGGCTGCTGCCGCTCGGCGAGGTCGCCCTGCCGGGCTGGGGCACCGCCCTGGTGGTCGTCGGGCTGGCGGGCGGGCTGCTCGCCGTCGTGCCGGGGGTGCTGAACGACGACGCGGAGGTGTCGCTCGGGTACAGCACGGTCGGCCAGATGGGCTTCATCACGGTGCTCGTCGGGGTGGCGCTCGCGATCCCGGAGCTCGCCCAGGCGTGCGCGCTGTCGGCCGTCGTCTACGCGGTGCACCACGGGATGGCCAAGGGTGGCCTCGTGCTGTCCGTGCAGATCTGGCAGCGGCACGGGGGCGGGCGGCTGCGCGGGCTGGTCCTCGCCGGCGCCGCCGTGCTCGCCCTCGCCGTGGTCGGCGCGCCGTTCGGCAGCGGCGCGGTGGCGAAGTACGCCGCGAAGCGCACCCTCGCCGACGGCCCCGAGCTGGCCGTCATCACGGTGGCGCTGCCGTTCGTCGCGACCGTCTCCACGTTGATCCTGGTCCGGACCGCGACGATCCTGCGCCGGCACGTCCGACCGGGCCCGGTGGGGGCCGACGTCGGCCTGGTGTCCTGGGTCGTGCTCTGCCTCGGCGGGACCGTCGCGACCTGGTACCTCGCGGGCCGGTGGGTGCCGGTGCTGTCCGTGCCCGCCCTCGACACCGTCACGCTGTGGCAGGCGACCTGGCCGGTGCTGCTCGGCCTGGGGCTCGCCGGGGTCGGGGCCGTGGCGGTGCGGGCCGGCCTGGTCCCGCCGCGGCTGCGGGCGGCCACCGTCCCGCGGGGCGACCTCGTGGCGGTGCTGGGCGGGGCGCTCGACGCGGCGGCCGCGGCGCACGCACGGGCATCGGACGGGCGGGCGCCGGCCCGCGCGCCCGGCCCCCCGGACGAGCCCGTCTGACGCCCGCACCGGCAGGCACCGGGAGGCACCGGGAGGCACCGGGAGGCACCGGAACGGCTGGTCGAGCCGGTCGCCGGTCTCGGGGAACCGCCCGACCGGCGGGTGGGCCCGCACGGCGCCGCGGACGACGGCGCGTCCCCGGTTGCCGGGCGGCCCTCGCCGTGCGGGGATGGGGCGTGCTCGCTGACCCGACAAGGACGCTCCGGTGACCGGCCGCCCCCCGCTGCGCATCTCCGTCGTCGTGCCCGCGTGGGACGAGGAGGACCGGCTCCCGCGCTGCCTCGCGTCCCTCGCGGCCCAGACCCGGCTCCCCGACGAGGTGGTCGTCGTGGACAACGCCAGCGGCGACGGGACCGCGCGGGTGGCCGCCGCGGCCGGCGCCCGGGTGGTGCACGAGGCCGAGCGCGGCATCTGGCCCGCCGCGGCGGCCGGGTACGACGCCGCGACCGGCGACGTCATCGCGCGGGTGGACGCGGACACGGTGCTGCCCCCGGGGTGGCTCGCGCGGGTCGAGGTGCTGCTCGCGGACGACCCGGGGTGCGCCGCGGTCACCGGACCGGGGCGGTTCCGGCTCGGGTCGGTCGGCGGGCTGGGCAGCGCGCTGGTGCACCTGCTCTACATGCGCGCCTACTTCGTCCTGGCGGGGCTCGCGCTCGGCGGCCCCCCGGTGTTCGGGTCGGCGTGCGCCGTGCGCGCCGCCGCCTGGCGGACCGCACGGCACGAGGTGCACCGCGAGGCCGACGTCCACGACGACCTGGACCTGAGCTTCCACCTGCCGCCCGGGTCGGTCCGGTACGACGCCGGCCTGGCCGTGTCGATCTCCGCCCGGCCGCTGCGGTCGCCGCGCGGGCTCGGCCGGCGGGTGGCCCGCGGGTGGCGGTCCGTCGTGCTGCACTGGCCGGAGCAGGCGCCGTGGCGGGCGCCGGAGCGCCGCGCGGCCTGGTGGCGGGGGCAGGCGGCGCCGGCGGCGCCGCCACGCTGACCCGGCCGCGTCAGCCCGCGGGGCGGACCGGCTGCCGCAGCACCGTACGCAGCCGGTCGGGCGCGACCCGGCGCGGGTCGCCGAGGTAGATCTCGTGGTGCCGGCCGTTCCAGGTCAGGCCGTGGGCGGGCATGAGCTCGTGGTGCAGCCGGGCGAGCGCGGGCGCCTCGTCGTCGTACGACCCGACGTGCAGCACCTGGAGGCACCGGCCCTCGTCGAGCGTCAGCGGCCGGACCCGGTCGACGGGCAGATCCGGCCGCCGCCCCGCAGCGGCCCCGAGTCCGGTGTCGACGTCGGCACCGGCCACCGCGCTCGGTAGCGGGATCAGCATCGTCCAGTCCCAGTCGGCCTTGCGGCCGGCCGAACGCGGCGGGGTCCGCGCTCGACCACAGGCCCTCGAGCGGCCCGACCACGAACGGCTCCCCGGTGCGCCGCTTCCGCGCCGCACGCACCGCGTACGCCACGGTGTAGAGCGCGCCGACGGCGTCCGCGTAGGCGGCGGACGAGTTCGGGTCGCCGTGCCCGTCGACGGCGAGGTAGTCCGCCGGGGGGACCACGACCTCGGCCCACTCGGCGCCCGCCCGGTACAGCTCGGCGCGCTCACGCCGCACGTCGATCGCCACCGCCGCCCTCCCGAGGTCGCCGTCCCGTTCATCATGGCGCGGGCGCGTGGCGCGCGGCACCCGGGTTCCCCGTCCGGCCTCACCCAACCACTCCACCGCCACCACTCAGACGCCGCTGATCGCGCCCGGCACCGTGCCTAGCGTGGCTCGGTGAGCTCGCCGACGGACCGGTCGCCCGCCCCCGGGCAGCCCCGCGCCGACGGCGCCGCCAGCTACCAGCTGCTGCTCGGCGCCTCGCTGACCCTGATGGTGTTCGGGCAGGTGATGGTGCTGTCCGCGTCCGCCGTGGACTCGATCGCCCGCGGGAACTCCCCCTACGCGCTCGCGGCGGAGCAGCTGCAGTTCGCGGTGCTCGGGGTCGCAGCCATGCTCGTGGCCGCCCGGGTGCCGCTGCGGGCGTACCGGAGGGCCGCGGCGCCGCTGCTGCTCACGGCGCTGGTGCTGCAGCTGCTCGTGTTCACCCCGCTGGGGCTCAGCCAGGGCGAGCGGCGGAGCTGGGTCGCGCTGGGCCCGGTCGTCGGCCAGCCGGCCGAGGTGGTGAAGCTCGGCCTGGTGCTGTGGCTCGCGCGCGTCCTGGCGGCCCGGCAGGAGGGCATCCGCGACTGGCGGACGGCGGGGTTCCCGGCGGTGCCGGGCGCCGTGGTCGCGATCGTCGCCACGCTCGCCGGGCACGACGTCGGCACCTCGCTCGTCATGGCGACCCTCGTCGCGGCGGCGCTGTTCGTCGCGGGCGCCCCGCTGCGGCTGTTCGCGGTGGCGGGCGCCGCGGCCGCGCTCGCCTTCGTGGCCATCGCCGCGTCCGCGCCCCGGCGGGTGCAGCGGATCAGCGACTGGCTCGGTGGCGACTGCGACCCGCTCGGCAGCTGCTACCAGACCACCCAGGGCGTGCGGGCCTTGGCCTCGGGCGGCTGGCTCGGGACCGGGCTCGGGCAGTCCCGGCAGAAGTGGTCGTACCTGCCCGAGGCCCACAACGACTTCATCTTCGCGATCGTCGGCGAGGAGCTCGGGCTGGCCGGGACGCTCCTGGTGCTGGCGCTGCTCGCCGTGCTCGCGCTGGCGATGCTGCGCGTGATCGGCCGGCACCCGGACCCGTTCGCCCGCGTCGTCACCGGCGGCGTCCTGGGCTGGGTGGTGTCGCAGGCGCTGATCAACATCGGGACCGTCATCGGCCTGGCCCCGGTCATCGGCGTGCCGCTGCCGCTGGTGTCGGCAGGCGGGTCCTCGCTCGTCGCGACGATGCTGGCGCTCGGCGTGGTCCTGGCGTGCGCGCGCACCGAACCGGGGGCGGCCGAGGCGCTGGCCCTGCGCCCGGGCCGCCTGCGGCGGTCGCTCGGCGTGCTCGGGCGGCCACGCGCCACCCGCTCGCGACGGGCGCGGTGACGGGCCCGGGGGCCGGGGCTGCCCGCACGGTGGGTCACCCCCGGCGGAAAAGGCCTGGGCCGGCGGCGGGGACCGCTGCTACGGTCGCCCCGTGGAGACGATCGAGGTCGACAAAGCCTAGCCACCGGACCGCCGGTGGCTCGCCCCGTCGTCCGACGCGCAGCGCCGGTCCGCCCGCCACGGGCGTCGACCGCGCCGCGACGAGTCCCCGCACGTCCGGCGCCGCACCCGACCCGGTGCGCGACCGCCCGGCCGCCCGCCCCGGCACGCCCCCGCGCGTGGCCGGCCGCGCAGCGCGCACCTCGGCCGGCCGCCCACGCCGACCAGCCCTCCCCGCCCACGGGCCCGGGAGAGAGAAGAGCACGCCCATGTCCCCCTCCCCCACCGTCACCCTGCGCGGGGTCACGCTCGAGTGGCCCGACGGCACGGTCGCCCTCGACCGCCTCGACGCCACGTTCACCGCCGGCCGCACCGGCCTGGTCGGCCGCAACGGCTCGGGCAAGTCCACGCTGCTGCGCCTCGTCGCCGGCCTGCTCACCCCCACCTCCGGCGCGGTCGAGGTCGTCGGCGACGTCGGGTACCTGCCCCAGACGCTCACGCTCGCGCGGGACACCACCGTCGCGGAGCTGCTCGGCATCGACCGCACCCTGGCGGCGCTGCGCGCCATCGAGTCCGGGGACGTCGACCCGCGGCACTTCGACGCCGTCGGCGACGACTGGGACATCGAGGCCCGCGCCGACGAGTCGCTGCACCAGATCGGGTTCTCGGCGGCCGACCTCGGCCGGCGGGTGGCCGAGGTGTCCGGTGGCGAGGCCGTGCTGATCGCGGTCACCGGCCTGCGCCTGCGCCGCACCGCGGTCACGCTGCTCGACGAGCCGACCAACAACCTCGACCGGCCCACCCGCGCGCGGCTCGGCGAGCTCGTCGACACGTGGCCGGGGACGCTCGTCGTCGTCAGCCACGACCTCGAGCTGCTGGAGCACGTCGACCGGATCGCCGAGCTGCACGACGGGACCCTGGAGACGTTCGGCGGGACGTACAGCGCCTGGCAGCAGCACCGGGAGGCCGAGCAGGCGGCCGCCGAGCAGGCCGCGCGGTCCGCCCAGCAGGCCCTGCGGTCCGAGAAGCGGCAGCGCGCCGAGGCGGAGACGACGCTCGCCCGGCGGGCCCGCACCGCCCGGGCGACCCAGCGGGACGGCGGCATCCCGAAGATCCTCGCCGGCAACCGGGCCAGCCGGGCGCAGAACTCCGCGGGCGCCCTGCGGTCCACGCTCGACGACCGGGTGCGGGCGGCCCAGACCGCGGTCGACGCCGCCGACGCCCGCGTGCGCGACGACGAGCACATCCACCTGGTGCTGCCCGACCCCGGGGTGCCGCGGGGCCGGCGGATCGCCGAGCTCGCGGACGGCGCCGGCGGCACGGTGGTCGTCCAGGGGCCGGAGCGCGTCGCCCTGGTCGGCGCGAACGGCACGGGCAAGACGACCCTGCTGGAGCAGCTGGTCTGCGGGTCGGCCCCGGCGCCCGGCCGGCCCCACGGCCGGCTGCTCACCGACGCGGTCGGCTACCTGCCGCAGCGCCTCGACGGCCTGGACGACGAGGCCGGCGCGCTCGCGGCGGTGCAGGCGGTCGCGCCCGGCACGCCGCCCGGGACGCTGCGGAACCAGCTCGCCCGGCTGCTGCTGCGCGGCGACGCGGTGGACCGGCCGGTGCGCACCCTGTCCGGCGGCGAGCGGTTCCGGGTCGCGCTGGCGCGGCTGCTGCTCGCGGACCCGCCCGCGCAGCTGCTCGTCCTCGACGAGCCGACCAACAACCTCGACCTGGCGAGCGTGGCGCAGCTCGCGGAGGCGCTCGACGCGTACCGGGGCGCGCTGCTCGTGGTGAGCCACGACCGGCCGTTCCTGGAGCGGCTCGGGCTGGACGCGGTGCTCGAGATCGGGGCGGACGGGCGGCTGCGGCGGCGCGCGGAGCTGCCCGGCTGAGGGCGGGGCCGGGCACGCGCCGGCGGGGTCAGCCCGCCGGCGTGGCCCCCGCGTCGTCGCCCCCGGCGCCGGCCGTCATGCGCGCGGCGCGCACCGCCCGGCGCCGGTCGACCACGACCACCACGCCCAGCACGGCGACCGCGAGCGCGAACCCCGCGGTCACGTCGGTGAGGAAGTGGTAGCCGAGGTACAGCCGGCTCCCGGCGACGAGCAGGATGCCCGCACCGGTCCCGAGGGCCCAGAGCACGAGCGAGCGCACGTGCGGGCTCCGGATCCAGATGAGGTACCCGGCCGTGAGCAGGAACGTCGCGGTGCCGACGGTGTGGCCCGACGGGAACGAGTACGTCGACTCCGACCCCGGCACGGTCATGGTGTCCAGCGGCGGGCGCGGGCGGGCCACCGCCGACTTGATCGCCACGGACACCAGCGTCGAGAGCACCATGGCCCCGGCCAGCAGCGCCGGCTGCCACCAGGAGCGCGTCGCCAGCCCCCACACCAGGCACGCGACCACGACGACCACCGGCAGGACGCCGGGCCCCGTCACCGCCGAGACGGCCGTGAGGAATGCCGTGACCCCCGGTCCGCGGGCGGCGACCAGCCAGTCCAGCACCGGGAGGTCGGCCTCGGCGAGGTCGTCGCCCTCGGCCACCGCGTCGTGCACGACCAGCAGCCCGGTGACGCCCACGACCACCAGCAGCAGCCCGAGCACGACGGCGGCGCGCGAGGTCGGGTCGCGCAGCTCCCCGCGGCGGTCCCACACGGCGAGCGCCGACCGTCGGGCGGTGGCGACGGTCCGCCGGAACCAGGGCTCGGGGGGCATCGGGTGATCGTCCCAGGCCGCGCCCGCGCGCGCCCGGCGAGCGGGGCGCGGACCGGTGCGTCAGGAGGACGCGGCGTCGTCCGGTCGACCGCGGTCCCGGGTACCCGGGGCGTGCGGGACCAGCTTCAGCCCGATCACCGCGCCGACAATCCCGGCGAGGAACAGCACCTTCGCCGGCGAGGCCGCCTCGTCCCCCGCCACCATGGCGTACGTGACGGTCAGCGCGGCGCCGATGCCGACCCACACCGCGTAGGCCGTCCCGATCGGGATCGTCCGGGTGGCCCACGCCAGCCCGCCCATGCTGGCGGTGAGCGCCGCGAAGAACACGACCGTGGGCACGGGCCGGCTCAGGCCCTCGGACATCCCGAGCGCGGTCGCCCACACCGCCTCGAACACGGCGCTGACCAGCAGGACGAGCCACGGCACGTCAGCTCACCGCCTTCAGGCCGACGACCGAGCCGATGAGCAGCACCAGCAGCGCGACCCGGGCGGCACCCAGCCGGTCCTGGCCCGTCGCCGCGGCCCACACGACGGTGAGCGTCGCGCCGATCCCGACCCACACGGCGTACGCAGTCCCGGTGGGCAGCATCTGCATGGCCCACGCCAGGCCGACCATGCTCAGGCCCATCGACAGGAAGAACACGACCGTCGGGACGACGCGCCGGAAGCCGTTCGACGCCGCGAGCGCCGTCGCCCACACCGCCTCGAGCATGCCGGACCCGATGAGGACGACCCACGCCATGGCGAACTCCACCGCGCCCTCAGGACGCGGTGACCCCGGCCGCGCTCGGCGCGCGGCGCGCGACGAGGCGGTTGAGCCGCTCGGACATCACCAGGCCGAGCGCGACGAGCACGGCGGCGAACAGGGGGAAGATCCATGTCCCCGCCCAGGTCGACAGCACCCCGAACAGCGGCGGCGCCAGCGTCGAGCCCGTGTACGCCGCGGCCATCTGGATGCCGATGATCGCCTGCGAGCTGCTGCGGCCGAAGTTCACCGGCGTGGAGTGGATGATCGCGGGGTAGATCGGCGCGCAGCCCAGCCCCGCGACGACGAGGCCGGCGAGCGCGAGCACGTCGGTCCCCACCGGGAGCGCGATGAGCACGACCCCGACCGCGACCGTCACGAAGCCCCCGCGGATCAGGAGCGTGTCGCCGACGCGGTCCGCGAAGAACCCGGCCAGGAACCGCCCGCCGGTGATGCCCAGCAGGAACAGGGAGCCGAACGCCGCCGCGGTGGCCGTGTCGACGCCGCGGTCGGTGACCAGGTACGTCGAGGCCCACAGGATCGCGGTGCTCTCGAGCGCGCAGTAGGCGAAGAACGCGGTGAGGATCAGCAGCACGCCCGGGATGCGCAGCGCCTGGGCCAGCGGGACGTGCGCCGCGCGGGCCCCCGACGCCGGCGCGTCCTCGTCGTCCCCGGCGCGCTCGGCCGCACGCACGGGGTTCACCCGGCCCCAGAGCGGCAGGCTCACGAGCAGCACGAGCGTCAGGGCGATCTGGATGCCGCCGACGATCCCGTACGCGCCCGACCACCCCAGCCGGGTGCCGAGGGCGTAGCTCATGATGAACGGGCTGATCGAGGCGCCCACGCCCCAGAAGCTGTGCAGCCAGTTCATGTGCCGCGCGGCGTAGTGCAGGGCCACGTAGTTGTTGAGCGCCGCGTCGACCGCCCCGGCCCCGAGGCCGTACGGGACCGCCCACAGGCAGAGCAGCCAGAACGACCCGGACAGCGAGAAGCCCACCAGCGCCGCCGCGGTCATCCCGACGCTCACGGCGGTGACGAGGCCGGCACCGAACCGGCGCGTGAGGCGGTCGGACGCCAGGCTCGACACGATCGTCCCGACCGAGATGATCATCGTGAGGATCCCGGCGAAGGCCAGCGGGACCCCGAGGTCCTCGTGCATCACGGGCCACCCGGACCCGACCAGGGAGTCGGGCAGCCCGAGGCTGATGAAGGCGACGTAGACGATCGTCAGCAGGAGCGAGTACACGGCGTGGTGCGCTGCCTCTCGGCGGGTTCGGGCATGGTCGGACGGCTCCGGCCGGCGAGCGCCCGCAGCGTATGTGGACGATCGTACCGATCAGGCGGGCGGGTCGGGACGCCGTCCACGCCGTCAGAGGCGCGGGTCCGTGCCCCCGTCGTCGGAGCCCCGCCGCACCGGGAACGTCACCAGCGCCGTGATCCCGACGAGGAGCGCCACCACGAGCACGACGACAACCGGGTTCCCCAGCGCATGCAGGCCGCCGACCGGCTCGCTCAGGAGTTCCCGGCAGCGCAGCGATCGGCAGTGTTTCTTGCAGGACTCCAGCGCGACGGCTCCGAAGTCGAACTGCGAGACGCGACGGTCGTACGTGCTGCACACTGCCGGGATTAGGACAGGTGGAGATGACGTGCAATTCCCCGCTCTCGAGCACACGCAGCCCAGTGGTTCGAGCTCTCTGCCGACGCGTCGGCCGACGCCTCGCTCGTCGCCGAACCGGACGGCCACGACCTCGAACTCATGCGGCGCCTGTGCGAGACGGGCCGGATCGAGGACGCCGGCGTGCCCGCGTGGCGGTGGCTCTCGACGACCCGACTGCCGTTCGACCTCGTCTTCACCGTGGACGCGGTGCGTCTGGTCAGCCCCCGCGTGCGGGACATTCTCGAATCCCACCTCGGCCCGAAGGACGAGGTGCAGTGGCTGCCCGGCGCGCTCAAGCACGGCGAGGGCGAGGAACTGACGTACTGGACCCCGCACTTCCCCGTTCACCACGACGTCCTCGACGAGGAGCTCGCCGAGCGGGATCCCCGGCTCGGCACACCCGGGCGCTACTTCTACTCCCCGGCCAAGCTCGCCGGCCACGCGATGACGACCTGGCACACCCCCGCGCGAGACGTCGAGGCCTATGGCCGCGTGGTCCACATGCCCTCCCGCACCGCGGCGGACACGCTCGTCGTGAGCGCCGCGATCGCACGAGACCTCAGGGCGGCAGGTGTCACGGGCGCTCGGCTCTCGCCGGCGCCGGTCTCGTAGCGCCCGCGGCGTCGCGGGGTGGGCCGCAGGCCTGGCGCGGCTGCGCCCTGACGTCTCCGGTCAGGTCACCGAGATGGCCACCCGCGACCTGGCCGTCGATTGCGTCCTCGACCTCGCTCGCGAGTACAGCGAGGCTGGTCTCATCACGTCACGCGACCGGGCCCTGGGCCCGGGACGAGGCATGGCCAGCAGGACGACGAAAGCCCGACACGCCACCGTCGTTGAGGTTCTCCCGGAGTTCATCGCCCCGTGACACGCCGAACGCACGCGTCTTTGCGCACATGGAGCGTGTCGGCTCCTGGGCCGGACACCTGCCTGACCCGCCCGTTGCGCGACCTGGGGCTGCCGAGGACCAAAGCGACTGCCAGGCACGGGCACAACCCGTTGTTCCGGCTCTGAGGAGCTGCTCGCGGCCTGCCGGCGTCGGTTCAGACGGGACAGCCCCCACGCTCTAGCACGTCTCACAACCAGTGACTTATCCGCATGTGCCCAGCTGGACCGTCAGGCAACGACTCATTGCGCGCCATCTCACGGCACACTGGGATGGAACTCGTCACCATGCACACGGAGGAAGACCTCACGTCCAGCCACGTCTCGGACGTACATTTTTTCACCCCGCCAATCAGCCTCGGCAACTACGTCGGCAAGCTCCCACCTGTCCACCTCACCCTCGGTTCCAACAAGTCGCACCGAAGTTTCGCAGACTGCAACCCACGCCGCGCCGGCCTGGTAGACCCAGATCAGGTCCTCGTCAAACTTCGCGGACCACATCGATCCGGACGTCGACAGCTCGACGAGAGTCCTCGCCGTCCAAATATAAGCCGAACGAGTCCCGTTCCCGATTCCAACTGGACGCCACGAACGCTCGGTAGACCGCCACAGCTCGTCGCCACGGATCCTTATGGTGAGAGTTGCGAACAACTCCTCGCCGTAGGGTTCGAAGGCAATCTCGAAGCGCTCCACGCCCACGACGTAGGTAGCGCTCACTCGTTCTTCCTTCACGACCACGCCTTCCTGTCCGCCGGGGGAGCTGTCAGCGACCTGAGCGACCCTTCACGATCTTGACACCCACCCGGCGTGGATGTTCCGGCTCGACGCTCGATCGCGTCGGCGTCCGAGTGGCGACTCTCACCGAACAGCGCCTTCATCTGCGCTTCCGCGACCCGCCCGGAGACACCGAGAGCACCCGGGCCCTCCCCACCCAACGGCCGGGCGGGTTGCCCGAGGCGGTGTGGTACGCGCTCAGATCCTCAGCTCATGGCGACCTCGCGATTCACGCCGGGCTCGCACCTCTACAGTTGACGGTCTGCTTCTCTCAGCAACCATCGGACCAATTCAATCGGAACCTCCGACTGCGTATAGAATCGCACGCTCCGGTGGCCCGATTCTTCGCTCTCGAAGACGTCCGCGACCTGCTCGCCCTGTGTCGTCTGAAGCTCGAGCGCCATGCCCTCGCGATCGTCATTGCTACTCGCCAGGATCAATCGATACCCTTCCACCGTTCTTCACCTCCCACATGCACTACGCGAGGAAATCCCATCAGGTCACCGTCACGCCGATCGACGTTCCAGCGATCACAGTCCACGCGACGAGGAAACCAACAAGATCCCATGCCTTGGGTTGCGAACTGCTTCGAGGCGACCAATCACTCGGGTTCCCGGAGTCGGACCACGCCACCCAGTCCATGCCTGTAGCGATCGATCGCGGCAAATGCGAGATCCCGACTGCCAAGTGGGCCGCGCCGAGAGAAAAAAGCAAGCGGGCGAGCCGGATGAATAGCGCCGCCGCGGTATTGATATAGACGACCAGGCAGGCGGCACCTGGGACGAAATTCGCGATGTGTCCGATCGCGGATGCCGCGTGGACGATGCTGCGGCCCCCGAGTCGCACTCGGATGTCCGGAGCTCCGCCCCAATGCGCGGCCACGAGCGAGCGCGCCCCGAGCAGAGCTCGGGTCAGTCGACCCCTCCCGCCCTCACCGCGCGAGGCAATGAAACGAATCACCTGCAGCGGCATGAGATTCGCGACGAGCATCGCGTGCACCGCGGTCCCCGGCAGAACCGGCTTGTAGCTACCCGGTGGCGTCACACCCGACATGCCGGCGGCAAGTCCTGTCCACTCGAAGATACTCTGCTCCCACTGTCCGAAACCGCCGCCCCAGACGCGGGCGCAGCGTTGCCGGCGATCCGACCGATCGGTCGGGGTCGGCCGCGGTCCCGTCAGGCGCCGTCCGCCTGCGCGATGCAGAACTGGTTGCCGTCGGGGTCGGCGAGCACCGTCCATCGGAACCCGGGCATCTGCTGCTGCGCCACCAGCGACGCGCCGTCCGCGAGCAGGGCGCGCACGGCGGTCTCCCGGTCCTGCGCGTGCATGTCGAGGTGCACCCGGTTCTTCCCGGGCGTGGGGTCGGCGACCTTCTGGAACGCGAGCGCGGGGCCGTCGGGCCGGTCGACGGTGACGAACCAGCCGTCCGCCTCGTCGCGCACGGTCCCGCCGACGTGCCGGGCCCACCACGTCGCCAGAGAGACCGCGTCGGTGGTGTCGAAGGTGATCATGCCTACGGAGAGCGTCGTCATGGCCACACCGTAGAGCGGCCGCGGGGGTGACCTGCACGACCCGGTGGGTCACCAGCCCGTCCCGCTCGTGCCGCGGGGCCGTGACGACATCGCCGACCTCCACGGCGGCCGGGCGGTGCCTAGGAGCCCGCCTCGTGGCGACTCTGTGCGAGAAGCTGCCCTTCGCCGCCTGCGGGTGTCGGGAACTCGAACTCCGCCGGGTCTTCCCGTCCACGCACCACGAGATCGACGTTGGGAGCCGAGCACGCTGCGCCGATCATGATCAGTCCGAAGGACCACAGGCCGATCGACGCCCGCGCCCACTCCAGTCAAGGGACTTAAGACTTCGGGCGGGGGGTTAGACCGGCTGCGAGTCGGTCGCCGCGCGCTGGGCGACGCCCCGCGCCGACCAGCATGATCGCGTACAACGCCAGAAGCACGAGGCCCACGACCTCCGCGTTCCAGCCGCTCGGCAGAGCGAACAGGGCGATCGCGCCCCCGCCAGGACGACCACCGCACTCGCTGGGAGAACCAGCCGAAGTGCCGCACGGTGCGCAGCGCGCCACGCACCCTCCGACCGCTGAGTCTTCTGAGTCCGGATTCCGACCATCCCGTTCGCGGGCAACGCCCCGCGGGCGGCGCCCCAGACAACCCCAGTCACGACGACTGCGAGCACGATAGTGATGATGATTGGTGCCATGTTTCCCCCTACGTCAATGTGACGTCGACGCCCGGACCGGCGCCCGAGTCGTCCACGTGAAACAGCTCATCCACGCGCGTCCCCAGCGCGGCCGCCAGACGGAAAGCCAAGGGAAGACTCGCATCGAAGCGGCCACGCTCGATCGCGATGATCGTCTGCCGCGACACCCCGACGACCTCCGCCAGGCCCGACTGCGTCATGCCGCGCCGCTCTCGCAGGTGACGGACGTCGTTACGCATCGTCGACCACCCTTGCGCGCCACCCCAACCGGAGCCGCACCACGAGGTCGATCACGACGATCGCCAACGCGCCGATCAGCACCACCCGAACCACGGCCAGATCCGGGATGAGGAGGCTGAGCACCGTGGACAGTGCCATCGCGCTGAGCGCGTCGGGGGCCACTCCGCCCAATGCGTCTTTGAACACCCCCCGCTCGACCGAGTCCGATGCGAACTCGGGCCCCCGCGCGTCGGCTGTGCGTGCAGCGAGTGTCCGCGCCCCGAAGTGGACGGCCGCCGCGACGGCGACCGCCAATCCGACGCCGGCACCCGACAGCAACGATCCGATGCCGTCGCCGACAGCGGCTCCAAGCACCGCCCCCAGAGCGACGAGCACCACCAGCGTGGCACTTGCGGTAGCGATCGGCCTCCCTGTCATGCACAGCAATGTAAAGCGTACTTAACACGCGTGCAACCGGGTGCAGCCAGGTTGCCTGGTCCCCGAGCGCGGCCGCTGTCGCGTAGACCCCCAGGGCGGCACCGGCCGCTGCCTGAATCGCTCCTCAGGCGTGCCACGCGCTGGGATCGGGGTACTCCACGGCTGGGCTTCCACGGCGGCGTTGATGGTCGCCTATCGGTTCGACGGCGACCTCAGACCGCGGTGCGGCCGTTTCCGGCGCATCACGATCCACTGACCTGCAAGAACGTGGCTCCTGGCGGAACGACGAAGGCCCAGCACCGTCTCGGGGCTGGGCCTCGATCCCGCTGTCACACTGGGTGCGCCCGGAGGGACTCGAACCCCCAACCTTCTGATCCGAGGCCTGAGTGGCGAAACGCCGACTTGAGTGGTTTCGCAGACGCCACCACTCAGTGGGCGGTCGATCCGACTGAGGCACTCGCAGCGTGAACGTGCGTGGCAAGAGCTACCCCACTCACCCGGTCAGGACGCCAGGTAGCCAGGTGCGTATGGACACGACGATGACGCCCCCAGCATGCGCCTGTTGGGGCGTGAGTTTGCAGCGGTGGGCCGCCAAGATGGACGTCGCGAACAACTCGCCGAAGACCATCTCCGAGCGACTGAGGATCGTCCGCTCGGCAGCTCGGGACACAGGGCTGGCCGACTGCCTTTTGACGGCGGACGCGATGACTCAGTGGCTTCGACTGCTTCGCAACCCCGAGTCCCGGGCGACGTACTACCAAGCGCTGCGGGCGTGGTCGATCTTCCTTGTCCGCGAGGGGTACCGCGACGACGACCCGACGCTGCGTGTCCCCCGCCCGAAGGTCCCAGCGGCGGCGCCTCGGTCCCTGCCCGACGATTCGGTACGCCGCGCGCTGGCGGGAGCGGTGCTCGAGGGCGGCGCTGGCCGCGCACGCGGTGCGCGCCACCGTCTGTGACGTGCTCGCTGCCGGCATCACCAGCGCGTGGTCGCCCGCGCAGCGCCCCGCCCAGGCCGGGTGGTTGCTGGACCGGGTCCGCGCAGCAGACGGCGACCAGGTGCCCGCGCCGCGCCGCGGCGCCGGACTCGCACGCGTGAGCGCGACCGACCTGCCCGGGGCGTCGCGCCCGGGCGGACGCGGGCAGCATGCGGATGCCCGAGCGCGAGCGTTGCTGCCGTTCACGCCGACGATCGCCCAGGAGACCAGCGGCCTGTACGTCGCCGCGGCGATCCCTCCGGGATCGCGCCGCGTCAGGCAGGAGGTCTGGATGCACGAGGTCCGATCCACCCTCGCCGGCGCCCGCATCCTGCGGGACGCTGCCGAGAACGTGCTGGGGGTCGCTTGCCTGAGGACCGCGCGCAACGCCTCGAGGCGGCACTCGACCTGCGGTGGCGGCTGCCGGTCCTGCGAGGCATATCCACACGCGACCTTGCCTCCCGGGTACGGACCTTCCACCTGGCGGGCTGGTCGGTCGCGGACCTCGTCAAGGCGATCGACCGCACCCCGGACGGGGCGCCGCACCCGCACGACGGCGCCCGTGGGGTGCGGTGGGCGCGGGGGTGGCTGGTCGCGCGGCTCGCGGCCTGGCTCGACGCCGACGGCGTGCCCCTGCCGGCCCCGTCCCAGGTCGCTGAGGCCTGCCGCGCCGCCGCCGTCGAGCGAGCCCGACAGCGACGGCAACAGCCCGCGACCGCCGGTGTCCCCGGCCGCCGGTCGCCGGGGTACCTGGCGTGCAAGGCGGCCTTGGCCGAGGCCCGCGCCCTCGCGCGGCACTGACGCCAGACCACTAGGGCGTGTTGATTAACCGCGTTGATGTCGTCGTGGGCGAGGGTTGATGGGTACGCACGGAGATCTCGGACGAGGTGCGGTCGGTCGTCGAGCCGTTGCGGCCGTCGTCGCAGGGTGCAGGTCGCCCGTGGTCGGACCACCGTGGCGCGATCGAGGGAATGGTCTGGAAGTACCGCACGGGCTCGCCGTGGCGGGACGTGCCGGCCCGGCTCGGGAAGTGGAACTCGATCTACCAGCGGGTGGGGGTGGTCATGCGTATGGATGTGCGGCGACCCTGCGAGCCACCGGCCGCCACGTGTTGCGCGGGGGACGCGGCACTCACCGGCTGAGCCCCGGCCGCTGCTTCGTGCTCACGCCATGGGTGTAGACGGCCGTGTCGCTCAGCCGGGCGTCAGTCGAGACAACCCGCGCCGTGCCGACGCACGGACCCACCCGCGAGGATCCTGGAGCCCTGACTCCAGCGCCGCACGTTCCGACGGTGTAGCCACGCGGCTGAGCGCCTGGATCGCGTGCCCGCCGATCGTGGGGTCACCCACCAACGACGCCAGCAGAGCAGCTGCCTCCGGACGCTTCGACTTGCCCAGCGCGAGCGCCAGCATCTCCCGGCCCCGCCCGAACGCCGGTTCGACGACCAGCGTCACGTAGTCGTCGTAGTACACATCGCTGAACAGGACGTTGAGCGCGTTGCCGATGGTCCAGCGCATGCCGGTACCGGTCGGGTCCTCCTGCGGATCCAGCTCGCGGAAGTCGCTCAGGAACCGCTGTCGCACCTCCGGGCCCGCCCACGGCACCGAGAGAGCGCGCACGAGCTGGTCCTTCAGGCGCGGGTCGTCCACGCGGTCGAGCCACGCCAGAAGAACGGGGACCGCGGCCCGGTATCGCACGCCGGACGTCCGCAGGGCGCTGACCGACGAAGTCCTCACCCCAACGGACTCGAGATCCCGCAGGATCTCGTCTTCCCGAGGCCGCAGCTCCTCGGTGCGGGCGTTGTCACTCACATCAGGAGTCTAATCACGTTGATGTGCCCGGCTGTGATCTCGTCGCGCAGGGCCGAACTGAACGTCGTCGATTCGCGGACGTAGAGGTTGAACGCCATGCCGTTTTGCTGCGCGTAGAGGTTGAAGTCCTTCAGCTGGGCGGTGTAGCTGAGGTGCGCGACGTTCTTGACTTCGCCGATCGCGGTGGCTGTCAGCTCGTCGGGGATTCGGTCGTTCGCTGTCCCGCTCAGTGACGGGATGCGCTGGGTGTTCTTGACGATTCCGGCGGCCTGTTCGCCGGCGATTCCGGTTGCGCGGACACCCGCCATGCTGTCGTCCGCCGCGCCCGAGGCGGCCCTCGATCCCGATCCGCCGAATGAACCGACAGTCACCGCGGTGGCCGTCGTGAGGCTGCCGAGCTTGTAGGACCAGTCGTAGGTCGAGTCGCAGGCGTTGGGGTTGCCGATCAGCTCGAACGGGTCTCCTGCGGGGCTCCCGGTCATACGAGTGAGGCTGTTGGCAGCATTCATGAAGAAGTCGAGGACACCTGCGCCGAACGACTGCAGGGCGTTGTTGACCAGCGATTCGTCGTTGGAGTCGATGAGTGCTTCCCACCACTCCAAGCCCAGCGGGTCCACGAACTGCAGCGGGTTTCCGTTCGTGTAGCCGTACATCGATCGGGTCGCGTCGATAGCGGGGTCAACGGAGACGAACTGACCGGTGCTCGGGTCGTAGTAGCGTGCCCGCAGGTACACCAGGCGGTCGCGTCGGTGTACTCCCCGGCGAACCCGAACCTCGTGACGACTGCCACCGCGCTACCGGAGGTCGCGGCGATGGTCGGGGACCCGTACGGCTCGTAGTTGGACTCCGCGATCACCGCGGCTGTTGTGTCGGTGACAGTCCGGATCGACCCGAGGGCGTCGCCGTGCAGGAACTCGCGCACACCGGTGTCGTCGCGCTGCGCGCGTGGTGCGGTGCCAAGACCGTAGAGGTACGAGTGCTCACTGTCAGACAGCAAGAGCGAGACGGCGGATGTCCGATCCCAGACGAACTGCTGACCCTGGGGGGCGTCGCTGGCCGCGGCTAGCGTGGTGGTGGACCGAAGACCGTCCCCGTCGTAGGCGTACGACCATGTCTCAGCACCATCGCCCTCGATCGAGACGACCCGATCGGCGCCGTCGTAGGCCAGGACTCGGGCGTTCGCGCCCGTCTGGACTGCGCCTGCCGGAGCCGCCCGTCGCGGCTCCCGGGGGGCCCGAGGCGACGAGGCTCCGGCTCCGGCTGGGGAAGGGCGACCGACCTGGGCGCGACGTCGCTCCGGCGGGACGACGAAGGCCCAGCACCTCGTCGGTGCTGGGCCTCTGCCTGCTGGGTGCGCCCGGAGGGACTCGAACCCCCAACCTTCTGATCCGAAGGTTGAGTGGCGACTGAGTGATCTGGACTCCTGGCCGGCTCCCACCACTCAACCGGCGGCGCGCGTGCCCGCCGCGGTCGCGGCATGACGCGTACGGGCTGCCGCCTCCCCCACTCAACCGGCGAGTTCAGGGGTAGGGACGTGAGGATGACGACGACAACGATGCCGTACGCGTGCATCTGCGGTGGCCAGGCGCTACAGCGCTGGCTGGCGCACATGGACATGGCGAACAACTCGCCGAAGACGATCAACGAGCGGGCACGGATCGTGCGCGCCGCCGCGACGTCGACCGGCTTGCCCAGCTGCCGGCTGACCGCGGACGCGATGATGGAGTGGCTGCGCCTGATGCGCGAGCCCGGGTCGCGCGCGACGTACTACAACGCGCTCCGGGCGTGGAGCGTCTTCCTGGTACGCCAGGGGTATCGCGAGGACGACCCGACGCTGCTGGTGCCGCGCCCGAAGCTGCCGAGAGCGGCACCGCGGTCGCTCCCGGACGAGGCGGTGCACCGCGCGATCGCAGCGGCCGGCCTGCAGCTTCAGGCCAAGATGCTCCTGGGTGCTGTCGCCGGCTTCCGGCCGGGCGAGGTCGCCAAGGTCCGGACGCGGGACTTCCGACAGGCCGAGGGCATGGTCGAGGTGGTCGGCAAGGGTGGCGTCCGGGACTACGTCCCCGTGGCGCCGGGCCTCGCCGAGCTCGTCGAGCTCATGCCGGCTCGCGGCCCGTGGTTTCCCTCTTCGCTCGACCCGCGACGTCCCATGACGTCGAACTCCCTATCCGCGAGCGTGTCGCGGGGCTTCAGGCGGGTCGGTGCCGAGGGCACGGCTCACCGGCTGCGGCACTGGTTCGCCAGCACGATGCTCGCCGAGGGCGTCGATGTGCGGGTCGTGCAGGAGCTGCTTCGGCATCGCTCGCTGGCAACGACGGCTCGGTACACGGCCGTGGGGCAGCAGCGACGCGTCGACGCGATCGCGACGCTCCCGCTGCTGCGCCCTACCGCCCGGGTGAGTGCGCGCACGAACTCGAACTCGATGGGACTGGCGGCATGACCGAGATCAACGAGCTGGGTACGAGCGCACCGCTCGAGGAGCAGGAGCCGAAGCGACCCCGGCGACCGCGTTGGCTGATGGCAGCCGTGACCGCGGCCGCGCTGGTCGTCGTCGGCGGCGGTGCGGGCGCGATCGTGTGGAACGTGCGGGAGGACGCCCGGTACACCGCGGCGCTGGAGCAGTGGCGGGAGGCGATCGACAGGCTCGAGGCCGACCTGGCGGCTGCGGAGGCGGTGGCGGCCGGGCTCGCGGCCGGCGTCGAGACGCCGGGACCGGAGTCCGGTGCGGAGGGGGTCGTCCAGGCTGCCGACGTCCAATCGGCCGGCGCCGATGATCTGGAGGCGTTCGCGATCCAGGTGGCTGAGAAGCGTGAGCTTGACCTGGGCATCGACCCGTGGATGTCCCGGGCGCAGAAGATCGACCGGGTCGGGGAGGTCGTCGCCGCCGTGGAGCTCGCTCGCGGTGACCTGGCTCGGGATGTCGCGGTGGTCCAACTCTCCGTGGCATCGAACCGCGTCGCTCACGTCCTCGCCGAGGTCTTGGAGCCTGCGGCGACCGACCTGGACGCGGCAGTCGCCGCGGTGCAGGAGTCGCTGGGCGGTGCTCGCGAACACCTGACCGTCTCGGAAGGCGACACCCTGGACGACGCAGCGCGGGCCGCACTGACGGAGGCGATCGACGCGGCTGCGGCCGCGGTCGAGGCCGCCGCCGGCGAGGCTGTCGAGCCTGGCCGCGCGCTGCTCGCCGAAGCCGTCGGTGTGCTGGCGGACCTCGCCGATGCGCTCGACGACGCGGACTTCGCATCCGTCAACGCCCTGATCACGCGAGCAGATCAGACGCTCGAGGAGGCGGCCGCGATCACCGCGGCGCTGCCCGAGCATGCGGCCCAGCTGCGCGCGCACGTCGACGCGCTCGCCGGCGCACGCGACGCGGTCACGCAGGCGCAGAACGCCAAGGCGTCCGCCGTAGCAGCGGCGGCAGCCTCGCCGGCGTCG
Organism: Cellulomonas sp. Y8; assembly: GCF_008033115.1. NCBI lineage: Bacteria > Bacillati > Actinomycetota > Actinomycetes > Micrococcales > Cellulomonadaceae > Cellulomonas > Cellulomonas sp. Y8. Next base: position 1,655,635 of record NZ_CP041203.1, read on the forward strand.
GGCGGCACCACGAACTCCGGCGGGTCCAAGGCCCGCACGGGAAGCTCGTCGACCGGGAACCGATCCTCTGGCGCTCCGGCGCCCTCCGGCAAGAGCGGATCGTCTTCCTCCGGTTCGTCGGGCAGCGGGTCCGCCTCCGGGTCTGGAGGCGGGACCTCGTCGGGCGGAGGCACCTGGGTGGAGGAGGGCTCCGGCACGTGGTGCGGCGAGTTCGACACCTCTGGCGTCGAGGGCTCTGGAGGGTGGTGCTGATGGCGGGCTGACCTGACGTCGCAGCGAGCGAAGGGACCCTCGCCCTGAACAGGGCGAGGGCCGGTGCTACGAACACCGGCCCTCCGCTTGCGCGATCCCTGGAAGAGACGACCACCGGCGGGGCGTGAGCCCCGGGGAGGCTTTGACGTGCAAGCAAGGCAAGTTTGGCATGCCCGAAGAGGGCTGAGTATGGGCTTGGCGGTCCTACTCCTGGTCCCGCTGATGCTGGTCGCGGGGCTCAACCCGGCCCGCGCAGCTGCGCTCGGCCCCGGTGTCACGATCTACCCGTCCGGGTATGGGGCCGTGCACCTGGGCCCGTACGAAACACCCGCTGGTGTCGACGACTCCGTCGGCTACTGCGTGCAGGCGCGGATCTACCCGCCGAGCGGCAGCGACACGATCGCCTCGACTTCGGTCTTCTCCGACCCGGTGTTGGCGTACGTCTACTCGCAGCACCGCTACGCCACCGACGATGCGACCGCGGCTGCGGTGGCATACGAGACCCACATGCGCGGCGAGATCCCCGGTTCGATGGCCGGCGGGAACGTCGGCACCGTCCGCTCCCTCATCGCCGCGGCGACTCCGCAGTTCGTCAAGGACCGTGCGGCGCAGCTCGTCGCCGAAGCGGAAGGGCTTGCGGGCCCTCTGCAGGCTGCATCCCCTGCGTCAGCCTCCGGCTCGGGCACTCGGACCGGCGTGATCGCGATCCACCCGCTCGTGGGACGCGGAGGCGTCCCGCTTGTCGGTTACCCGATGACCTTCACACTCAACGGCCCTGCCACTCTCGATGCCACCGGTACCAAGACATGGACGGGGACAAGCCGGGCCGAGACGTTCTACCTGTCGTGGACTGCTGAACCCGGGGCGAACGGCGCTGTCACGGGCTCCTACCGCTACTCGAACCTGCCTCGACAGACCCTCACGTATGTGCACCCGTCCGGGCAGCGGCAGGCTCAGCTGACGTACGGCCTGCGGGCGCCGTCTGACCCGGAGGAGCTGATCCTGCCGGGTCCGACGTTCCGTGCGGTGGGTGACTTCCGACCGCAGGGGGTGTCGTCGGCGCCGGCGTTCGTGGATGTCGGCGAGGAGCTGGTGGACACGTTCGTCCCGCAGGCGCACCCGGAAGACGAGTGGGTGCACGTCGATGGGCGCCCGGTGCCGGTGACGTATTCCTACGACGTGTACGACGTGGGCTCAACCCCGATCCCGGAGTCCAACACCGCCCCGTCGGGCAGGCCGGTGTTCTCCGGGACGGCGGTCGCGACCGGTGGCCCTGGTGTCCCCGATCACGGTGAGCGCTGGGCTCGCGTCGGAGCCGATCACGTACGTGTACGTGTGGGGGTCGTCGAAGCAGCTCCAGCCCGCGGTGTCGCGGGAGTACGTCAAGGACGTGGTGTGGACCGACGGGACGAAGTTCGCTGAGACGACCGTGGTGCGGGCGCCGCTGGAGCACTTCTCGCAGATGCGTGAGTACAACGTGGAGCTAGGCGGGCGCGCGTTCGACGAGGTCACGATCTCCGGGTTCCCGGACGACTACGGCGAGTTCGACGGGATCGGGCCGTTCGGCCCCGACGGCGAGTTCGCGGACTTCACGGTGTACGGCCCGAAGACCGACGGGTACTTCACCGAGCCGGAGGTGCCCGAGGGCACGCCGGTGCTGATGAGCACCACGCTGCCGGCCCGCAACGGCACCTACGAGGTCGGGTACGGCGAGGACGACCATATCGTCCCGAACCAGGCCGGCTGCTACGTCGCGATCTACTCCTACGCCGGCTCAACGCGCGTCGCTCCGTTCTCGAGCAGAGCGGACGACGTCCGTGAGCAGTTCTGCGTGCGGGACGACCCCTCGATGTGGCTGGACATGATGTCCACCGCCTCGCAGTCGGCGAGAGCCGGCGTCGGTGAGATCGCCGACACGGTGATGATCATGGGTCCGGCGTTCCCGACCGAGGGCGCGACCCTGACCTGGGAGCAGTGCACGTGGGTCCCGGGCGACGAGCCCGGGTGCGAGAACCCGGTCGTGACGCACACGGTCGACGTGCCGCGCACCGGCGCGTACATCCACCCGGACCTGGCGACCCCAAGCATCCACGACTTCCCGCCAGGGACGCTCGCGGTGCACGTGGGCTGGTCCCCGGTGCTGCGGGACCGGGCCGGCATCGAGCTGATGCGCGAGCCGTGGGGCACCGCCTCGCAGACCACCCTGGTCACGGCGGACCTGCCGGGGATGGCTTCGACGGCGACGTCGAGCGCGACCACGGGTGACGAGGTCCGCGACGAGGTGACGTTCACCGGTGAGAAGCGCGCGGACTGGACCCTGCACTGGGAGGCCTGCTGGCTCGATGCGGACCTGACCTGCCCGGAGGAGGCCGAGTTCCCGATGGGCGAGCCGGTGACGGTCGACCCGGAGGTCGACGTCTACCGCACCCCGGCCTGGGAGGTGGAGGTCCCGGCGGGCACGCCGCCGGGCGCGCGCCTGTACCTGGGCTGGGTGCCGGTGGTGACCGACGCGCTCGGCGTGGAGCTGATGCGCGAGGACTGGGGTGTCGGCGCGCAGACCACGGTGGTCGACCATCCGCTGCCGGAGATGGTCAGCAAGGCCACGGAACGTGGCGTGGTCGGCGCCGGCACCTCGCAGGACCGGGTCGTGATCACCGGTCCGGTACTGGTGGGGTCTCGGCTGGTGTGGAACGCCTGCTACTCCCTGCAAGGAGACGCGGGTTGCCGTCCGGACGCCACGGTGATCGAGCCCGGCCCGGTCGCCGGCGCCGAGCCCGGCCAGGAGCCGGACGGGGGCGGCGAGCCCGGGGACGGTGAACCCGCCGACGAGGTTGGGGAGAGCGACCCGCAGGTCGGGATCGTGCTCCCGGAGCTCGCCGTGGGCCAGACGCTGCAGTTGGACGGACCGGAGCTGGCGCTGACCGACGGCGACCTGCCGCCGCACGAGGGTCTGCAGCTGTCGTGGATGCCGCAGATCCTCACTCCCGAGGGTGAGGTGCTGATCGCCGAGCCGTACGGGACGCCGGAGCAGACCACGAAGGTCGACTTCCCGCCGATCGAGACAGTCACGACGGCGTACGCGGAGAGCTCGGACGGCCCGTGGTACGGCGACTGGATCGGTGACCGCGTGAGGGTGACTGGAGAGATCCTGCCCAGCGACCAGGTCACGGTCAGGCTCTACGCCTGGCCGAACGACGGGCCGCCGGTGTGCGAGGGCGAGCCGCTGGCCGAGGTCGACCTGGACCTGGTGCCCGGGGTGAGCGACTACGACACGGGACTCATCTACGAGACGCCGCGTGACCGCACGGACCTCACCTACGGGTTCCAGGAGACGACCGTCTCCCGGGACACCGAAGTGGTGTCCGAGTGCGGGCTCGCCGCCGAGACGGTCAAGCCTCAACCGCGCGCGGCCGAGGACTGGGCGGCGGCCGCCGACGACGAGGCCTCGGCGCTGGCGAAGACCGGCGCCGTCCGGGTGCTTCTGATGCTCGTCGTGGCGGCGGTGCTCGCGATGACCGGCGGGTCGATCACCCGCTGGTCCGAGCAGCGGCGGACGGCGGGCGCGACCGGCTAGCGCCCCCCAGCTCCTGCGCCGGCGGCGTCGTGCCGCCTCCCCTCGGCTTCCGTGCCGCCGGCGCAGGACAACACGGCCCCGACCGCCCGGGGCCGGGCAGGCATCCCCGTGGGTAGGGGCGGGACCTGCCGTACGTCACCCGCCGGCGGGTGAGCCCTACACCCCCACCAGCCGGCACCACCCCCGACATACACGGAAGGACCAGGTCATGTACGACGCGATCCGCGAGGGCGGTACGTACCAGATGGAGGTCTGGCCGGACCCGGGCGACCACGACACGGTCGACGCCGAGGGGTGGGTCGCGAACCTGCGCGTCGACCGCGCACCGGTCCGCCGCAGGCACCTGGCCGAGTTCGTCCGCCCGGTGACGGTCCTGATCCTGGGGAACCCGTCGATGGCCGAGTTGCTGGAGAGCACCCGCCTGACCCGCGAGGACCGGGTGAGCGTCGACTCGCTCGGCGTCGCCAGGGTGGTGCGCCGCTACCCGCCGCTGCCGACCGACCTGCGCTGCGGGGTCGACGCGCTCGCCGAGGACCCGGTCTGGGCGCGGGTGGAGGCCCTGGCCGTGGCTGCCCGGGTCCGGGTCGGTCGACCGGCACCGGACCCGACCCGCGTGCTCGGCCAGCCCTGGCACCGCGTCCCGGGGACGCGGTCGGCATGAAGGACGTCCAGATGGCCGCCGCCCGCTCACGGCTGCGGGAGCGGGCGGAGGAGGCCGCGTGGGTGGGGCTGCTCGTCGTGCTGGCTCCCGTGGCGCTCGTGGCGACCGCCGTGTGCGCGTGGGTCGAGCTCAAGGCGATCGACGAGCTGGGCATCGAGTGACCGTGCGCCCTTCGCGGGGCGCTTCATCTATCGAATCGGTCTGGGGACTGATGGCAACGAACCTGCAGATCACCGCGTCGCCGTCGTGCGCCGGCGTGCGCTGGTGCGTGCGGGTCATGGTGCCGCTCTGGAACCGGGAGGGCGCCGGCGGCCCGGGTTGGTTCCCCAGACCGATGGCCCGGCCGTTGGCGTCCTCCCGCCTGACATCGGTCGCCTCGGGGGGCGGCCGTGAACTCCCGGGCGCGAGGTGCCCATCCCCTAGCTGCACCCCGCGCCCGGGCTCCTGGGGGCCGCGGTGAGCGCGGCGGCTCCGGCGTCGGCCTACGAGACGCTTCAGGGCCTGGTCGGCCCGACGGTGCTGCCCGGCCCGCGCCGCGGCCGCCGTCTGGCGCGCGCGGCCGTGGCGGGGTTGCTGGTGCTGGTGCTCGGCGCCGGCGGCACCGTGGGCTGGCGGTGGTGGCAGCTGCGCGAGGCCCGCACGGTGTACCTCCTGGCGATCGAGGAGCTGTCGGCGGCCCTGGCGGGCGCGCACCTGGAGGCCGAACGCGCCCGCGAGGTCCTGGACTCCGTCGGTGAGCAGGTCCTCGACGTCGACCTCACGGTCGATCTGGCCGGCCTGGTCGACCACGTCGCCGCCGGCCGGGCTGAGGTCGTGGCGTCGCAGCGGCTCGGGAGCTGGCCGCGCGAGCGCGTGGTGTCGATCACGGCGGCGCTGCGCTCCGAGGCGAGCGAGGCGCGCGAGCTCCGCGAGCAACTGCAGCTGGCGCGCGACTTGCTGGCGTCGTCGCACCAGGGCTGGCTGGTGGCCGCAGCCCTCGACCGGGTCAGCAAGGCCGGCGAGGACCTGACGTCCGTGGTGGAGCAAGCAACCACGCTGCTCGCCGATACCGAGGACCGGGTTCAGGACCCGGTTGTGCGGGACGAGCTCGCTGCGGCGATCGAGGACGGGGCTGCGCTGCTCGCCGCCGGGGTCGACCCCGGCGCTGCGCTCGAGGCGCTGGAGTCCGCTGCGGCGGACCTGGGTGCAGCTCGTGAGCGGCTGCAGGCGGCCGCGGCTGCGGTGAGCGAGTCGCACCTGGCGTGGCAGGCGGCGCAGGCTCCGCCGGCGAGCACCGGCACCGGCTCGGGGTCCGCGGGGGGCTCGTCCGCAGGTCAGGGGAGCGGGCGCTCCGGTGGGTCGACCTCGGGCGGCGGCGGCGCCAGCGGGTCGGCCGGCTCGACGGCACCGGGCGGGTCGAGCGGGGCCGGGGCAGGGGGCGAGTCGGGTGGGTCGGGCGTGTCGACGCAGCGGGTGCTGAACCCGGGGCGCGCGGTGTCCGACGGGACTCCGGGGAAGGTCACCGTCACCGCGACGACGTCGTGGGCGGCCGCCTCGGTGACGGCGACGGTCGCCGGCGTGACGCTGCCGATGGTCAGCACCGGGACGGGGTCGTACTCGGCGACGTTCACCGGGCTGCCGGCCGGAGACCACAGCTGGTCGGTGACGGCCGACGGCCTGACCGCGCACGGTTCGAAGGCGACGGTGTTCTGATGCGCGCGCTGATCGCGGCGTTCGGGGCGCTGCTCGCGGGGCTGCTCGTTGTCGGGGGAGTGGTCCTGGACGACGAGCCTCGCCCGGTCGAGGACTCGGGAGGCTCCGGGGAGCTGAACCTGGAGGCGGTGCCCGAGGAGTTCCGCGCCGCGCTGCTGGACGCCGCTGGACGCTGCCCTGGGGTGTCGGGGCCGCTGCTGGCCGCGCAGATCGAGGTCGAGTCGGGCTGGAACCCGGCGGCGGTGTCCCCGGCCGGGGCGCAGGGGATCGCGCAGTTCATGCCGGGCACCTGGCGGACGTGGGGCCGGGACTACTCCGGCGACGGCGTCGCGGACCCGTTCAACGCGACCGACGCGATCGGGTCGCAGGCGGACTACATGTGCCACCTGCGGGACCTGAGCGACGCCGGCCTGGCGTCCGGGGCGATGTCCGGAGATGCGGTGCAGCTCACCCTCGCGTCGTACAACGCCGGGCCCGGAGCCGTGGCCAAGCACCGCGGCATCCCGCCGTTCACCGAGACCCGCCGGTACGTGGACCGGGTCCTGGCTGCGGTCGCGAAGTACACGCTGACCGGCGACGACGGTCAGTACGAGGGCCAGGGCCCCGGGGTGTCGGCCGACGGGACCTACCGGGTCTCGATGCCGGGGTCCGGGCACCTGGACCCCTCAACGTTGTGCGAGCTGTCGTGGTCGCCGCGGATCCTGCTGCGCGACGCCGCCCAGGCCCTCGAGCGCCTGAACGTGGCGTACACGGACCGGTTCGGGGCGCCGCTGGGGGTCTCTGACGGGTACCGGGACTACGCCTCGCAGGTCGCGATCGCCGCCGCCAAGCCGCACCTGGCGGCCAAGCCCGGCACCTCGAACCACGGGTGGGGCCTGGCGGCCGACCTGATCGGCGTCAGCCCGGAGGGCTCCGAGCGGTACCGGTTGGCTGCGCGAGCACGGCCCCACCTACGGCTGGCAGCACCCGTCCTGGGCCCGGATCGGCGGCTCGAAGCCGGAGGCATGGCACTGGGAGTACGTGGGAGTCCGCACATGAAGCACACCAAGACCGCCCTGGCCCTCGCCCTGATCGTGGTGACCACCACGACGGGGTGCACCTCGCCGGCACCCGACCCGGCGCCGACCGCGTCAGCGCGCCCGTCACGGACCAGCACGGCTCCGGACCCTCGAGCGACCGCGCCGGCGCCCGCCACGACGCCCACCGCTGACACCGCGCCCGAAGGGGCGCCGGAGCCGGCAGCGGTGGAGGACCCCTCGGTCGTCGCGGACCGGGTCGCGGGCCTGCTGTGGGCCGGGGACACCCGAACCGACGCATCCCCGGCCGACACCGCCCGCCGGGCCGCGCCCTGGCTGACGCCGACGGCGCTGGAGCAGGTGACCTCCGCACCGGCCATCGACGCCGACTGGCTGGAGCTGGCCGCGCACTCCGGCAGGCGCCTGGCCGCGGTCGACGACGTCGACGAGCTGGTCGGACGCACACCCGACACCACGACCGTCGCGGTCCGCACGCGCGGGGTGCGACTGACCCCGGTCAGCGAGGACGGGTGGACCGGCGAGCAGGCCTACGTCGTCGCGACGTTCCGCCTGACCCGCACGCAGGTCAGCGCGCCGTGGCTGGTCGACGACGTCGAGGCGATGTGGGCGCTGGACCCGACCGGGGACGAGTACCGCGAGTAGCGCCGCACCGCGGCGGCAGAACACGACGAGCTAGGGGAAGCGCAGATGAACCTGATCTGGCCCGGGTCGGCCTACGAGGCAGACGACGACGAGGTCACCGCCAAGGTGGCGGCGGCCGCGCAGACAGCTGCGCCGCCACCGGCGCCGGCCGAGCCCGCGGAGCAGCCCTCGCCGGCTGGGAAGGAAGCCGGTCCACGCGGCGGGCCGCAGCCCACCTCGGCCGGCACGTTGCTGGCCAGCAAGACCCCCGGCGACCCCACCGCCTCGACCGCGCAGAGCGAGGGCCCACCGGCGGCTGCGGCCCCAGCCGCGCCCCCGGCGCAGGCGGACGTCGCCACCCCGGTGCGCGGCGTGCCGGTCGCGCCGGTTCCGGCGTGGGACCACGTGCTCGCCGGCGACCCGCCACGCACGTCGGTCTCGGCGGACCTGCTGGCGAGCCCGGACCCGGACGCCGCGGCCGCGGCGGCCCCGCTGACCGGGTGGCGGCGCGCGGTGCGCATCGCGAGCCTCGGGATCGTCCGACCTCGTCCCTCGCGCGAGGCCCGCGAACTGGTCGCGGACACCGCCGCGGTCGGCGTGCAGCTGGCGGGCGCCCGCACGGTCATCGTCGCCAACCCCAAGGGCGGCGGCGGCAAGACACCGACCGTGGTCGGGCTCTCTGCGACGTACGGGTGCGTGCGCGGCGGGCGGGTCCTGGCCTGGGACAACAACGAGACGACGGGCACCCTCGGGGTCCGGACCTTCCCGCAGCGGTACGCCACCACCGCGGTCGACCTGCTGCGCGCCCTCGGCCACCTGGAAGGCGCCGGGGTGCGCGCCGGGGACCTGGCCGCGTTCGTCCGGCACCAGGCCTCCGGGCACTTCGACGTGCTGGTGTCCGACGAAGATCCCGCGCGCATGAGCCAGATCGACGCCGCGGCGTTCGCTCGCCTGCACGACCTGCTCACCGGGGTCTACGAGGTCCTGGTCGTCGACACCGGCAACAACGCCCGCTCCCCGAACTTCCTCGCGGCCGTCGACGTCGCCGACGCCCTGGTCATCCCGCTGTCGCTCAAGCCCGACAGCGTGCTGTCCGCGGGCCGGCTCATCGACCAGCTGCGCGCCTACGGCCGCGACGACCTGGTCGAGCACGCCGTGACCGTGATCTCCGACAGCGGCGAGTCCGGCCAGGCACCGGCGGACATCGCCCGCTGGTCGGCGTTCTTCGAGGAGACCACCGCGGCGGTCGTGCACGTGCCGTTCGACCCGCACCTGAACGTCGGCGGCCCGATCACGTTCGACCAGCTCGCCCCGGCCACCCGCCGGGCCTACCTGCGCGCCGGTGCCCGTGTGGCTCAGGTGCTGTCCGCCCGACCCGGCCAGCGCCCCGGCTGGTCGACGTTCCCCCTGAAGGAGACGAACCGATGAACACCCCCCTGGAGATCATCGTCGCCGTGGCCTCCCGCCTGCCGGCCGACATCCCCAACCCCTTGGACAACGTGACCCCGGACCTGAACGTGTTCGGGGTCAAGTTCACCGGCGCCGTCCAGCTCGCACTCGGCGGGCTGTGGGCGGCCGTGCTGTTCTACACCGTCGCCGCGGTGATCATCGGCCTGGCGAAGTGGGCGTGGGCCAAGAAGGTCTCCCACAACCGTGAGGCGCTGGCCGAGGGCGCGAACGAGTTCAAGCAGGCTCTGATCGTCTTCGGGATCGCCGCCATGCTCTCGCTGATCATCGGTGCGGTCCTGATCTTCGCGCAGCAGGCGAACGGCTGATGCGCGGCGGCAAGGTGCTGCTCGGCACCGGCATCGCGCTCGGGCTGGTCGGCCTCGGGCTGCTGGGCGGCCGGCTCGTCGATGGCGGCTCCGGCGAGCCGCCGCCCGCTGGCCCGGGCGGCGTCACCCACGAGGCACCCGGGGCCGAGGTCGACGCCGACGGGCGGTACCTGGTCGCCTACGGCTCGGGCGGGTCCGACCTGTCCTCGACCGGCGTGCCGGTCGGGTTCGACCCGGACTGCGGCAGCGCGATCGCAGCGGCCGCGTCCTACGCGGTGGCGGTCATCACCCCGCTGGTCGACCCGACCGGCTGGGACAGCGAGTCCTACACCGGGATGCTCGAGGAGCTGTCCGCCGGCCTGCACGCCACGGCCGGCGCGCACTCCACCGATCACCTCCTGGAGGTGCTGGCCACCGCGCCGGCGGTCGCCAGCGCGGTGCCCGACACCCGGCTGTACCCGACGGACTCGCTGTTCCGGGTGCGCTCGTGCGTGGCGGGGACGTCCGCCGGGGTGGATCTGGCACTGGTGACCGGCGGGACCGCCGCGGGCACCCCGTTCGGTGGGGTGATGCCGGTGGCCGTGGACCTGGCGTGGCACGGCGAGGACTGGCGGCTGGTCACCCTCGACCCCTTCGCCCAGTGGGACACCTGGCAGACGATGACCACCGCCCCGGGCGAGGGGTGGACCCCGCCGGCGGACGCGCGGGGGCGTGCGGCGATCGCGGCCGCCGGCGGCGCGGGGTGGACGGAGTTCACCGATGCCGGCGCGTAGCCCTCGTAGTCGCGCTCGGGCCGCGTGGGTCGCGGTCCTCGCGGTCCTGGTCTGGGTCACCGGCGCCGGGGCTGCTGCAGCCGCCCCGACACCGGCAACCGCCCCGGTGAGCATCACGACGACCTCGCAGACCGCTGGCATCGGTGAGCAGCTGGTGTGCGGGATCCTCGGCACGATCAACCCGATCAACGGGATGGTGTGCGGCGTCGGGCAGGACATCGTCGGCGGCGTCCTGCAGAACCAGGACGGCGGGGACGGCGAGAAGTCGGCGGCGGGCGGGTCGTCGCTGGTGTGCACCGTCGCCCCGATCGTGAGCCCGGTGCTCGGCCTGGTGTGCCCGGTCCTGGTCGACGGGGTCGAGCAGGTCGCGAAGGTCGCGGGCCTGGTCCTGAACCCCGAGCGCGCCTACCAGCACTTCGCGAACGACCTCAAGGAGGACGCGATCACCTGGTTCACCAGGTCGATCTCGTACGTGGTCGACGAGACCACCTTCGACGCCGGCGCGCAGTGGTGGCGGGAGGCCTACGCCGCGACGGCCGGGATCGGCATGGCGGTCATGGTCGTGATGATCCTGACGACGCTGCGGCGTGCCGCCGTCGGGAAGATCGGGCCGGCGAAGGCGTCGGAGGTCATCACCCAGTACGTCCCGGTCGCGGTGCTGATGATGATGTTCGGCCCGCCGGTCGGCTACGTCCTGGGCCGGATCACCGGGGGCATGAACGCCGGGATCCTAAAGTGGATGGGCCCGGACGTGGTCGACATGTTGACCAACGGCGCCGTGTTCACCCAGATGACGGCCGCCTCGGGGTTCGGCATGGGCATCGGCATCCTGATGTTCCTGGTGCTGCTGCTGGCCTCGCTCGGGGTGTTCGGGACGTGGCTGACGCAGTCCCTGTCGACCCACGTGATCGGCGCGGTGGGCGGGGTGGCCTGGGGGATGAGCGTGGACCCGCAGTGGCGGCCCAAGGCGCTGCGGGTGGTGTGGCTGTTCGTCGGGCTGCTGTTCGCCAAGCCGGCCGGGCTGCTGGTCATCGGGATCATCGCGAAGTACCTGGGAAACATGGACCCCAAGGGGGGCCTGGACGACCCGACACAGCTGCTCGTGCAGGGGCTGACGTTCATCATCGCGCTGGTGATGATCGCCTTCTCACCGTGGGCGGTGATGAAGTTCTTCCCGCTGCTGCCCGACGGCAGCGAGTCGGTGAACTCCTCCGGTCCGACGATGGCGACCTCGGTCGCCGGCGGCATGGGCTCGATCGCCACCACGATGCTGATGCTGCACGCCCGCGGCTCCGGGGGCGGCGGCGGTGGCGGTGGCGGTGGTTCGGGCGGCGGCTCGAGCGGTGATGCCCCCAGGTCGGCCAAGAGCGGCGGCGGCGCGACCAAGCCCAAGTCCGGCGGGCAGGAGCAGAACCCGGGCAGGGGCAAGCAGCCCGACAAGAGCGGCTCGGGCGCTGGCTCCAAGAACGCCGCCCGCTCGGACGCGCCCGGAGGCGGCCGCGGGAGCAGGGCGTCGAAGAACGGCGGCACCGGGGCGGGCGCCGAGCGCGACGGCGCGCCGCGGGACCCGGCGACGTCGACGAGCCCCGCCGCGAAGGGCGCTGGGGGCCTGGGGTCGAAGAACGCCGGCGCCGCGTCGGCCGGCGGCGGTTCGGCGAGCGGGGCCGGCGCGGCGGGCGGCAAGGCCGCTTCGGCGGCGGGCGGTGCTGCGACGGGCGGGGCCTTGCTGGCGGCCCAGCTCGCCGCTGCCGGCGTGACCGCGGTAGCGAGCAAGGCCAAGGAGGCGTCGGCTGCTGCCGCGCCGCAGACCGGAGGTGGTGAGCAGTGAGCACGCCCGACCTGATCGACCGGCGGGTGCACCTGGGCGGTGCGACCCGTTCGCGCGGGATCCTGGGCGGCACTCGGTCCGGGTTCGAGTGGACCGGGATGATCGGGTGCCTGGTGGTGTCGCTGATGCCCTTGGTCGGGGGGACCCTCAGCCTGTCCACCGTTCTGGTCGCGGTGGCCGGCGCCGCGGTGTCGGTCGGGGCGTGGACGCCGTGGCCGGGGATGCAGGAGCGGTCGGCGGTGCTGTGGGCGCTGTGGTGGCTGCGGTTCTGGGTTCGGCGGCGGCGTGCGATGTCGGTGTTCGCCCTGGCGCGCGACGGCAAGGCCGCACCACCGAGCCCGCTCGCCCCGCTCAAGGCCCGCGAGGCCCCCTCCGGGTTGTCGGTCGTGCGCCATCACAGCCCGGGCCGGCGGGCGTTCCAGACCGTCGCGTGGGAGATGGTCGGCGCCCGCGCGGGGTTCGACAACGACTACATGCTCGGCGCCGACCAGGAACGGTTCGGCAAGCTCGCCGCCGCGTGCGTGACCGCCGAGCCGCGGGTGGTCGGGCTGCAGCAGGTGTCGCGGGTGGGGTCCTACGACATGGCCGATCACGTGCACTGGATCGCCGGGAAGATCCCGCCGGGCACGAACCAACGGCTCATCGACTCCTACGTCAACCTCCTGGACATCGGGGGCGAGCAGTCCGACCAGACCCGCACCTGGCTCGCGGCGCGCGTCCGCGACGCCGGCCTCGTCGACGTCGCCGACGACCTGGACGACGGCGATGACGAGCTCGACGCCGACGAGCGGGCACTGAGGTCGGTCGAGCAGATCGCGGAGTCCGTGAGCCAGCTCGCGGCCATGCAGGGCATCCAGCTGCGTGCGCTGACAGGTCCGCGCCTCGCCGCGGTGATCCGCGGGCTGCAAGACCCCGATCACCCGCTGGATCAGACCGCAGGCATGGCCTGGGACTCCGCGTGGGCGCCGTGGGAGACCTGGCACCCCCGGCACATGGTGATCCACGGCTCCGATCGTCGATGGTGGACACGCACCGCGGTGATCCCCGCCGACGCGGTGGCACCCGGGGCACTGCCGGCGGACTTCTTGTGGCCGCTCACCGGATCGATGACCCCGACGCTGGTCCGCACGGTCAGCACGCACGTCGAGCTGATCCCGGCGGACAGGGCCCGGTCCAAGGCCCGCGACGACGTCACCGCCGACGGCACCGCCGCGATGGAAGCGGTGACCAGCTCCGTCGACGACGGCGGCGCCGGCCGCCAGCTGTCGCTGTCCGAGCAGCACCTGGTCGACCTGGCCGCCGGCAGCGGTCACCACGGAGCCGCCTGGGTCGCGACCATCACGATCCAGGCGCCGTCACTGCGGGACCTGGCACGCGCGAGCAAGCAGCTGGCCACCGCGGCCGAGGAAGCCGCGATCACCCGGCTGGACTTCGTCGACGGATGGCACGACGGGGCGTTCTGCACCACGCTCCCGCTCGCGCACGGGATGGGTAGGACCCGATGAGCACCTCGACCACGACCCACGAGCCGGCGGCGCCCAGCACCGCCGCACCCGAGACGGCGACCCCTGCCACACCCGCTGCCGGTCCCAGCGACAAGGACCGGCAGCGGCGGGACAAGGCCCGCGCGCGCCGGCTGCACAAGCACCTTCGCCGGGCGCGGGTGCGACCGCGGATCGCGCTGCTGAACCGGTGGGGCTGGTACGAGCTGCTGCTGACGGCCGCGTTCTCCACCACCCGGCAGATCGGAGCGCTGCACCTGGGCACGAGCGCCGCACCGACCTCTCACCGCGGGCTGTTCGCCGGCCGGGACTGGCACCACCGGTGGGCGGTGTTCCTCGACGTGTTCACCCTCTACCTCGACGGAGGGCTGAAGAACCCGAACATCGTCGTCGTCGGTGACATCGGCGCCGGCAAGTCCTCCTTCATCAAGACCCTGCTGGTGATCCGCGCACTCCTGCTCGGGCGCCGGGTCGTCATCGTGGACAAGAAGTCCCAACGTCGCGCGGACGGCACCGTGGAGGGCGAGTACGCACTGCTCGCCCGCGAGCTCGGCGTCACCCCGATCCGCTTCGCCACCGGCGGCGGAGCCGGCGGGTCTCGGATCAACCCGCTGGACCCGGCGATCGGGGCCGGGCAGGTATCCCGGTACGAGCTGCTGCGCGCGATCCTGGCCGAGGCACTGGGCCGGCCGATCCGCCCGCTCGAGGGGCGGGCGCTGCGGATCGCCGTCGACGTCGCGATCGCGGACGCCGAGGCGGGCGGTCAGGTCGCCACGATCCGTGAGGTCATCGCTCAGCTCGCCGACCCGGGACCAAGCGCCCAGGGGCGGCTCTCGCAGTACGAGGCGCTGGAGGACCTCGCTGGGTGGGGCCGGGAGGCGGCCGCCGAGCTGTCCCGGATGGTCGAGGAGGACCTGGCCGGGCTGGTCGACGGGCCGACGTCCCCGGACATCAACCTGACCGCGGGGCTGACGGTGTTCGACATCTCGGCGCTGCCCGAGGACGGGCCCGCGGTCCCGATCGTCATGGCCATCGTGAACACCTGGCTGCGCGGCACGCTGGCGGCGCAGGCCGACACGGTGCCCACGGTGTTCGTGGTCGACGAGGCCGGGCTGGTCATGGAGGGCAGCTTCGCGAAGGTCACCCGCCGCAACCAGAAGGTCGCCCGCGGCGAGGCACTGAGCAACGTCAGCGGCATGCAGCACGTCTCGGACACCCAGGGCGACCCGTACGCCCTGGCCACGTTGCGCGAGGCCGGCACCGTCGTGGTCTACCGGCAGGAGAAGCCCGACGAGGCCCGCGCCTGCGTGCAGACCTTCGGACTGCCCGCGCAGTGCGTCTCGCTGATCCAGACGTTGCCCGACGGGGCGGCGCTGGTCCGTGTCGGTGGCGGCAAGCCGTTCGTGCTGAACCACGTGCGTTCGGACTGGGAGGTGTCGGTGGCGAACACCGACGACGCGATGACCTCCGAGGCGACCATCGCCCTGCACGACGCAGGAGAGGCGGCATGAGCGCCCCGGCACCGACGCGACCGCCGACGTCGGGGTCGACCGCGGCGTTCGTCGCGATCATGTCGGTGCTGGCCGCGGTGGCGCTGTCGGTGCTGCTGCTGCACGCGACGATCGCGCTGACCGCGCACGCCAACGGTCACCCCGCGCCCCCGCTCGCGAGCACCGCCCGAGCCGTGGTCGCCCGACCCGGCGACCCCGTCAGCGCCCTGGGCGAGCCGATCGGGCCTACCTGGCCGCCGTACGCGGTGTGGGGAGTCGTGCTCGGGGTGCTCCTTCTCGCGGGGTGGCGGGTGCTGCTCGCCTGGGGCCGGCGCCGGTACCGGGAGGCCCCGACGACCGCGAGCCTCGCGACAGCGGCCGAGGTCGCGCCGCTGCAGGAGCAGCAGGCCGTCGCGACCGCCCGGCGCATCGGCGGGGACGCGGTGGCGAACATGTCATCGCAGGACCTGGTCGTGCCGCTCGGCCGCGTCGGGTCCAAGCGCATCTACCTGCAGCACGAGCTCAGCCTCCTGGGCATCGCACCTTCACGATCGGGCAAGACCTCGAACTGCGTCATCGGGTGGGTCCTGGACGCCCCGGGCCCGGTCATCGCGACGTCGACGAAGAGCGACGTGCCGTACCTGACGATCCTGGCGCGCCGGCGCCTGGGCGACGTCTACGTCCTCGACCTCCGCGACATCACCGGGTGGCCGGAGAAGCTGTCCTGGGACCTGGTCGGCGGCTGCGAGGACCCTTCCGAGGCGGTCGCCCGCGCCACCGCGATGGCCGGTGCTGCGCCCTCGGGCGGCACGACGAACGGCGACTGGTTCAACGCACTGGCGGCACGCGTACTCGGGTACCTGCTGCACGCCGCGGCGCTCAAGCCCGGCGGCACCGCCCGCGACGTCCTGGCCTGGGCCAGCGACCTGGACAACCCCGAACCGGTGGACGTCCTGCGCCAGCTCGGCGTCCCGCGCCCGACCGAGGACCGCCCGGACACCTCCTCCTGGGCGGACCTGCTGGCCTCGCAGACCAGGAACGAGTCGGAGCAGACGGTCGGGTCCATGCAGATCACCCTCCTGGGCGTCCTGGAACCCCTGTCGGACCCCGCCGTCATGACCGCCGTGTGCCCGCAGCCCGGGACCGCTCCGTTCGACGTGAACCACTTCCTGACGACCCGCTCGACGCTGTACCTGCTGTCCAAGGGCGGCCGCAAGAGCGTGGCCCCGGTCATCACCGCGTTCGCCGACATGATCCTGCGCACGGCCGACGAGATGTCCCAGAGGCTGCCCGGCGGCCGGTTCTGGCCTCCGGTCTCCCTCGTGGGCGACGAGATCGCGAACATCGCCCCGCTGCCCGACCTGGATCAGCTGATCTCGGACTCCGGCGGGCGCGGCATCTCCGTACGGATGATCGCCCAGACCAAGGCTCAGCTGGTCAAGCGGTGGGGCCGTGAGCAGACCGAGGCCATCTTCGCCGGCGTCAACGCGCTCCTGGCGCTCCCGTCGATCACCGAGCCGGACGTCCTCCGTCACCTGTCGTTCCTCACCGGACAGCACCGCGTCGCCCGGTTCTCGGTGACCGAGAGCGACGGCCGCACCAGCGCCACGACTTCTGGTGAACGCGAGAACCGGATGGCCGAGGACGAGATCCACAACATGCCGATGGGCACCGCCCTGCTCATCGCGGGGAACATGCCCGCGGTCCACCTGCGGCTGACGCCGTGGCAAGAGCGGCCCGACGCCGACCAGCTCCGCCAGGACAGCCTCGAGGTCGAACGGCTCACCGGAAGGCGGATGGAGCAGTGAGCGAGCACCTGCCGGGCGGCGGGTACGTCACCCAGGACGACCTGGTCGCCGCGCTGCGCACCGTCGGTGCCGAGCACGACGACCTGAGCAGGCAGCACACCGACCTCGCGGGGGCGGTGCGGGATCTCGCCGGCGTGGTGACCAAGATCGCCGGACGCGTCACCGACCTGACCGACCACGACGTCGAGAACGGCCGCGCCCGCTGGCGGTGGCGCACCCTTCCGCCAGGACCAGCGCGCGAGGGCCTGTGGCACCAGGTCGCTGCCTTCGTGGGCTGGTACAACACCCGCTACGGGCACGCGGCGCAGTCGGTCGCGATCTGGCCGTGCTGGCCGGAGCATCCGGTCGCCGTCGAAGAGCTCACCGCGCTGATGGTCGCCCACGACGCCGCCTACGCCGGCGAGGACCCCACAGACGCGATCATCGCCTGGCACGACCGGTGGCTGTGGCCCGCCATCGACCGGCTGCACGCCCGCCCGGGCGGGTTCCGCAATTGCACCGCCACCACCCACGACTTGCGGCACACCCTCGACGTACCCGCCGCGACCGCCGAAGCCCTCGCGGCTGCGATCGCCGCCGACGCGCAGACAGCCACTCCGGCACCCGGACCGGCGACCGACGCGCTGGAGGGGCCGCCCCTGGGCGAACCTCCAGCTGAGGAGGACCGGTGAGGATCACGGTCTACTCCAAGCCGGGCTGCGTGCAGTGCGACGCGACCTACCGCGCCCTGGACAAGGCCAGCCTCCAGTACGAGATCGTCGACATCACCACCGACGCCGTCGCCCGCGACTACGTCATGGGCCTGGGGCACCTGCAGTCGCCCGTCGTCGTCGCCGACGGCCAGCACTGGTCCGGGTACCGCCCGGACCAGATCACCGCCCTGGCCGCGCGCCGGACACCGGGGCCGGCATGAAGCCGGGTATCGCGGTCGACCACCTGCTCACCGCCGCCCTGTGGTCCCGGTCCGACGCCGAGCGGATCCGCGCGGCGCTGCCGGCGTGGTGGGCCGCGGCCGCCGGCGGCCTGCGCCCGGCGCTGGCAGCACTGATCCACGACCACGACACGCACCAGGCAGGCGACGTCGACGGCCACGAGCGCGCGGCCGCGATCCTCGCGTGGATCCTGCGCCGAGCCGGCGAGGTCACCGAGGCTGCCGAGCAGCACCAGCGGTGGAGGGAAGCCGGCCGCCACGGTCCCGAGCCGGCGCACTGGTCCCGCGACATGGCCCTGGCGATGCACGGCCCCGCGCGCGGGCTGCCGGACCCGCGCCTGCTCACCCTGGCCGCCAGGGTGGCGCCGCTCGCCGTCGAGCTCGCCGCACCCGACCGGCACACCACGCACTCCCTGGCCTACCTGATCGCGACCGCCCGAACCGACCCGCCCACGAGAGGACGAAGCATGCTGCTGACCACCACCGTGACGTTCGAGGGCAACCTCGCCGCCGACCCCGAACGCCGTACCTCAGCCGAGACGCAACGCCCCTACGTCGACCTCGTCGTGCTGGTGAACGAGCCCGGCGAGCAGGTCGACGAGGACGGCAAGTCCACCAGGCCCGAACCCACCCGCCATCGCGTGCGCGTCCCCGGCCCGGCCGCGGAGCACGCCGCCGCGTGCCTGCGGTGCGGCGATCGGGTCGTGGTCACCGGCAGGGTCGTCACCGACAGCTGGACCGACCCTGAGACGCAGCGCAAGCGCACCGCGCCCCGGGTCATCGCCGACGCCATCGGGGTGTCCCTGCGCTTCACCCCGGTGCTCGTCCAGCGGACCACCCGATGACCGCGCCCACCACGGTCCGCGTACGCCTCACGTCTGCCGGGCGGTGGATCAACGCCTCGATGACCAGGTGGCTGGACCGGCCGGTATGGCCGACTGGCCTGCGCCGGCGGGATCTGATCGCTCACCGTTCGCGCACGATCGGGCTGAGCACCGTCGGCGCGATGGCGACGTACACCGTTTGGTCAGCGATCGGGCCGGCAACGGTGGCCTACGGTCGCGACCTCGTGAGCGCGCTGATGGTCGCGGGCCCGCGGGCGCAGGACCGGGCGATCGCGATCGTGATCGGTGTGTGGCTGCTCGCTTGGTGGATCGCCCGAGCGGTCAGGTTGGCGTCCTCGCGGCGGCTGGCCGCACGGATGAGCCCACAGCCTCCGATTGTCACGGTCGGGGCCGCGCGAGCGCGCGGTGTGAGCGCAGTGGACGAGCGGGTCGCCCGGCACGAGGCGGCGCATGCGGTGGTCGCTCATGCGATGGGAGCGACGCTCCTGATGGTGCGCGCGGTGCCGAACGACGAGAGCGCCGGCCGGTGCAGCTGGTCGGCCAAGAGTGAGAAGTGCGCTTCCGACGAGGCGTGGCGCGAGCTGTGCTCCGCGGTGGCCGGCGCGGTCGAGGTCACCGAGGGCGCTCACGCCTGGCCGGGTTCGCGAGACGACTGGGGCCAGGCAGCGGCGGCAGCCATGTTCATCGCGTCGAGCGGTGGACGGCCCGTCGGCTTCGCGGGACCGCTGAGCGTCGATCGCCTGCTCGAGGCGGCGCGCGGGCACGCGGCCGCACTGCTCGCAGCGAACGCTCCCGCGCTGGACGAGCTCACCGCGGCGCTGGTGGCGCGCGGGACGTTGGACGGCGAGGACGCGGTCGCGATCCTGACGGGCGTGAAGCCGGCCGCGACGGGGCGGTGAGGGGCGTGCTGGCCAGCTGCGACGTCAGCGCGTCCGCGGTGGTGTCGGCGGTCCGGCGGCACTTCGGCGCCGAGCGTGACGGCCTCGGTCCGGAGTGGGCCGCGCTCGAGGAGTTCACCGGCGGCCCCGGAGGGTGGGGCAGGTCCCGCCGGGCCGACCTGTTCCTGGTGGGGGCGTGGTCCGGCGCCCCCCGCGGCCACGAGCGGGTGCTCGTGGAGGTGAAGGTCTCGCGCGCGGACCTGACGCACGAGCTCGCCTCCCCGGACAAGCTCGCGGCCTTCGCCCGGTACGCGCACCGGGTCTACTTCGCGACGCCGGCAGGGCTGGTGCGTGACGAGGACCTGGGCGCGGGGGTGGGGCTCATCGAGGTCACCGCCGGCCGTGCACAGGTGCGAGTGAAAGCGGCGAGGCGGTCCGACGTCGAGCCACCTCCGGAGGAGTTCATGGTCGAGGCCTTCCGGCGCGCGAGTCGAGCCGAGGCGCGCATCCGTCAGGCGGACAACGCCGACGCGCCCGCGCGGGTCGCACAGCTCGAGCGAGAGCTGGCGGTGGCGCGGCGCGCGGTCGAGACCTCGCGGGCCGCCGCGGACCGAGACCGTCAACGGCTCAGTCGGTGGATCGAGGCCGTGGCCTACGCCGGCGGCGTGGCCTGCGTGTGCGGGGCTGCTATGCGACCTCCACTCGACTTCCGCAGGCACAACCTCCGGCACGCCGACGGTTCGCCGTGCCCCCAGGCGACCTACGGCGACGCCGCGGAGCCGGACATGGTCGCGCTCGCGCGGCGGTTCGCCGCCCTCGGCACCACACAGAACGCCGAGGCCGCCACATGACGCTGCCCGCGCCCGCGTACGACCCGGCCGAGCTGTTCGCCGACGCAGCGGCCCTCGCTGAGCGGGTCCCGGCCTGGGGGTGGGGCCTCCTGGTGCTGGTCGTCCTCGCTCGGGGCCGCCGCGCGCGTTGGCGGCGCCGGGACCCGCAACGATGGTTCGACGCCTACCAGCGGGCCGCCGGTCGCGCGCGGGCCGGCGGGCGCTGCGAGTACACCGCCGCGTGGTCCTGGCAGCGCTGCCCGGCTGCGGCGGAGCAGGCCGACCACTTCCGACCGTGGGCACGCGGAGGAGCGACCGAACCGGAGAACCTGGTCGCCGCGTGCGTGCGGCACAACCAGCCCAAGGGCGGCCGGATGCCCGCGCTGCTGACCACCGCGGTGATCGCCTGGCGCCGCCGTCGCTACTTCCCGGTCGGCGTCCCTCGCCGACCCGGCGCCTGGTACCGAGGGCGATGAAGTCGAGGGCCGCTCCGAGTGCACACCCCCAGCCACGCCCCGGCACGGATGAGTGCCGTCTGGTGCCTCCGCGCGTCGGGGTCCGCGGCGTGAGCGCTCAGGTGTGGGCATCCTCGTCGCGCTCGAGCGACTGCCGACAGACAACTTTCAAGTCGGCGATGGCGTCACGCAAGGGCTGGACGACGGACTCGGGCGGATCTTCGCCCGGGACGCCACCATCGGTGTTGCCCCAGAAGTGGTAGCCGTTCCACGCGCTCACGTACGCGTCCCGGCCGCCTCGACGTCGCCGTCCGCCAAAAGCCGCATGCGGACGTGATCTCGTCCATCGGAGCCAGAGACAGCGGAGCGCCCGCCGGCCGAGGCGACAGGTTGAACTGATGCTCGCCGTTGAACGCCCATACGGCGTGGAGTTTCCGATCCTGATCGATGGCGTGTCCCAGCGCGTCGGCGTACGCACTCAGGCTGTCCTGGCGGACTCGTTCCGCTCGCTCTCGACGGTAGTTCTGAGCCGCGAGGCGCTCAGCGTGCCTGCGTTCTAGGACAACAGTGACGACAGTCGCAGCGGGGCCAGCGAGTGCTACCAGGACGGTGGCCGCCAACTCCGGACTCATCAGCCAACGTGCCATACGCACGCACACCACGGAGGTCCTGCACGCGAGCGGGGTCTGCGCTATGACTCCGTCGGAAATCGACCGTTTCCGGACGATTCGAGATCGCCCACCAGGTTCCGTTCGGAGCTCATGCACCACCCGAGCGTCGCCCCGGTCGGGCCAGCATCCGGACACGAGTCCCCGACCTGCGGGCTCGCCTCTGGTGAACCCGCAGGTCAGCGCCGGCCGATGCCCGAGAGCAGCACCGGCCGGCGCCAGCGGTCACCGCTACTCGGTGAGCTCGTCGACCTGGGCGGTGCTGAGCTCGGAGAACGGCGTCACATCGGGCGCCACCGCGGCGAAGGTGTCGCCTCCCGTCGAGCGGAAGGTGCCTGCGGAGCCTCCGAGGATCGCGTAGGCGCCGTCGAAGCTGTCGGTGGCGAACAACAGGTAGCGCTCGCCCTTGGCGAGCATGAACCCGCCTTCCAGCACATAGTCGACGCCGTCGATCTTGCCGCCGGTCTGGACGATGAGGATCTCCTGGCCCGGAGTGACGGTGCCCTGGTGCACGACGTCGGCTCGGAAGGTGACAGCCGTAGCAGGCACCCCGTCGGCCTCCTCGAGCGCCGCCTTCTTCTCGGCCTCGGAAAGCCCGAGAAGCGGGTTCTCCTCCGGGGTGTCGCCCTCGAAGCGCGGCGTCAGGACGGTCGGCTCGGTCGCCAGGACCTCGCCCTCGACGATCAGCGTCGCCTCCTCGACGAGAGTCGCCTGGTCGTAGACCGGGTAGTCGGCCTGCAGCTGGACCGTCGAGCCGGCCGTCGGTTCACCAGGGGACGTGGCACACGCACTCAGCATGAGCGCTACGGCACCGGCCAGCACTGTGAACTTCCGAATCTTCGTGTTCATCGCTCCACTCCCCTCAGTAGTAGCCGTTGGACTCGTTGACCTCGGCCGTGGTCGGGCTGATCACAGAGTTGCGGTTCCGGCTACCGCTCATCAGCCGGGTAGGCAGGTTGGTGTGGTCCCCGAGGCGCAGCGCGTGTCCGAACTCGTGAGCGGTCGTGCTCCTGACCACGTTGGCGAAGGCGTAGCCGTTCGCGTTGATGTGGCTGTTGAGGTTCGCGCTGTCCAGACGGATTCGGTACTGCGAGCCGGTGATGAGCGGCGAGTACAGGCCGAGCCAGGTGTCACCGTAGGAGCCCACCTCCAGCCAGCTCGTGCATCCGCTGAACACCGAGATGTTGCCCGGGAAACTGGCGTGGTTGTTCCACGCGTTGCGCCCGGCGTTGATCGCGCTTAGCCACGTGGGGTTGACGCTCGGGTTCTGTACGCAGAACGTCCGACTACTCATACCGCCGCTGTAGTACACCGCGCCAGCGGGCGTCACCGTTGTCACGGCCAGCGCGACGGCGGTCGCGAGCACGACGCCTACGCGCCGCCCGAGCCGCGGACGTCGGGATGCTGTCGCAGTGCGCGCCCCGCGCGCACCCTCTT
This sequence comes from Cellulomonas sp. Y8, assembly GCF_008033115.1. Classification (NCBI taxonomy): domain Bacteria; kingdom Bacillati; phylum Actinomycetota; class Actinomycetes; order Micrococcales; family Cellulomonadaceae; genus Cellulomonas; species Cellulomonas sp. Y8. The sequence goes on from NZ_CP041203.1 coordinate 1,678,692, forward strand.
CGCCTTCGATCATCTTGAGCCCCCTCGTAGATGAGCGGCCCGCGTCGTCGCGGGCCAACGCCGACGCTAGCGGGACCGGCACCTCGCTGTAGGCGAAACGGGCGAAGCAATCCGTCGTCGTAGCGGCAGACCCCCTCCGCCGGTCGCCGTGCAGGACAACGCGCCTTGGATTGTCGGACCACAGCAACGGCGAGCGCGTGTCCGTAGTCGACCGTTTCCGTGTGACTTTCTCCGGTGAGTGGCGGCGGTCTTCAGCCGCTCAGGGGCACGGTTAGTTGACTCCGATGACGAGGGTGCTGGCGGCGGCTTCGACGACGTCGTTGGTGATGGTCTGCAGCTCGTTGATCTTCAGGACGCGTTCGATCTGGGGGAAGAGTCGCTCCAGGAGGCGGAAGTTGCCGCGGGTGATGCGGCTGATCGCGGCGATGGTCTGGGCGTCGGTGAAGTCGTCGGGGTTGAGGGTCTTGCCCAGGGAGCGCCAGTGGCGTTGGAGGACGAAGAGCATCTCGTCGGTGCTCAGGGGCCGGTACTGGTGGGCGAAGCCGACGCGGCTGTAGAACTGGGGGTAGTGGCTGAACTGCTTCTCCAGCCCGGGCATGCCGATGAGGATCAGGGCGATCTGGTCGCGGTCGTAGCGGTCCCGTAGGAGCTCGAGCGCGGTGGGGCTCAGGCGTTCGGACTCGTCGACGATGACGAGCTGGACGTAGTTGGTGGTGCGCCGGGTGCCCCACCGGTCCAAGGGGATGCGGTCGGGGGCTTCGACGTGCTGCTGGATGCAGATGCTGGTGCGCGTGATGATCCGGTCCAGGTCCTCGCGCAGCAGCCGCGGGGTGGTCAGGACCCCGGGGGTGTACAGGGCGGTGCGGTTCTTGGCCAGCGCGGCGTAGATCTTGGCGTCGTCATCGCAGCGCGGGCCCCAGTCGGTGAGCAGCTCGTGGGCTTGGTCCCAGTGGGCGTAGCGGCGTGCGGAGACGGTCTTGCCGACCCCGGCCGGCCCGAAGCACAGCCCGATGGTGCGCCCGCGCCGGACGGAGTCGGCGAACTCGGTGAAGCGGCGGTGCTCCTTGGTGACGATGAAGCGTTCGCTCACCTGAGGTCCTCCTTGTAGACCTTGAGCCGCGCCACGGTCGGCACGCGCGGCGGCACGGGCCTGGCAGGGGCGTCGGGGGTGTGGGCGGCGACGACGGCGATCCGCTCGTTGATGCCTCGGCGCAGGGCGCGGCGACGGGCGTTGCGGGCGGCCTGGACGTCCTTGAGGCTGATCTGCTTGGCGTGGTGTTCCTGAGCGACGGCGGTGCACAGGAACTGGTCGTGGTCGAAGACGCGGATCTCGGTGATGTCTCTGGGGTCGTAGCGGATGACCACGGGGCGGCCGACGAAGCCGGCGAGGGTCGGTGAGACGTAGCGCATGCCTTGGAAGTGGATGCCGTCGCGGCGCACCGTCCTGGATCGGGCCACGGTCAGCAGCAGCCCGTCCAGCGCCTGGAGGCTGTCGGGAAGGCGTGGCAGCCAGCCGTCGGCGATCCACGCCGACCGCGGCGAGACGCCGAGCTCGCCGTGGGCGCGGTCGCTGTAGTCCAGGACGAACGCCCCGACGGCGGCGTCGAGGTCAGCCAAGGACAGGGCTGGCGCGGGCCAGCGCTCCGCGCCGCTGTGGAGGTGTCCGGGCAGGGTGGTGAGCAGCTCGGTGTTGACCGTGCCGAAGAAGCGCTCGACCTTGCCTCGCCCTTGGGGTCGCGCGACGGCGGAGTGGATCAGGCGGATGTGCAGGTCGACGGCGGTGCGGGCCAGGTGGTCGCTGGTGAAGTCCGACCCGTGGTCGACGTACAACAGGTCGGGGATGCCGCACATCGGCCACCGGGGGTCGGCCTTGGGCCAGATCGCCTGCCGTAGCGCCAGGGCGGTGTGCATCGTTGACGGCGCACCGAAGAAGACCGTGTAGCCGCAGATCGCGCGGGAGCAGTCGTCCATCACGACGGTCAGCCACGGCCGGGCCGGCTTGCCGTCCGTGCCGACGAGCACGATGTCCAGCAAGGTGTGGTCGGCCTGCCACATCGCGTTGGGGCGGTCGGCCGTCCGCCGCAACGCGAGCTCGTACTTGTCCCGGTAGGAGCCTGCTCCCTCGAGGGCGAGGGTGACCATGCCGGGGTCCAGGGCGGTGATGATCGACCGGACGACGCCGTAGGACGGGACCGGCCACGCGGTGCCGGCGCAGACCTTCACCACCGTCCGGTGGATCGCGGCGATCGGTGGGCGGGGCCGGGTCAGCCCGAGCCCTTCGATTAGCGCGATGAGGTCCGCCGGCAGGTGATGCCCGCCCGCGTCCGCCCGCGGCACTCGGCCCAGGGCCGACAGGCCGCCGGCGCGGTAGCGGGCATGCCAGCGTTCCAGCGTGCGCACTCCCAGGCCGTGGTGACGGGCCAGCGCGGCGAGCGGGACCTGGTCCTCGACATGCAGCCGCAGGATCCGCCACCGCCCGTCCGCGTCCACGGCCGGCCTACACGGCGCTCGTGGCTCGTCGTGACGGGGCCGCCGCGGCGGGCGCGCGGTTCAGGGCCCGGTAGATGGTGGTGCGGGAGACGCCGAGCACCTGCCCGATCTGGGCGACGGTCATGTCCTTCTGCTCATACATCCGTCGGGCCGCCCGGACCTGGTCCGCGGACAACGCCGACGGCCGCCCACCGCTGCGGCCCCGAGCACGAGCGGCCGCCAGGCCGGCGTTGGTGCGCTCTCGGATCAGGTCGCGCTCGAACTCGGCCAGTGCCGCGAAGACGTGAAACACCAACCGTCCGCCTGGGGAGGTGGTGTCGATGGTCTCCTGCAACGACCGGAACCCCACGCCGCGGTCGGCCAGGACCTGCAGCTGGTCGATCAGGTGGCGGATCGACCGGCCGAGCCGGTCCAGCCGCCACACCACCAGGGTGTCCCCCGGGCGCAGCTGGTCCAGCAGCTTGTCCAGCTCCGGCCGGTGCTGCAGCGACCCGGAGCCGGTGTCGACGAACACCCGGTAGCACCCGGCCTTGGTCAGCGCATCGACCTGCAGCGACGCGTCCTGATCGGTTGTCGACACGCGCGCGTACCCCAGGAGATGCCCCACGCGTCGACCGTAGCGAAACCCGTCCGACACGGGAAGTATCGCGCCGTAGTTTTCGGCACGCAGTTCCGCTACATCAGGCGCCTCGTCGACGACGCGCGCCGCCCGGCCCTCCGGCGCGTGTAGCGGAATCGTTCGTTTGCGGCACAGGCTGCCGGTTCAGTCAGTGCTGTATAGTTCAGCACATGCTGAGCATTGCTACTCGCCTGGACGTGATGAACCGGTTGGGCCGGGCAATGGCCGACCCAACACGGTCACGGCTCCTGATGGCGTTGTTGGAGCGGCCCGCCTATCCGGCAGAGCTGGCACGCGACCTCGGGCTGACGCGCTCGAACGTGTCGAACCATCTGGCTTGCCTGCGCGACTGCGGCATCGTGGTCGCCGAGCCCGAGGGCCGCCAGACACGTTACGAGATCGCCGACCCGCACCTGGCACGGGCGCTCAACGCACTGGTCGAGGTCACCCTCGCCGTGAATGAGAACGCTCCCTGCATCGATCCTGCCTGCCCTGTTCCCGGGTGCGCCAACGCGGAGCCTGACGCGTGATCGTTTCCTCGGTCCTGCAGGCGATCGGCCTGTTCGTTGCCACCAACATCGACGACATCATCGTGCTCTCGCTGTTCTTCGCCCGGGGCGCAGGGCAACGCGGGACGACGGCCCGGATCACCGCAGGCCAGTACCTCGGGTTCGCCGGCATCCTGGGCACCGCCGTGCTCGTGTCACTGGGCGCGGGAGCATTCCTTCCTGAAGAAGCCATCCCCTACTTCGGGCTCATCCCCCTGGCCCTAGGCCTGTGGGCCGCATGGCGGGCCTGGCGCGGGAGCGACGACGATGACGATGACGCCAAGGTTGAGGGCAAGAACGTCGGCGTCTTGACCGTCGCCGCGGTCACCTTCGCCAACGGAGGAGACAACATCGGCGTCTACGTCCCGGTCTTCCTCAACGTGGGACCTGTAGCCGTGGTCGCCTACTGTGTCGTCTTCCTCCTGCTCGTCGCGATCCTCGTCATGCTGGCCAAGTTCATCGCCACGCGCCGACCGATCGCCGAAGTCCTCGAACGCTGGGAACACGTGCTGTTCCCGATCGTTCTGATCGGCCTGGGCATCGTCATCCTCGTCAGCGGCGGAGCCTTCGGCCTCTGACGCCCTGCCCCGGCCCATGACGCATCTCGGTTGAGAGACTGCACGCACGGAGCGAAGAGCTCCGAGGAGAGGCATGGTGGATAGCCGCGCCGGCGTTGCCATCGCGTGGCCGCGCTGGCAGATCTCGCGGTAGACCCGCGATCACCCCCTGGTTGTCGGCGCCAGCTGACCCGACCGCCACAGAACACCGACAAGGCCCCGCCACCTGAACGCCAAGACCACACGGTCTCCGCACGAACTGCGGGCTCCCCGCCTGTTCCACTTCCAAGGAAGTGGGACACGGGCCGCGCGGAACCGGTCAGCCGCTGCCGTTCACGCGCAGCAGCTCGTTGGCATGTCGCTGCGGAAGAGGCCGGCGCAGATGCGCAACGCCTCGCTCATGGTCAGGTAGGGCGCCCAGGTGTCGGCGAGGTCGTCGACGGTGAGCCCGAACTTGATCGCGTAGGTCGCGGCGAGCATCACGTCGCCGGCGCCGTCGAGGGCGGCGTGGACCCCGAGGATCTTGCGGGTGTGGGCGTCGACGACGACCTTGAGCGTGCCGCGGGTGTCGCGGTTGGCGAGCGATCGGGGGATGTCCTGGGCATCCAAGACCCGGGAGTCGCACTCGTGCCCGGCGGCCAGTGCCTGCTGCTCGGTCAGGCCCGCGGAGGCGAGCTGGGGGGTCGTGAACGTCACCGACGGCAGGCCGCGGTAGTCGACGGTGGTGGGCCGGCCAAGGGCTCCGGCAGCTGCAGCGTGACCGGTCTGTGCAGCGACGTAGACGTACTGCGGGGCGCCGGAGACGTCACCGGCGGCGAAGATCCGCGGGTTGCTCGTGCGCTGGTGCGCATCCACCGTGATGAACCGTCGGTCGTCGGTGTGCACCCCGGCGTCGTCCAGCCCGAGGTCGTCGGTGTTCGCGTGCCTCCCGGTGGCCACCAGCAGACGCTGACCGGTCAGCTGCGCGCCGCGCTCGGTCCGGACCAGCACGGCGCCGTCGGCGGTGCGCTCGAGCGCCACCGCGCGTTCCTCCACGACGGTGATGCCGTCGTCGGCGAACACGGTCCGCAGCACGTCCGCGACCTCTGGCTCGGCGTGAGGCGCGAGCCGGCCGACGAGCGTGACCGCGACACCGAGCTGGGACCAGAGCTGGGCCTGCTCGAGCCCGACGTACCCACCGCCGAGCACCACCATCGAGGAGGGGATGTCCTGCAGCTCCATCGCGGTGGTGCTCGTCAGCGGGTCGATCGTGTCCATGCCTGGCAGGGCCGGGATGTGAGCGGCCGAGCCTGTCGCGACGATGTATGCCGCGCCGGCGACTCGCTCACCGTCGACCTCGAGCGTCTGCTCGTCGACGAATCGCGCGTGGCCGTACATGACCGGGAAGCCGTGCGCCTCGGCCACGTCGGTGTACTTCGCCTGACGGAGCCGGTCGATCAGCTCCTGCTTCTGCGCCATCAGAGCCGCCAGGTCGACGCCCCCCGCGCCGGTCGGGAGGCCGGGGAACGGGTTGACGAGCGCCCGGTGACGGCGCCCCGCGGCCGCGAGCAGGTTCTTGCTCGGGATGCACCCCACGTTCAAGCACGTTCCACCCAGCACCCCGTGCTCGACCAGCAAGACCGACTTCCCGCGCGACCGGGCCTCAATCCCCGCGGCCATCGCCGCCCCTCCGCTACCGATGACGACCAGGTCCCACGTCTCTTCCATGCCCATCGACGGACCGTAAACGTTCCACCGCACGGCAAGGTCAAGACGTAGCCTTGAGACCATGAGGATCGGGGAGCTGGCCGAGCAGGCGGGTATGACGACGAAGACCTTGAGGTTCTACGAGCAGGCGCAGGTGCTGCCGCAGCCGGCCCGGACCGCGTCGGGCTACCGCGACTACGACGAGACATCGCTCGCGCGGCTCCGCTTCGTCCGAGCCGCCCAGGGTGCCGGCTTGAGCCTCGCCGAGATCCGCACCATCATCACGGTCCGCGAAGACCAAGGGCCGCCCTGCGGACACGTCACCGCGCTGCTCGACCGACACGCCGCTGCCCTGGACGAGCGCATCGCAGAGCTCGAGGCGACGCGCGAGGAGGTCCGCCGGCTCCGGGACCGCGCAGCCACCCTGAACCCCGCGGCCTGCTCCGAGGACGGCGTCTGCCACGTCATCCCCACCCACTGACAGGCGGCCGCGGGCTTAGAGTCGGTGCTGGCGCGGAGGGCGCCACCGGGCCCGCGGACAGGACTGAGTCCACCTCCACAGCACCACGACGAACCACTCCCGTCGACGATCTCCTCTGCCTGGCAGCGCGGGCCGCCAGCTCCTAAGGAGACGTCATGCCCCTTCTGCCAGCGCGCGCCGACCTCGAGCAGCTCCGGCGCCAGGCCAAGGACCTTCTACGGACGGCCGAACGCGGTGACCCAGCTGCCGTCGCCCGGATCCGCTCCGTATCCGAGCAGCTCGCCCTGAGCTCAGCGCAACTCTCCGTGGCCCGCGAGTATCGGGTTCCCCCACTGGGCCAAGCTCAAGCTCGAGGTCCAGCGACGCGCCATCCTGGACAGCGGCGACGCCGCCCGGCTGGTCGACCTGCTCGCCGCGCACCCCGAGCTGGCCGTCCAGAGGATGTCCGGGTGGTGTGACCACCTGCACGGAGCCAGCCCCCTGGGCTACGTGGCGATGATGCGCTTCGACACCACGCGCGACACCTGGCGAGACGTCCCCGGCACCGCTGCTCTCGCCCGCGCGCTCCTCGACGCCGGCGCTCCGGTCGAAGGCGATCCCCTGGACGCCGAGACGCCCTTGATGACCGCCGCCAGCTACGGCGACGCGGAGGTCGCGCGGGTCCTCGTCGAGGCTGGAGCGGACCTGGACGCGACCGCGTCGCCCACCGCCGGTGGCGTCCCAGGAGGGACCGCCCTCCGACACGCTGTCGTCTTCGGCATGACCGACGTCGTGGACGTCCTACTCGCCGCCGGAGCGCAGGACCTGGTTCAGGCTGCGGCTGCTGGTGACGTCACCGGCGCCCTGAGCTCCGAGACCTGTGAAGAGGATCGCGTCGCGGCCCTGCGGACTGCCGCGGCACACGGCCGGCTGAACGTGATCGATCAGCTCATCGCAGCGTCCACGCCCGTAGATGGGGTCGACCGGGACGGATCCACCGCCCTGCACGAGGCCGCCTTCTCCGGCCGAGCCGACAGCGTTACCCGCCTGCTCCATCACGGCGCAGACCCCACGCGCCGCGACACGAGATTTGGCAGCACGCCCCTGGAGTGGTGCCAGCACCAGCGCGCCGAGATCGGGCCCGGGAAGGGACACGACGAGGTCGAGGATGTCCTGCGACCCATCACTCCCGGCGCCACCTGACTGTCCCGCCACGCTGCGGCGGCAGAACCCCGCCATTTAGCGCCGAAAGTCACACGTTTCCGGCCACCGGCGACCGCGGCGCGACACGCCGGGGGAGCGGTGTCCGGAACCCGTGTCCGAAACCGAGATGTCCGGAAAGCACACGTCGACGAGTTCCGTACGCTCCGGGCCCATGGGACAGGTGTTGGGGTACGCGAGGGTGTCGACGGATCTGCAGGACCCGGCCCCGCAACACGACGCGCTCGCGCGCGCGCCGGGGTCGACCGGGTCTGGACCGATCACGCCAGCGGCACCGTGGCCAACCGCCCGCAGCTCGCCGCGGTGCTTGACTACACGCGCGCCGGCGACGTCCTGGTCGTGCGGCGGTTGGATCGCCTCGGGCGCTCGGTGCAGCACCTGGTGGCCACGGTGACCGACCTGGCGGCGCGCGGTGTCGAGCTGCGGTCGCTGAGCGAGGGCATCGACACGACGTCGCCGCCGGGCCGGCTGACCTTTCACATCTTCGCAGCGGTCGCGGAGTTCGAGGCCGACCTGATCCGCGGGCGCACCGTCGCGGGTTTGGCCGCAGCACGCGCCCGCGGTCGCGTGGGCGGCCGGCCTTCGGTGATGACACCCGAGAAGCGTGCCGCTGCCGACGAGCTGATGCGTGCTACCGGAGCCACCGTGACGGGCGTAGCGCGGGCGTTGGTGGTATCGAGGTCAGCTGTCTACCGGTACCTCCAGGCGCAGGACTCTGGCGCGGTCGACGCGGCGCCGGCTCGAGGCTGAGAAGCACGGCGCTGTTGAACGAGCGGGTGCGAATCGCTCCCGCTGCGGCGTCCGCCGTGACGGGCGAGTAGCGCAAGGGGGCAGCCTGACCTCTCCATCCCCTGGGCACTCCCATCAGCGCGGCGTTCCTGTCCCGGTGCGTGTGGGCCTCAGTGCTTCTGATCGTGTCTGAGGAGGTCAGGTTGGGGAGATGAGCTCGCGATACAGGTCCTCGGTGAGCTGGACCGACTCGGTGAGGCTGAGCTGATCGGGATCAAGGCGGGATTCGAACGCGGCGAGTACAAGGCCATCTCCGGTCGCCGAGGGAGCGAGCACCCCGCCGTGGCCGAGGAAATGCGCGGCATGACCGATGGCCTGACAGCCGGACCAGTCGTCGTCGGTGATGTCTGCGCGCTCCAGTCCGACGCTGGCGAGCGCGGCATCGCTGCGCAGGTCCAGGACGGCGGCCTCGTGCACAGTGATTGTGTGCAGCATCCGCGGGCGACGGGCGTTGAGCAGGTCGACCGGGTCGAGAGACTGAGCCGCGGCAAGGCGCTCGAGTTCAGCCATGCACGTCACCACGGGAGTGGCGAGGTAGAGGGTCTCGAAACTGTCCGGAGGGTTCCAGCGTCCACCGTGCACCACAGCGCCGCGGCCCGAGAGGCCGTCGAATGCGGCACTGGCATGCCTGTAGGTGGTGCCGCTCCAGATGACCGTGCCGAGGTCGTTGACTCTCTCGACGACTGCTTCGTCCAGCACGGCCTCAGATCACCACGCCGTCAGCGATCGCCTCCATGAGGCCGAGGACATCCTTGAAGTGGCCTGCTCTGATGCGCTCCGCAGGGGTGTCGTGGTCGAGCTGCCTGTTCGGAGACAGAAGCCATAGGTTCACCTTGTCCGGTGGGAACACGTCCGCCGCCACGTCAGCGACGTAGGCAAGTTCGAGAAGCCGCTGCTTGTTCAGCTTCTGTGGCGTGACCTGACCACTGGACCACCGGGCGACCGTGCGCGGCGATGCGTCAACGATCGAGCCGACCTCTTCCTGCGTGAGCCCGAGGGTGGCGATCACGTCGTTGACCTTCGTGGCGAGCGCTCCTTGAGGAACCACTGTGTCACCTTCCCTGTCAGTAGGTATGACGTCTATTATGTCACCAACGCGAGCAAGAGGACATGCCTACGGGAGGCGGGAGTCGATGAGCGGCGTGCAGTTCCAGCTGGGCCACAAGGACCACAGGGTCGTGCAGGACTTCCTCGAGCGCGGGCCCGACGGCGTCGGAGCGATCATGCTCCCCGCCAAGCAGGCGCGACTGGGGTCCGAGGCCGCGGCGGCGGCTGCGGCGCTGGGCGTCGAGGTGCTCTTCGACCCCATGACCGAGCGGCTCGTCGCCCCCGGCTATACCGTCACCGGCCTCGGGTACCACAGCGACGACCCCTACGACGTCGACCTGCTGAGCCGTGACCCGGCCGCGCGCACGCGACTGCTCCAGGGCGTCCTCGGGGCGCACCCGGACTTCGTCACCGCGGTTACACCGCCGCACTTCTACGTCAGCGATGAACGATCCGCTGACCTGAACCTGTCGCTCGTGTCCGACATGCGCACCATGACCGAGCTGCTGGTGCGCCCGATCGTCACGGTGTCCGCCAACTACGCCTTCAAGCACGCGGTGCAGCTCGCCGTCGAGTACTCGGAGCTCGGTGTGTCTCAGGTCGAGCTGCGTCTGTCACCGCTCGGTGGTGAGAACGTCGGTCTCCGCAAGTTCCGTCACGTGATGTCGGTGCTGGATGCATTCCGTGCCGCCGGAATCGTTACGACCCTGGGGTGGTCGGGCAACGTGGGACAGGTCGCGGTCGCGATGGGACACGCCGACAGCTACTCCGTGGGAGTGACCGACCACGAGAAGGTGGACTGGAGCGCAACGGTTTCGCGCCAGCGTCGCGACTACCAGGACCGTATCGATGGAGTCGAGAAGCAAGGACACCCTGGCCGGGCGCGGGTTTACCTGCCGGGCATCGCGATGACCGTGGCACACACCACCGCGGAGCGCCTGCTCGGACACACCGACATCCGGCTGCGGCTGGGGTGCCGTCGCGGCGAGTGCGCCGAGACGATCAACGGCCCGCTGCGGGACGCGCGGCGCCACTACCTCCACGCTCGCGCCGGTGAGATGGCCGACCTGCTGGCGCAGCCGGCGGTGTCGTGGCGGACCCACGCCGTGCGGCAGCGGCTGCAGCAAGCACTTGCTCTTCGGCGCCGTATCAACAACTCGTACAACACCGGCGAGGCTCCGCTGGCCACCAGGACACTCGAGAGCATCCTCGACTCGATGGCGACGGGCGGTGCTGCTCAGAGCGCGTAGGCCCTGGCCCTGCGCAACGCAGCGGCACCGCTCGATGGTCCGAGGCCGACCGCTCAGGGGCGGCGCTGGTCCTGGGTGCGTCGATGGGTATCGGTGCAGTCGCCTGGGCCGTGTGTGCCGTGGCTCGCGAACGGGCTCGACGAAAGTTGTGACCAAAGGGCACGCAGCGCTTCGAGAGCGAACTGCCTGACAGAGGCCGACCCAGCGCAGTACATTCCACGTGGGCTCGTCGCCTTGCCTCACCTAGCGGCGCGAGTTCACCGGTGCGGAACAGCGGTCGCCCGGCCGCACCGGTCACCGGCAGGAGGGGCGACTCCCTCGAGGGTTCGAATCCCTCCGCTTGTCCAGAAGTGTCATAACCTACATTATCGGCGGTCGAGTAGGACGAGTTGCAACTGGGTTAGAGAACTCGTCTCACCCCGCTCGGCCGCCTCGCCGCAGGTCAGGCAGGGGTTGGGCCTGATCCCGGCCCGATGGCGCCGAGCTCGTCGGTACGAGTCCCCGATGGTCAGCGGCCAGATCTCTCATCTGATGAGAGTTTCGCTGGGCAGCCGAATGAGCGGGCGGCGCGCTCAGGATGGTCGGCCAGCTCGTGACGGCGCACGCACCTCCGTCTAGGGTGCGCACATGGGTGCACGTATCGCGGATCTGCAGTTGGTGTGGCCGCGGGAACTCTTTGTCCAGGAGCTGCAGGCAGCAACGCAGCGCATCGAAGACCCGTGGGGCGGCGGATCCGCCAGCTATACCTATTCTCAGGAGAGACTAGACCTGCTCTTCAGTGAGGCCTTCTACGACGACACGGGCACCCAGTGGCTCGCTGACGCGAGAGAGGAACGGGCACTCCAAACACTCGTTGATGGGATCCGGGCAAACCCCGCGCTCGTGCCTGTATTCACACGGCCCGTCCTTTATCGAGATCGACATGGCCGCACCCCAGCGCCCGCCGAGAAGCCTCGGCTCACATTCGTGGAACTCCAGGCGAGGCTCGGCGAGCTCATAGGTGAACTTGACGGCGCCGGCTACTTCGACAGTGCGCTTGGAGAAGATTGCGTCGATAGCGAAAACGACCATCAGAAGCGCGGTCGCGACCGGCTGTCCGACCTCATGGGGTCCCGCGAGGAGTGGCCTCCGAGCCTGCTCATCTCTAGCGTGGACCACACCTACACGGTTGTGGAGGCTGTTTACTACCTGGCCGCCCGCCCGCGCCAGCGTAGCTATCACAGTTACGGTAGGGAGTGGCACTACTCGGACTTCGACAGGAGAGCGGGGCAAGCGGTCTATCGCTGGCGAGTGAACGCGCTGCTGGAGGAGAGCGACTCGCTTCTCAGGCTCGATACAGACGGCGTGCTGGTGGAAACGACGGGTGATCCCCGAGATGAGCTGCTAGAGACGCTGGCGGGCGACGATGAGGCGCCGGCACCAGATGCGCTTCGCCACGCAATCGACCAGTTCCGGCGACGCGGCGCGACTCGGGAGGACAAGCGCTCCGCCGTTGTTGCGCTAGCGGGCATCCTCGAGTCACATCGGCAACTCCTCAGGGATGAGTTGTTGTCCCAAGACGAGAACTCACTGTTCAACATCGCCAACAATTATGCGATTCGTCACCATCGAGCCGGTCAGCGGGACGATTATGACGATGCATTCCTCGACTGGATCTTCTGGTGGTACCTAGCCACTGTCGCTCTCACGAAGCAACTAATCGCACGCGGACCCGCGACCCCTGCGCATCCGCAGTCATAGCGACGAGCCCAGGCCTACCCGTCTCAGCGCGATACGTCTCGATACCAATAGACGACTGGCGCATGACTGCGGGCGGACGCCCACTCGCCGTTCATGCACCCGCTCGAACACTGGCGGCTGGTCGACGGGGATCACTCGGTGGGAGCGGCGGAGACTCCCTCAAAATCCACGGTGACCTCTTCGTCGGTGTCAGTGTGGCGAGTGACGTATTGACGCAGCAAGACCCGAGTCACCGTCAACGGCGCGTTGTCGTACTTCTCGTCCCCGTACGGGATGACGTAGACCGTATCCCCGATGCCAAACGCGGGCGAGGAGACAGGTTCGGGAAACGTCTCAGCCATCTTCTTGACGCCAGGGTCATGGGCCCGAGACCTGGCGTTCCTCTTCCATGTTGTCACTTCGACAGGCTTATCGTGGGCGTCGTCCTCGCAGGCGAAGCCGGTCAGGCCCGGCGGCCGCACCGAGACGAAGGGGTGGCCATCGGGGCAGAGGCCGTACCAGGGGTAGAGCAACACGTTGGGCGAATGCGACGTGGCTCCAGAGCTCCCGAGCTCGATGGCCTTGCTCCGCCACACGTCTGAGTGCCCAGCTGCGACGCCCACGATGGCGTGCGCGACTTCGTGCCGAACCGCGTCACGACGCTCGTCCGGAAGAAGTATCGCCATGTGGGCAGCGCTGAAGACGATGCGCTGCGCGTGGGCGCGCGTAACCCCGCCGCCATCACTGTTCTCCAACGACTCCGCCCAGAAGACGGACCAGTCATCTTCGAGGCCGTGTTGAGCGAGGAGGTCTTTGGCGAACCGATGCACCTTCTCGAGATCGCGACCGACGGGCGTTAGGCGTTGCGGAGGGGTCTTGGCCGTTGCTCCCATCGGCCGATGATGGCATGCCCGCAGTTCGGCCGGGGTCGTCCGAGCGGCTCCCAACCGCGCGTGCGTCAGTTTCTGGCGGCCGGTTCGTGCGTCGGTCGCGCGGGCACTCGGGGTGCCGGCCTCTACCGTCCGTCGACACCTCGCCCGACATGGGTCAGGCGTTCAAGCGGCCCACCCCGGAACTCGCATCTCACGCGCACGCACCTCTACCAGTCACTCGTCTCAACGCGATACGTCTCTGTACCAGTCCCGGACCGCCCGCTGGGTGCCGCGCAAGCCGTCAGCGCGAGGCAGCGATCACGCGCTCGGCCGCGTGACGGGCAACCCTCATCCGCATCGACCACCAGCCCGCGCCGGCGAGCGTCAGCACCAGAGCGACGCCGGTGACCCACCGCAGAGCCGCCGCTGCGGCGCCGACCCAGGGGACCGTCACCGCGGGCGCGGTCGTGACGGAGACATCGCCCGCGAGTAGCGCAGCGGAGTCATCGAGCGCAAGCAGGGACGACGCGGCGAGCGTGATGCCGAGCCCGGCGGCGAGCACGAGACTCGCGAACCGCTTCCTCCGGTACTCGTCCCGCCGAATCTCCGCCATCGCGCGCACGCTCTCCGCCAGCGCGCGAGCTTCCTCCTCAACTCGTGCGGCCGCGGCATGCTGCCTCATCGCCGGTCCCCGGCCTCACCGTCGGACACGCGGGTTGACCACGACGGGTCCGGCCAGCCGGCGACGACGTCGGGGTCGAGGTCGAGGTCCACGATCACCGGCACCCGGTCCCAGGCATCGCGCCGCCCACCGGCGTGCTGGAGCGCGGCCACCAACAGGCTGAGCCGGTTCTCATCGACGGAGACGAGGTCGCCGATCTTGACCTTCGGGGCATCGACGACGTCCGACAGGGACGCGGCGAACATGAGCACGCGGCGTTCACCGGACGAGAGGGGCTCGACGTGCTCGGGGATCTCCGCGAAGTCGATCCAGATGTCATCGGGATCCGTCCCGCCGGACGGCTCGCGCCGGACCCAGGGGTTGCCGGCCCGGGCGAAGCCCGTGCGGATCAGGAGTTCGGTCGCCGCCTCCGTCGGGTAGATGCCGCGCGCCCAGGCCCGCAGCCTCGTGTGGAGCTCGTCCATGCGTTCCTCCAGTGGTCGTCGGTCATGGTGGTCAGTGGCTCAGCTTGCGGCGGTGGTTCCGGACGCTCTCGGGAGTGCCGGGGTAGCCGCAGTCCTCTGCCGGGCAGCGTTCCCAGGCACCGGATGCAACGGCGGCCGCGGTGACCGACTCCGAGGAGCCGGGACCGAATCCGTGTTCGAGCAGGAGCTGTGCGACCTCGCCTCCGTACTTCGCCGCAAGCAGGGCACCCTCGGCGACCTTGTCGTGGCCTCTGGCGAAGAAGGCGCGGCGACCGACGTCGGCGCCGCACCCGCACCAGCATGAGCCCGCAGGCAGCGCACGGGGAGTCTCTGGGTTCATGCGTTCAAGGTAGTACATCTAGAAGCCCGGTCAAGAGCGTTCTCGTAGCCGGCGTGCGGCCGTTCCGTAGCGGCCGGGCGCCCGCCCTCAGACGCAACCTGCCACCGTGCCGCGCTCGCGCTCGTGCGGGTCATCTCGTCGATGCTTGACCGTCGGTGCTTAGCGCTGGACAGGACCACGTGCCGGCGGTGGCACGGGTCGTTCGTAGCGGTCGACGTGGGCCTGGCGTGCCCGATCGGCAGTCTGTTGCTGCTCGTGAGCCTGCCGGTCGGCCTGGGCTGCCTGCGCCCGGGCCGCCAGGGCGCGGATGTCCTCGTAGCCGCTGGCCGGTGAAGTGTCTGGTGCGAGCGTGCGCAGACGATCGCGCAGGTCGTCGAGCTCGGGGGTCGAGGCTCGGTCGCGCGCGGCGCGCAGTGCGTCGAGGCGTTCGTCCGTGGGCGTGGTTCCGGGGTGCGCGGGAGTGTCGGCGGCCTCGGATGCCTGCTGCGCGGCGCGGCGGGCTTCCTGGACTGCGGCCTGGCTGCGTTCGGCGAGCGCGGTGCGTTCGGCAGCGACGCCGGCCTCGGGGTTCGGGGTGTCGGTCTGAAGCCGGCTGGCTGCCCGCTCGGCCTCGTCGCGGGCGGCCTTCCGGATGCCGGCGACGTTGTCGGCGGGTACGGGTTCGGTGTCGTCGCGGATGTCCCATCGGTCGCGGTAGGCGACAACGGTGCGCATGTCGGTCTCCCAGGCTGCGCGCTCGGGCCCGGGGTGCTCAGGTCGCGGGTGCAGGTTCTCGGCCCAGGCCGGCGGGTGTTCGGCCACGCGGTCAACCAGCTGGTCGACGCGGCTCGCCATCTCGTCGACCTGTCGTGCAGCCCATCGCGCGACGTCAGCGTCGGCGATCTCGTGGCCGCCCGGGTCAGGTGCCGGGCTGACCCACGAGGGCAGCCGCGCGTCGCTCGGGGCGGGGAGTTCGGGGGCGCCGACGCGGTGCCACATGACGCGCGCGACGGACTGAGCGGTGTCGATCTCGCGCTCGGCGAAGCTGGAGCTGAGGAGGTGTTCGAGGTCTTGCCCGGTTCGTTCGTGAGCGGCGAGGACGTCGCGCAGCGTGGGCCAGGCGTCGTCCTCGAGCACGAGTTCGGCGGCGTAGTCGGGCAGCGCCGTGCGGACGACGTCGGCCATCCGGTCGTCGCGGCCGGGGTCGAGCACGCGGGCGAGGGCGTCTTCGTAGGCCGGGTGCGTGGTGGCAAGCGACACGACCCGCTCGGCCTCCGCTGCGGTGGTCGCGGTGGCCGAGGGGGTGTCGTCGGACGCGCCCATCGCCGATGCCATCGCCTCGCGTACCGCGCGGGGCGGGGCCCCGGGTGGGTGCGGGTCGACGTCGAGGAGGTCCTCGACGACGACGAAGGCCATGTTGGTGTGGGTGCCGCGGGTCATCGCCGGGTAGAGGCCGTCGCGGCCCATGCGTTCGGTGACCAGGGCGTACCCGGCGGTGACGGTCATGCCCTGGGTGCGGTTGACGGTCGAGGCGTAGGCGAGCTCGACGTGCTCTGCGACGTACGCCGCGGGGAGGTCGACCTGCGCGCCGTGGGCGATCGAGCGCGCGCGGAGCGACCCGTCGGGGTTGGTCGCCAGGACGGTCCAGGTGGCGCCGTTGCGCACGTAGTCGGTGCCGGTGCGCATCTTGAGGTCGGTGTCGTTGAGGCGGCTGACGATGTGGTCACCGACGCCGGCGGTGTTGTCGTCGTGCAGGCGGACGCCCTCGGGGGCGACCATGCCGGCGTCGACGAGGTCCTTGCGGGCACGGGCGGCCAGGGCGACGACGTCGGTGTTGGCCTGGGCGATCATGACGGCGTCGCGACCTGCGGTGTGGTCGGCCCACCAGTGCGCGTACATCTCCTCGGTCATCGCTTCGATGCTGCCGCCGCGCAGCCTGCCCTGTGGTGCGTAGAAGTCGTCGATGACGCTCAGGTCGCCGCTGCGCAGGCGGAGGGTGGCCTGTGCCTCGCCGGGGGTCTTGAAGCGGTGGACGTCGACGAGGTGCGCGCCGCCGACCTGCTCGTCGATGAGCCGCAGCGCGCCGCCGGCGCCGACGGCCTGGAGCTGTGCCCAGTCGCCGACGGCGCGCACGCTCGCGCCGTGCATCGCGGCGAGGCGCACCACGGCGTCCAGGTGCGGGGTCGCGGCCATGCCGGCTTCGTCGATCAGGACGATGGTCGAGGGCGTGAGCTCGCCGGCGGGCAGGTCGGCCGGGATGGGTCCGCGCAGCAGCTTGGCGTCGTCGGGGTCCAGGCCCTGGCGGGCGAGGAAGGCGTGGATCGAGTAGGCCTCGACGCCGATCTCCTTGCCCAGGAGCGCGGCGGCGTTGGCCGCCGGCGCGAGCGCGATCACGGTGCCGCCGGCGTCCTGGACCGTGCGGGTGAAGGCGCGCATGGCGGTGGTCTTGCCGGCGCCAGCGGGTCCGACCGCGACCTGCAGCAGCCGCCCGCCGGTCGCGAACTGGCGCACCAGCTCGGCCTGCCCAGGGTCCAAGGGCGCGCGTCCGAGGTCGGGCGAGGCCCCTGGGCCGGCCAGGTGCCGGGCGACGACGTCTTCGCCGATGACGAGTCCGCCGGGCCGGCGGGCTGCGGCGAGCAGCCGGTCCTCGGCGTCCAGGATCGGGTTGGCGGTGTACTTGGCGCCGGCGTGCTGGACGTAGACGCTGGTGGTGTCGACGCGCTGGAGTGCCGCGGGTACGGGGTTCGGTTCGGGTGGGGTGAGCCGGATCGAGGCGGCCAGGGTGCGGTCGGTCAGGACCTCGGCCAGTGCCTGCACGGACTCGGGCCCGACGTGGTCGACCCACTGCCGGGCTACGCGCTGGGACTCGGCGAGCACGTGGTTGTACTTCCAGGTCGCCCGGGTCGTCATCAGCTCGGTGAGGACCTGGTCGGCCAGAACGGCGTGCGGGGGCATCGCCTCCAGGGGTGGCGCTGGCCGGTTCTGGGTCGCTGCCAGGGTGCGTTCGACGGCCTCGGGCGACCCGAGGACCGCGATCGCGCGGGGCATCCACTGCGCGCGTCGGGTCTCCTGGGAGACGCCGGTCTCCTTGCCCGCGCGGGTGGTCAAGGTCGCCTGCTGAGCCAGCTTGTGCTGCACCGGGCGGGGTGGTTCGTGCCCGTGGCGGGCGCGGTAGTCGGCGACCAGGTCCTTGTACGTGGCCTCGATGCTCTCGCGCCGGCGGGAGAACTCGGTGTTGAGCTCGACGGGGATCCCGTCGATCTCGCGCACTGGCCGGCGCGCTGCGCGCCCGGTGGAGCGTTCGACGAACCGGACCCCCAGGCGCGACCTCAGGCCTGTCTCGACGAGCGTGTTGTACCGCTCGGAGGCCGCGACGCCGAGGGCGTGGATGACCCGGCCGTCGAGCGATCGCCACTTGCCGTCCAGGCCGAGAACCTTGTTCGACACCGCGACGTGGGTGTGCAGGTTCGGGTCGCCGCTGCGGGAGTCGAAGTGGTCGAACGTGGTGGCGGCGAACCCGCGGGTGTCGACCTGCGCCACGCCCCCAGCCCCGACCCGGGTGAGCGCGGCCTGGGACTCCAACCAGGACAGCGCGCCGCGCCAGGCGTCCTCGTGCGCGGCGAGCACCTGCCCGCGCACGTGCTCATCGCCCAGCCCCCACAGCACCGAGACGCTCTTGACCGGGGTGAACACCAGGTCGTACCCGGCGACCGGCTGGCGCTCCGCGCCTCCCCGCGCCGCCAGGTACTTCCCGACCGCCGCCGGCGTCGCGGCCTCACCCTTGGCCGTGAGGAACCGGGCCGCGGCGGAGCGCCGCAGGCCGTCGCGCTCGACGCCGGGCTCGGCGTCACGGTCGTGCCTGGCGCGGAACTCGGCGTGCTCGTCGCGCAGGGCCTTGATGAACCCGTCGTCGTCCTTGCGGTCGGCGAGCATGAACCGCCGGCCGAGCCGGGTCGCGGCCATCGCGTCCTTGACGCTCGCGCCGCCGGCGACCAGCGCACGCTCGATCGCATCGGCGTCCGGGTGCCGACCCTCGCCGAACAGCGCCTTCATCTGCGCCTCGGTGACCCGTCCGGACACCCCGAGCGAGTCCAGGCCCTCCCCCACCCACCGGCCGGGCGGGTTCCCCGAGGCGGTGTAGTACGCGCTCAGGTCCTCCCCCCGCTGGCGGGGGACGTCGCCTGTGGCGACTTGCCGGGTGAGGTAGGTGTACCCGTCGCCGGCGTGCAGCACGTGGACGGTCATCACCGCGGCGCACACCTCCACCCGAACGAGAACGGTTCTCGATGAGCGAGCGGAGGCGGCTGAACCTCGCGGCCACTCACTGTAGTGCAAGAGGTGTGTTGAGTCTGGGGTGCTGCGCGTGAGTCGCTGGGGCCGAAGGCCGAGGGGGTGAGGGTTAGGGTTGGTGCTGGCTAGGGGAACTTCGGTGCCTAGGTCGAGCTTCGCGCTTCGGCCTGGGTCGACTAAGGAGGTTCCTGGGGATGGCTGGAAGCACGAGGGCAAGACTCTCGGCCCGTGAGCGTGCGCGTGCGGCTCGAGCGCGTGCCGATGCGGCGCGCGCCGAGCGTGACCGCGAGGTCGAGGACGCGGCGGCCGCCGGTTCTTCGCCGGCGGCGACGAGCGCGCGAAGCTGCTCGAGCGCATCGCGGCGCTGCAGGCGGAGGTCGGCGCGGTCGATCGCCGCATGGGCGCGCAGATCGCACGGCTGACGGAAGCCGGCGAGCCGGCGGCGTGGCAGCGCGCGCTGCTGGACGTCGACGAGCCCGAACGCAAGCGACTGCGCGCACTCGCCGACGGCATCGCCCCGCTGGCCCGTGCGCCGATGTCGCCGACACAGGGGCCGGCGGGAGTCGCTACTCCCGATCTGACGGGCGCGCTGATCCGGTGAGCGAAGACGCGCTGTTCCCGGCTCCACCTCGACGCGGAGCCGGGAACAGCGGCGGCGCACGCGCACGCGCACGCGCACGCGAGGTACGCGACGCGACTCAGAACCCGCGGGTGCTCGACAGGTTCAGGCGCTACGTGCGGGCGGGCGGCCCGTCGGACTGCTGGTTGTGGTGCGGCGCCGTCGCCTCGGCCGGGCACGGCCGGTTCTGGATCAGGAACGGGCTGGTCGTGATCGCACACCGCTTCGCCTGGGCGATCGCCCACCCGGGCGACCCGCTTCCCCGGCTTCTCGCGCACCAGTGCGACAACCCGCTGTGCCAGAACCCGAGCCACCTGCACCCCTCGGACCAGACGGGCAACCGCCGGGAGTGGGCCGCTCGCCGACAACAGATCGGTAGCCCGCTGCGCGACGTGCGTGGGTCACGCGGGCGCGCCGTCGCGGTCCGAGACGCCGTACGCGCCGGCGACGACCCAGCCGCTGCGATCGCGGCAGGCTTGCGCCCGGTCGACGCCGGGCAGGGTGTCTTGTGGCTTGATCCGGAAGTCCTCGGCTGATGAGCCCCGAGCAGGCAGCTCGGGTCCGATCAGGCTCGTGCGTCGTTGACGATGGCGTGTTCCCAGCACTGGCCGCAGCCGATGCCGCCGACCATCTGACGGGTGCCGCGGTGGGTGCAGTTGGCGCGGACGGTGGCGGCGAGCCGGTGGGTCTTCGTGAACCACCCGGTGCGCCGGCCGTCGGTGCGTGCGGGGACCGTGCGGGGGGTGCCGGTGGTGACGCCGCGAGCGAGGTCGACGGCGCTGGACAGCGGGAGCTGGCCGTCGTCGAGCATGGCCCGGGCCTCGTCGGGCAGGCGCAGCAGGGCCAGGCGGTCGCGGACGGTGTTCGGGGAGCGTCCGCTCTTGCGTGCGATGTCGGCGAACGGCACGCCGGCGTCGCGGAGCCGTGCGAACGCGGCCGCTTCCTCGAGCGGGGTGAGCGGGTCGTGCAGGGCGGCGATGAGCATGAGGAAGAGGTGGTCGGTCCCGGTGCGGGTGCGCCGGGCGATGACGGGGATGACCTGGAGCCCGACGCGGCACGCGGCTTCGTAGCGGCGGTGGCCGTCGATGAGGCGGAACCGGCCCTCGGCGGACGGGGTGACGGTGATCGGGTGCAGGATCCCGACCTCGCGCACCGACGCGACCAATTCGTCCATGCCCCGCAGCTCGCGGCGGATGTTCTCGGGGTTCGGGACGATCCGCTCGATGGGCAGGGTGGTGGTCATGCCAGCACCTCCAGCTGCGCGGCGAGGTCGGCGTCGCGGAGCCGGCCGAGGGTGTGCAGCAGGCGCGCGGTGCTCCCGTCCTGGTGCGCGTCGGGGGCGATGATCGCGGGCAGCGCGGTGAGCACGGTGGGCGCGTGGGCGAGCAGGCCCGGGTCGGGCCGCCCTTCGGCGCGGGCGTAGAGCCCGTCTCGGACCTCGCGCGCGGGGCCTGCCGGCTGCGGTCCCCGCCGCCCGGTCAGTGCCCAGGACTGGCGGGCGTCGCGCAGTGCCTCGACCTGGCCGGCTCGGGCCTCGATCCAGTCCCAGATGCTCGCGGCGCGGGCGGGCCCTCTGGCGGGGGCATCGGGGCGGTGGTCGTCGTGGTCGTGGATCAGGGCGGCGAGCGCGGGCCGCAGTGCGGCGCCGCCGAGCGCCCACCGCGGGTCGCGGGCGCGGATGGTCTCGGCTTCGGCACGGGACCACAGCGCCCTGTAGGCGAGCTCGTCGACGACCTGGGCCTCGGTCGGGTCGGCGGGGTTCACGGCGCGACGCTCACGTGCGCGTGGTCGGCGAGGGCGGTGACGCGGTCGGGGCGGTACCCGGACCAGTGCTGGCCGTCGGCGACGACGACGGGCGACTGCAGGTGCCCCAGGCCCATGACGTAGCCGCGGGCGACGGCGTCGGTGGTGATGTCGACGATCTCGTACTGCAGGCCGGCCTTGTCCAGGGCGCGGTAGGTCGCGTCGCACTGCACGCAATCGGGCTTGCTGTAGACGGTGATGTTCACGGCGGTTCTCCTGTCGGGTGGGCGGCTGACAGGGCGAGCGGGTCGGGTCAGCGGCGGGTGAGGCGTCGCACGATGTGGGTCAGCCCGCGGCGGGGCGCAGGGCTGGAGGCCGGTGCGGGAGCCGGGCACCCGGCGGCGCGCCACTGCGCGATGAGCTCGTCCCTGTCGGCGCGTGCGTCCTCGACGGTGTCGGCGGCCATGTAGCGCTGCTTCCAGGCGTTGTACGCGGGGAGGTCCACGCTCCGGAGCCAGACCTGGGCGAGCGCGCTGGCCCGGTGAGTGCCGATCTGGACGGCCGGGGTGGGGCGCTGGTCGCCGTGCCCGGAGTCGGCGACGACGCGGGCGGCGATGACGCAGACGGGGCCGGCTGCGCAGTCGATGTGGGTGCGCAGGTAGGTGAGGACGTCGGCGTGGATGTCAGCGGCCGTCTCACTACCGTAGGCCTCGGCCCAGGCGGCGGTGTCGATCTCGACGGTGAGGTTCAAGGTGGTGCGCATGGTGTCCTCCTGGTCAAAGCCGGTTGGTTCCGGCGCCGGTGGCCTCGGTGCGGCTGGCCATCGCTTCGATAGCCGGAGGCCCATGTCGCAGAGCCGTGGGGGTCAAGGGCCAGACCGACCGACCCAGCCACCGCAGGTGCGGAGCACCTTCCCCGGCCACGTGCTCGAGGTGATCGGCCCTTGACGCCCACGGCGGCGCGACAACGATCAGCGGCTCGGATCGATGGGCCCGCAGGTGACCCGCACGCCGTCCGGGACCACAGCCCCGGGCGGGCGCGCGTCGCCGGGGTCCGGGGCCGGAGGCCCTGGCGGTGGGCCGCGCCGCCCGCGGCGGACGCGGCGCACCACGTGCCACAGGTGCCACCGACGCCTGCGAGGCCGTGCACAGGTTGCGCGTCGCGAACCGCCGCCTGACCCCCTGAGGTGACGGCGCGGCCTGTGTGCGGGCGCCTGTTGGGTCCCGTCGTCCACCTGTGTACGCCGAGAGCCGCGCAGCGATGGAGCTCGCGGCGTGCCCAGGTGGGCGAGGGGTGCAGCTCGGCGACACCTCCCCTCGCGTCCGGCTCCAGAGGGCCTGCGGCGCCCCGGTCCGCCTGGTCGATGCACCCGACCAGGCACGCGGCGTAGGCACGAGCCTGTTCATCGGATGTTCATCAAGACCAGGCCCCGCACCCCTGGATCGGCGGAACACTCCAGGCACGGAGAGCCGCTCCGGGGCGTGATGAGCCGGCATCTGGGCGTCGCGCATAGGTTCGAGGCATGGGGGCTAGTCGAGATGGCGAGACGAACGAAGACAGGTCGGACCGTGGCTGCGATGACGGTGGCCGCGCTGCTCGGCCTCACCGGGCTCAACGCCGCGTCGGCCGGGGTGGACCCGGGGCCGCCGGTCGATGAGTACGGACTGACGGCTCAGGAGCGCGCCTGGATCGAGGTGCCGGAGGGCGCGGACGTCGAGAAGACGGTGTCACCCGAGGGCGACGTTCAGGTCACGGTGACCAGCAAGATGGCCGCGGACGACCCGCGGAACCAGCCGGTGGATGAGGCCTCGGTGACCACGTCGGCTGACGGCACCGTGACGATCGTCCAGCCGCTGGCTGCGGGCTGCACCCAGACGGCGAGCATCAACACGCCCTCGATCACCAACCGCACCTTGCCGGTGAAGGCGACGCTCGCGATCAGCGTTGGGTGCGCGTCCAGCGTCTACTTCGACGCGGAGGGGTGGGCCCCGGACTCGATCTCGGACAAGAAGCAGATCAGCGCTGGTGGCGTCGTGAGCCCGGGGGGCAGCACGACGGTCTCGACGTCGTACTCGTGCGCCGAGAACTTCCGGTACTGGACGAACTACAACCGCGCGAGCATCGGTTCGGTGCTCGCGCAGTCGGCACGCACGTGGCTTCGGTGCTGAGATGACACCCATGGACACTAAGCAGCACGACGCGCCCGGCGCGACGACAGCGCACCGGTCCATCACCCCGGTGACGTTCGTCGCCGGCCTCCTGACCGGCATCGTGGGCTACCTGGCGGTGTCGGCGGCAACATGGGCTGCGGTCGAACCGCCGCACGCCTCGGCTCGTCTCGGCAGCTTCGGCCTCCTCGCCGCGCTCTTGGCCGCGGGGACGGTCGTGCTGGCGAGGACTGCGTTCGTGAGTGCGGCGACCGCGGGGCTCACGGTGGTAATCCTGGCGTTCATCGCTGCGGTGTCACCCGAGCGAATGCCCGACGCAGGCGTCAACTTCGTACTGGCCGGCGGGACCTCGGTGACCGGGTTTGTGCTTGGGGCCTGCATTCTGTCAATGTCGACCGGCCGAGCGGCACGGCGATAAAGGCACCTTCGGTGCATCCCCGTCGCAGGTGTGGATGAGGCGCAACTGGATGCTGCGACTCCCCAACCCTGCCGGGAGTCCAAGGGGCCGGCGGCCCCTTGGGCTGTCCGGTAGGCGCTCGGTGCGGGCCACCCGCGCACGGCCGCCCGAGGTGTCCGACCTTCGCGGGCCGGGCACCGCCCGGCTGGAAGGCCGTACTCAGCTCGCGCGACACGAACCGCCGCCTGACCTCCTAAGGTGACGGCGCGACCTGGGGTGGGGGCGCCTGCTGGGGCACGTCGTCCACCTGTGTGCGCCGCGAGCCGCGCAGCGATAGCGCTCGCGGCGTGCCCGGGTGGGCGAGGGGTGTAACGGGCCGGACGGCTACGGGCTGGTCATCGCCGGGGTCCGGGGCCGGAGGCCCTGGCCGCGGGCGCCTGCGCCCGCGGCGCACGGGGTCCGCGACGGCCGGGCGACGGCAGCGACGGCCACCTGTCCTCGCGTCGGCGCCCGGCCAGCGGCCCTCGCCGGCTCGATGCCGGCGAGGGCCGCGCACCGCCCGGGGGGTGGGGGGCTGCGGTGCCCGGCTGCGGTGTGCGGCCGGGCACCGCGGTTGGTCAGGCGACGGCGTCGAGGTCGGCGGGGGTGGTGGTGATGGCGTCGGCGATGACGTGCACGGCGCGCAGCACGTTGGCGGCGGTCGAGCGGATGAGGTCGGTGTCGGCGTCGGACCATCCGGCGACGTACCCGATGGTGTAGGCGCTGGTGTCGAGGCCGAGCAGTCCGGCCACGACGTAGGCGACGGACTCGGCCTCGGTCTCGTAGGTGCCTCGGTGCTGCTGGTACTCCCCGGGCTCCAGGTCGCCGTGCAGGAACGCGTGGGCTGCCTCGTGCAGCGCGGTCTTGGCGGCCTGCGCGGGCTCGACTCCTGCGGCGATGACCACGCGCCGGGTCTTGAAGTCGGTGAACCCGCCCAGGCCCGGCGGCAGCGCCTCGCGCTCGACGCGCCAACCGTCGGCGGTCAGATAGTCGCTCACGGCGGTGAGCACGCCGAGGTCGTCGGCACCGGTGAGGGTCTTCGTCAGGTCGGCGGGGTCGGCGGCGTCGGGGTTGGACGGGTCGGTCTGGGCGATGTCGAACACGGA
Source organism: Cellulomonas sp. Y8 (assembly GCF_008033115.1). Lineage (NCBI taxonomy): Bacteria > Bacillati > Actinomycetota > Actinomycetes > Micrococcales > Cellulomonadaceae > Cellulomonas > Cellulomonas sp. Y8. The sequence goes on from NZ_CP041203.1 coordinate 1,703,777, forward strand.
CAGCACGGGGAACCAGACGCGGCGGCGCTGGCCGTTCTCGTCGGTGTGCGTGAGGTCGTCCGGGGCGTCGGCGTCGTCGGTGATCTTCGCGGTGGCGTACCCGAAGATGCGGATGGCCTTCTCGCCCTTGCGGACCTGGCGGCCGCGGGCCTGCCACTGTCGGAACCCGGCGACGCGGGTCGCGTCGGGCCGCTGGGACCAGATGAGCAGCAGGTTGTTCAGCGAGTAGGCGTGGAACCCGCTGGACAGGTCGAGGAACGCGCGCCACTGGTCGCTGTCGCGCAGGGTCTCGACCTGCTCGGCGATGCTGGCGTGCAGGGCGGTGGCCTGCTCGCGGCGCTGCTCGGGGGTGGTGCGGGTGATGATCTTGCGGGCCATGACGGGTTCCTCCTCGCGTCGGGTTGGTGGGCCGGTGAGCGCTGGGCTTGCCAGGCCTCACCGGCGTGCGCGAGGTGCCGCGCCGTCCGCGTCGGGGCCCCGCGCGGGGACGGGCGGGGGTGAGGGATCGCATGCCGGCGCGCAGTGTCGGTGTGGGATCGCTCAGGCCCGCACGGCATCGGGTGGGGTGCGGGCGGGGTGGTACCGGCCCTGGCGAGCCGCGATGGCCGGGCACGACGGGACCGACCGGCGCGCTGGGAGGGTGCTGCGCGCCGTAGGCGCGTCGGGCGTCAGCTGGTGCCGTCTGCCGGCGCCGGCTGAGCATCTTGGGCGGGCGGGCACCTACGGCACCCCGGACAGGTGGTCGGCTGGGTGTACGCAACAGACGGATGAGTCGCTACGGTGCCGTCCGGCGGCGTCCCGGACCCGATCGCGGGCGCCGTCCTCGCTGGTCGGAGCCGTGGAGGGTCGGCTCCGCCCAGCGAGCACGACCCAGGTGTGAGGTTCTCGCCCTTGCCGGACTCGACGACCTGTCGGGACCGTCGGGCATGGCTCGCAACGACGCGAAGATGCAGACGGTCGAGGTCCTGACGACGAACGGCGTGCTGTTCTGCCCCGGAGGGCGGACGCCGCTCGACCCGGAGGACGCCGCCCGGGTGTACGAGCTCCTGGTCGACGCCGAGGCCGTTCTCGCGCCCCCGCCGGGCGCCGGCGGACCGGCGGCGGTCGACGAGGCGTGGATCCGCGACCGGGACCGCGGAGAGGACGCCCGGACCCTGACCCTGGTGGTCCTGACGTCGCGGGCGGTGCTGCAGTGCGGGCAGCCGCTGGCGGTCGACGAGGCGCTGTGCGTCTACGAGCTGCTAGTGACCGAGCACAGGGTGCTGGTGCCGGGCCGCGGCACGTTCCTGCCGGAGCAGTGGGTGCAGGCCCGGGCCTGCCGGTGACCGCGACCGCAGCGATGGCCGCGGTCATCAAGCGGATCGTGTGGGCCCGGGACGCGGGCGTCGCTCATGTGCCGGGTAGTCCGGTGACGACGAAGGCTCGTTCACCGAGCCGGTGAACGAGCCTTGGTCGTACTCGCGCGGGCGCCCAGGAGACTCTGGTCTCAGAAGGCGCGGTGCGTCATCGCAGGCTGACGGCGATGACGTCGGTGACCCTGTCGAAGAGGTTGGTGCTGTTCGGGCCGACCTCGGGGCTCACGATCCCGTTGGCGAACCTGACCTTGGCGGTCCAGCTGCCGGACGTGTACTTGGTGCGAGCCGGCCAGTTGCCCCGCATCGTTCCGGCGCCGGTGAAGCCGTAGTTGGCGTTGGGCACCCCGGTGCCGAACAGGCACATGTTGCCGGTCTTGCACACGTTCGAGGAGGTCGTGAGCGGCGACACCAGGGACTGACCGGTCTCGACCGAGATGACCTCGCCGTTCGACGGGTTGCTCGTGATCGTCTTCGACTCGTCGGACAGGATGAACGCCTCGAGGTCAGCGGACGTCTCGACACCCGGGACGTTCACCTCGATGCCGTCGATGACGGTCGCGTCGGTGTCGTCGTCGGCGATCGCGGCCTGGCCGGAGATGGCCAGGACTCCTGCGCACGTGGCCACGGCGATGATGGAACGGAAAGAGCGCATGCGGAAAAGCCCCCTGAAAAAGTACATTCCGCGCGCCAATTGGCGCCCAGGCGGAACGTAGCAGGTCAGAGCGCTGCGTCGAGGGACTTTCGCTCTGTGGATCGCGAACCGCGGGCAGGCGTCCGGATGCGAGGTCCCGGATCGGGCTCGAGCGTGTTCCTGCTGGAGCGGCCCCCCGGACCGCGGCCTCGATGAACAGGATGCGGTGGCCGGCTGCGGGCTGCTCGCCGCCGGGGTCCGGGGCCGGAGGCCCTGGCGGTCGGTACCGGCGCTCGATGCGCACGGCGCCGGCCATGTGCGCGCCGAGGCGAGCCCCGCGCCGGGTCGTCCACATCACCGGGCGCGGGGCTCACGGGCGCTACTCGCGCGGCCCGTCGTACAGGTCGCACGCTTGGCCGTGTCGGTCGAACGGGTCGGGTGGGTAGCAGCCGTACGCCGGTGGGGACTCTTCGTCGGGCTCGGGGCTCGTCCACCGTTGGGCGACCCAGGGGGCTGCGTCCTCGACGGTGCGGTGGTGGCGGGCGGCGTCGTCGGCGACGGCGGCCTGACCGGCCCACTGGTCGGGGGTGTACTCGATGCTGAGCACGTCGCCGTCGTCGTCGCGGGTCAGGCCGATGGTGGTCTCGTCGGGCAGGACGGTGATGGCGACCAGGCACCATCCGCTGGTCTGCGCGACGGCGACGGGCAGCCCGTGGGCGGCGATCGCGACGACGATCGCGGCGATGCCTTGGGCGTCGGCCTCGGCGCGGAGCTTCGCTTGGTAGTCGTCGGCGGGCATCACGGGGTCTGCCCGTCGATGAGGGCGAGGATCGGTGCGACGGGCTCGGGGAGCCGCCAGGCGTCGACGGCGGGGTGCGCGGCGAGCACGTCGCACGGTCCGTCCTCGGCGAACAGCGCGGTGATGACGGTGGTGGCCGTCTCACGGTCGGCGCCGTAGACGTCGAACGCGACGACGACGGTGTGCTCGGGGTAGGGGATGGGCAGCGGGCTGACCTGGTCGTCGGCGTCGGCGTCGCGGTCGTCGTCGTCGTCGACGCGCACGGTGGAGCCGGTGCCGTCGGGCCGGGCGTAGACCACGGTCCACGAGCGGGTGGGGTCGTCGTGCGCGGTGATGGCGGTGACGTTGGCGTGCATGAGGCCGTTGCCGTCGGGCGTGACGGCCAGCAGGCGCTCACCGGTCCAGTAGGGGGGTCAGGGCTGGGTGGTGCGGGTCATGGTGGTCCTCTCGATGGTGGCGGGGTCGACCCGGTGGTGGGTCGGCCGGTGAGCGCTGGGCTTGCCCGGCCTCACCGGCGGGCGCGAGGCAGCGGGTGGGAAGGCCACGGGCTGATACCGGCCTGGCGAGACGCGATGGCCACGTGGCGTGCGGCCGGGCCGGGCGCCAGATAGGTGCTGCGCGCCGCTGGCGCGACCGCCCCTTGGCCGGGGTCCGGGGCCGGAGGCCCTGGCGGTGGTGCCGGCGCTCGATGCGCCCGGCGCCGGCCACGGCCGCCCGGTGGCTGGTGGGCGCGCGGGCGCCCACCAGCGTGGGGTCAGGCGGTCGTGAGGTCGAAGGTGGCGCTGGAGGTGATGTAGTCGGTCATGGTGAATGGTCCTCTTCTCGCTACGGTGGGGTGGACGGCGGTCCTGCCCCTGCGATCCGCCGCCCCCGCCCGGCCGGAGCCACTTGCACTGGTTCCGGCCGGGCGTCGTGCTGCTGGGGGTCAGGCCGCCGGTGCGGCCGCCTCGGCGGGCTCGGGGTCGGGCTCGGTGGTGGGGGTGCGGCCGCACGCGATCTGCTCGATGTCGGACAACTGGTAGCCCCAGGTCTCCAGCGTGGTCAGGTAGTCGGCGGCGCCGCTATCGCCGGAGGCGCTACGCCAGGAGTGCACGCCGGTGCACTCCTCGATGGCGGCCAGGACGACCACGAGGGTGATGACGTGCGAGCGGGGGGTGTTGGCCTTGCTAAGCAGGTTGGCAATGTACCGGCGGCCGCCGTGCTCGGAGGTGTGCCCGAGCAGGCTGGCCGCGACCTGGAAGCCCCGGTCGGCGGCGTAGGAGAGCCGGGAGGCCTGGTTCACGATGGCGTCGGCGACCATCTCGGCGGCACCCTTCGGCGGGGTCTTCCGGGGGGCGATGGTGGCCGCCAACCAGTCGCGCCGCACCTTCTCGGCCGAGCGCCAGGCGGCGTTGTTCTCGCGGACCTGGCGGCGCTCGGCCCGCTCGGACTCGGACACGGGGGTCCGCTCGGCCTTGGCGGCGGGGTCGGTCCACCGCAGGTGCCCGGCGGCGCGCCAGTCGGTGCAGATGTAGACGGCGCGCGCGGTGGCGGTGGCGTCGTCGTAGTGGACGTAGGCGGCGTGGTGAGGGCAGGTGGCGTGCTGCTCGGCGCTCAGGGGCCCGGTGCTGCCCTTGGCGCGCAGGGCGGTGACCTCGCGGCCGGCGGTGACCTCGTAGTACCCGGGCTTGGGGGTGATGGTGACGCCGTCGGCGGTGAGGCGGGTGCGCTCGGCGTCGAGGGCCTGGGTGCGGGCGCGCTCGTCGCGGATGCGCTGGGCGGCGTGGGCGAGGGAGCCGCCGCGCTCGGCGGTCCACTGCAGGGTGCGGGTGGCGTCCTCGTCGCCGTCGAACTCCGCGAACAGCGCGGCGGACACCAGGTCGAGCGCGTACCCCTCGGCGGCCTCGACGGCGATGGTGGACTTGGCGACGGTGAGCCCGGCGGTGACCTCGGCCTTGGTGCGGCGGGTGCGCTTGGCGATCTGGGAGGCGGACAGCCCGAGCAGGGCCAACTGCTCGTAGGCGGCGGCGGTGTCGGGCTGGGTCATCGCGGCGCGGTCGTGGTTCTCGGCCAACTGGCCGATGATCCGCTCGACGTCGCCGCCGTCGGGCACGACGTAGACGGGGATGGTGGGGACCTGCTCCTCGGTGGCGGTGATGGTGCGGCGCTGGCCCTCGCGGACCTTGATGCCCTCGGGGGCGCGGACCGCGGTGACGGGGACCCGGACGCCGAGGTCGCGGATCGACTGGCGGAACTCGGGGGTGATGTCGGCGTTCGTGCGGATGTTGGCGTCCACGATGAGGTCGCCGGGGTTCATGTACAGGAACGCGACGCCGTCGGGCAGCGTTGCGGGTGCGGGCTGGGTGGTGCTGGTGGTGGCCATGGTGACCCTCTCCTCAGTGTGGTCCGGTACCGGTTGGTCCGGCCGGTGAGTGCCCGTGTCTTTCGGGCCTCACCGGCAGGCGCGAGGTATCAGGCCGAGGAGCGGGAGGGGCCCCGCGCGAGGCCGGAGCGCTGTGACGTCGCGCAGGCCGGCGCGCAGCGACGGGGTGGGCTACGTCATGGCGCGGAGGCATCGGGTGGGGAGCGACGGCCTGATACCGGCCGAGGCGGGCCGCGATGGCCGGCGCCCACGAGGCCCGCTCGGGCGCCGATGGGGGTGCAGCGCGCCGTAGGCGCGACCGTTACCAGCTGGTGCCCCTGGGGCGCCGGCTGGCGGTGGTTCACCTCGAGCACCCCGACGCTGAGGTGAGGCGAGCAGCTAAGAGCGCGGAGCGCGAGTCGCTGCGAGGGATACGGCGGGCGGCAGGCGCGACGTCGCGTCGATGTTCCCGCAGGTCACAGCGTCGGGGAGCCGGGTGCTCCGAGATCTTGTCCGCCATCTGGTCCGCGAGAAGTTCCCGCAGCACGTCCGGAAGATCTTGCGCTCGTGGTTACGACGGAACTTCCCGCACTCGTCATGTCGGCGAGTCCCGCTGTGACTCACGGGCGTCTGTGCCCGTTAGCCACCACGGTGTTAACATCCTGATAGCAGTGTGGCGACGCCCCGCCACGGACGAAGTCCATGACGGGACGTCACCACGGTGTTGTGAACTCAGTTCACGAGTTCACGGATGAGGCGAATAACTTCCACGACGACCGGCATGAGTTGCTTCACGAAGGTTGCCCCCTTCGCGACTCGGCCGGTCGTTCGCTGTTCAGAAGATTCGGACCTCCGACAGTGCGGACACGGTTCGTCTGTCACTGCCACCACCTCCCATCTCCTCGCAGCTGCGAGGTATGAGGCGACCCCTCCCACCGGGTCTGTTGGAGTGCAGCTGCTCGATCTGAGGTGGCAATCACGAGTGTAGGGCGTGGCGTTGACACACCCGAGCGTCCCCTCCGGCCCGAATGGCGCTCAACGCTGGCGACCCCGACGCTCGCGCGGGTGTCTGTCGACTCCGCGCTTGCTCACCTCGTGCTGACCCGGCTGCGGATGCCGTCGCGCCGCGGGGCGGCAAGACTGGCGACGACGTCGAACTAGGAGGTCAGTGGTGAGCCAGGGCAACGGGGTGCACACAGTGCACAGCGACGGTGCGTGGATCAACGAGGTCGCCGGCCAGCAGGTCGGTGACCGGTACGAGACGAAGGACGCCGCGGTGGCGGCGGGGCGCGATGAGGCGATCGCGCGCGGCACGGAGCACCACATCCACGGTCTGGACGGTCAGGTGCACGAGAAGAACAGCTACGGCCACGACCCTCGGAACATCCCGGGCTGAGGCTCGGTCCGGCGCCGCGGGTCAACGCGGTGCGTCGACCTCGTCGACGGGCACGTCCGGGCGGGCACCTGGCAACGTCCGATATTCGGGACCGGCCAAGATGTCTAGCAGGTATCTCCGGCCCGGGTGTGGCGTTGACGCACCCAGCTGCGGATCGCTGGTCACAGCCGGGGAACAGACGGTCCCAGCAGGCTGCAACTCGCCCGGGCGATCGCCGAGGAGGGTCGGCGGCCTCCCGCTTGCCAGCCACGGCCCGAGGTGTGCTGGGGCGTTCTGCGCAGGCGTCCGGGTGACCGGCGGCCTTCCGCGGTCGGCGAGCGGTGATGAAGGTTCGCTGAAGAGTGCGATGGCGAGCACCATCGCTGGAGACGCTCCGTCTAGCGTCGCTCGGGACCGGGCGCCGTCCGGGGCCGCGCGGACGCCGAGTCCTGCCACCGCCCGGCTTGTCGATTGCGTGGCAGGAGCGGGGGGACCCAGTCTCCACGGGCACTCAACCGCCCTCGGCGGCAAGTGAGTCCCGGGTCGGTCGAAGAGCTTCGTTCGAACTGACAACGCACCTCGCAGGCGACAGGAGCCCACATGCCTGCTCATCTGCGCGTCAGCTCGCGCCATCGCACTCCCGGCCCCGCCCGGACGCCGTTGACCGACGCCAGTGCGAATGCGCGGGCGACCGCAACGCTCGCCGGCCGCCGAGTCGGCACGGTTGTCGCAACTTCGGGGGTAGCGGTCTCGCTCACAGCGGTTCCGGCGTCCGCTGCACAACCGGCTGAGAGCAGCGCCGGCATTCTCGATCTCAACGCGCTGGCCGGGGCCCGGGCGTTGGCCTCCGCCGCCCCGAGTGCAGTCGCGCCCGTCACCGCGACCTGGTCGTTCGACGTCCCTGGCGCGACCGCGGTGCTGCCACCGCTTCCCCCGCCGGTGGTCGAGGAAGCGGCTGCCCGACCCGATGGGCCGGCGGCCCGCTCCTCGCGACGAACCGAGCCCACCGAACCGCAGGAGCTGACCGCGGTCGGCGCACCAGTGCCCCAGTCTGCGAACGGCAGCGCCGTCGTCGCGGTCGCTTCGGGTCTGGTCGGTGTGCCCTATGTGTACGGCGGCACGACCCCGAGCGGGTTCGACTGCTCCGGCTTTACCTCGCACGTGTACGCGCAGGTCGGCATCACGATCCCACGCACGTCGACGGCCCAGCGAGACGCAGGCACGGTCGTCCCGCGCGACCAGGCGCAGCCGGGCGACCTGATCTGGTCGCCCGGGCACATCGCGATCTACGCCGGTGACAACCTGCAGGTCGACGCGCCCGTACCCGGCAAGACGGTCCAGATCCGGGAGATCTGGCAGTCCGCCCCGTTGTTCGTCCGGATCGGCTGATCGGCGTGCCGATCGGAGACCTCAGCACCCTGCTCGTGTGGGGCGCGGTGACTGCGTACGCGATCGCGCTGGTCGCGTACTCGAGCGCTCTGGCCCGCGTCGCCGATGCCGCGGCCCGAACGCAGCGCCGCCCGGTCGCCGTGGGTGCCGGCGCGGCCGCAATCACGACCGCAGAATCGACCATCGCCGCGCCCGGCCGCGCGGCGGGGATCGCGCGATCGACCGCCACGCTGGCGACGGCGCTGCTGCTGGGCGGTGTGGTCCTGCGTGGAGTGGCGGCCGGGCGGTGGCCGACCGCCAACATGTACGAGTTCACGATCGTCGGGATCTTGGTCGCGACGGTGGTCTTTCTTGCCGTACGGCGCACCCGCACGTTGCCGTTCATCGGGGTGCTTGTGACCGGGATCGCCGTGCTGTCCCTCGTGGTCGCGCTGAACTCGTTCTACCTGCGGGCGGACGCGGTGCAGCCGGCGCTGCAGAGCTACTGGCTGGTCGTCCACGTCAGCATCGCCATCGCGGCAACGGGGATCTTCACAGTCGCGTTCGCGACCTCGGTGCTGCAGGTCCTGCAGGATTCCCGCGAGTCCGGGCGGTCCCGGCTGGATCGCCCGTGGCGCGTGGGCGACGAGCTGCGCCGTTCGCTGCGTCGGTGGCGGATCACCGGTCCGTCATGGTTGTGGCTGCGGACGGTCCCCAGCGCGGTGCGCCTCGAGGCGCTGTCGTTCCGGTTGAATGCGATCGCGTTCGTGCTGTGGACGCTGACGCTGATCGGAGGGGCGATCTGGGCTGAGCAGGCGTGGGGCCGGTACTGGGGCTGGGATCCCAAGGAGGTCGCCACGTTCGTCGCGTGGGTGGTGTACGCGGCGTACCTGCACGCGCGCACCACTCGCGGCTGGCAGGGCCGGCGTGCCGCGTACCTGGTCTACGTGGGGTACGCCGTCGTGATCGCGAACTTCACCGTCGTGAACCTGTTCGTCAACGGCAAGCACTCGTACTCGGGCATCTGACGACCGCCCCGGAGCGAGAGGACCACAAGGTGCGTAACGAGGCCGGCCAGCCGGGTGGCGACCGGGTCGCGATCATCTGGATCGTGACGACTCTGGTCGTCGGCGGCAGCCTGACGGTCGCCGGTGTCGTGGCGAGGAGCGCCGCCCCGATGATCGCGGGGGTCGCGCTGCTCTTCATCTGCTCGATGGCAACTCGGTTCTGGTACTTCCGCCGCCGGGGATGAGCCGACCTGCAGACAGTGCGGCGACGGCGCGCTACCTCCCACGGGTGTGGCGCACATTCCGGCGCCGCATCGGTGTCCTGGTCTCAGCCCGGCTGGTCGGGTGGGGTCGTCTGACGTCGATCGAGGCGAGGCGTGGGGACCCTGGGGCTCAGCGAATCGAGTCGATCCCAAGGACACCTCCATCGAGTTTCCGTCGCTGGAAGACCAGGACCGCGTTCCCCTGGTACCGGGGAAGCACGAGCCGGCTCAACGAGTAGTCATGGACGAACTGGAACCCGGTCTGTCGCCGGTAGTCGAACCAGTTACCGCTGCCGGTCTCGCGAGAGCTGCCGACGACGATGTAGGTCTCGACGCTTGGCGTGCGGAACACTTCACGCTCGAACCCGTTGCCGACCGGGGGCCACGAGCACACCACGACCTGGGGTTTGCGGGCGCGTAGGGCTGAGACGGCATCCTGGCGTACGACTTCCTCGGGGTAGTCGATCGACCGCGACCAGCTCTGGTTGTCCGTGGCGACGACGTCGACGCCCCGCTCCTTCAGCAACCGCGTGAGTGTGCCGTCGCCGGCGGCGATCTCCAGGGTCTCGCGCGGCCCGATCAGCTTTGCGAGCCGACGCACGAGCGCCGCGGAGTAGAAGCAGTAGATCCCCCGCGGGCGGACCAGGGGCATGACGTAGCGGCGCTGGCGCGCGAGCGGCCACAGCACCGCGTACGCGAGCATCGAGACAGGTCTGCGCTCCAGGCCGCGCCGAAAGAACAGCCGCTGCAGTACCCGGCCGCTGAACGCGTCGAACGCGATCTGGGACTTGTCGGCCCCGGCTTCGGCCTCGAACGCGGCCCGCTGGATCGCGTGCGCGAGCATCTGACGGCGCACCTCGTTGGCGACCAGGTCCTTCGCCCGCGGCTGCCGGTCCGGCGATCCGGCTCGCGGAGCACTGACTTCGACAACCAGAGCGCGAAGCGCGTCCTCGCCAGCATCCGCTGCACGAGCCAGGCGGATCTGCACCTGGTCCCACTCGTGCGGGAAGGTCCGCCGCAGTTCCTCCAGAGTGGGCTCGGTAGCAAGCCACCGAACGACGTCAGACCGGCGGTCGCCGTCTCTACTCATGAGGCCTCCATGCCGGGACTGTCGGGGGGTCTCCGCCAGCATCGCCGCTGCTCGCGCGGGAAGAGCGCGAGAACAGGTCCGTCGTCGATGAAGGTCCGCTGAAGGTTCACCTCAGGACCGACAGGGAATCGATCGCGCCTCCGGTGAGTCGGGCGTGGTTCATGCCTCCGCGCGGCCGGGCGGTGGCTGTCACACCACGGGCTGGAAGATCACGATCAGCCCCTGCAGGCTCTGCGCCCACCTGCCCCACAGGCCGGTGACCAGGGCGAGGCCGATCAGCACGAGCATGCCGCCGCCGACCACGGAGATCGCCCTCCGGCGCCGTCGGACGACCTCGAGCAGCCGCGAGCTGCGCTGCAGCCCGAGCGCGACCAGCACGAACGGCAACCCGAGACCCAAGGCGTATGCAGACGACAGCAAGGCGCCGCGGGCCGGGGAACCACCCTCAAGGGAGAGAGCCATCACTGCGGCAAGCGTGGGGCCGATGCACGGCGTCCAACCGAGCCCGAACGTGACCCCGAGCAGCGGCGCGCCCCACAGGGTCGCGGGCGGGCGGCGGTGGACCCGCGCCTCGCGCTGGAGGAACGGCACCCGACCGAGGAACGCGATGCCCATCACGATCACCACGACGCCGAGCGCGCGCGTGATGGGGTCCTGCCAGCGAAGCAGCGTCCCGCCCAGGGATCCGGCCAGCGTGCCGAGAGTGACGAACACGAGCGCGAACCCGAGGACGAAAAGCGTCACCCCGAGCGCGAGACGTCCCCGGCGCGGCGCCGGCGCGGAGCCCGGGAGCGGGGCGCCGACTGGTTGCACGGACTGCGCGGTGAGCCCGCTGAGGTACCCCAGGTAGCCGGGAACCAAAGGCAGGGACGCACGGCGAGGCGAAGGACACCGCACCCGCGACGAGTGACACGAGCACCGCGAGGAGCAGGGGGCCGGAGAAGGCGGCGGTGGCGAACGTCGATCCGACGTCGGCGGCCAGGAGCACCGCTGCGGTCGGTCTCATGCGGCGGCGACCCGCGCCACCCCGGCGCGGCCCAGCTGCGCGTCCCCGGTCGCGGGGCCTCGCGGCGCGCGGGCGGCGCGGACCCCGTTGTGGATCACGACCACCGCGGCGACCTCGTGGACGAGCACGACGCCCGAGGGCGATGGGTCCCGGTCACGGCAGCAGGGTGGACCAGTAGAACCAGAACCGTTGCAGCGCGAGCAGCGCGATCGTCAGGGTACCACGCGGTGAGGATCGTCGAGCGGTAGTCGACGGCCACCGCGAGGGCGGCTCGGGCAGGCTGGGGCAGCGAGAGCTGCCAGCGCTGCAGGTTGCGCAGCGTCACCGACAGGAACAACGGGATCATCACCGCCCACACCACCAGGCAGTACGGACAGAGCGCGCCGATGCGGTAGAGGCTCTGGAATGCGAGCCAGTGCACGAACACCACCCCGAAGGTGACCCCGGCCTGCAGCGCGAGCCAGTACCACTCGCCGAACCTGGCGCCACTGAGCATGCCCGCGGCTGCGGTGAGGACCACCGTGAAGCCCACGATGCCGATCAGCGGGTTGGGGAAGCCGAACACCGACGCCTGCTCCGAGGTCATCACCGAGGTGCAGGACAGGATCGGGTTGAGCGTGCAGCTCGGGACGTGAGTGGGGTCCTCCAGGACCGCGAACCGCTCGAGGAGCAGGGCGAACGCCGCAGCGAGCCCGACCGCGGCGAGGGTCGCCAGGGCGACGGCGCGGCGCCGCTCGGCTGTCCGGGGCTCGAACAGGACCGTATCGGGGGTGGCGGCGACGGCGGTCACGCGCCGCCCGACTCGTCGAGAGCGCGGTCCAGGGCGTCGGTCAGGTCCGAGACGCTGCTGAGCTCCAGTCGCTGCCCGTCGAGGAAGAACGTCGGCGTGCCCTGCACGCCGAGCGCCTGCCCGTCGTCGAGGTCCTGCTGCACGCGCTCCTGGGTCGCCGGGTCCGCGACCGCGTCGTCGTACGCGGCCAGGTCCAGGCCCAGTTCCTCGGCGAACGAACGGAACAGGTCGGCCTGTGAGGTCTGCTGCTCGCCCCACTCGGCCTGGGTCTGGAACATCCGGTGGTACATGTCCTCGACCTGGCCCTGCTGCGCCGCCGCCTCCACCGCCAGCGCGGCGTTCATCGCGTTGGCGTGACTCGCGATCGGGAAGTAGCGGATGACGTAGTTGATCTGACCCGCGTACTGCTCGCGGATCTGCTCCACCACGGGGTAGAAGGCGCCGCAGGCCTCGCACTCGAAGTCCATGAACTCGACGAGCGTCGGCGCGCCCGGGCCGGCGTCGTCGAGGACGTAGGAGTCAGCGCGGGTCGCGGGCAGCGCCCCGGCCTCCTGCCGAGGCGCCGGCCCCCGGGGGCCGGTGGCGAGGGCATAGATCAGCAGGCCGGTGATCGCCACGACGACCAGCGCGCCGGCAATCAGGGCGCTGCGCACGCGCGGACTGAGCGGCCGCGGGGGGTTCGCGGCGGCAGCGTCGGTCTTCATGGCGTCTCTCCTGCGGGTCGTCAGGTGCGGCCGCGCGGCAGAGCACGGCTTTGCGGTGGTGAGGAAGAGGGTGGAGCGCTGCCCTCCGGTCGCACGGTAGGCGACCCCAGGCGGCACATCGGCCCTCGGAGGTTGAGATTCGATGAAGGCTCGACCTGAGGTGTGGCACACGACGCACACCACCCCCTACCATCGCTTTGTGACGATGACATCCCCCATGGTCGATATTGAGAACGAAGTCCGTTCCGCTGATGACGCCGTGCTCACGGCCCCGACCGCCGCGCTGTTCCGGGCGCTCGGCGAGCCGGCCCGGCTGACGATGCTGCGCCACCTGTTCACCGGGGAGCACTCGGTGCGCGAGCTGACCGAGCACCTCGGGCTCGCGCAGTCCACGGTGAGCGTGCATCTGGCCTGCCTGCGGGACTGTGGGCTGGTCACCGTGCGGCAGCGCGGCCGGTCATCGATCTACGCGATCGCCGACCCGGGCCGCCTGGCGACGCTCGTCGGCGCGGCGGAGGACCTGCTGCGCGGCGGGTCGAGCCCGGACTCGTGCGCGCACCTCGCGGGGGACCTGCGGTGAGCCACGGGCACGACCACGCGCCCGTGGGCGGTGGCGACCACCGGCGCCGGCTCGCGATCGCGTTCGGCCTGACCTCGACGGTCCTGGTCGCCCAGGCCGTGGGTGCCCTGATCACCGGTAGCCTCGCACTGCTGGTCGACACCGCGCACATGCTCACCGACGCCGCGGGCCTGGCGATGGCGCTGGTCGCCGCGCACCTCTCCCTCAAGCCGGCGACGTCCCGGCGGACCTGGGGCTACCGGCGGGCCGAGGTGCTGGGCGCGCTGGCGCAGTCCGCGGTGCTGCTGGCCGTCGGCGGGTACGTGCTTGTCGAGGGGATCCGGCGGCTGTTCTCCCCGCCTGAGGTGCCGTCGACCGAGCTCATCGTGTTCGGCATCATCGGCCTGGTCGCGAACGTGGCGGCCATCGCGGTCTTGGCCAGCGGGCGCAAGGCGAACTTCAACCTGCGCGCCGCGTTCCTGGAGGTGCTCAACGACGCGCTCGGCTCGGTCGGCGTCATCGTCGCGGCGGTCGTCATCGCGACCACCGGCTGGCAGCAGGCCGACGCCATCGCTGGCCTCCTCATCGGCGCGCTCATCGTCCCGCGCGCCATCAAGCTGCTCCGCGAGACCAGCGCCGTGCTGCTCGAGTCCACTCCTGCCGGGCTCGACCTCGACGCGGTGCGCGACCACCTGCTGGGCGTCGAGCACGTGCGCGCGGTGCACGACCTGCACGCGACCCTGGTCGCCACCGGCCTGCCGGTCATCACGGCGCACGTCACGGTCGACGACGAGTGCTTCTCCGACGGGCACACCGCCCGCATCCTCGACCAGCTCCAGGACTGCCTGACCTCGCACTTCCCGATCTCGGTCGAGCACTCCACGTTCCAGATCGAACCCGCGTCGCACCGCACGCACGAGCACCTCGGGCACGCATGAGCCGCCGCGTCGGTACGGCGATGCCGCCCGTGGCGTTCGCCGCGGTCGCGGGCGCTGTGCAGCTGGCGGTCTCCCGGGGGAGGCGGCCCACCCCCGGCTCGCTCGCGGCCGCCGCGCTTCCTGCCGCCACCGCGGCGTGGCTGCTCGGCGACGCGCTCGTCCGATTCCGTCGCGCCCGCACGACCGTCGACCCCCTCGCCCCGGCGGGGGCAAGCACGCTCGTGACCACCGGGGCCAATCGGGTCAGCCGCAACCCGATGTACCTGGGGATGGCCGCGGCACTGCTCGCGCACGCGGTGGCCCTGCGGTCGCCCGCCGCGCTCGCCCCGGTGGCCGGGTTCGTCGCCGTGCTCACGGCCGGGCAGATCACTGCGGAGGAAGACGCGCTTGACGAGCGGTTCGGGGAGTCCTACGCGCGGTACTGCGCCGAGGTCCCCCGATGGGCCGACCTGCGCTCAGTGCGGGTGGTCGCCGCTACCGGTTCCATGAAGATCCGATGAAGGCCGCGCCCGGCCCCATCCAGGGTCGCTCGAAGCGGCCGACCACACGTGCGAAGGTGCCGCATGCCCACTGACACCGAACGCGTGCGCGTGCTGGTCGTCGAGGACGAGAGCGTGCTCGCCGCCGTCATCGGCGACTACCTACGTGCCGACGGCTACGACGTGGCCGTGGTCGGCGACGGCGCCCACGCGCTGGAAACCGCCCGCTCGATCGCGCCGCACGTCGTGGTGCTCGACCTCGGCCTGCCCGGAGTTGACGGCATCGAGGTGTGCCGGCGTCTGCGGGAGTTCTCCGACGCCTACGTGGTGATGCTCACCGCACGCGCGGACGAGACGGAGGTGCTGCAGGGCCTGCGTTCCGGTGCGGACGACTACATGACCAAGCCGTTCCGGCCGCGCGAGCTGCTCGCCCGGGTCCGCACGCTGCTGCGACGCGCTCGCACACCCGGCCCGCTGGCACCGCCGACGCGTGAGATCGGCGGCCTGCGCGTGGACCTGCGCAGCCGCGAGGTCACACTCGAAGGGGCGGCGGTGGACCTGACGCCGACCGAGTTCGACCTGCTCGCCTGCCTGATCGACAACGCCGGGACCGCCATGTCGCGGCGCGCGCTGATCGAGGCGCTGCGGGGGGAGAACTGGTTCGGCGACGAGAGCCTGATCGACGTGCACGTGCTGCACCTGCGGCGCAAGCTCGGCGACGACGCCGCGACTCAGCGGTTCGTCCGCACAGTGCGCGGCATCGGCTACCAGCTGGGCGACGGATGAGCCGCGCACCGTGGCGGGGCTGGGGGGTCGCCCTCCGGCTGAGCGTCGCGCTCTCGGCGGTCACGCTGGTCACCGTCGCGACCGCCGGGCTGGTCGCCTCGCTGATCGGGCCCGGGATCTTCCACGAGAACCTGTTGCAGCACAACGAGGACGCGTCCGACGACGCGACCGAGCACGCCGAAGCGGCGTTCGGCACGGCCGGCAGCGTCTCGCTGGGCGCGGCCCTGCTGCTCGCGCTGCTCGTGTCCTCGGTGTTGAGCATCTGGATCGCGGGGCGAGTGACCCGGTCGCTGCAACCGATCGTCGCGGCCGCCGGGAGCGTGGCGCGTGGGGTGTATGACCGCCGGGTCCCCGTCCCTGGGTTGGGCGCCGAGTTCGACGACGTCGCGACCGCGATGAACGCGATGTCCGAGCGCCCTCGAGCACGTCGACGGCACCCGCCGCCGGCTGCTGGCAGACCTGGCCCACGAGATGCGCACGCCGCTGGCCACCCTGACCGTGTATGTCGACTCGATCGAGGACGGGCTTCGGGACCCTGACGCCGCGACGCTGCAGGTGCTGCGCGACCAGGTGAACCGGCTGAGCCGGCTCGCGGAGGACGTCTCGGCGGTGTCACTCGCCGAGGAGCGGCGCCTGCCGCTGCGCCTCGCGGACGCCGCCCCGGAGGACCTGGTGCGCGCCGCGGCCGCTGCGGCCAACCCTGCCTATGCCGCCAAGGGCGTGTACCTCCAGGTCGACACCGCGGCCCGCGCCCCGGCAGTCGTCGTGGACCGCGACCGCATCGGGCAGGTCCTGGCCAACCTTCTGGACAACGCGCTGCGGCACAGCGACCCCGGAGCCGCCGTCGTCGTGCGGGTCCGCGCCGAGCGGGACGCCGTCGCCATCGGCGTGCACGACACGGGCGACGGCATCGCCCCGGAACACCTGTCCCACGTGTTCGACCGGTTCTACCGGGCCGACGCGGCCCGCGACCGGGACCACGGTGGCTCAGGGATCGGGCTGACGGTGAGCAGGGCGTTCGCGGAGGCACACGACGGATCGTTGGAAGCCGCCAGCCCCGGCGCCGGGCAGGGCGCCACCTTCACGCTCCGGCTACCCGCACGGCGGGCACGAGCCGGCGCAGACAGCGCCAGATGAAGGAACGCTGAAGGCGCGCCCCCGCGCCGCTGCGTCGTCGACGCCCCGGCCTACCGTGGTCGCGCCCTCGCGTTCCACGACAGGAATCCCGCATGCGTCGACCCGTTGCCCGCCCCCCGCGTCTGTGGCGCCGCGCAACCGCGACCCTGGTCGCCGTGGCCGTCCTGGTGGCTCTCGCCCCCGCAGCGGGCTCAGCTGACGACCTCGACGACCGGCGACGTGCAGCCCAGCAACGCGCTGACGCCGCCCAGCGCCGCGCCGAGGACCTGCAGGCGTCGATCGAGGGCCTGTCCGCCGACCTCGCGCAGGCCGTCAGCGATCTCGCAGCGACCGAGGCCCGGCTGCCCGCCGCCCAGCAGGAGCTCAGGACCGCACAGGACGAACTGGCCGGCGCCGAACGGCGCGCCGAGCTCGTGCAGGCCCGCCTCGTCGACGCCACGGACCAGCGCGACAGCATCAGCGCCGACCTGACCGAGAACGCCGCCCGCGACCAAGACGTCCGGGACAGCATCGGCCAACTCGCGCGCCAGGCGTACCAGGGCGGGGGTGACATGTCCGCCATCGCGGTGGTCCTCGACGCCCAGAGCGTCGATGACTTCAACCGCCGCTACCAGGCCGCCGCGACCGCGCAGCGCGCCCAGCGCGAGCTCGTCCAGGAGCTTGCCGACCTCGCCGGCGACGCCCGGAACGCACAGACCCGTCTGACCGCCGTCACCGATCGGATCGGCGAGCTGAAGGCCGAGGCCGAGGCCGAGGTGGTGCGCGCCGACCAGGCTCGCGCCGCCGCAGCGACGCGTGAGCAGGAGATCGAGGACCTGATCGCCGACCAGCGCTCAACCCAGCAGCGCCTAGCCGGCATGAAGAACCAGGCCGAAGCCGAGCGCGCCCAGGTCGAGAGCGACCGCGCCGCGGTCGAGCAAGAGCTCGCCGGCATCATCGCCGAGCAGCAGCGCGCCGCCGCAGCCAAGCCGGCGCCCGCGGCGCCCGGCGCACAGCAACCGGCCGCGCCCCCGCCGCCCTCCAACGGCGCGGGTGCGATCTTCGCCAACCCGACCTCGATCAACCCGATGTACGTCACGTCCAGCTACGGCATGCGGCTGCACCCGATCCTTGGGTACACGCGCCTGCACGCCGGGATCGACCTACGCACCTACTGCAACACCCCGCTGTACGCCCCGCGCGACGCGACCGTGCAGTGGGCGCAGCGGCGCGGGACGTTCGGCAATCAGGTGATGCTGAACTACGGCACCGTGAACGGTCAGCCGATGATGAGCAGCTCGAACCACCTCACGAGCTTTGCCGTGTCGACCGGTCAGCAGGTGCGCCGGGGCGACCTCATCGGTTACTCCGGCAACACGGGCCTGTCTGGTGCCTGCCATCTGCACTTCGAGGTGTACGTGAACGGCTCCACCGTCGACCCCGCACCGCTGCTGGGGCGGTGACCAGGATGCGTACTGCTCTCCGCGCAGCGGCACTTGTCGCTACTGCCGTTGTGGCGCTGGCCGGGTGCGCCCCGTCCGAGACCACGGGCGCGAGTGTGCCGAACCAGGGCTACGTCTCCGGCGACGGCAGCGTCCAGACCTGGGACGTCGACGAACGGGGCGAGCCGGTCGCCGTCACCGGCACGACGTACCAGGGCGAACAGGTCGACACTGCGGACTGGCTCGGGCAGATCGTGGTGCTCAACACCTGGTACGCCGCGTGCCCGCCGTGCCGGAGCGAGGCGCCGACGCTCGCCGCGCTCGCCCGCGACCGCGCGGACGACGGCGTTCGTCTGCTCGGGATCAACGTCGAGGACGCCGCGGGCGCGGCGCTGGCGTTCGAGCGCACCTTCGACATCCCGTACCCGTCGATCGACGACTCCGGGGGCACGGCGGTCAGCGCCCTGTCGGGGACCATCCCGCTCCAGGCCGTTCCCACCACCGTGATCCTCGACCGCCAGGGACGAGTCGCCGCACGAATCGTCGGCCTCGCCGAGGAATCCACCCTCGGCGCCGTCGTCGACGACGTCGTCGCCGAGTCAGGTGCGCCGTGACCGGGCGCCGCGACACCTGATGCTCCCCGCGGACTTCTCAGGGCCGGCTCGGATCCCGACCGTCCCGCCGGGTATGGCCTCCTACCTCGCGCCGTGGATCCAGCCGGTTCCCGTGCTGCCGGTGATCGCCGTGCTTCTCGGTTCCGCCTACGTCATCGGCGTCATCCTGCGGCACCGCAGCGGGCACCGGTGGCCCGTGAGCCGGACGCTGTCGTTCCTCGGCGGGTGCGTCGTGCTGCTGATCGTCACCGGGGCAGGCGTCGAGGGCTACGGCTACGAGATGTTCTCGGTCTTCATGTTCCAGCAGCTCACCTTGATGATGTTCGTCGCTCCCCTGCTGGTGCTCGGCCGACCGGGCACTCTGCTCCTGCACGCGGCCCCGCATCACGGACCGGGCCGGGTGCTCCTGGTCGGGGCGCGCCGCGCGCTGCGGTCGCCGATCGCCGCCGCAGCGTTGCACCCGGCAGTCACGGTGCCGCTGTTCCTGCTCGCGTTCTACGGCCTGTACCTAACCGACGCCGCCGGTGTTGTGCTGTCCTCGTGGTCCGGGCACACGGCCCTGGAGGTGGCGCTCCTCGTCGCGGGCGTGCTGTTCGCGGCCCCGGTGCTGTCGCGTGACCCGCTACCGCGTCGACAGAGCCACGCCGGGCGTGCGCTGGACGTGGCGGTGGAGATGCCGCTGCACGCGTTCTTCGGGGTCGTACTGATGATGGCGACCATGCCCGTGGTCGCGGCGTTCGGGCACCCGCCAGCTAGTTGGGGGGTGGACTTGGTCACCGACCAGCAGACCGCCGGTGCCTTGGCCTGGTCCTACGGGGAACTGCCCACGCTGATCGTGCTGCTCATCGTCTTGTCCCGCTGGCACCGTGAGGAGACGGTCAGCACCGCGCTGCGCGACCGCCGCGCAGACAGGGACGGCGACGTCGAGCTCGACGCCTACAACGCCTACCTCGCCGGTCTCGCCGCCCGCGACCGGCGCACCACCTGAGCGACCCGTCCCGCCGGGTCCCCGTTCCGAACCACGTCCACTAGCAACCGCGCCACCCCGAGAGGTCCGACATGCACCACGTCCCCACGCCCACGCCGCTGCGCCGACGGTCGGTGGCCCGCCTCGCGCTGATCCCGGTGCTCGCCCTCGCAGCGTTTGCCGTGTCCACCGGTCCGGCCGCCGCGCACTCGGGGATGACGGGCTCGGATCCTGCGGACGGCGCAACGGTCGATGTCGCGCCCGACGCCGTCTCGCTCACGTTCAACGAGGCACCGCAGGCGCTCGGTACCGAGGTCGCGGTGGTTGGTCCCGATGGAGCGCGCGTCAGCGAGGGCGTAACCACGGTCGCCGACGTCACGGTCACCCAGGCCCTGTCCGCGACTCGACCTGCCGGGACCTACGTGATCCAGTGGCGGGTGACCTCTGCCGACGGGCACCCGCTGTCCGGTGAACTCACGTTCACGGCCTCGGCCGGTACCGGCGTCCAGGCGTCGGTCGACGAGGGATCCACCCATCCAGAGCCGGAACCGATCCAGGAGACCACCGCACCGAGCGCCGAGAACACTGCAGAGACCGCCGCGCCGAGCGGCATGGACGAGGAGGAGATCTCCTGGCAGTGGGGCCCGACCTCGATCATCGCCCTGGTCGCGATCGCTGCCGCAGCCGGCGCACTCGTCGTGGTCGCGCTGCGCCTGCGCCGACGCAACTTCGGGACCCGGGGCGAGGACCTGGAGCACGGCGACCGGTGATCCCAGCTTAGTCGGATCTTCATCAGCCGGCCCCTCACCGACGGACCTGCCAGGGACGATCCAGTCGCTGCACCGCACCGCGCGCGTGCCAGCAGCGAGGAGGGGCGCATGCCCGAACAGCGAATCATCGGTTCCAGCAGCAGGATCGGTGGCCAGCGACCATCATCGTCGGCGAGCACCGACTCCCAGCCCACGCCCGCGCCCGTACCGACGCCGGCCAAGCGCAGCAGACGCACCCTCGTGCTCGTCGCGATCCTCGTCGCCGTGGCGGGCGTGGCCTGGTACCTGCTTCGCGGGAACGCTGCATCGGAAGCGGAACCGGCGGAAGTCGAGCTCGGCACCGTGCAGGCGGTCGAACCGATCAGCATCAACCTCGCGAACGGCCGCTACCTGCGTCTGGGCCTCGGCCTGCAGCTCACCGCCGAGGTGGCCGAGGACGTCGACACCGTCAAGGCGCTGGATCTCGCGATCGCGTTGTTCTCCCAGCGGTCGATCGACGAGCTGAACACCCCCGAGGGCAGGGACGCACTCAAGAACCAGCTCGCGACCCAGCTGACCGAGGTCTACGAGGGAGAGGTCGTCGACGTGTACTTCAGCAACTTCGTCTACCAGTGACCGCCCCCGAGACCCTGCCGGAGTCTTCATCGAACCTCAACCACCGCCGGCGGTCCGTGAGAGCACCCAGCGCTTACGGTGAGAACACCCCGCGGCGGTAGCGCTCGATGGATCCGAGCCCCCCGCCGCCGCGGGGCCCATCCGTCGTTTTCCCGCCCCAGGAGCCGTGCCGGACATGCCTGCCGTGCTCCCGGCCGCGACGGCGAGCACGGTCGAGACGGGCAAGGTCACTCGGCCAGTTCGGGCGTTGCTGTGCGCCGCGGCGGGAGGGGCGCTGACCAGCGCAGCGTTCCCTGAGCGCGGATGGTGGCCGGTGGCCTTCGCCGGGATCGGCGTTCTCGTCCTGGCATCTCGCCGCCTCGGCGTGGGGTCGACTGCGCTCGTCTGGTTCGGGTGGGCAGCGGCGTTCTTCCTGCCCCATCTGAGCTGGGCGCGCGAAGCAGCGGGACCGCTCGCGTGGGTCGCGCTGTCGGTTCTCGAGGCCGCCGTGGTCGCGGTCACCGGGATGGCGTGGTCCCTGGCCCGGCGGGCGGCGTTCGTCGTGAGGGTTCCCGGCCTGGGTGCGGTGGTGTTCGCTTCCGTGTGGGTCACCGGCGAGCAGGTCCGGTCGGTGCTGCCGTTCGGCGGCTTCCCATGGGGACGTCTTGCCTTCTCACAGGTCGACGGCCCGCTGCTGCCGATCGCGTCGCTAGCCGGTGCACCCGGACTGTCGTTCGCCGTCGCCCTCGGCGGGTACGCGCTGTCCGCGGTCCTGCTCGCGGCGAGGCACCGTCAGCCACGCCGGGTGGTGACCGTGATCGCGGCAACCGCCGCGGCGCTGACGCCGGGAACATTCAATGCGCTTCCGACGCAACCGGAGACGGGCGAGCTGCGGCTGGGCGCCGTCCAGGGGAACGTCCCCGAAGACCCGGGACGAGGCCGTGCCCGCGAGGTGCTCGACAACCACGTCGAGGGAACACGCGCGGTCGCCGGCAGGCAGTCCGAGCCGCTGGACCTCGTGGTCTGGCCCGAGAACGCCACCGACATTGACCCGCGGACCGACGCGGGCGCGGCGGCACGTGTCCAGGACGCCGCCGACTCGGCCGGGGCGCCCGTGCTGCTCGGGGCAATGAGGTACGAACCGGACGCCCGGTACAACGACGTCCTCGTGTGGGACCCGGCGTCGGGACCGGTGGCCGCGTACACCAAGCAACGACCGGCGCCATTCGGCGAGTACATCCCCCTGCGAAGGTTCGTCCGCCTGTTCTCGACGGAGGTGGACCGGGTTGCGGTCGACATGGTCGCCGGCCAGGAGCCCGCGCTGCTGCCCGTGCCCTCGACCCGGCTCTCGCGAGACGTCCTCGCCGCGACCGTCATCTGCTTCGAGGTCGCCTACGACGACGTCGTGCGCGACGCAGTGCGGCGGGGTGCGGAGATACTCCTGGTCCCGACGAACAACGCCTCCTTCGGGCGCACCGCCCAGTCCACGCAGCAACTGGCGATGACGCGGCTACGGGCTGTGGAACACGGCCGAGCGGCCGTCCAGATCTCCACCGTCGGGGTGAGTGCGATCATCGCGCCTGACGGAACAATCCTCGACCGTACGTCCCTGTTCACCCAGCGACACGATGACCGAGCGTCTGCCGTTGCGGACGACACTCACGATCGCCGATCGTCTTGCGGATGCCCCGACCGTGGCTGCGTGGATCCTGTCGTTCGGGGCAGTCACTGGTGGTCTCGGACGAGTCGGTAGATGCCGTCGGAAGCCGAACGGACCAGGCGAAGACTGATCTGGGGGCGATGCCGAGGAGCGCCGGCCCGTGGACTGTGGCGTCGGCGCGGGCCAGCGCTCTCACGGTGAGGCGCTCAGCGCCGTCCGGTCATGACCTGCGCGCTGAAGGCCCAGAACCGGCAGCGCCTGCCCCGCACAGCAGTCGGGTGCGGGGTCAAGTCCCGTCTGTCCTGAAGTGGCTCGTCCCGTCGCCAGCATCTTCGGTGTTCCCCGCGGCGGACACCGGGTCGTGGCGGGGAACACCGAAGATCAGGGCCGGACGGGCTAAGCGGCGAGCTCCTGGCGCTGCGGCACGGCCACGCGCGCCTTGTAGCGGCCCGCGCGGACGCCGTTGGCGATCACGAAGACCTCCGCGACCTCGTGCACGAGGACGACGGCCGCCAGGCCGAGGACACCGAAGAGCGCTAGGGGGATGAGCACGCCGATCAAGGCGAGCGAGAATGCGACGTTCTGCCACATGATCACGCGGGTCCGCCGGGCGTGCGTGAGGACTCGGGGCAGATGGTGCAGGTCGTTGCCCATGAGCGCGACGTCGGCGGTCTCGATCGCGACGTCGGTGCCCATGGCGCCCATAGCGATGCCGATGTTCGCAGTGGCCAACGCCGGCGCGTCGTTCACCCCGTCACCCACCATCGCGACCGGGCGACGGGACGACAGCTCTCGGACGATGTCGGCCTTATCCTCTGGGCGCAGGTCGGCATGCACATCGCTGATCCCAGCCTCAGCCGCCAAGGCGCGCGCCGTTCGATCGTTGTCTCCCGTGAGCATCGCGACGTCGTAGCCGGCCCCGGTCAGCTCGCGCACGACGGCGGCGGCTTCGGGGCGCAGCTCGTCGCGTACGCCGATCGCACCGAGCAGTTCGCCGGCCGTCTCGACCAGCACGGCGGTCTCGCCCCGCTCCTGCATCCGTGCGATGTCCGCACGCAGGGGCCCGGCCTCGATCCACCCGGGTCGACCTAGACGGACCGGTTGTCCGTCGAGGCTGCCAGTGATCCCAGAGCCGGTGACCGCGGCCACGTCCTGGACGTCCGGTCGGTCAGTGGTCGCCGCGAGGATGGCCCGCGCCAGCGGGTGCTCGCTGCGCGACTCCAGCCCGGCGGCCACGGCCAGCAGCTCGTCGCGGGTGTGGCCGAAGGCCGCGACCACGTCCACCACCGCCGGGGCGTTGGCGGTCAGCGTGCCGGTCTTGTCCAGGGCCAGCGATCGAATCTTCCCGAGCTCCTCAAGCGCAGCGCCACCCTTGACCAGCACTCCACCCTTGGTGGCGGCGCCCACCGCAGCGACCACGGTCACCGGAACGGAGATCGCCAGCGCGCAGGGCGACGCCGCGACCAGCACGACGAGCGCGCGCTCGATCCACAGCGTCGGGTCGCCCGCCAGGGCACCGACGACGGCGATGAGTGCTGCCGCGATCAGGATCCCGGGGACCAGCCGGGAGGCGATCGCGTCAGCCAGGCGCTGCCCGCCGCCCTTGCGTGCCTGCTCGGCCTCGACGATGTGCACGATCCGGGCGAGGGAGTTGTCCTCGGCGGTCGTGGTGACCTCGACCTCCAGTGCGCCCGTGCCGTTGATGGAACCCGCCAGCACGGTGTGCCCGGGACCGGCTTCGACCGGGACGGACTCTCCGGTCAGCGCTGAGACGTCCAGCGCGAGTCGCGCCGCTGCGGATCACCCCGTCGGTGGCGATGCGCTCTCCGGGACGTACGAGCAGGACCTCGCCGATGGCCAGGGTCGCCGGCTCGACCGTGACGGGTCGCCCCTCTCGCAGGACTGTGGCCTCGGTCGGCACCAGGTCGAGCAACGCTCGCAGCCCGCGCCGGGTGCGGGCCAGGGAGTACTCCTCCAGGCCCTCGGAGATGGAGTAGAGGATCGCCAGCATCGCGGCTTCCTCCACCTGGCCCAGGATCACCGCGCCCACTGCCGCGATCGTCATCAAGGTGCCGACGCCGATCCGGCCCTTGCGCAGCCTGCGCAGGGTCCCGGGGACGAACGTGGACGCGGCGATGATCAGCGCCGCGGCCTCACCGGCGAGCACGATCCAGTGCGGCACGTCGGCACGGGAGACCAGCCAGGTGGCACCGAGCACCACCGCGGCGAGCGCGGCCGCGCGGATCTCGCTCACCTGCCACAGGCTCGTGGACTCCTCAGCCTCCTCGACCTCGGTCCCGTCGGCGTCATCGGAGCAGCCGCACGCGTCGCTCATCGGACGACCTCCACACCCTCGAGCGAAGCCTCAGTGCCGTACCGCGGGCAGAGCGCGACCAGGTTGCCGGTCGCCGCCAGAAGGACCTCCGCGGCAGCCAGCATGTCCAGAAGCTCCGGGCGCGCCAACGAGTAGTACACCCGCCGACCCTCCATCCGGCCCTCGACCAGGCCGCAGTCGCGCAGACAGCCCACGTGCGAGGAGACCGTCGACTGAGCCAGCCCCAGATCCCGGGTCAGCTCGGCTACCCGCGCCTCACCGGTCGCCAGGCGTCGGACGATCGCCAGCCGCGCTGGGTCGGCCAACGACCGGAACAGGGCAACCCCTGGCTCCACACCCTCGACTGAAGCGGAGCACTCGGACACCTTGGTGATCTGCATGTGTCGATAATAAACGATGTGCGTCGATCATAGGGTCGGGGTCGAAATCGGTTGGAAGAGGGTCGGGCGCCCCCGCGGCCGCCACTCGTACCCAGCATGAGATGCCGAGCCTGCCGAGGCGACGGCGTCCAGTCCCGAGCAGGTCTCTGAGCACCACGACGGTCGGTTCACTCGCCCTCGAGACGAGCCCGGAAGTGGCGCGCACGGACCCACCGTCAAGCGGTGGTGACGGGTGTGAGTAGCAATCGAAGCAGGTGCACCTGGCGGCACCCACCGTCTGTTGCCGGAGACCTGTCAGCGCTGCCGAAGGTCAAGTCGGCGTAACAGCTGCGCGTTGAGCGCGACGACGATCGTGGAGACCGACATGAGGATCGCGCCGACGGACATCGGCATCACGAACCCGACGGGCGCGAGGACACCTGCTGCGAGCGGGACGGCGATGAGGTTGTAGCCGGCGGCCCACCACAGGTTCTGCTTCATCTTGCGGTAGCTCGCGGAAGATAGGTCGATGACTGACACCACGGATCGCGGGTCGTCGCTGGCGAGGATCACCCCGGCCGAGGCGATCGCGACGTCGGTGCCTGCGCCGATCGCGATGCCGACGTCAGCCTGCGCGAGCGCGGGTGCGTCGTTGACGCCGTCGCCGACCATCGCGACCGTGCGGCCCTCGCGCTGCAGCTCGGAGACCTTGGCGGACTTGTCCTCGGGTCGCACGCCGGCGAAGACCCGGTCGATGCCGATCTCGGTCGCCACGGTGCGTGCGACGGCTTCGGCGTCGCCGGTGATCATGACGACGTCGGCGCCGCGGTCGTGGAGCTGACGGATCGCTGCGCGGGACTCCTCGCGGATCTCGTCGGCGAGCTTCAGGGCGCCGGCGACCTGCCCGTCGACCAGGACGTGCAGGATGATCGCTCCCTGAGCGCGCCACTGCTCGACGCCGTCGAGCTCGGTGACGTCACGCTCGTGCAGCAGGTTCGGTCCGCCGACCTCGACGGTGCGGCCTGCGACCGACGCCCGGACGCCGACAGCTGGCGAGGACGTGAAGTCGCTCGCCGCGGGCACAAGCAGCTGCGCTGCGGCGGTGACGATCGCGCGGGCGAGCGGGTGCTCGCTGTCGGCCTCGGCCGCGGCGGCCATCGCCAGGACGTCGTCGCGCGCGAAGCCGTTCGCGGGGAGGACCTCGGTGACGGTGGGCTGGCCCTTGGTCAGGGTGCCGGTCTTGTCGAACACGACGGTGGAGACCGTGCGCATGCTCTCCAGGGCCAGGCGGTCCTTGACCAGGACGCCGCCGCGGGCGGCGCGCTCGGTGGCGATCGACACCACCAGCGGGATGGCCAGGCCGAGGGCGTGGGGGCAGGCGATCACCAGGACGGTGATGGTGCGGATCACGGCTGCGTCGGGCATCCCGAGGAGCGACCAGACGAACGCGGTGATCGCGGCGGCGCCGAGCGCGAACCAGAACAGCAGGGCTGCCGCGCTGTCAGCCAGGCGCTGGGCGCGCGAGGAGGAGTTCTGCGCCTCGAGCACGAGGCGCTGGATGCCAGCGAGGGCGGTGTCCTCCCCGACGGCGGTCACGCGCAGCCGCAGCGCGGAGTCCGTCGCGACGGTGCCGGCCACGACGTGGTCCCCGGTGGTGCGACGCACGGTGCGTGACTCGCCGGTGACCATGGACTCGTCCATCTCGGCGGCGCCGTCGATGACCGCGCCGTCGGCGGGGACGCGAGCACCGGGACGCACGAGCACGACGTCGTCCACGGTGAGCTCCGACGGGGCGACCCGCACGACGTCGTCTCCCTCGACCCGCTCGGCTTCGTCGGGCAGGAGTGCGGCCAGGGAGTCCAGGGCGGACGTGGTCTGCGCGAGGGAACGCATCTCGATCCAGTGGCCGAGCAGCATGATCACGATGAGCAGCGCGAGCTCCCACCAGAAGTCGAGCTCGTGCGCGACGACCCCGAGGGTCGAGAGCCAGGACGCGACGAAGGCGACGGTGATCGCCAGGGCGATGAGCAGCATCATCCCGGGACGCCGGGACCTCAGCTCTTCGGCCGCTCCGGTCAGGAAGGGCGCGCCTCCCCAGGCGAACATCACGGTGCCGAGCACCGGCGAGATCCACGACAGCCACGCGAGGTCGGGCAGCTCGTAGCCCAGCACCATCGCGAACATGCCGCTGGTCGCCACTACCGGGACCGCGAGCACGAGCATCACCCAGAACAGCCGCCGGAACTTCTCCACGTGACCCGCGTGACCGCCGTGACCGCCATGTCCGCCGTGGCCTTCGTGAGCGGAGTGCGGGTCGTGACCGTGGTCGTCCTGGTGGACGCGGGTCACGGTCATCGCGTGCCCGTGGTGCCCCTCGTGCGGCAGGTCGGCTGCGTCCTCGCGCATCGGCTGTGCCGCTTGCGGGTGCGTGGCTTGGTTGTCGTGGCGGATGTGGTCCGGCTCGCCGGGGTGGTGCTGGGTGTGGTCGTCGCGGCTCATGTCGGTGGCCTCTCTCGTCGACTGGTCCACGTGGTGATGGCGCTCGACCCCTGCAACCGCATACCCCCCGGGGGTATTCCACCGAGGGGTATGCCGGGACGTCAGGAGATGCGTTCGTGGTCGCCTTGTGGCCGGCTGGTGCCGTCGAGCGGCACCTCGTCGGTGACCGCCGGGCGTGTTCCGGCGTGCGGGTGGGGCGGAGTGCCGTGCCCGCTGCGCCCGCGCCCCATGAGCAGCATCATCGCGACCATCCCGAGTGGGCACGCCAGGAGCAAGGCGTATCGCAGGGCGCCGGACAGGTCGACGCCAAGTGCGAGCAGCAGCGCGAGGACAACGGCTGCGGCGATGGCCATGTGCTTGAGGTGGTGCTTGATCACGTGTTGCTCCGTCTACTCGATGTCAGGTTGTCGCCCGATCTCGATCCTCGACGTGCCGGGTGGCGGCAGCCCTTCATTGCTGGTGAAGCGTCGATGAAACCGACGAGCTTGGCACGCACAAAGCAGCGCCACCGGGGCAAGGGGGTGTCCCGGTGGCGCTGCGTCGTGGGTGCTCACATGTCGGCGAGCATCTGCTTCATCTTCGCGATCTCCTCGGTCTGGTCGCCGATGATCGTCCCGGCCAGGGCGAGTGCGTCCTTGTTCAGGCCGTTGGCCTGCTCCTGCTCGGACATGGTGATCGCGCCCTGGTGGTGCTCGATCATCATCTCCAGGAACATCCGGTCGAAGTCCGCGCCGGCGTCCTGGAGCTGCTGCATCTGGGCGTCGTCGGCCATGCCGGTGTGGCCGCTGGAGTGGTCCATGCCACCCATGTCGTCATCACTGCTGGACGGCTCCTCGCCCCAGGTCTCCAGCCAGGAGGTCATGAGGTCGATCTCGGGCTGCTGGGCGAACTGGATGTCGCTGGACAGCTGCTGGACCTCTTCGCTCTGAGCGCGCCCCTCAGCCATGGCGGCCATCTCGATGGCGCCCTGGTGGTGCAGGATCATCATCTGCGCGAACTCGGTGTCCGCGTCGTTGTGCTCCTGGGACGTGGCCGCCGCGTCGGATGTGCTGGTGCTGGGCTGCTCGCCGCTGGTGGTCTCGGCACCGTTGGAGCAGGCGCTGAGGACGACTCCGAGGGCCAGCGACGCCGCAGCGACTGCGAGCGTGTGGCGCTTCTTCGGGGACATGGGGACTCCTTCGGGTAGGGCTGGCTCGTCGCGCTGCAGGTCAGGCGACGGGCGCGGTCATGCTCGGGGCGCCGGTGGCGGTGGGGCCGCCGCAGCAGCTGCTCCCGGCCGGTGCCGTGGTGGTGCCGACCTGGGTGTCGGCGCCGCAGCACCCCGCCTGGGGGCTCGCGGTCTGCTCCGCGGAGGTGTCGTCCGGACGGTCGAGCTCGTCCTCGTCGGTCATCGTGAACTGGCAGCACTGGTCGCTCATGGGCGTCTCCTTGGGTGGGTCAGGCGGGCAGGTTGGCCTGGACCTGCTTGAGCAGGTCGCCGGGGGCCAGCCACATGGAGGGGTAGTTGCCGGACCAGCGGCGGGTGCCGTCGGCGTCGACGAGGACGAAGCTGTGGCCGGGGAGTCCTGCGTGCATGCCGGTGCCGAGCGTCCCGTACTGCTCGGAGACGGTGCCGTCGTCGAGCAGGAAGGGGGTCGTGACGCCGTAGGTGGCCATGTCGGCGCTGATCTGCTCGGCGGTGTTCATGACGATCGGCAGGACGGTGATGCCGGCGTCGACGAAGGCGGGGTCCTTCTCGATCTCACCCATCTGCTGCAGGCAGGATCCGCAGCCGGCGCCCTCGTTGAAGTACAGGACGACCGGGGTGCCGCGGAAGTCCGACAGGCTCACGGTGGAGCCGTCGGTGCTCTTGAGCGTGAAGTCGGGAGCGGGTCCGGCCTCGGTGGAGGTGACCTCGCGCGAGGACAGCAACGCGGCGGTGACCACGGCGATCACGAGGACGACCAGTGCGGCAGAGGCGGTGGTGATGACGATCCTGCGTCGCCGGTCGTGCCGCTGCTGGTCGTGCCGGACCTGGGCGAGGGCGGCGGCGCGCTGCTTGCGGGCGGCCGTGGCGGAGGTCATCGGTGTGCTCCTTCGGTGTCGTGCTCGTGGCAGCTCGCCTCGCCCGTGGGTCGCTGCTCGGGAGTGGTCTCGGGCCGGGTGGTGCGTGCGCGCCGGCGCTCGGACAAGGTGCCCCACACGAACAGTGCGGCCAGGGCGACCAGCGCCAGTCCGAGCACGGGCTCGGGGACCGGGGAGGTCCAGTCCTCGAACCGGGAGAACACGGAGGTCAGGGTGCGGCCGATCGCGGCCTGCGCCTGGGTTCCTCGGGTCATGTCCGGGCTGCCGGCGAGCAGGATCACGGCGACACCCATGACCGTGAACCCGGCTGCGACGGCGATGTTCAAGGTGCTCGTGGTGAGCGTGCGGCCGGCCAGGCGCAGCCGGACGGTCCTGGGGCTCAGCCAGGTCCGGTCCCGTAGCCGGGCCTTGTCCCAGATCAGTGCCATCACGAACAGCGGGAAGACCATCCCGAAGACGTACGCCAGGCCCAGCAGCAGCCCACCGGCTGGCGACCCCGACAGTGCGGACAGCGTCATCACGCCGGCGAGCACGGGTGCGCAGCAGCTGGAGGCGATCCCGGAGAAGACGCCCAGGGCGAAGAAGCTCGCGGTGTCCCCGCCGTGGGTGTCGGGGGCGCGCAGCGCGCTCGGCAGCGACCACATGCGCCCTGACAGCGCGAGCGCGGCGAGCGCGAGCATCAGGGCGCCGCCGGCGTAGTACAGCGGCGCGTGGTACCGGGCGATCGCGCCGGCGACCATGCTGACCCCGAGGGTGATGGGCAGCAGGACGGTCGCCAGGCCGGCGGCGAACACGAACGTCAGGGGCAGCAGCCGCCACCGCCGGTTCTTGACGGCGCCGGCGAGGTAGCTCGGCGCGAGGAATACGATGCAGCACGGCGCGAACAGCGCGACGCCGCCGGCGAAGAACGCCGCCAGGACGCTGCCGGTCGTCAGCAGCTCCGAACCCATCTCAGCGCACCGCGGTCAGCGGGACGTCGGCGCCGCGCTGGCGAAGCAGGTCGAGAAGGCGCCCGGTGCGCAGTCGCCCGGAGCTGACGAACTCCCCGTCGAGCAGGACCAGTGGGCTCATCGCCGCACGGTGCTCGGCGACCAGCTGCTGCCCCTCGTCGGACCGTGCCTCGAGAACCCGCAAGCGCAGCGGTGTGCGCTCGCGCAGCCGGTCGAGGGTGTCGAGTGCGGCGTCGCAGAGGTGGCATGCGGGTGAGCGCACCACCGTGACGACCGGGTCGGTCAGGCTCTTCAACTGGCCGGGCGTGCTGGGCATGCCACCACGGTCCCGCGCACCACCTGCGCCGACGATCACGCGTGCATCAAGTTTCGATGAAGCCTGCCGTCGGTCAGGCGCGAGTAGCGGTGGTGGTCGCGTCCGGCAGTCGGACGGAGAACCGCGAGCCGCGACCGAGGCCTTCGCTGGCTGCGTCGATCGTTCCGCCATGGGCCTGGACGAGCGCCCGGCAGATCGCCAGGCCGACGCCCGATCCACCGTGGCGGCGGTCGCGGGCGCTGTCGACGCGGTAGAACCGCTCGAACAGGTGCGGCAGGTGCTCGGCGGCGATGCCCTCGCCGGTGTCGGTGACGGTCAGTTCGATCGTGGTGGCGTCGCGGCGACCGGCAGAGAGGATGATGCGTCCGCCGGCGGGCGTGTGGCGGATCGCGTTCACCGCGAGGTTGTCCAGCACCTGCGCCATGCGGACGCGGTCGACCCGCACGACCCCGGCGTCGGCGCCGTTCTGGGTGGTGAGGGTGACGCCGGCGGTCTCGGCTCGCTCGCGTGCGACGAGCGCGGTGGCCTCGACGAGCTCGCCGGCGGGGACGTCGGCGAGGTGAAGGTCGAGCTCTCCGCTCTCGGCGCGGGTGACCGCGGCGAGGTCGCTGGCGAGTCGGGTCAGGCGCTGGGCCTGGTCGTTCAGAACGGTGATCGTCTCGGTGTCCAGGACGCGCACGCCGTCCTCAAGCGCTTCGACGTAGGCGGTGAGGGTCGCCGCCGGGGTTCGCAGCTCGTGGGCGACGTCGGTCAGCAGCCGCTCACGCAGTCGTTCGTCGGCTTCGAGGTGGGCGGCCATGGTGTTGAACGACCCAGCAAGCTGGTCGAACTCGACACCGATGCCCGGCAGCGGGACCCGGGCGTCGAACCGGCCGGAGCCGACCTGCGCGGCGGCGCGGGCCATCTGGGAGACTGAGCGCCCCACACGGCGCGTCAGGACCACGCTGACCGTCAGGGCGGTGACGCCCGCGACGACCATCGCCAGGCCGAGGGCGATGGTGCTCGCCGACTGGAACGCCTCTTCGATGTGCAGGTCGGCGAGCTCGTGGTCGGCGATGTTGGCCTGCACCAGGTGCTCGTGGAACAAGGCCGGCCCCACGAGCGTCGCCACCAGCCAGGCCGTGGCCGCGGCGGCCACGAGCACCAGGACGATCGAGACCAGCAGCCGCCGCCCGATGCTGCCGGGGCCGATCGCCTCGCGCGTCCTCATCCGGGTCCCATCCGGTACCCCACCCCGCGGACGGTGCGCACGAACCGTTGCTGCTGAGCGGTGTCCTTGAGCTTGCGGCGCACGTGCAGCACGTGGACGTCGACCAGGTGCTCGTCGCCCACCCAGCCCTCGCCCCAGACGGCGCGGATCAGCGCGGGCCGGGAGAACACGACGCCGGGTCGCGAGGCCAGCGCGGCCAGCACGTCGAACTCCAAGCGGGTCAGGACGACCGGCTCGCCGTCGACCTCGACCTCGCGCGCGTCCAGATCCAGGACGAGGCCACCGACGGTGACCCTGCGGGTCTCGACCGGCGCGGAGCCCTGGTCTGCAGGAGCGGCTCGGCGCGGGCGACGCAGCATGACGCGGATCCGGGCCATCAGCTCCCGCGGGCTGAACGGCTTGGTCATGTAGTCGTCCGCCCCCACGGACAGCCCGATCAAGGTGTCGACCTCGTCGCTGCGCGCGGTGAGCATGACGACGTAGCAATCGGAGAACGTGCGCAGCTGCCGGCAGATCTCCACGCCGTCGACCCCCGGCAGCCCGAGGTCGAGGACCACCACGTCCGGGTCGACCTCACGCAGCAGGGCGACCGCGGCGCTGCCGTCGTGGCACAAGGACACCTCGAAGCCCTCCCGCTCAAGGTAACCGCCGACGACCGAGGCGAGCGCCTGCTCGTCGTCGATCACGACGGCGCGCATCGTGGCCTCGGGCGGTGTCATGCGGCCATTGTGGCCAGGAGCCTGCACCTCGACGAGCACTGCGCGGATCGTGTGGGAACTTCCTGATCGAAACTTCATCGACCGGGGACGTCCTCGCGCGCCCGCGCCCCGTATCGTCGTCCGGTGCCTGATACCCCCACCGAGCCCGCCCGGGAGGCCACCCTTCCCGGGCTGACCGCCTGCTCGCTGTGCGCGGGTGAGACACTGGGGCACCGCGACCCGATGCCGGGCGGTCAGATGGCACGGCTGCGGGCGGTGGCCGAGCGCGTCGCTGCTCGCCTGACGTTCGTGGAGTGCCTCGACGAGTGCGAACGCGGCGACGTCGTCGTGGCCCGCCCCTCGGGCTCATGCCGACGCGCTGGAGCAGCGCCCGTGTGGTTCGAGCGCCTGGCGGGCGACCACCAGACCCGGGCGCTCGAAGACTGGCTGCGTGCCGGTGGTCCGGGTGCCAGAGCCGTCCCGCCCGAGCTCTCGGAGCACGTGATCCACCGCGGGTCCGAGGCCCCCGATGTCGTGGGATCGACAACTCACTGACATCGACGCCGTCGCACACTGGCCCACCTCGCCGACTCACCGAGAGGTTCGCTGCCTCGGCACCCGGGGCGGCGCGCCGGGACTTCGTGCCCACCTCGGTCGAACCGACGGCTTTCTACTCTGGAGAACATGAGGCTCACCCACCGACCCCGCCTGCTCGCCTCCGTGGCGCTCACCGCCCTGGTTCTCGCCGGTTGCGCGGCCCAGCCGGAAGCTGCCGATGACGCGCCTGCGACCGCCGTCGAGACGTGGGCCGAGCTGGACGCCACGGAGCTGATCGATCAGCTCGAGGCGATGCCCCTGGGCGAGCGACCCCAGGACGTGCTGGCATCCATCCGCCAGGACGAGGTCCTGGTGTCCTCGCCGAACGGGTCGCAAGAGGTCTCGGTCCCGATCGAGGAAGGGCACTACCTGTCGATCGCGCCGTACGTGGACCGGACGCACGACTGCTACTTCCACTCGCTGACCACCTGCACCGGCGAGATGGGCGGCGAGGAGATCACGGTGCAGATCGTCGACGACCGCACCGGTGAGGTGTACGTGGACGAGACGACCCGCGCCCACGACAACGGGTTCGTCGGGTTCTGGCTCCCGCGCGACATCGGCGCCACGGTCACGGTCACCGCCGCCGGCCGCAGCGCACAGGCCAGTGTCGCGACCGGCGACGAGGACCTGACGTGCCTGACCAGCCTGCAGCTCACCTGACCGCCACCGCGGTGCGCAGCGCGCCTGCCTGAGGGTATGAGTCGCGGTCCGGCTCGGCGATCTTGATCGAATCTTCATCGTCCGCCAGAGGAGACTTGACGCGCGCTGCCGACAGTTGAGGGCATGCACGTACCCCACGACGGTCACCGGTCTGGCGGCGGCCCAGCATGTGGTGCCAGATGAGCCCCGCCGGCTGGGCGGTCATGGCCGCCGCCTGGTTCACCCTGATCACGCTGGCCGTGTGGGGCGTGTCCCGGCTGTTCCCCACGCGTGCCGCCAGCAGTCCGCGTGCGGCGCTCGATGAGTGGCTCGCGTCGGGGACGATCGATGCCGAGATGTACGGCCGCCTGCGCGCGGACCTGGACACCGCCGGACCCAGCCGCTCGAGCCGCCCGTGGTGAGCGCCCCCACCCGTCGGTCGCGAGCCGCGGCCACGGGCCGTCCTCGCGCGTTCGCGACGGCAGCCCTGGCCGCGGTCATGGTCGTGGCGGTGCTGCTGCCCGCTGGGCCGGCCGCCGGTGACACCACCGACGACCAGGCGCGCGCGGCACAGCAGCGGGCCGAGGCCGCTCAGCGTCAGTACGAGGACGCGCAGGAGTCGGTCGAGGACCTGTCTGCGGAACTCGCGCAGGCCGTACTGACCCTGGAGGAGACGAAGGCCCGCCTGCCCGCAGCCCAGGCGGCGCTCGAGGAGGCGACTCGGACTGCAGACGCCGCCCGGCGCCAGGCCACGCTCGCGCGCGCCCGCCTGGAGGACACCAGCGACGTGCACGCCTCGCTGGTCGCCCAGATCGAGCAGGACTCCACCCGGACCGCCGAGGTGCGCGCCACCGTCGCCGAGCTCGCCCGCGCCGCCTACCAGGGGCGGTCGCGTTCCTCCGGTCTGGAGATCACGGTGGGCGCCAGCTCGGTTGAGGACTTCCAGGCGCGGTCGTTCACCGCGTCCACGGCCCAGCGGATGCAGGCACGCACGCTCGAGGAACTGACCAAGCTCGAGGCAGCCGGCCGCAGCAACGAGTCCCGGCTGCAGTCCGTGGTCGAGACCCTCGACGAGCTCGAGCAGGAAGCCGAGCGCGATGCCCGCGCGGCCGACGACGCCCTGGCAGCCCAGCGCGAGCAGAACGCGGCCCTCGACCGGGCCGTGGCCGACCAGACGGCGGCCGCCCAACGCATCGAGGGCATGAAGGGCCAGGCTGAGGCGGAGCAGGCCGCAGCCGACGCCGCCCGGGCCGACGCGGACGCCGAGATCGCGCGGATCGCGGCGCAGCAGGAGGCCGAAGCGGCAGCCGCGGCCGCGGCTCGGCCGGCACCCGCGAACCCTGCGCCACCGCAGCCGGCCGCTCCGGGGAAGCCGGGCCCGGCCGCTCCGCCCGCTGCCCCTCCAGCACCGCCGGCGGTCGAGTCCGGCGCGCTGTTCTCGAACCCGACGTCGATCCAGCCGATGTACGTCACGTCGAACTACGGCATGCGGCTGCACCCGATCCTGGGCTACACGCGCCTGCACGCAGGGATCGACCTGCGCACGTACTGCAACACACCGCTGTATGCCCCGCGCGACGGCACCGTGCAGTGGGCCGAGTGGCGCAACGGGTTCGGCAACCAGGTGATGCTCAACTACGGCACCATCAGCGGGCAGTCGCTGATGAGCTCCTCGAACCACTTGACCCGCTCGGTGGTCCGCGCCGGGCAATCCGTGACGCGCGGCCAGCTCATCGGGTATTCCGGCAACACCGGCCTGTCCGGAGCGTGCCACCTGCACTTCGAGGTCTACGTCGGCGGCAAGACCGTCGACCCCGCACCCCTGCTCGGGCTGCGATGACCACCACCAGCACCCCCTGCGCGACACCGGAAGGAGGACCGCGTGGACGGCATCACCGCGACCAGCGCCCGCATCCTTGAGATCCGCCAGCTCATCGGCGCCACCACACCCCGCCTCGTGAAGCCGGCGGGGGGCTCGGGCGACGCGTTCGCGGCGGCGCTCTCGGCGGCCGTCGACGACACGACCCCCAGCCCTTCCACGGCCCGCAACGCCCAGGGCGTGCCCGCCGACCTCGCGGCCCACGGCAACGGGAAGATCCCGAGCGACGCACTTTCCGAGGTCGGGAGCACCGGACACCGGCTGTGGGCGCCCGCAAGCCAGGCCCTCGACCAGCTGATGACCGCCGCCGAGCGCGACGGGATCGACGTCGGCATCACCGACTCCTACCGGTCGTACGACGCCCAGGTCGATGTCGCCCGCCGCAAGGGCCTGTACTCCCAGGGCGGCCTGGCGGCCCAGCCCGGCACCAGCCCGCACGGCTGGGGCGTGGCCGTCGACCTCGATCTGGACGACGCCGCTCAGAGGTGGATGCGCGCGAACGCGGGGCGGTTCGGGTTCGTCGAGGACACCCCACGCGAACCGTGGCACTGGGTCTACAAGACGTGAGACCGCAGCACCTGCTGCAGTCGCCAGGACGGACCAGGGAGGACTGAGACCACACCACCGCACGACCTCCGGGCCACGCCCGGAGCAGCACCGTCATCAACGCGCTCAGGGGCAGATCTGAGCGACCGGGTGGACGCCGAGTCCTGCCACCACCCGGATCATCTCGACCACGCATGGCAGGAACGGGGGAACCACCGATCGCCGGGCACGCAGGTGCCCTCGGGGTGAAGCCGGTCCACGGACCGGCCGGGCGTCTCCCGCCCGAACCCGACAGCTCACCCCGCAGGCGGCAGGAGACATCCATGCCTTCACGCCACACGACCTCCGCGCGGCACCGCGCGGACGGCCGAGCACACACCTTGCTCACGGACGCCCGCCTCACCGCGGCGCACCACCTGTCCAGCACCACCCGGCGCACCGGCGCCGCCGTCGCCTCGTCCGGCCTGGCGGTGTCGCTCCTCGCGGCACCCGCCCTCGCCGACGACGAGGTCCGGACCACCGCCGTGGACGTCTCGGCCCTGACCGCCTCCGCCCGTGCCATCGTCGAGGCCGCCCCGGTCGTCGCCTCGCCCGCGGAGGCGTCCTGGACTTTTGAGAACCCGGCCGCGACCGCGGTCACCCCGCCGCCGCCCCCGCCGCCCGTCGTTGAGGAGGAGCCCGAGCCCGATGCGGCGGCGAGCCGGTCGCGATCGGCAGAGCCCGAGGCGCCGGCCGCCGAGCCCGCTCCCGCGGCCGTCGGCGCGCCCGCGCCGGCGAGCGCGAACGGCAGCGCCATCGTCGAGATCGCCTCGAGCCTGGTCGGGATCCCGTACGTCTGGGGCGGCACGACCCCGTCCGGGTTCGACTGCTCCGGGTTCACTTCCTACGTCTACGCGCAGGTGGGGATCGCGCTGCCCCGCACGTCCGGCGACCAGCGGTACGCCGGCGTCGAGGTCCCGCGCGACCAGGCCCAGCCCGGTGACCTGATCTGGTCGCCGGGGCACATCTCCATCTACGCCGGCGGGAACCTTCAGGTCGACGCGCCCACCCCCGGCAAGAGCATTCAGATCCGCGAGATCTGGCAGTCCAACCCGAAGTTCATCCGCGTCGGGTAGCGCGCTGGGGCCGCACCCCGCCTGCGGGGTGCGGCCCGCGCCGCCGCCATCTGACTTACTCGGCCCCTGACTTCGAATAGCAGTGGATGCCCCTGGGGCGAACGTCGCTGGCTGAAACTCGGATGCCGTCGCCGGAGCGCTTGGGGAAACCGAGGTCGACGGCGGCTTTCGTACTGTTTTGATGTGTGTCAACATAGAGACATGTCGAACCAACCCCCCGTCCGCGACATCGTCATCGTCGGCTCCGGCCCCGCCGGGTACTCCGCCGCGATCTACGCGGCGCGCGCGGGCCTGGCCCCCTACGTGGTGGCCGGGTCGGTGACCGCCGGCGGCGCGCTCATGAACACCACGGACGTCGAGAACTTCCCCGGGTTCCCCGACGGCATCCTGGGCCCCGACCTCATGGACAACCTGCAGAAGCAGGCCGAGCGGTTCGGCGCCGAGGTGCTCTGGGACGACGCCGTCGAGCTCGACCTGGCCGGCCCGGTCAAGACCATCGTCACCGGCGGCGGCGAGACCATCCGCGCCCGCGCCGTCATCCTGTCGACCGGCTCCGCGTACCGCGAGCTCGGCCTGGACGACGAGAAGCGGCTCTCCGGCCGCGGCGTCTCGTGGTGCGCGACCTGCGACGGGTTCTTCTTCCGCGACCAGGACATCATCGTGGTCGGCGGCGGCGACTCGGCCGTCGAGGAGGCCACCTTCCTCACCCGGTTCGGCAAGTCGGTGACGATCGTGCACCGTCGCGACGAGCTCCGGGCGTCGAAGATCATGGCCGACCGCGCCAAGAACGACCCGAAGATCCAGTTCGCGTGGAACTCCGAGGTCGTCGGCATCCACGGCGACGAGAAGGTCACCGGCGTCACCCTGCGCGACACCGTGACCGGCGAGACCCGCGAGCACGGCGCCACCGGCGTGTTCGTCGCGATCGGCCACGTGCCGCGCACCGAGCTCCTCGCGGGCCAGGTCGACCTCGACGAGAACGGCTACATCGTCGTCGAGGGCCGGTCCACCCGGACCAACCTGCCGGGCGTGTTCGCCGCCGGTGACGCGGTGGACCACACCTACCGCCAGGCGATCACCGCCGCCGGCTCGGGCTGCTCGGCCGCGCTCGACGCGCAGCACTACCTGGCCGCGCTCGGCGACGTGGACCCGGCCTCCCCGGCCGAGATCCCCGCCGCCGTCGAGCACGCCGACGTCGACGCCGTCGCCGCCCTTGACGCCCGGGTCGCGGACACGGCCGCTGCGGCGGTCGCTCGATGAGCGCGCAGGTGCCCGACCTGACCGCGACGCGCGGGCGGCTGTCGACGCTCGATCGGTGGCTGCCGGTCTGGATCGGCCTGGCGATGGTCGCCGGTCTTGCGCTGGGTCGATTCGTCCCGGCGCTCGGTGATGCGCTGGCCGAGCTCGAGGTCGGCGGGATCTCACTGCCGATCGCCCTCGGCCTGCTGGTGATGATGTACCCGGTGCTGGCCAAGGTCCGCTACGACCGGGTCGCGGCGGTGACCGGCGACAAGCGGCTGCTCGCGAGCTCGCTCGCGCTCAACTGGGTTGTCGGGCCTGCGCTGATGTTCGCGCTCGCCTGGGTGTTCCTGCCCGACCTTCCCGAGTACCGCACCGGCCTGATCATCGTCGGCCTGGCACGGTGCATCGCGATGGTCGTGATCTGGAACGACCTGGCCTGCGGCGACCGCGAGGCCGCGGCGGTGCTGGTCGCGATCAACTCGGTGTTCCAGGTCGTAGCGTTCTCCCTGCTCGGCTGGTTCTACCTCAGCGTGCTGCCCGGCTGGCTCGGGCTGGACTCCGCCGGGCTGGACGTCTCGATCGGGCAGATCGCGGTCAACGTCCTGGTCTTCCTCGGCATCCCGCTGGCCGCCGGGTTCGCATCCCGCTGGGTCGGCGAGCGCACCCGCGGACGCAACTGGTACGAGGAGCGGTTCATCCCGCGCATCGGGCCGTGGGCGCTATACGGGCTGCTGTTCACGATCGTGCTCCTGTTCGCTCTGCAGGGTGACGCCGTGATGTCCCGGCCGCTCGACGTGGCGCGGATCGCGCTGCCGCTGCTCGTGTACTTCGCGGTGATGTGGGGCGTCGGGATGCTCACCGGCCGGGGCCTGGGTCTGGGGTACTCCCGCTCGACCACGCTCGCGTTCACCGCGGCGGGCAACAACTTCGAACTCGCCATCGCCGTCGCGATCGGCACGTTCGGCGCGACCTCCGGGCAGGCACTGGCTGGCGTCGTCGGCCCGCTGATCGAGGTCCCGGTCCTGGTCGGGCTGGTCTACGTCAGCCTGCGGGCCGGCCGACGCTGGTTCACCGACACCGCTCGTCCCGTCTCCGCCGAACCGCAGGAGGTCCGCTCATGACCACCACGACACCCGGCCCCGCCGTCATCGAGGAGGGCTGCACGCCGCAGTCCTCGCCTGCCGACCACGCGATGGGCCTGGACGCCGCCACCCAAGTTGCCGGCACCCTGAAAGCGCTCGGGGACCCGCTGCGCCTGCGGATGCTGTCGCTGATCGCGACGTCCCCGAACGGCGAGGCGTGCGTGTGCGACCTGGCCACGGTCGCCGAGGTCTCCCAGCCGACCGTCTCGCACCACCTGAAGCTGCTCAAGGACGTCGGGCTGCTGACGTCCGAGCGCCGCGGGACCTGGGTGTACTACCGGGTGCAACCCGCGCTGCGCGGAGCGGTCACCACCCTGCTGGACTCGTTCGCCCCGGTGGCGGCCGAGGCGGCGCACCTGTCCCCCCTGACCGGGCTGACCGACGCCGAGACCGCGCTCGCGCGGGTCGCGGACCGGCTCGCCGCCGCCTTCCCCGACCGCGACCCCGCCGCAGTGCTGACCGTGGTCCGCGAGTCCTACACCGGCCTGGCGCGCTCCTCGGCCGTTCGCTCGCACCTGGTGGTCAACACCGAGCGGTTCGCCCGCCAGCGCCTCACCGACGCCGCCCGCGCCCTGGACGCCGCGGCGACCGCGCACCGCCCGCAGGTGCTGTTCGTGTGCGTCGCCAACGCCGGGCGGTCCCAGCTCGCCGCAGCCCTCCTGCACCACTACGCCGGCGACGCCGTCGTCGTCCGCTCGGCGGGTTCCTCGCCCGCCGGCGAGGTGCACCCCGGGGTCCGGCCGCTGCTCGCCGAGCTCGAGGCCGACGCAGAGGCGTTCCCCAAGCCGCTGACCGACGACGCCGTCCGCGCCGCGGACGTCGTCATCACCATGGGCTGCGGCGACACCTGCCCAATCCTGCCCGGCAAGCGGTACGAGGACTGGGTCGTCGGCGACCCCGCCCTGGCCTCCGACACCGGCGTGCGCGCCATCCGCGACGAGATCGACCGCCGCGTGCGTGGACTGCTCACCGACCTGCTGCCCGACCTCCCCCTGCCCGCCTGACTCCTGAGGAGACCCCCGATGAGCGAGACCACCAAGCCGTCCGCCCTGTTCGTCTGCGTCCACAACGCCGGCCGCTCCCAGATGGCCGCCGGCTACCTGCGGGCGCTGTCCGGCGGTGCCGTCGAGGTCCGCTCGGCCGGGTCGATGCCCGCCGAGCAGATCAACCCGGTCGCCGTGGAGGCCATGCTCGAGGAGGGCATCGACATCCGCGCCGAGCGCCCCAAGGTCCTGACGACCGACGCGGTCAAGGCCTCCGACGTCGTCATCACCATGGGCTGCGGCGACGCCTGCCCGATCTTCCCCGGCAAGCGGTACGAGGACTGGGCCTTGGCCGACCCCGCCGGGCAGGGCATCGAGTCGGTCCGCCCGATCCGCGACGAGATCCGCGGCCGCATCCTGACCCTGCTCGCCGAGCTCGGGGTCGAGCCCGTCACCGCCTGACCAGCGAACGCTCGTGAGGGCCGCACCCCGCCTGGGGTGCGGCCCTCGTGCGTGCTCGGTCAGGCCGGGCAGCAGGCCGGCGCCGCGGCCGGGCCGGCGCCGGTGAGGCGCGCCCGCACCCGGTCGGCGAGCGCGGCCAGGTGCCGGCGGGCGCGCACGACGCAGCCCGGGCAGTCCTGAGCGGCGCGGCGCAGCTCGAGCTCGCGGGCCAGCTCACGGTCCCGCTGCTGGTGGACGGTCAGGTAGATGTCGGGGTGCATCACGCCTCCTGAGGGGCGGGCTTGCGGGCGCGCACGATCGCGCCGTGCATGCCCTCGGCGACGGGGTGGGTGAACTCGACCTCGGCGTCGACGAACCCCGCCGCCGCCAGCCCCTGCAGGTACTCGGTGTGCGAGAGCGCCCCGGCGATGCAGCCCACGTACGAGCCGCGCTCGGCGCGCTGCTCGGGGGTCAGGTGGTCCTCGGCGACCACGTCGGAGATCCCGAACCGCCCGCCGGGCACCAGCACCCGGAACGCCTCGGCCAGCACCGCCGGCTTGTCCGGCGACAGGTTCACCACGCAGTTGGAGATCACCACGTCCACCGCCGCGTCGTCCAGGGGCAGGTCTTCGATCGTGCCCTTGCGGAACTCCACGTTGCTCGCCCCGACCTTCGCCGCGTTCGCCCGGGCCAAGTCGAGCATCTCGTCGGTCATGTCGACCCCGTAGGCGAACCCGGACGCGCCGACCCGCCGCGCGGACAGCAGCACGTCGATCCCGCCGCCCGAGCCCAGGTCCAGCACACGTTCGCCCTCGCGCAGCTCGGCGACCATCAGCGGGTTCCCGCAGCCCAGCGAGGCCGCCAGCGCCTCGGCCGGCACCGCCGCCGCGTCCTCCGCCCCGTACAGGCCCGCGCCGAACCGCTCGTCGATCACCAGGTCCGTCGGCCCGCACCCACCGACCGAGTCCCCACCGCAGCAACCGGCGTCCCCGGCACCCTGCACGGCCGCCAGGGCGTAGCGCGCCCGGACCTGCTCCCGGATGTCCTGTGCCATCACTCCTCCTTCGCATCGATACCTGTCGATGCCTGGAGCGTGGACCATCCCATCGACGGCTGTCAACATCGACAGGCGTCAATGCGTGGCGCATGATGAGGGCATGGCTCTCGACCTGCTCCCGGTGGCCTCGACCGCGTCCACGGGCTGCTGCAGCCCCGTGACCGGTTCGACGATGAGCGCCGAGGACGCCGAGCGCACCGCGCGCACGCTGAAGGCGCTGGCCGACCCTGCCCGCCTGCGGCTGCTGTCGATCATCGCCGCCCACGACGGCGGCTAGGCGTGCGTCTGCGACCTCACCGAGCCTGTCGGACTGTCCCAGCCGACCGTGTCGCACCACCTCAAGGTGCTTACCGAGGCCGGCTTCGTCACCCGTGAGAGGCGCGGGGTCTGGGCGTACTACACGCTCGTCCCGGACGCGGTGCGGGCGCTCACCGCGCACCTCGGCGAGCACGTGCTCGACCGGGCGGGCGAATGACCACCACAGCCACGGGCTTCACCGTGGCCCCGATGCGCGGCGAGCACGCCGACGCGGTCCTGGACATCTACAACGCCGGCATCGCGACCGGCACTGCGAACTTTCAGGCCCAGCCGCCGTCCTGGGACGAGTTCGACGACGACCACCTGGCCGAGCACCGCTTCGTCGCCCTCGACGGTGACACCGTCCTCGGCTGGGTCGCTGCCTCCCCGGTCTCGGGACGCTGCGTCTACGCCGGCGTCGTCGAGCACTCGGTCTATGTCGCACCCGAAGCTCGCGGCCGCGGCGTGGGGCGCAACCTGCTAGATCGCCTGCTGGAGTCAGCCCGAACTGGCGGAATCTGGACCGTCCAGTGCGGCGTCTTCCCGCAGAACGTCGCCAGCCTCGCCCTGCACGGGGCAGCCGGGTTCCGTGTCGTGGGCACGCGCGAGCGGCTCGGGCGGATGGGACACGGTCCGCATGCCAGCACGTGGCTCGACGTGGTCCTGCTGGAGAAGCGCCTGTAAGAGAACGAGGCGCCGATGCGCTGGATCCGAGCCGCCGGTTGCATCACATACAGCATCGATGCATGCACCCTAGAGATGCTGGCCAACCGGTGATCCGGGCCGTGGCTGCCCCCGGATATCGGTGAGTTCAAGCGGTAGTCGGGGGTGGCGAGACCTCCTCCAGATGCAAGTCAGGACGTACCCGGACGAACCGCAGCGGGTGTCGGAAGCTCCTTCCGGACCAGGCGGTGTCGGCGGACACCTCGATGACGAGCGGGTCGACCAGGGTCAGGGTGATGGGCTCGCGGCCGGCGCCGAACCCGTGCACGGCGGACGCCGGCACGACGGCCGGCCACGGGTGGCCGGGGCCGGCCGCCGCGACGAGCTGGCGCGCCAGGTCGCGGCTCGCGATACCGCTGAGCGGGGTGGTACGTCCGACGATGCGCAGCTCGCCGTCGAGCGGCAGGCCGGCGACGGCGGCCTCCGGCGCGGCGACAGGGCCGATGACGGCGGCGCAGACGACGTCGAGCACCGACCGGTGCTTGACCTTGAGCCAGTCGCGGCGGCCGGGCCGGTAGGGCTGGGCGCCGCCCTTGGCGACCAGCCCCTCGACGCCGGCCGCGGCGAGGTCTCGGAACCAGGCGGCGGCCACGTCGACGTCGCTCGTCGACGGTGAGAGCGTCATCGGCGGCGCCCAGGCGGCGGCGAGCTCGGCGAGCACGGTCCGCCGCTCGTGGTGTGGCCGGGGCCGCAGGTTGGTCCGGTCGTGCTCGAGGACGTCGAACGCGGCGTAGGAGGCGGGCTGCTCGCGCGCGAGACGCGCGGCGGTGCGCGGACTGGCCACGCGCCGCTGCAGCGCGGAGAAGTCCAGCGTCCCGGTGGTGGTCGACCAGACGACGGCCTCGCCGTCGAGGACGGTCCCGACCGGCACCTGGGCCGCGGCGGCGGCCGCGAGGTCGGGCAGCGCCGCGGTGAGGTCGGTGCCGCGGCGCGAAAGAACCCGCGCGCCGCGCTCGTCGACGACGAGGACCGCCCGGTACCCGTCCCACTTGGGTTCCCAGGTGGTGCCGCCAGGCAGCGCGGAGGTCTCCGCGATGGTCTCGACGGCGCGCGCGAGCATCACGTCGCTGGGAATCGAGCGCTCGGCTGGGGTGATCGACTCAGGGTGCCGGGCCCGGGCGACGTCCGC
Source organism: Cellulomonas sp. Y8 (assembly GCF_008033115.1). Taxonomy (NCBI): domain Bacteria; kingdom Bacillati; phylum Actinomycetota; class Actinomycetes; order Micrococcales; family Cellulomonadaceae; genus Cellulomonas; species Cellulomonas sp. Y8. The sequence goes on from NZ_CP041203.1 coordinate 1,748,655, forward strand.
GCGGGCGGCTGGTGTCGGCGGGCGGACGTAGGCTCCGGGCCGTGATCGTGCTCCACGCCCTGGCTGAGACCGTCCCCCCGGACCACACCGGGGTTGACCCGGACCGCCGGACGTCGCAGCTGGAGGGTCGGGGCGAGGACTACGACGCGGCGATGGCCGCGCTGCGCGAGCAGGTGCCGGACGGGATGCGTCTGATCTGGGTCCGCCGGCCGGGCGCGGACGACCCCAGTTAGCTGGGCGGGGCGCGCCGACGGCATCGGTTCGTGCGGAGGACTTCGTGTCGCAGCGACGGCGATCGGGCATCTCACCAGGGAGGCTCCCCGACGCGGTGCGCCGAGGAGCCTCAGTGGTGAGCGGTGCGGCGTAGGTGCGTCAGGCCCGGGCGTGGGGCTCGTCGGGCGAGGACGGTGGCCGTCCCGCCGGCGAGCAGGAGCACCACCGCGATCGCGGCGATGAGGGCCGCGGTCTCGGCGCCGGTGCGCGCGAGCATCCCGGTGGGCGCCGCGGCGGCCGGGGTGTCCGGCGCCGCGACGGGGGCGGCGGTGACGGTCAGGCCGACGCGGGCGGGGTCGGACGTCGCGCCGTTGATCGTCTGGGTCGCGGTGATCGCGTGCTCGCCGGCGGCGAGCCGCTCGGCCAGCGCGACGCTCCACGCGCCCTGCTCGACCTCGGCGGCCAGGGCCGCGGTGTCGTTCACGGCGACCTGGACGCTGGCGCCGTCGATGCCGGTCCCCTCGACGCGGTTGGGTGCGTCGGCCTCGGCGAACGTCGCGCCGTCGAGGCTGGCGATCGCGGGGGCGACGGGCACGACCTGGAACGTGGTCGTCACCGGGGCTGTCGGGGTGCCGCTGGTCTGCGCGACGGTCACGGAGTGCACGCCGTAGGACAGGTCGACCGCCACCTGCCAGGTCCCGTCGCCGGCGACCACGATGGTCTCGGTGACAGCGCCGCTGAGTTCGACGGTCTCGCCGGCGTTGCCGACACCGGTGATCTGCTGCAGCCCGGTGACGACGCGCTCACCCTCGGCGGGGCTGATGATCCCAGTGGCCGGGACGACGTCGTAGCCGAAGCTCAGCGCCTGGGAGACCGAGTACCCGCTGCGGGCGGTCGCGGTGTAGTTCACCGCGCCGGCCTGGGTGGGGGCGGTAATCGACCAAGTGCCGGCGCCGCTGACCGGGACGTCGACGGGCGCCCCGCTGCCGCGCTTCACGGACAGCACGGTGCCAGCCGGGGCGGTACCGGTGATGGTGGCGCCGGGCAGGATCGTCGAGCCGTCGGCCGGGCCGGTCAGGGCCGGGGCGGCGACCTCGACGGCCACGGTGTACCCGCCGGTGCGGGCCAGCGCGGTCTGCAGGTCCGCGGCCCACATCACCGGGACCCCGCCGCTGGTACCGCCGCCGGACACCAGGCCGACGGCGGTGGAGCCCTGCAGGACCGCGCCGCCGGAGTCGCCCTCGGCGGCCGGCACGTCGGTCATGAACCCGGCGACCTCGCGGCCGTCAACGACGGCCCAGCCGTGCCCCATCACGCTGCCGGAGGTGAACCCCGTCGTGCGGCCGGACTTCACGACGCCCTGGTCGACCTGCGCGCGGCCCACGCCCGTGACCGGGCGGGTGGAGGCCGACAGGTCCGCCACGGTGGTCCAGTCGGTCACCGCCGGCAGCAGCGTGAGTTCGGAGTTGGCCACGTCGATCACGGACACGTCCGTGCTGGTGAGGTCGCCGTCGGCGCCCGGGGTGTTGCCCGGCCCGCCGAACTGCGAGAACCCAAACGTGCCGAGCTCGGCCAGCAGCGAGATGTCGTCCCCGCCGCCCGCGTCGTCGTCCGCCGGCACGGTCAGCGCGGCCTCGGTGAAGTCGCCGTCGTCCGTGCAGTGCCCCGCGGAGATGACCGCGGGCGCGCCGGCAGGGGTGAACCCGGTGAAGCCGACCGAGCACAGCCCGGCGGCGAACGACAGCGGGTTGTACGCGGCGTACCCGGCGCCGCCGACCACGTCGCTGGAGGCGAGCGCCGTCAGCGGCGCGTCCAGGACGACGACCTCGACGTTGCCGTGGCCGTCCACGAACTCCTCGGCCTCGTCGACCAGCTCCTCGACCGGCTCGGTGGTCAGCAGCACGACGTTGCCGTCACCGTCCGCCGTCACCGCCTCGACGCCCTCGAGCCCGAGCAGCGTGCGCGCCTGGGCGCTGAACTGCGGCCCCGACGTCGGCGCCACCGGGTCGGCGTCGTCGGCGAACGCGGCCGTCCCGGCCAGGCCGGCCAGACCCGCGGTCGCGAGCGACCCTACGGCCAGGCACGCGACCCGGCCCTTCCATCGTGCAGACAATGCGACTCCTCGTCGTTGAGCCCCCCGCACCCGTCGACGGCACGCTGATGTACCGCTGACCAGGTAGGACTCATCGACGCTAGCGGCGCCCAACCGACACTCAGGAGCCGGCTAGGTAGCACCTACATCTGCGCGCGGGCACGGTGGGGATGCGAGCACCTACGGCCCTGCACCCCTCGCGCGGGGGGTGCCCGGCACGGAGCTACGGTCGCGCCGTGTCGAAGCGCATGCTGGTATCCGTCGTCGACGACCTCGATGGCACCCCCGCGGCCTCGTCCCACGTCCTCGCGCTCGACGATCAGCGCGTGCGACTCGACCTCAGCGCCGAGAACCTGATGCGGCTGCGCGCGGCGTTGGCGCCGTTCCTGGGCTCGAACGGTCCCAGCCGCGTACGCCCGCCGCGCGCATCCGACCCCCCTCACCTCGCGGAGCTGGCCTGGCTCCACGGGGCGCCGCGGCACGGTCGCCTCCCCCGAGCCGTTCTAGAGCGGTGGCGCGACATGCTCGCCCGCGGCGAGTCCGGCGCGCCTGCGCCCCGCTTCCACCGTCTCGAACTGGACCGCCAGAGCGTGCACCTACCGATGAGCACCGACGACCTCACCGAGCTCCGGGCGAGTCTGAGTCCGTTCCTCACGGCCGGCATTCCCTCACAGGTCGGCGCAGGGCGCGGGCGGCACCCGGTCTCACTTGCCGACCTGGCGCGGGAGCAGGGGGTCCCGATCACCGCCGGCTCGCTCCCTCGCCCGCTGCTCGAGCAATGGCGAGCGCAGGTGATCGGTGCCGCTGTCCACTCCGACCCGGCGGCGCCCAGGGGACACGTCTGAACGGATTGTCCTCGTCGAGGCCGCAGTAGTCGAACACGGCCGCGACCACGCCGAAGGCAGGTGCGCGTCGCCGAGCTAGCCGATGGAACGTGGCGCAGACGCGGCGCCCCGAGCGCGCGTCCTCACGAGTCGGAGTCCCAGTGCTCGTCACCAACCGCGTTGTCCGCGTACTCCCGAATCATGTCGTCGACCTGCGACCGGTGCTCGGCGTCGAGCTGGTCGTACAACGCATCGATCTCGTCCTCGTCCCCCGTCTCGCCCGAGGATCTCGCCGATCTGCCCCACGATGGTGTCCTGCTCGTCCCGCGACAGCGGCTCCGGCATGCGATCTCCGATCGTCGTGATCAGGCGGCACCCAACCTCTGTGCATTCAGGCTAGTGCTCGGTTCCCCGGATCTTGTGCTCGACGCCCGTACGCGGACCCGAGCAGCGCTACCGGACACGGGCCGCCACCACGCCCTCAGCATTCGCGATACGCACATCCGTAGCAGGTCGAGACAACCGGTACCTCACGCCAGCTCGGCGCTGCCACGACCTGGCGAGCTGTCCAGACGGCCGCGTGGACGTCACGTGCCAGAGCCCGCAGAGCATGCACCGATGTACCGCCACTGGAGCACGACGACCACGAGCATGCATGCGTCGGCCGATGTGTTTGAGCGCAATGCCGGCAGCACGAGCCGAGGGATACGGGACCTTGGAGCAGGGCGACATGGCGGCTCGCTACGGTGCGGGTGCGCGCCGGGTCACATCCGGTCCGCACCTGGGCCTGCCTCATATGCGCGGCGCCTGTATGGGCTCGAAGCCCCTCGTAGCCGCAGCCTAACGTCGCAGTGAGCATGCGATCTGGTGTAGAGGCGAAGTCGCGCGAGCCACGCACCCGCCTGACGTCTACGCCGTCGGGCGATGTGGGATCGCCGAACAGGCTCCGTCGGAGACTCCGCGCGGGGCCCCGGCGCGCGGGTAGTGGACGGACAAGCAGGCGCCGCGAAGCGGCGTCGACACGGGCTGCACCCGCGCCGCTCCCAGGTGACCCGAGCCGCAGAGGCGAGCACGACTGGCAAGCAGAGCACCCGAGGCGACCAGAGCGACCAGTGGCAAGCCGCGCAGCGGCGCGGCAGCGGGGGGTTCGGGGGCGCACCCCCGACGACCTAGCCGCCGGCCGGACACCTCACGTCGCGCAATGGGGACCACCCAAGTTCCGCCGCCCGCGGCGGAACTGCGCACGGCTGTTCCTAGCGTCGCGGATATGGACACCACCGAGACACCAGACACGTATGCCAGCCAGCTCCAGGCGCTGCTGGACAACCGCATGGCCTCCGGCCAGCGGCTCGCCGAGGCCGCGGCCACCAAGCGCGCCGCCCAGGCGGCGCTCGAGGACGCCGACCGGGACTACTCGGCCGCGTTCACCGCGGCCCTCGGCGCCGGTTGGACCGACCGCGAGCTGCGCACCGTCTTCAGGAGCGTGGGCCAGCCCGCGCCGGTCGTCCGAAGGCTGCGCGCAACCAGCGGCCGTCGGCGCACCGGCGGCGCACACGCGACGACCGAAGCGCCAGGACAGCCCCCGGGCCACCAGGGCCGCAACGTGCACGCCGGCGAGCCGGCGTCTGACGATCCCGCCTGACCCAGCCCCTCGCCCACCTGGGCACGCCGCGAGCTTCACCGCTCCGCGGCTCGCGGCGCACACAGGTGGACGACGGGACCCAGCCGACCGCCCGCGCACAACCGCGGCCCTCACCACCACCCGGCGGCGCACCTCGCGCGCGCCTCGGCTGTGCACGGGCTCTGACCAGACGTGTCCACCACGACAAGCCCGCCGCCGGCGAACACCTACCCTCCGAGGAAGGTCCCCATGCTCTCCGCACTGCAGCTCAGCGAGCCGTTCGAACTCACCATCCACGGGCAGGCACGCACCTTCAGGCGAGCACCGGCCTGGTGTCGCGCGCTGCCGTACGACCAGGTCGTCCACGCTCGCCCCGAGGACAAAGGCCACTACGTCGCCCTCGTCGCCTGGGAGCCGGGCGACCTGCTCTTCGCCGACGACAACCTCTCGCAGTCGGGGTTCTACGACCTGAGCCACGGCACCGGAGCCTGCGTGGGACATGTCGCTCATGATGCGATCCTCTCGGTTCTCGCCCAGGTGCCTTTGTCCGCCCGGGGACACTCAGTGGTCCGCTGCTACGAGGGAGGGGTGGGGCATGCCGCTGGCGTCGACGGTGATGGCGTCGTCCCAGCACTGGCCGCAGCCGAGACGGGTGCCGCGGTACGTGCAGGCCGCGCGCACGATGCCGCCCGACCTCCTGAGGTGACGGCGCGGCCTGGGTGCGGGCGCCAGCTGGGTCTTGTCGTCCTCCCATGTGCGCCACGAGCCGCGTAGCGATGGAGCTCGCGGCGTGCCCGGGTGGACGAGTGGTGCACCAGGCCGGACGGCTACGGGCTGGTCGTCGCCGGGGTCCGAGGCCCGAGGCCCCGGCCGTGGGCGCAGGCGCCCGGCCGGCGGTCCTCGCCGGATCGATGCTGGCTGGAACCGCGCCCCGCTCGAGCGGCTCGAGCGGTGCCCGGCTCCGCGTGCGGCCGGGCACCGCGATCGATCAGGCGGCGGGGTTGGTGGTGATGGCGATGGCGTGCGCGGCGCGCAGCACGTTGGAGGCGGTCGAGCGGATGAGGTCGGTGTCGACGTCCGACCGGCCGGCGACGTGCCCGATGGTGTAGGCGCTGGTGAGACCGAGCGGTCCGGCCTCAACCTAGGCGACGGGCTTTGACTCGGTCTTGTAGGTGCCGCGGTGCTCCGCGCGGGGACGAGTGGGGGTGGAGCCAAGTTGCAGGCTCCGCAAAGATGAGCACGTGCTACGCGTCTACCTCGACCAGAACAAGTGGGTGGACCTTGCGCGGGCTGCGGCTGGCCACCCACGGGGCGGTCAGTTCGCCGACGCCCTCACTCTTGCCAGGGCCGGCGTCGCGGCCGGGACGGTGTCGTTTCCGCTCGACATGTACCGATACTGGGAGACAAGCAAGCGCAGAGACGACCGCTCCCGTGACGACGTCGTCGACACGATGCTGGAACTCTCGAATCAGCACACGATGGCGCTGCCGTTCCCGCTACTCGATCGCGAGATAGACCTGGCTCTCAAACGGCGCTTCGGGCGGCCCGAGCATCCGCGGCAGGTGCAGGAGTTCGGCATCGGTATCCGCCATATCGGAGAGGGCCGCCTTGACTGGCCCGAACTCGACCTGTCTGCCCTGCCCGACGGGGGCGTGTCACTAGCACCGGGGCTGAGCTCGCGGTTGAGCGAGCTCATCAACCAGTCGGCTGAGGAAGCCCTGCTCCGCGCCGGTCCCGATGCGTACCGCGCCAGTGGCTTCGCCCACTCCGACTCCGACCACGCCGAGCGGTTCGTCGAGTTCGAGAACAAGGTCGCAGCGACGATCGCGACCAACAGGCTCACTGGCGACGCCATCGACGTCGCGGTCCGCGCCACCGACTTCGGCGACATCCGCCCAGCGGTCACCATCGCCCTCGGCCGTATCGGGATGACGTACCAGGAGTTCATGGACGGCATCACCGTTGGCGAACTGATCTCGTTCATCGACGACATACCCACCCGGTACGTCACGAACGCGATGCGGTCCGCGAAGCACCGGCAGACCCAGCAGAAGTGGGAGCCAAACGACTTCGCCGACGTGGTCGCACTGCCCGTACCCGCGGTGTATTGCGACGTCCTCGTCACAGAGAAGCAGTGGGTGCACCGGATGAGACAAGGCAAGGTCGACCGCCGCTACAACACCAAGCTGCTCGCCAACACCGCTGACCTCGTCGACGTCCTTGTCGCCGCCTCGGCGACGTGACACCACTCGCGAGTAACGCGATGCCCAGGGCCCACGCGAGCCAGTCGCAGGGGCGAGCGGCCTCGCAGCCAGCGGGGCTGAGCATCGGGTCCTGGCGGCCAGCGAGGACCAGCGGGTGGCCCTGGGTGGGACGTACCCAGGGGCGCCCGTGGCGACCTCGGCCCGTGACGCCGTAGCTCAAGCTACGTGCGGTGAGCGCGCGTGACGCACGCCGCGCGCACCCTCGTTCAGCAGACCTGCGTGCTGTAGTCGCCGAGCAGGCTGCCGTCGAGGCTGATCACGGCCGATACGTCAACGCAGGTCGAGTCCGGCGCGTACACCTGCATGCTGTAGGACCACCCGACCCCGCGGTCCTGTTCCTGTTCGACGGCTCCGCCAGGGATGGCGATGTACTTCTCGACCAGCGCGCCCTCGACGGTGTTGTTCACCCGTACCCAGTTCGTCTGGCAGGCCGGCGAGTACCGAACCTCGAGCTTGGCGATCGGCGCGCCGCTCGCGTTCAGGATGTCGGCGCTGTGCACGATGCCTGACCCGTTCGCGCAGCCTTTGGTGGGGTCGGTGCCGTTGAGCCGCTCAGGTGATGGGATCTCCGGGTCGTCGTCGCCCGCGACCAGACCCACGGCGGTCAAGGCCATCGCCGCCACGAACGCGCTCGCGGCTACAGCAACTCCAACCCGCCGGAGCCAAACGTACGGGCCGAGGACCGTAGCGGCTCCGCCGCACACGACAAGCAGGGCGCAGAGAACCACCCAGGAGCCCAGGCGCGGGCCTGCCGGCCCTGCGAAGTCGACAGCGACGCTCACGAGCGCAAGGAGGAAGGCGCCGGCGATGAGCGGCAGCTCCCACCACGGACGATCGCTGTTCCGTCGGCCGGCCATGGCGCGATGCTAGCCAGCGAGCACGAGGGCTGGGGCCCGTTCTCGAGACTGACAGAGGACACGCGGAGGACCCGGGCTCAGAGCCGATCGGCCAGAGCCGCACCTCGCTGGCTAGGGCCCTGCCGCTACGGATCCGGATCCCGGGACGCCTGCTCGCTCGCGACGAGCTCGGCGGTCGGGCTCGCGGCCGGCGCCGAAGCCGTGCACGGCGGACGCCGGCACGGCGGCCGGCCACGGTGGCCAGGGCCGGCCGCCGTGACGAGCTGGCGCGCCAGGTCCCGGCGTGCGATCTCGCTGAGCGGGGTGGTGCGTCCGACGATGCGCAGCTCGACGTCGATCGGTAGGCCGGCGACGGCGGCCTCCGGCGCGGCCGCAGGGGTCGATGACGGCGGCGCAGACGACGTCGCGCAGGGACCGGTGCTTGACGTTGAACCAGTCACGACGGCCGGGCCGGTAGGGCTAGGCGCCGCCCTTGGCGACCAGGCCCTCGATGCCGGCGGCGGCGAGGTGCCGGAAGCACGCAGCGGCGACGTCGGGGTCGTCGGTGGCCGGCGACAGCGTCATGGACGGGGACCAGGTGCCGGCGAGCTCGGTCAGGACGGTGCGCCGCTTGGCGTGTGGCCGCGGCCGCAGGTCGGCGCCGTCGCGCTCGAGAGAGTACGGGCGGTGGCAGGCGCGCTCGTCGCGTTGGTGTTCGCGTTGGTGGTGTCAGCGCCGCAGGCTGGGGCTGATCGCTTCCCACGGAGGGGTCCCTGGCAGCAGCGGACGCACGGCGAGGTAGGCCGGCAGCACCGCGCGCCGCCAGGGGCCGTCACGCCAGCCGAAGTGCTCGATCAGGCGGGTCATCATGATGTCGTTGGCGAGCACTACGGCCCCGATCAGGTTTGCGAACATCTCCGCGGACAACCCGAGCGTCGCGCTGGCAACCGTGGGGTCCGACGACGGACCGACGTTCAGCACGAAGGCCGTCGTCCCGTGCGGGCGGGCGTGCAGGACCGCAGATGTCAGGAACTGCGTGACGCGGCCGATGATGTCGTCGGGATCGGTGCCCGCCTCCCCGAAGAGGTCGCTGAACAGGAACCGCTCGGTCGGGAGCGGCTCGTCGAGGTGCGGGGTCTGCAGGAAGCCGGCGCGAGCCCGTCTGTTCTTCGGTCGGACCCACCGAAACTCTAGACGCTCGGCGCTGCTCTTGATCGCGAGCACGGTCGCACCGGCCGTCTGGTCGCGGTGGCCGGCGACGCTCATGAGCGCGTTCTGCTGCTCGGTCAGCGACTGCAGCTGCAGGTTCGTGAGACGTCGAACCCGATCGCGGACGTCGATCCGCGGGGCGTAGAGCCAGTACGTCACGGCCGCCTGCTCCACGCTGGGTCGCACGAGTGAAGCGATCGACATCACCGCCCGCGGCTCGGTGATCAGCACAGCGAGCCCTACGAGGTGGTCGGCGCTACCGACGAGCTGGCCGCCGACGTTCGCTGCGAGTCGCGCGGTTGGGTGGCCCCAGGCGCCATCGAACGTGCTGTTCTGCTTGTCCTGGTGGGCGGGGCTACCGTGTGCTGCCAGGGCGCCGTCGACGTGCACGTACGAGCTGATCGCCGTCGACATCTTGCGCAGGTGGCGTGCGACGTCGCGGAACTCGGCTGGCACGGGAGCGCGTTCCTGCTCGAGCGTCATGAGCCCCGAGCGTAGAGCCCGGCGCCGTGCGTGGGCGGAGGGCTGGCTTAACGAACAGTCCGTTCCTGGAGCCGGCCCTGCGCGGCGTTCGGGACTCCGTCGAGCGGCCCCGGTCGCAGCCCACCAGCCCCAAGCTCGTCCGACGAGGGGCGCGCGGTCGAGTGCCGTCGACTTCGGCGGGGGCATGACCTGGGCATTCGACGTAGATCGAACGTGTGTTCGATACTCGGGTGGTGGTTGACCGGGTCCCGATGCGTGACATGGCTCGGCAGGTGCCGGCGAGGGCGACGGCTGGCCTGCACGTCACGCGCCCGGAGACCCCTCCCGCGGTGCAGGCGTGGATCATCGACGCTCGCGGGCGCGACGTCCAGGTCGAGGGGCAAGCCATTGCCTGGACCTCTCGCACGGTCCTTGTGCACTACTTCGACGACCACGGCCGTGGCGGATTTGTCTGGGTGTGGGCCTCGGCGGTGACCCGCCGGTGAACCTGGCTCAGACCGTCCCGGGTGGGATGTCGCGCATCGCGGCCGCCGTCCCGCTACTGAACCAGCGACCCGTGCCGGCCGGCGTGCACCACGACGTCGAGCCGCCCATCCCGGTGTCGGTGGTGATGCGCTGGGCCACCGGGGACGAGCTCCTCGACACGCTCGCGCTCGAATGGACCCGGATCCTTGTGCGCGTACGAGTGATCGACCTTCGAGTGATGACCGGAGCCGTGTGGTTGCCGGCGTGCGACGTGGTCCGTCGCTGACACCTCGGCGTTGGCCGATGCGGCCTCAGTAATCGAACGGGTTGGGCAACCGGTCGACCTCAAGCCGCACGCCGGTCGGTAGGTATCGGCAGACCTCGCTGAAGAGATCGGAGATGCCTGCATGCCGAAGCTCACCCTCGAGTTCGGCCAGCAACGGGATCAGGTACGCGACGTCGCGCGCGGCGTACGTCACCTGCTCCTCGGTCAGACGCTCCGCGCCCCAGTCGCTCGTTCGGACGGCTCCCTTCTCCATGTCGACACCGAGGTATCGCTCGACCAGAGAAGAGAGGCTGTGCTCCTTGCGGGTCGCTTGCGGGTACAGCAGCTTGTGCGCCGTCTTCGTGCACCGCACGTTGCGGGCAACCGCTCCCCACGTCTTGTAGAGGAACCGCAGGTCGAACGGCGCGAAATGGAACACCTTTGTGACGCGGTCGTCACGAAGGACGCGAATGAGGTTCTGGGGGACCTCAGACCCGGGGCGGATCAGGATCGATCCCGTACGCGCCGAGTGAACCTGGCACAACTGCAACGCGTCGTCGGCCCAGTCGAGGCCGGACGTCTCGGTGTCGACCGCGATCATGGGCGAACTCAGAAGGAGCTCGGTTAGTTCGAGCGAGAGGTCGCCAGCGCAAATGACGCTGGAACTTCCGGAGGGCAGCGGCACGAGGGTCACCCCTCGCTGACAGCAGGGTCCCAGGCGTGGCCGGGATCGAAACGGAAGTCGTCGTCAACGGATGCTTCCAGCGCCACGACCAGACGCAGGTGAGGTGGCGCATCGGGGCCGTTCACCCGAAGTACTCGCACGCGAGCCGCCTCCCCCAGCCGCCCCACCGCGGCGCTCAGCACCTCCGGTACGTATCCGACTGGAACGTCGTTCGCGGTGATGAGGATCGCGTCCGCGGAGGCGGGATTGCCCGGCTCGGGCAGCAGACCGAGCACCGACCCGGGCTGCAGATCAGCAAGAGCGGACTCCTGCCGTGTCCCGCTTACCGTGATCGGCCCGGCGGCAACCTGAAGTTCTTTTCGGGAGACCCAACGCACACCGTGAGCGAGGAAAGTGGCAGAGGCACGCCCACCGTCGACGCAGGGCAACGGCAGGAACTGCAGAGTGTCACCCTCGCGGACTCCACCCGAGCGAACGATCTGCTCCCAAGGACTCGACTCGTCGGGGGTCAGACCCAGGCGCGACAGGTAACGCTCATAGCCGGGGCGCGAAGGATCCATGACCCGCTGAGCAAATAGAGGAAAGAGAAAGCTTGAGTGATACACGTGCGATGTGTCGCGCAGGCCAGGAAGCGGCCGGAAGCCCTCCACCTCAGCCGAGCGACGGGTGTAGCAAAATGTATAGACATTGCCGTCGAAAGAAAGCCTGCCGACGGCGTCGATCGCACGGCTCTCGGGGTTCTGCCAGAGCACGAGCAGGTCCCGCCGCGACAGCGTCCGGGCGGGCTGCGTCAGCACCTCAGATGCGGTGATCGAGCTCATCGCGCAGCCTCCTCAGGTTCATGTCGAGCAACTTCGTAGCCATCGTACGGGCGGGGTCCGACAACGCATCGCAGGCCGCATCCATCACCGCCGCGCACACCTCGCTCAGGTCGAGCTCCATCACCCGATCGCGCCAGTAGGCCTGGGCAGTCGGAGTCGCGAGCGACAGACCGTGGGCGGCGGCCGCGACCAGCGTCAGCGGCTTTGCGTCCTTGCTGTGCTCGAACCGGTGCGCCGTACCCTTCACGGCGAACCGCTCAAGTGCTTCGGGGTCGGCTGACTTGGCCCGGCGCGCGTCGTCGGTGAGGTTGTAGCCCAGGCCGGAACCGTGATCGAACGACGGCGCAAGCATCGTAGGCTCATCGCCTGCAAGAGCCGGCTCGAGCACAGCCCAGTTCTGCTCGTGCCGGTCCCTGTTCGCGATGATCGCGTCCAAGCAGAGATATCCGGCGAACGTGTCGTACCCGTCGAGACCCACGAGGTGCTCGGCACCAGGCGGCTTGGAGACACCGCGTAGCGAGTCCCGGATCTTCTCCAAGCTGTGCCCTGGGCGCTTTACCGACTCCCCCGACGTCCTGGGGCGGTACTCCTCAAGGCCGAGCCGGTCTGGCACCCAGATCAGGCCCTCACGGATGTCGTACCGCTTGGGGATCACGGTCCGCGAGATCGAGCCCTCACCCCGAGGGCCGGAGCACAAGCGGACTTCCGCACATGGCACGCCCAGCACGGCAGAGACCATCGTGGCGATGAGCTCCGCCCAGTCCTCTCCGTCGCGCCTGCCGTCGTCCTGTACGCCGGCGGCCTTGTAGAGCCAGCCGACCTTGTCTGGGTCGCGTAGCCACACGGCATCGTCAGAAGACTGGGTCTCGTCAGTGAGAACGTCCCAGCCGGAGCAGTCGACCCGCTCCCACCAATCGAAGTTCACGCTGCTCCCACTGCTCGACCCTGCCCCTGATCTGCACGCTCGAGACGGCAATCTAGACGGTCGGCGGGGTAGCAGGGTGGGACATTCCCCCGAGCGGCGGGTATCGGGCGTCTTTCGGGCCGAGTCTGCGCGCGCGGCTGGGCGGGTGGCGCGTCACTCGGGCTCCTCGAGCGGAACGGCTGGCTCTGGCCAGGCATGGAGCGCGTCGAGCAGGAGTCGCGGGCTTGTCGCCGTCGGGATCCAGCGGCCGTCTGGTGTTGGTTCTCCTACGCGGTCGACGTGCAGATGGGTGCCGGCGGCGTGAGAGATCCCCGCGAGGACCAGTGCGACATCGGCGCGGTCGAGGCTCGCGAGCAGCCACCCCAGCGCAGGCATGTTGCCGGGGCCGGCGGGCAGCGTACCCGGCGCTGAGTGCCCAGCTAGCTGGGCCGCGATCGCTGTGATGGCCCTCTGCGCCGGCTGCGCGTCGCTCAGGTCGGCGTAGCTAGCTACGAGCGCCCAGTCGACATCGACCAGGTCACCGTCGGGACCGGTCAGGCGCATGCAGGTGGCGAGGAAGTCGGGTCGGGTGAGCCACCTCCAGTGCCGGATCAGCAACTCGACGGCGGCCTCGCGGCGCAGATCGCCCCGGGCGGCTCTCCGCATCCCGGTCGTGAGTTCGGTGACGGTCAGGATCGAGGGGTCGTCGGGCATGGTTCCTCCAAGTGTCTCGATGCGGCTGACGGCTTGGGTCGAAAGAGTGCGGACGGGTGGCCGCCGCGCCGTGATCTAGCCGCGACGGCCGCGGGTCGTCTTCCACCAGGCGAGGTCGCGTTCGTAGGCCTCCTGGGCGGCCTGCCAGCGCCAGTCGTTGCACCGGCCGAACGGTGCGTGTCCGGAGTCGACGCAGGCCTCCGAGATGGTCACGTGGCCGGAGTACGCCGACCCCTGCCCCGCAGGCCACGCACAACGGCGGTTCGGGAGCATCGTCGTCCTCTCGGCGAGGGTCAAGCCGTTCGAACCGGTCACTGCCGCTGCTTGCGAGTAGCACGGCCCGCTGCAGTTGGGGGAGGAGCTCTCGGCATTGGGGGGGGGCGGAGATGCGGTACAGGCCCGGGAGGTCGACGCCCTCGTTCGCGAGGACGGCGCTGGTGACCGCGTCCAGAGCATGACCGAGGCGGGCGCCCTCGAGGACGTCGCACCGACCGTCCTCACCGAGGCGCGTGAGGTGGACGTACCCGTGCCCGGGGGTCTCAACGTCGATCTCGAAGACGTACCGCTCGGAGCTGCCGCAGACGTAGAAGGCATCGCCACGTGAATCAGCCTCCGCTCAGGGGTCGGCCCTGCGGGAGTTCGCGGGGGCCGAGGGGGTGGGAAAGGGTGGCCGTCGTTGTAGGTCGTCTCGAGTCGCTCGACCTCCGTCATGAGGGCGGTCGCGATGAGAGCGGAGAAGGTGCGGGGACCTTCGGCGGCCATGGTGTGGAGTAGCGCTCCGCGCGCCCGGGCGGTGTCCTGGGGGTCTTGGTAGAAGGAGACCTTCGCTCTGCGCTGCTCTTGGACCTGTGGGGTGCTGGGCTCCGCGACGGGTGCCTCCGCTGCCGGGGGCCGGTGTCCGGCCGTCAGCGGGTCAGTTTCCGGCGGTGCGCCGGGTGGGAGGAAGGGGCTTGCGCCGGCGAGGGAGGACCGGCGGGGCGTGGGCCGGGTCACGGCCGGCTCGCCAGGATCGTGTCGAGGTGACCCTCGTAGATCGTGCCGAGTGCCCTGGCGTCCCCGGTCCCCCACTCGTCCAGGCCGCAGGCTGCCTCGACGGCGTCCGCAAGGACGACCTTCCGGGGGATCACGGGAGTCAGCACGTCGAGTCCGCGCTCCGCTGCCACGGTGCACAGCTCGTGCATCCAGGTGCGGCCGCTGACGGTTCGCTGGTCGTGCCGGTTGACGATGACCGGGCCGGCGGCGAGATGCGGGTTGTAGTAGGCCCGGACGTTGGCGATCGTCTCCAGGAGCAAGGCCATCCCGGACAGGCTGCCACTGCTTGGACTCCGTCACGATGATCGCCTGGTCCGCGGCCGTGAGGCCGTTGATGGTCAGCTGGTCCAGGCTCGGGGCGTTGTCGATCAGCACGAGGTCGTAGTCATCGCTGACCTCGCGCAGCGCCTCACGCAGCCGCCCCTCGCGGCCGGCCCCGGCGAGGACGAGCTCGTCGCGGACGTAAGACAGCGTCACGCCGCTGGTCGGCACGAGGTCCAGGCCGGGCCAGATGCCCGGCACGATGACGTCCCGCAGTCCCTCGGGAGCCCGGGCGCTCAGGGCGTCGGCCAGGCCAGCCTGGTCCTCGCCGACCTCCTCCGCGCTCAGCGAGGACGTGAGGTTGCCCTGCGGGTCGTTGTCGATCGCGAGGACCTTCATGCCGCGGCGCACCGCGGCTCGTCCGAAGTGGAAGGACGTCGTGGACTTCCCCACGCCACCCTTCTGGTTGCAGGCGGTCAGGGTGCGAGCAGCCACAGCAATGCCTCCATTAGTTCCAGCGCCACTGATAGAGGTGGCGTCGAGAAGGTGATGCGCGGCTGCTGCGTGATGCCGGCCTTGGCGGCAATGCCACCATTGGAGGCAACAGAGGCAATCGAGTCGCCGGCGGCGCCGAGGCGGCCACCAGGGAGGTCGACGTCTCCGACGGTAGCGGCGTCTTGCCTCTGTCAGTGGTGCTGCGGGCAATAGAGGTATTGCCGGTGTTGCCTGTGTAGGTGGTGATGAAGCGCTGGTGTCAGGGGTCTGGGCCAGCATCTGGCCGTGACCACGATGCAGGCACCGACGCAAGCGCCGACTCCGCGACTGACTCGCCAGCCTCGCCAGGGGGCGCTACTTGGGAGCGGGCGGCGACGGCTGTATCGCCGAGGGGCGCCGGCGAAGGAACGCGTGGCGGAGGTGCTCGGGGCGGACGGCCGGGGAGACGTGCGCCGCGCGCAGTGGTTGATCGCGAGGGCGGGCTACACGCTGGAGCAGCTCAAGCGCCTCACGCCCGGTGAGCGATGGGACCTGCGGCGCTGCTTGGGGGTGTCTCAGCTTGAGGTGGTGCTTCTGGCCTACTACCCGATCGTGTGCGCGGTCATCGTGTCGTGGGCCGTCGGCGCTGCGCGTGAGAGCGGCGCCCCGACGGTGGCCGGCCTACTTGCCTTCATGTTCGCGGTGCTCGTCGCGGCGGTGTTCATGCTCGTGTGGCAGGCGTGGATGTGGGCGACCGTGCGCTGGGGTGAGGCCGACCGCCAGCTCGGCCTCGTGGTCCGAAGGATCCTGGTGCGCCAGGGCGCCCTGGACCGTGGAGCCGTGGGCCGCCTGCGAGGCCGGCGTGACGTGCTGCTCCTGGGACGGAAGGTCCCGGGTCTGCTGCTTCGAGGGGAAGCTGACCCGTCGGCTGCGGCGGGCCTGCAGGCCGATCTGCGGGAGGGAGCCGACCCGCGGCCGGTGTGCCGTGAGTTGCTCGCCGACCACCTCCGAGGTGCTCTGCTGGATCCGCGGATCGTCGTAGCTCCCGAGCGCCCGGTGCCGCTCACCTCGGAGATCCCGCAGTGGATCATCAAGCTCGCGGCGATGGCGCCCGCTGTGCTGCTGATCCTCGGTCTGTTCGGGTACCCGGGCAGCGCCAGCCGCTGAGGGACCTGGTGCGAGGCTGCGACGTGAGCGGTGCGTCGCTCTGTGGCGGGTCGTCACGCCGTCCGTCCGCGGGGTTCCGGCGCTCCTCCGCCCGTGTTTGCATCCCACGGCGCGGGCGACGCGCGTTGCCGGCAGAGCGCGCAGTACGAGGCGCCCCTGGGATCGCCGTCCGGGCAAGGGCTGGGTTCGAGGACCCGCGCTGCCTCGTGTGCGTGACGGGCGGACGCGCAGTCCTGACACGGAGGGGGAATCTCCGTGTCGCGGTGGCGCGGGCAGCGATCGCTCACGACCGCGCGAGCGTCTGGCCTGTGGATAACTCCAGGTGACGTACCCGACTGGGGCGACCCCTGTTTTTCTATGGACGGTTCTAAGGACGGTTTGTATGAAGACAGCTTCACCCCAGAAGTGCGCCGCGCTTCACCCCAGCCCGATTTGTGAGGTGAAGCAGGCTTCACCCCAGAGGCAGGGCTTTCCACAGGATGGGGTGAAGCAGCGTTCACCCCAGAGGGCAAGTTATCCACAGAACCTTCGGCTTGGGGTGAAGCCAGGTTCACCCCAGCGGTCGAGTTATCCACAGGACCCGCGGCCACGATCTTGGGGTGAAGGATCTTCACCCCATCCTGACCTGCAGCTTCGTCGAGCGCGTCCGTCGACATCTCGGCACCAGCGACCGGTGCGGAGATGACCTCGGCGTCCATGACGAGGTCGTAGACGACCGGCCTGCGGTTAGCGGGCAGGTGGGAGACGAGCCGCTGGTCGCCGTGGCGGATCAGACCCCAGCCGATGAGCAGCCGCAGCTTGGTCTGAACGGTCCGAGGCGTGCAGCGCGCGTAGCCGGCGACCTTGGCGACGGACGGCCAAGCCGCGGTGCCGTCGTCTTGGGCATGGTCCGCGTACGCGATGAGCACGAGGTGCGCGACGGGGTCGTTCGGCACGGGAGCTTCCTTGAGCGCCCAGACCATGCTGACCAGGCTCATGCGGCGTCCCGCGGACCCAGTGACGGGCGCCGGACAACTTGGGCGCTTCGTGATGCCTGTCTGGCCGGAGACCGACTGTCGTTCCCGAACGTCGTCATGGCCCGGGACCGTGTCACAAGGTGACGCACTCCGACGGCCGGCGCCGATGCCACCTAGGTACCGCAGCACCGCCCACTGGGTGGTGTTGATCCGCGCGAGGATCACGGCATGACGGCAGACCTCTTCGACGGTGATGGCGAGATCCCCGTGCTCACGCTGGGCTGGCGCATGCTGATGGCGCTCAGGCACGCCGGCGTGTCGATGCACGACATGGCCGAGGAGCTGGGGGTCACCCGCGAGACCTGCAGCCGGTGGTCTCACGACAAGGGCGCCCCGCCGCGTGCCGCGTTCGTCAAGATGTGGGCGCTGAGGACCGGCGTCCCGTATCGCTGGATCGCGTACGGAGATGCAGGAAGCCCCCGCCCGACGATGTCGGACGGGGGCTCTGCGCTGTGCGCCCGGAGGGACTCGAACCCCCAACCTTCTGATCCGTAGTCAGATGCTCTATCCATTGAGCTACGGGCGCATCGGCCCCGGAGGGCCGTTGAAGAGAGTACAGGTCGCACCGCCCCTTGCCCAAACCGGATCGACGTGCGCCCGGCCACACCCGGCCGAGGACGGCTCCGCACCCGTTGCGTAGGTACCCCGCCGCCTGGCCTCGGCGCCCCCACGCCCCGCCCCGCCTCGACCCCCTGGTCCCTGACCCGTGGCGCCCTCGTCGGCGCCGCCGAGGCCCTGCCCGGCATCAGCGGCGGCACCGTCGCCCTGGTCACCGGCGTCTACGAGACCGCCGTCACCGGCGCCGGGCACGCGATCTCGTGGCTGCGCCTGGCCGCGACCGACCGCGTCCGCGCCCGCGCCCGCGCGGATCTACTCGCGGCGCGCTGCCCGACCTCACCGCCGCCGCCGCAGCCCAGGTGCCAACGAGTCGGGCGCCCGCCGCCGCTCGCGCTACGACACCGGTGCCGGCGACAGCCGGGCGCCGGTGACGCCGGCCGCCTGCAGGTCGCGTGCGATCGCGGCGCTCACGACAATCGTCAGCACTGCGATGCGGGACGGCATGTGCACCACGCGGCCGTAGCCCACGATCTCTCGCGCGGGGGTGTGCCAGGTCGTCATCCCGTGACCGGCGAGCTTGGCCGGGGAGTAGAAGTAGCGCCCGGGCGTGCCGTGCCGGGGAGATCGCTCGGTGAGCTCTTCGTCCAGGACGTCGTGGTGAACGGGGAAGTGCGGGGTCCAGTACGTCAGTTCCTCTCCCTCGCCGTGCTTGAGCGTCCCGGGCAGCCACTGCACCTCGTCCTTCGGCCCGAGGTGCGCGTCGAGCACGTCCCGCACGCGGGGGCTGACCAGACGCACCGCGTCCACGGTGAAAACGAAGTCGAACGGCTCACGAGTCGTCGACAACCATCGCCACCTGGGCACGCCGGCGTCGTCCATCCGCCCTGGCCCGCGCAGCCGTCGCGCCAGCTCGTCGCCGTGCCCGTCTGGTTCGGCGCCGAGCGAGGCGTCGTCTGATGCGTCGGCGGACAGCTCGTACCACTGAGGCTGCGTGCGCTCGAGAGCGGGGAATCTCACGTCATCTCCACTTGTAGTAGTCGCGGCACTTCCAGTATGCCGCTCGCACGACTGTCGGGTCTTCCAGTACAACGTCGACGACCTCCCGCTGGAACTCTGCGAGGAACACGATCGTGCGCTGCTCGGTCGGAAATTGCTGGGCATAGTCGTCCGCTTCCTGCATGCGCTCTATGACCCAGTTGTGGTAGTTCCAGGGATGGGGCCCGGCGTGCGGCATGGAGCGCAGGTTCCATGCGCCCGTCTTCACGTTGAGGCCGTATTTGCTGGCGATCATTTGGAACTTCGCTCCCCACAAGCCGTAGTGCGTGGCCATGTGATGGTCTTCTCGGTCCATCGAGTCGATGAGTTGTTGCCGGCCCACGTCGTCCAGGCAGTTGGGCGGCGGTCGAACTCCGCTCCCTGACGGGTCGGGTTGAGGTTCGGGTTCGCTCTCGGGGCCCTCTTCGTCTAGACACCTTCCGTCGGCTGAGAGCTGGATGCAGTCGGGTTCGAGGATGGTGATCGGCTGGCCGTCGGCGGACTCGACGAGTGCTTCGACCAGGGGCGCCAGGTGGTCGGGTGACACGCGCAGGATCCACTGCAGCGCGGTCGAGATCCCCAAGTGCTCACACACGAGTACCGCATCGGGAACGGAGGTGGCGGGCACGCGCTGGCGCACGGCTTCGCCAAGAGCCGCGCACGCGTCGGCGCCGTAACGGTCCGCCAGGCGTCCGATCAAGCGCGCCACGACCTGGGTACCGAGCTCAAGAGGAGGCCACTGCTCGTACGAGCTCGAGCCGTCGCTGCCGATATGCGCGTTCGGGAGCACGGTTCCGGGGTCCCGGTAGACCGAGCAGTAGTGCAGCGCTACCTCGTACGATCCCCACTTGCACACGTACGACGACCGGGCAGCTGCTACGTACCAATCGGGACAGTCGCTCGCCGCGAAGCCGCACGACCGCAGGCCCGCCTCCTCTGTTTGGAAGAGCGCGACCTCGCAAGTCGCCGTGGCGCACTTCGGGTAGTCGCGCGGGAGGTTGGCCACCCAGTCGGGAGTCTTTGTGCTGGGCGTCAGGACCTGGGCAGGTGAGCCGTCCGCCGGGATCCACCAGGACGAGAAGCTGACCGGACTGCTCCCCGCGGGACAAGACGCCGCGAGCAGCGGCAGCGTCTTACCTGGGATGAGCTCATACATCGCACCCCGGCCAACCTCGGTCACCTTGCCGGACGAGTCCCGGCACGAGAGTTTTCGCAGAAGAGTTCCAGCGGGCCCCTGGCTCTGGGTGGGGTTCGCATCTGAACGGGAAGGGGAGCCCGGAGGGTAGTAGTAGATGTTCGGCGAGTTCCCGGGCGAGGTGGGCTCAACCCTCCCGATCCACGCGACACCGCCGTCGCAGGTCGTCTTGAACACAAAGACGCCGGATCCAGCCTTCTTCGCCGGCACCTCCGGGGACTCGCGAAAGTACCGGCTCGGGAGGTTGCCGCCAGTGCTCGATCGGCAGGCGATTGTCAGTGCGAAACTGACCTGAGTTGATACCAAGAGGTCATAGTTTCCCGTCACCGTCACGGTGCTGGGCCGGTCGTAGTACGCTCCGCTGACACCAAGAATCTCGATATCAAGGATCATCGATTCAGTCTCGGCATGGTGGGTACCAGAGGGTTTCCAACCGCCCGCGTCTACGACGGCACCTTGCCCTGCCAGGTTCTGCGCGCCGGAGTCTTCGACTATTGCGTCGCCAGCGAGCCAACCTAAGAGGCCGAGGCCTCCAGTGACCATTCTTCCCAGGCCGCCGAGCGAGATGCCGCTCGCCGCGGTAGTCGCTGGTGCTGCAGCGGCAAGCGGGATGTCTGCGATGATCGCGGCACCCTCCGCTGTCGAGAAGGTCACCAGCGAGTTGGGCGCATAGAGTGCTCGGAGGAGGGCATAGAGCTTGCGCTGCTTGCGGTGCGCCGACCAAAAAGGTCACAGAGAGCGCCGAGCCGATCAAGGCAGAGATAGTGCGCGACGGCATGACGGCCACCGTTTCTCGTGGGACGACTCTGAGCGGAGGGTCGCAGGTGCAGGGTTCGACTAGCTCCCGCATCCGGCCGATTCACCCATTTGCCCCCCGCCGCCGGTGCATCACAGGGCGATGGGCTCACTCGGGTCGGATCACGGACAAGCCGGCACCGGGCCGCCGGCTCGCAGCGGTCGCACCAGTGGCGCTCGGTCTTCGCGCACCCGCGCGCGCCTGAGGTGCGACGCACAGAGCACGACCCCCGTCCAGGTCACCCTGGGCGGGGGTTCTTGCATGCCCGAAGCGGATCCAGTGCAGCGGGACACCGGTGCGCAACGCCCACATCGTCACGAGCGCCGCGCGGGGAGGCGTGACGCGGTCGTTGAGCCACCGGCTCAGGCTGGATCTCGCCATGCCGAGCTCGTCTGCCATCTGCTGAACCGACACGTCGGCATGGCGGAGCGCCATCTGCAGTCGCCACCCGAGGGTGACGGCGGCCGCGACCTGGGCGCCGCGCTTGAGACCAGGGCGAATCCAGACCGCCAGCGTTGGACCGCAAGAGCGCGAGCATGACCACACGTGAGCCTGGTGAGCATGGTGTGGGCGCTCGAGGAAGCGCCCGTGCCGAACGACCCCGTCGCGCACCTCGTGCTCATCGCCTACGCCCGACCACGCCCAGGACGACGGCACCGCCGCCTGGCCGCCCGTCTCCAAGGTCGCGGGCTACGCCCGGTGCACATCCCGCACCGTCCAGACCCAGATCCGTCTCGTCCCCCCAAGGCAGCTGCAGGAGAATGTGGCGCAGATCGCTCTACGCCCGGACCGGGAACGCGCCCACCCCCTCCGGACCGGGAGCCGGCTCCGCGAGATCCGGCCCTGCGTAGGTACCCCGCCGCCTGGCCTCGGCGCCTCCACGCCCCGTAGCGTCGCCCGGGTGCCTGACGACGCCTCCGCCGCCACCGCGCCCCGCCCCGCCTCGACCCCCTGGTCCCTGACCCGTGGCGCCCTCGTCGGCGCCGCCGAGGCCCTGCCCGGCATCAGCGGCGGCACCGTCGCCCTGGTCACCGGCGTCTACGAGACCGCCGTCACCGGCGCCGGGCACGCGATCTCCGCGCTGCGCCTGGCCGCGACCGACCGCGTCCGCGCCCGTGCGGAGCTCCGGAAGGTGCGGTGGTCGGTCATCGTGCCGCTGCTCGTCGGCATGGTGCCGGGGCTGCTGATCACGGTGCGGTTCATCGCGCCGCTGCTGGAGGAGCACCCCGTCCCCCTCTACGGCCTGTTCCTCGGCATGACGGCGGCGGCGCTGGTGGTGCCGGTGCGGATGGCCGGCGCGCGGTGGTCGGCGGGCGAGGTCGCGCGGGCGCTGCTCGTGGCAGCCGCGGTGTTCCTGCTCGTCGGGCTGCCGCCGCAGCACCTGAGCCCCACCTACCCGGTGGTGCTGGTCGCGGCGGCGGTGGCGGCGTGCGCGCTCGCGCTGCCCGGGACGTCGGGGTCGTTCCTGCTGCTGACGTTCGGCCTGTACCAGCCCACGCTCGCGGCACTGAACGACCGGGACTGGGGCTACGTCGCCGTGTTCCTCGCCGGGATCGTCCTCGGGCTGGCGTGCTTCGTGAAGGCGCTGCAGTGGCTGCTGGAGCACCAGCGCCGTCCGACGCTCGTGCTGCTGTCCGGCGTGATGGCCGGGGCGCTGCGGGCGCTGTGGCCGTGGCAGGAGGACGACCGGACGCTGCTGGCGCCGGGCGAGCAGGTCGGCCTGGCGGCGGCGGCGTTCGCCGTGGGCGCGGCGGTGGTGCTCGGGCTGGTGGCCGCCGAGCGACGCTCCCGTCGGCTGCCGGACGCCGGCTGAGTCAGCCGCAGCCCACCAGCACGGCGCCCGCCGCCACCTCGACCGGGTGCAGCTCCGGCCGCGCCCGCAGGAACTGCGCGGGCCGCGCCAGCGCGCCGTCGGCCCACGGCACGTCGGCGGACACCTCGACGACCAGCGGCGCGATCCGGGTCGCGATGGCCGACGTCGCACCGCCGGGCGGGCCGAGCGGGGTGACGAGCCGCCCGAGCGCGAGCCCCGCGGCGAGACCGAGCGAGCCCGATCGCCCCACGGGCACCAGCTCGCCGTCGACGGGCAGCGCCAGCAGCAGCGCGCCCGGCTGGGCGGCCGACCCGGTGACGGCCGTGGCGACGAGGTCGACGACCGAGCGGTGCTTGACCTTGCGCCAGTCGCGGGTGCCGGGCCGGTACGGCTGGTCGAGACCCTTGGCCACCAGGCCGTCGACGCCCAGGCCGGCGAGGTCCCGGAACCAGCGGGCGGCCAGGCCGGCGTCGCCGGTGAGGGGCGAGGTGGACAGCGGACCGATCCAGCCGGCGGCGAGCTCCTCGAGGGCGATGCGTCGCTCGATGAAGGGCTGCGGCCGGAGGTCGACGTGCTCGCGCTGGATGACGTCGAACACGATGAACTCGCCCGGCAGGGCGGCCGCGAAGGCGCCCGGGTGCGCGGCGCCGGCCCGGCGCTGCAGGGCACCGAAGTCGACCTGGCCGGCGCTGCGGACGACGAGCTCGCCGTCGAGCACGGTGCCCGCGGGCACGAGCCGGGCCACCGCGTCGGTCACCTCGGGGAAGTCGAGCGTCAGGTCGGCACCGTGCCGGGACCTCAGGAGCGTGCGTGCGCCGTCGGCGAGCGCGAGCAACCGCATGCCGTCCCACTTGGGCTCCCAGGCGGTGCCGCCGGGCAGGCCCACCGTCTCGTGCAGGTCGTTCACGGGGCGCGCCAGGGCCAGGCCGCTGGAGTCCTCCGGGCTGCGGGGCACGCGCGAACTGTACGCCCGCTTTCCTCCGGATATGTGGCGTTTCGTCCGATTGCGTTCGGATGGGTGAGCGCACGGGCCCCGAGTCAGGCGCCGGACCTGCCGACGGGCTCCGGATCGACCTCGTCGGGGTGCAGCTCGGGTCGCGCGCGCAGGAACTGGGCGGGGCCGACGAGCGCGCCGCGGGACCAGCGCAGGTCCGCCGAGACCTCGACGACGAGCGGCGCGATCGCGGTGGCCGCGGAGGCGCCCGGGCCGGCGGCCGCACCGCCGCCCGGCACCGGCCTCAGGACCCGCGCGAGCGCGAGGGCCGCGACGGCGCCGACCGACCTCGAGCGGCCGACGGGCACCAGATCCTCACCCGCGGGGAGCGCGAGCAGCAGCGCGTCCGGCTGGTCCACCGGTCCGGTCACCGCGGTGGCCACGAGGTCGACGGCCGAGCGGTGCTTGACCTTGAGCCAGTCGCGGAGCCCGCCGCGGTACCGCTGGTCGAGCCCCTTGGCGACGAGCCCGTCCACGCCGGTGCCGGCGAGGTCGCGGAACCAGCCGGCCGCCACGTCGGCGTCCGCGGTCAGCGGCGACAGCTGCAGCGTGGCCGGCCAGGCCGCCGCGAGCTCGGCGAGCGCACCCCGGCGCTCCAGGAGCGGCTGGTCCCGCAGGTCGACGTGCCCGCGCAGCAGCACGTCGAACACGAGGAGCTCCGCGGGGGCGTGCCGCGCGGCGTACCCCGCCGCCCGCCTGGTCGCGAGCCGGTGCTGCAGCGCCAGGAAGTCCAGCCGCCCGTCCCGGCGCACCGCGAGCTCGCCGTCCAGCACCGTGCCCGCCGGGACGTGCGCCGCGATCGCGGCGACGACCTCGGGGAACGCCAGGGTGAGGTCCTCGCCGTGCCGGGAGCGCAGGGCGGTCGCGGTGCCGTCCGCGACCGCCAGCGCCCGCATGCCGTCCCACTTCGGTTCCCAGACCGTCCCGCCGGGCAACCCGTGGGTGTCGGCGATCGTCCGGACGGGACCGGCCAGGGCGAGCTCGACGGGCTCCTCGCGCAGGTGGTGCACGGGCGTCTCCTCGGGTCGTGTCGGATCAGGTGCTCGTGACCGGGCGGGCCGCCGGCACCGCCGGCGGGGTGCGGACCATGCGCGCCGAGGCCCCGGTACCGATCCCGCCCGGGGCGTGGTCCCCGGAGCCGGGCGTCCACCGGGTGCCGTCCGGGACGGCGGTGACCCGCACCCCGAGCGCGACCGTGCCGCCCCCCGACGTCGGGGGCGCCGAGTCGGCCAGGGTGGCGGTGCCGTGCACCGTCACCGGCTCGTCCCCCACCAGGCCCAGCGCCACCCGGGTGCCGCGCAGGCCCTGCGCGCTGCCCGCGGCCAGCACCGCGCCGGTGTCGTCGCTCAGGGTGAGCTCCAGCTCCGCGTCGGCGGGTCCGGCGGCTTCGCCCAGGACGAGCGTGAGCGCCGACGGCGCGCCGGGCGCCGGGCGCGCCGTGATGTGGAACGTCGAGGAGGCACCCGGCGCCGGGACCGGCACCGCGACGCGGCCACCGGCCCCCGCGCGCAGGTCGACGCCCGCGGTCGGCAGGGCGCTCGACGCGCCGAGCGCCCCGGCGCCGAGCACGCCCCCCGACCGTCAGCGCGATCGCCGCCGCGACCACCCGCGACACCAGCCTCCGCACGCGCGTCCACTCCCTTCGTCGTGCGGCGCCGGACCGTGTTCCCGGCACGCCGCGACGTCGTCGACGCTACGTCGGCGGCACCACTCAGCCGGAGGGACCGGGGGCGGTTGAGGGGTCCGCTCAGGCCGCCACCTGGGGCGCCCGTCACGTGTAGGTGGCAACGATGCGGGCGTCGTGCGATCAGAGCGCGGCCGCGACCGCCCGCCCCGCGGTCCGCCCGGTCAGCAGGCAGCCACCCAGGAACGTCCCCTCCAGCGCCCGGTAGCCGTGCGCCCCGCCGCCCCCGAACCCGGCCGCCTCCCCCGCCGCGTACAACCCGGGCACCGGCGCGCCGTCCGTCCCGAGCGCCCGGCCGTCGAGGTCGGTCTGGATCCCCCCGAGCGTCTTGCGGGTGATGACGCGCAGCCGCACCCCGATCAGCGGCCCCGCGCCCGGGTCGAGCACGCGGTGCGGACGGGCGACGCGCAGCAGCCGGTCGCCGCGGTACCGCCGGGCGTTCCGGATGCTCTGCACCTGCGCGTCCTTGGCGAACGGGTTCGTCAGCTGCCCGTCCCGCTCCCGGACCTGCCGCTCGATCCCGGCGGGGTCGAGCAGCGGCTCCGCGGTCAGCGCGTTCATCCCCGCCACGAGCTCGCGCAGCGTCCCGGCGACGACGAAGTCCTCCCCGCGCGCCTTGAACGCCTCGACGGGCCCGGGCGCCCCGCGACCGAGCCGGGTCCGGAGCAGCAGCCGGTAGTCGCGCCGGGTGATGTCCGGGTTCTGCTCGGACCCGGACAGGGCGAACTCCTTCTCGATCACCTTCTGGGTCAGCACGAACCAGGAGTGGTCGTACGGCTGCAGGTCCGGGTCCGCCCGCAGCAGCCGGAGCGTGCCGACCGTGTCGTGGCCGGGCAGCCCGGGCGGCGGCAGCCGGCGGCCCAGCGCGTCGAACCACAGCGACGACGGTCCCGGGAGGATCCGGATGCCGTGCCCCGGCCACACCGGCGCCCAGTTCGCGACGCCCTCGGTGTAGTGCCACATGCGGTCCCGGTTCACCAGGCGCACACCGTCGGCGGCGGCGATGTCGAGCATCCGGCCGTCGACCGACGCGGGCACGCCGGTGAGCATCGTGCGCGGCGGGGTGCCGAGCCGGTCGGGCCACCAGCGGCGCACCCGGTCGTGGTCGCCGCCGATGCCGCCCGTCGCCAGCACCACCGCCTGGGCGGTGAGCGTGAAGTCGCCGACCACGTCGCGGTTCGTCCCCACCCCGCGCGGGGCGTCGTCGTCGGCCAGGACCGCGCCGTGCACGCCGGTCACCGCGCCGCCCGTGCGCACGAGCCCGTCGACCCGGTGCCGGAACCGCAGCGCGAGCCGCCCGTCCGCCGCGGCGGCCCGCACGCGGTCCGCGAACGGCTCGCTGATCCCGGTCCCGCTCCCCCACGGCACGTGGAACCGCGGCACGGAGTTCCCGTGCCCGCCGGGCAGGCCGTCGCCGCGCTCGGCCCAGCCGACCACCGGCGTGAACCGCACACCGCGCTCCCGCAGCCACGGCAGCGCGTCCCCGGCGGCGAACTCCACGAACGCCCGGCCCCAGCGCACGGCCCAGGCGTCCTCGGGCAGGTCGCCGTCCAGCCGGTCCCAGCCGGCGGTGCCCTGCCAGTCCCGCCACGCCAGGTCGACCGAGTCCCGGACCCCGAACCGGCGCTGCATGGGGCTGTCGACCAGGAAGATCCCGCCGAACGACCACCAGGCCTGGCCGCCGAGGTTCGCCGGGCTCTCCTGCTCGACGAGCACCACCCGCCGGCCGGCCCGCACCAGCTCGTCGGCGGCGACCAGCCCGGCCAGCCCGCCGCCCACCACGATGACGTCCGCGTCCACGCGCCGCACCCCCGCTCGCGGCGTCGCCCCGTCACGGCGCCGGCTGGGGCGAGCGTAGCGGGGGCCGGGTGCGGCCGACCGGGCGACCCGCCTGCGCCCGGCGGCGCTGGCACCGCGGGGCGGCCTGAGGCGGATCTCGGGCTGCGGGTCAGCCGTCCCCGGGAAACCGCTCGGCGCCCTCGCGGGCGAGCGCGACGAGGTCGCCGATCGGCAGCGGAGCCTCGTCGGCCTCGGTCTCGAACCCGACCGCGAGGACCCGGCGACCGTCCAGGTCGACGAGCACGTACTCACCCCACCGGCCGTCGGGCCTCGCGGAGCGCCATCCGACCTCGCCGTCGGCGAGCCCGCTCAGCGGTTCGATGGCGAAGCCCTCGTCGACGAGGTGCGAGGCACCGCACGACTCGGCCGCCGCCGACGCGTTCGAGAGCACCTTGCCGGCCGTCAGCCCGCCCAGCGGCCGCTCGATC
This sequence comes from Cellulomonas sp. Y8, assembly GCF_008033115.1. Taxonomy (NCBI): domain Bacteria; kingdom Bacillati; phylum Actinomycetota; class Actinomycetes; order Micrococcales; family Cellulomonadaceae; genus Cellulomonas; species Cellulomonas sp. Y8. The sequence goes on from NZ_CP041203.1 coordinate 1,776,343, forward strand.
AGGGTCGCCCCGATCGTGGAGCCGTCGTCGAGCACGAGCGAGGTGGTCGGCGGCTCGCCGCGCTCCCACATGCTGGGGGCGATCGTGTCGCACCAGACCCAGCCGGGTGCGGGGTCCGCGTCGGCGTCCTGGGCGACGCTGCTGACTCCGGCGATGTCGTCCGCGTCGAGAAGGGCGGGCGCCGCCCTCAGCAGCACGAGCGCCGCGACCACGCCCCCCGCGACGAGCACGACGATCAGAGCAGCGACCACCCACCACCGGGCAGGTGATCTCACCCCGGCGCGTCGCACCCCGTCCGACGACGGACCCGTCACCTCCCCAACCCCACGAAGGGGTCCTGGTACATCCCCAGCAACGACTCCTCGTCCACGAGGTCCATCATCGCGTGCCGGGCCTTCTCGAAGTAGGAGCTGATGGCGGGGGTCTCGATGTCGCCCATCGTGATCAGCCGCCCGCCCGGCTGCCAGACGTCGCGCATCTCCGGCGGGACCTCGACGACGCCGGCATTCACGAGCGCCAGGTAGGACGAGATCACCGACTTGTTCCGTCCGTCGATCGCCTCACCGGTCGCGGCGTCCCGCGCCGCGGCCTCGTTGCTGCCGAACGCGTCGGTGACCCGGTCCGTCGGGATCTCGGTGACCTGACCCCACGCCGCGTCCCACGCCTTCTTGCCGAGGTCGCCGACCGCACCGCCGACCTCGTCGGAGAACGGCACCGGGATCAGGCCCACCGCCTCCGAGACCAGACTGGTGAACGCGGCCACCTGCTGGTCCTGGGAACGGGCGCCCTCGACGGCGACCTCGCCGACCATCGCCTGCACGGCTCCCTCCACGCGCGCCGAGGTGCCGAGGATGTTCTGCACCGCCATCCTCCCCTCCTCGGTCAGGCCCGCACCGCCGAGATGCTGCTCCGTGACCCCGGCGAGCATCGCGTGCCGGTACCCGGCGACCCCCTCCGCCATCCGAGCCATCCCCTCCTCGCTGCTGACAGCGACGCGCAGGAGGCTCGTGGCGTCCCCGGAGTCGAGCATCGGGTAGTCGTCGAAGCGTGGCAGGTACGGGTTCGAGGTGACGTCGAGCCATGGGGGCAGGCCCTCCTTGCCCGCCGCCACGGCTGCATCCAGGGCAGGCATGTAGTGCTTGAGGAGATCGGCGATCGGCTCCGACGCCAGACTCGCGCCCTCGACCGAGAAGCCCTCGTTCCGCGGCAGCATGTCGAAGGCCCGCGCGACGAACATCCCGGTGTCCGCAGGTGCGGACCTCAGGTTGTCGGCGTCGGTCCCGACAGCCCGCACCACCTCCGCGATGCCCTGGAACCCGTCGCGCCAGTCCCGATCTGCGAGGTAGTACTGCGCCCGGGCGTCGGCCTCCTCGGAGAAGAACTCCAACCCCGAGGCGGGGTAGTGCGCGAGCTGCCCCAGGGCCGCGCCCATCGGGTCCGGCATGCGCGGCGACACGGGATCGAGCCCCAGCCCCCAGAGCGGCGAGCGCAGCGAGGCGGACTCGGTCCACAGCTCCGCGCGCTCGGGCTGTCCGCGCTCGAACTCGTCGAGCTCCCAGGTGACCCCGCGCACGAAGTCCTCGCCGTAGGTGCCCTCGCGGAGCAGGAAGTCGAGGACGGCCCCCTCCCCGCCGTTGACGGCGTACGTGCGGTCGTACGCGAGCTGGGCGTCGCGGTCCGCAGTCGCGGTCGCGTAGCGGACCAGGTCCTGCCCGAACCGCTCCTGATCGAACCGAGGGTCGGTCGTCGCGGCCTGCAGGCCGGACCTGAGCTCCTCCGCGAGCCGGGTGAGCCCGCTGCGGTCCGGCACGTCGTGCAGCGCGAGGCTGAGCCCGGTGTAGGCGCCGAGCAGCCCGTCCGGTCCGAGCCGCTCGAACAGCGGAGCCATGACCTGGGGGTCGCCTCCGAACGCGTCGAGCAGCGCGGTGTACCGCGCGACCGCACCGGCGTCGGTGAAGTCCCGCCACTCGCGCGCCATCCGGTCGAGCCCGTCGGCGACCTCGGCGCCCAGGCCACCCTTCGCCTCGTCCGACAGGTGGCCGCCGAGCAGCGCGTACGCCTCCGGGTGGTCCAGCAGGTACCGGACCTGGTCCGCCGGGCTCTTGGCCTGGAAGTCGAGCAGCGCCTGCTGGTCCGCGAGGCTGCCGATGTCGTTGACGTCGGTGGTCGCGGCGGCGGTCAGGGCGGCCGCGAGCGCCTGGTCGGCGGCGGCCGCGTCGGCGAGCGCCGTCTCGATCTGCTCGGCGACCTCCTGCTGGACGGTGCGGGCGTAGGCCAGCTCGTCCTCGTCGTCGAAGGTCCGCGCGATGCTGACCGCCCCCGTCGCGTGGTCGATGTGCAGGCCGTTGTAGCCGCCCCGGCGCATGGCGCCCTGGAGCAGCTCCTTGGCGGCGGCGAGCGACGTCGCCGCCGCGTCGAGCGCCTCGATCACGCCGGTGGTCTCGGCGACCTGGGTGGCGAGCGCGCTCGACAGCCGGTCGTGCTCGGTGCGCGCGGCGGTGGCGTCCTCGAAGGTCCAGGAGGCGGGTGGCCGCCCCGCGTCGAGGTCGTCGTGCAGGCCGGTGAGGCTGCGGCGGTGCCCGACGACCGCCTCGGCGATCTCGGACAGGCGGGCGGGCTGCCAGGAGGCGAGCTGGGACGGGGAGACCATCAGGACGGCACCGGCCCGAGGCGGTCGAACCGGGTGGCGACGCCGTCGTTGGTCGACGTCCAGCTCCCGGCCGCGGATCGCATCGACTCCGCCTGCGCGTCGGCGCTCGTCGCCCAGCGGGTGTAGGCGTCGGACCAGGCGGTGGCCAGGGCCGACCCCGCGCCGGCGCTGGCGCTCCCCGCGAGGGCGGAGGCGATGTCGCCCACCTCCGACGGGACGTGCTGGCGCACGGTGCTCGCGACGGACTCGATGGTGCCGGCGGCCGCTCGAACGGCCGCCGTGTCGATCTCTCCCACGGCCTCTCCCCCTGCTGACGTCGTGATCCACCGACGAGAGTAGGGGGGAACGGCCGTCCCGCACGCCACACTGGGGACGCCGTCGCCCACCCGGGTGGTGCCCGCCACCCGCACGAACGCCCGGAGCCCGCATGCCCCGCCACCGCCGACCCGACCGCCTCGCGCGCGCCGGTGCCGCCATCGCGTCCGCCGTCCTGCTCGCCGCCGGTCCCGGCGCGGCGCGCGCCGTCGCGGACCCGCCGCTCGACCTCCCCACGGCCGTCACCGACCCGGCGGACGTGCTGTCGCCCGCGGACGAGGCCCGGGTCGCCGACGCGCTCGCCGGGCTGGCGGAGGCCTCGCCGTACCAGCTGTTCGTCGTCTACGTGGACTCGTTCGACGGCCTGGGCAACCGCGCCTGGGCGGACGCCACCGCCGAGGCGTCCGGCCTGGGACGGGACGACATCCTGCTGGCCGTCGCGGTCGACGACCGCCGGTACCAGGTGTCCGTCGACGGCGACATCGCGCTGACCGACGACGCGCTGACCCGGGTGGAGCAGGACGACATCGAGCCGGCGCTCCGCGACGACGACTGGGCGGGCGCGGCGGTCGCGGCGGCGGAGGGCTACGAGCGGGCGGCGAACCCGCCGGCGGGCACGGGGACGATCGTGCTGCGCGTGCTGCTCGTCCTCGGTGCCCTGGCGCTGCTCGGCTACGGGCTGGCGCGGCTGGTCCGGCACCGCCGCGCCGCGGCCCGCGCCGAGGAGGAGCTCGACGCCCTGGACGAGCGGTCCTCGCGCGCGCTCGTCGCCACCGACGACGCCGTGGCGTCCGCGGCGCAGGAGGTGGCGTTCGCCGAGGCGCAGTTCGGCGCCGAGGCGGCGGCGCCGTTCGCCGCAGCCCTCGGGCAGGCCCGCGAGCTGCTGACCGAGGCCTTCCGGTCCCGGCAGCTGCTGGACGACGACGAGCACGACACCGAAGCCCGGCGCACCAGCCTGGCGTACGCGGTCCTCGACGCCTGCACGCGGGTCGAGCAGGTGCTCGCGGCCCAGCGGGAGCCGCTCGTGGCGCTCCGGGCGCTGCACGAGCGCGCGCCCGCGGACCTGGCGGAGGTGCGCGACGCCGCCACGGCCGCGGCCGTCCGGACCGGGGAGACGGGGGCGGTGTGGGACGCGATCCGACCCCGGTACGCGCCGTCGGCGACCGCGGACGTGCCGGGCGTGCTCGCCGACGCGGCGACGCTCGCGGCGCGCGCGGGCACCGAGGCGGACGCCGGCCTGGCGGTGGTCGACACCGACCGGGCGGCCGCCCTGGCGCACGCCCGCGAGGCGCGGACGGCGCTGGACCGCGCGGTCGCGGTGCTCGACGCGCTCGACCGCCGCGCCGCCGACCTGGAGACCGCGCCGCAGGCCATCGCCGCGGTCGTGGCGGAGATCGACGCGGATCTCGCCGACGCCCGGCGGTTCGACGCGCCGGGCCTCGCAGAGGTCGTGACGGCCGCGGGGCGGGCGCGCGACCGGGCCGGGTCCGCGGAGGCCGGCCAGGACCCGCTCGCCGTGCTCGGCGCGCTGACGGAGGCCGAGCGCGCGCTCGACGGGGTGCTGGACCCGCTCCGCGAGACCGAGGCCGCCCGCGCGCACGCCCAGGAGCGGCTGCCGCAGGCGACGGCGACGGCGCGCGCCCGCATCGCCGGGGTCGAGTCGACGATCGCGCGCGGCCGCTGGTCGATCGGCGCCGCGACCCGCACCCGGCTGGCGGAGGCCGCCCGCCTGACCGCGCAGGGGGAGGCGGCGGTCACGGGCGACCCCGTCACGGCGCTCCGCGTCCTGCGGGCCGCCGCCGAGCGGGCCGAGGAGGCGCAGCGCGCGGCGCTGGCGGACATCGAGTCCGCGCGACGGCGGGCCGAGGCGGCGGACGACGGGCCGTCCTGGTCGTCGGGCGGGTCGTCGTGGTCCTGGTCGTGGTCGTCGGGAGGGGGCGGGTCGAGCGGCCGGTCGGGCGGTGCGCGGCGGTCGGGCGGGTCGTCGGGCGGATGGTCCGGCGGCGGCCGCTCCGGCAGCAGCCGGTCGAGCGGCCGGTCCGGGGGCTCGCGGTCGAGCGGCAGCCGCTCGGGTGGTGGCCGCCGGGGCGGTGGCGGGCGCTTCTGACGCGCGGCCCGGGCCTGGCGCGGACGGCGCCGGCACCCGACACGCGACGAGGGCCCGGTCGCCATGACCGGGCCCTCGTGGAAGCGGAGACGGTGGGATTTGAACCCACGGAAGGGTTGCCCCTTCACGACCTTAGCAGGGTCGCGCACTAGACCTGGCTATGCGACGTCTCCAGACTGCGACACAGTACCGGGCGTCCCGGGCACCCGGCAAAGCGGCCCTCGCGGGCGGCCCGCGGCGCCCGCCCGGTCAGTGCTCGAAGCCCCACTCCCGGTCGGTCAGCATCCGCGCGACGGCCAGCCCGACCGACAGCGCGACGACCACCAGACCGGCCTGGACGCCGTACGCCAGCGCCTGGGTGGTGTCGCCGTTCGACAGGTAGAACACCGACCGGTACGCCGAGACGCCCGGCACCATGATGACGACGGCGGGGACGGACACGGTGATCCGCGGGACCCCGAGCCGTGGCGCGATCACGGCGGCGAGCAGCCCGACCAGCAGCGCTGCCCCCGCCGCCGCGGCCTGCGGCGCGACCTCGCCGACGAGGTACAGCCGGCCCGTGTTGGCCACCATCCCGACGACGGCGGCGCCCAGGGCCATCCGCCACGGGCTGTTGAACATGAGCGCGAAGCCGAGCACGCCCACGAAGCTCGCGACCATGCGCAGCACCAGCAGCAGCCCGGAGTGCAGCACCGGACCGGCCTCGGGGTCCGGGGACAGCCCGACCGCGATCGACACGCCCCAGACCGCGAGCGCCGCCGAGGTGAGGATCATCAGCGCGTAGGTCAGCCGCGCGACCCCCGCGGAGAAGTCGAGCTTCGCGAGGTCGAGGCCTCCGGTCACCAGCGGGAAGCCGGGCACCAGGAACAGCACCGCGGAGACGTACCCCGCCGCGTGCCGCACCTCCGTGGCGCCGAGCTCGTGCACGGCGGACACCAGCCCGAGGTACGCCAGGCACGCCAGCGCGGCGGCCAGCATGGTGACGCCGAACTGGTTGAACCCGCGGTGCAGCAGCAGCCGTCGGGTGAGCTGGCCGAGCCAGGCCGCGACGAACGCACCGGCCATCTCGACCGGGCCGCCGTTGTTGAGGAACGCGAACGCCGCGCAGGCGACCGCCGCCCACAGCGCGTTGACCGCGTCGGGGTAGAGCGGTCGCTTGCGCTCGATCCGGTCGAGCTCGGCGGACACCTCGTCGACGGTGGCGCGCCGGCCCGACCGGGCGAGCGACCCGGCGAGGTGCTCGAGCTCGGCCAGCCGGTCCGCGTTGATGCCGACGGACCGGACCTCGGCGACCTCGGTGCGGAAGCTCGGGCCGCGGTGCGAGGTCGTGGTGATCTCGGTGAGCGTCACGTGGGCCTCGTGGCGGTCGACGCCGATCGCCCGGGCGATCCGGGCCATCGACGACTTGACCCGGTAGGAGCCCGTCCCCGCGGACAGGCTGAGCCGCCCGACGCGGAGGGCGACGCCGGACTGGCGGATGAGCTCGAGCTCGTCGTCGGTCGGTTGGGTCGGCACGCGCACCATGATGGCGGCCCGGCACCGTCCTGAGCGGGACGTCGGTACCGGGTGGCGCGCGGCCGGTCACCGCCACCCCTCGCCGGGCGGCGCACCCGTCGGTACCGTGACCGGACGTGCTGGTCGGGGGCCGGCGCACGAGGCATCGGGGGCACGGTGCGGACGAGGTCGGGCAGCGGAGCGCGGCGGGACGCCACGACGACGGCGGCACAGGAGGCACGACCGCGCGCGCGTCGCCGGTGGTCCGCAGCCGCGGTGGGCGGGCTGCTGCTCGCGGCCCTGGTCCCCGGCGGGCCGGCGCAGGCCGCCCCCGCGGACGACTGCGCGGCGCCCACCCGGACCGTCAGCGGCGGGGCGACCGGCGCGGCGCTCGACATCGCCGCCGGCGAGGTCGTCCTGCTCGCGGGCGGGACCCAGGTCGGCGGGGTCGGCTCGCTGCCGGCGGGCGCGACGCTGTGCGTGGCGGCGGGGGCGACGCTCGCGCCGGCCTACATGAACAACGCGGCCGGCACGATCTACGTCGCGCCGGGCGGGACGGCGACGATGCCGTCCGTCGCGGTGAACGCGGGGTTCGTGCTGGACAACGCCGGGACGGCCACGTTCGCCGGGCTCGCGCTCAACGGCCCGGGGACCGTGTTCAACGCGGCGGGGGCGACGCTGACCATCACCGGCGCGTTCACCCCCGCGGCCGGCACGGTCGTCAACGACGGCACGCTGGCGCTGCCGGGCGGCGCGACGCTCAACTCCGCGGTCTCGCTCACCAACAACGGCACGCTCACGGCCGCGGGCACGACGATCGTCAACGGCCCGTTCCGGAACGCCGGCACCGCGACGCTCGCCGGCGACCTGGTCGTCAACGGCTCGGGCGCGCTGACCAACCTGTGCGCGCTCCAGGCGGCCGGCGGGTTCACCAACAACGGGGGGTCAAGCAGCACCGGCCTGGTCGCGCTGGGTGGCGGCTTCGTCAACCAGGGCACCTGGCGGCAGGCGCCCACCGGCGCGCTCACCGCGACCACGCTCGCCGACGACGGCGCCGTCACCGGGTTCGGGCGGTACGTGTTCAGCGGCACGACCGGGGTGCAGGGCGGGTTCGACGGCGACTCCGCGTTCGTGCCGATCTTCGTCGACGTCCCCGGCGCGACCTTCCCCGACACCGGCGGGGGTTCGGTGACCAACGTCGACCTGCGCGCCCTCACGGTGCCCGGGCCCGCCGACTACCCCGCGCCCGACTGCGCCGACCCGGTCGGTCCCGCGTCCGCGGACGTGCAGGTCAGCAAGACCGGGCCGGCCTTCGTGGGCCCCGGCGGCCAGCTCACGTACACGGTCGACGTGACCAACGCCGGGCCCGACGAGGCGGTCGGCGTCACCGTCACCGACGCGCTCCCGCCCGCCCTCACCGGCGTGACGGCGTCGGGCGGCGGGGTGGTCGCCCCGCCGACGGTCACCTGGTCGCTGGGGACGCTCGCGGTCGGCGCGACGGTCACGCTCACCGTCACCGGCACCGCGCCGGACAGCGGCGTGCTGGTGAACACGGTGAGCGCCACCGCGACCACGCCCGACCCGGACGCCTCGAACAACGACGGCACGGCCGGGTCCGAGACGGTGACCACCGAGGTCACGCCGGGGCCGGACGTCGTGGACCCGCCGACCGCCGACGACCTCGTGCGGGAGACCGTGGTCGGGCGGCCGATCGTCTCGACCGTCACCGGCAGCAGCCCCGACCCGGACCTGCAGCTGCGGTTCAGCACCGTGACGGGACCGTCCGACGGCGTGCTGATCCTGCTGCCCGGCGGCCGGTTCGGGTACCTCCCGGACGCCGGGTTCGTCGGCACGGACTCGTTCACGTACCAGGTGTGCGACAACCAGGACCCGGTGCGGTGCAGCGCCCCCGCCACGGTGACCCTGATCGTGCACCCGCTCGCGGTCGACGACGAGACGACCACCCTCGTGAACACCGCCGTCACCATCGACGTGCTCGCCAACGACCCGCCCGGGGCGGTGCTGTCCCCGACGCTCGTCGACCTGCCCGACCACGGCCTCGTCACCGTCGACCCCGCGACCGGGTCCGTCGTCTACACCCCCGGCCCCGGCTACCTCGGCACGGACTCCTTCACGTACCAGGCGTGCTCGCCCGACGACTCGGCCGACTGCGCCACCGCCGTCGTGACCGTGCACGTGTGGCCGGACAACCTGCCGCCGGCCGCGCCGCCGCTGTTCCTGGAGACGACGGTCGACACCCCCGTCTCGGGCGACCCCGCCGTCAGCGACCCCGACGGCGACGCGGTCACGATCGTGCAGACGTTCCCGACCGCCGCCGGCGGCACCGTGACGCTCGCCGGCGGCACGACCACCTACACGCCGCCGCCCGGGTTCGCCGGTCGCGACCTGTACCAGTACACGGTGTGCGACGACGGGATCCCGGTGCTGTGCAGCACCGGCCTCGTGACGGTGCTCGTCGACCCGGTGGCGGTGGACGACGCCGCGACGACGCCCGAGGGCACCCCGGTGGCGATCGACGTCGCCGCCAACGACTCCGGCACGGTCCTGCCGCCGGACGTCACCGTGCCGCCGGCGCACGGCACGGTCGCACTGGTCGACGGCGTGCTGGTCTACACGCCGGCGCCCGGGTTCGTCGGGACGGACACGTTCACCTACCAGGTGTGCGCGGCCGACGTGTCGCCCGCCTGCGCGAGCGCGGACGTCAGCGTCGTGGTGACCGGCGCGGAGGACCCGGGCGAGAGCGGCCCGGGCGGCGGGACCGGCGGGTCGACCGGGGACTCCGGCGGGTCGACGGGCGGCGGCTCGGGCGTGCTCGCGGCCGGCGACCTGCCCCGCACCGGCGCCGAGACCCTGCCGCTCGCGGTGCTGGCGCTCGGCCTGGCCGGGGCTGGCGTCGCACTGCGGGTGGCCGTGCTCCGGTCCCGGCCGGCGCGGGTCCGGGTCCGGGGGCGGGACTCCCGCCGCTGACCCGCCCGATACTGGTCGGGTGCCGACCCCGACCCGCTGCCCCTGCCTGAGCGGCCTGCCCTACGACGAGTGCTGCGGGCCGCGGCACCGGGGTGAGCGGACCGCCGCCACCGCCGAGGCGCTCATGCGGTCCCGGTACAGCGCGTTCGCCGTCGGGGACGCCGCGTACCTCCTGAGGACCTGGCACCCCTCGACCCGCCCCCGGACGGTCGACCTCGACGACGCGGTGGTGTGGCGGAGGCTGGACGTCCTCGGCACCGACCGCGGCGGACCGTTCGACTCCGCCGGGACCGTCGAGTTCCGCGCCTCGTACAGCGACCCGCAGGGTCGCGGGTCGCTGCACGAGGTCAGCCGGTTCGTCCGCGAGGACGGCGCCTGGACCTACGTCGACGGGTCCGTGGACCCCGGCTGACGACGTCGCACGAGGAGCATGCCGGCCGCCGCCAGGGCGAACGCGAGGGCGGACGCACCCGCGACCGCCGAGCCCGTGACGGTGAGGCCGCCGGGGTCCCCGACCGTGCCCGCACCGCCGGTCGCCCCGGCGTCGGGCGTGGACGCGGGCGGGCGGACGCCGGCCTCGCCGCCGCCGGCCCCGGTGCCGGGCGGGGTGGTCGGCCCAGGCTCGGGCTCCGGGCTCGGCTCCGGCTCCGGGCTCGGCTCAGGCTCCGGGCTCGGCTCAGGCTCCGGGCTCGGCTCAGGCTCCGGGCTCGGCTCAGGCTCCGGTTCGGGGTCGACGATCATCCCCGGCACGACCGCCGTCTCCTCGGCCGTGGCGGGCTCGACCGCCGGCACCCCCTCCGGCGCCCGCGCGTGCGCCCTGGCGGTCGCCCGCACCTCCCCCGCCTCGCGATCGGCCTCCGTCACGAGGTAGGGCTGCTCGGCCGCGCACGCGGTCGCCTCGCCGGGCGCGAGGACCGCGCGCTCGCACACCACCGGCCCGACCGGCTCGTCGCCCACCCGCAGGTCCGTGACCGCGACGTCGTGCACCGTGACGGTCCCGGTGCTCGTCACGTCGAACGCGTACCGCACCCGCACCTCGGAGGGACCGGCCGGCTCCACGCCCTCCTCCACCGTGCCGACCATCGCGAGCGCGATCGCGGCGACCGCCGGGCGGGTGGCGGTCGTGACGGTGTGCTCCGCCGCGACCGGGGTGCCGCCGGGGGTCTGCGCGGACGCCCGGGCGGTCGCCTCGACGCCGCCCGCGACGAGGTCGTCCTCGGTCACGACGTGCTCGGTGTCGGTGGCGCACGTGGTCGAGGCGCCGGGGTCGAGCTCGGTGGCGGCGCAGGTCGTGGTGCCGACCCGGTCGTGCTCGACGGCCAGGCCCGAGAGCGGCAGGTCCCCGGTGTTCTCGACGGCGACCGCGTACCGGACCCGGTCGCCCACGCCGGCCGGCTCGCCCTGGTCCGCCACGACCACCGCGTCCTGGGTCACCGCGAGGCCGACGGTGGCGGCCACCAGCGGGACCTCGAGCGCGCCCCGGGCGGGCACCAGCGGGTCGGAGTGGTCGGGGACCGCCGCGTCCGCCGTCGCCACGCTCGTGACGCCGCCTGCGACGAGGTCGGGCTCGCCCAGCACGTAGGGCTCGGCGACGCAGGTCGTCGACTCCCCCGGCGCCAGCGCGTCGGCCTGGCACGCCACCGGGACGCCCAGCGCCTCCTGGACCCGCAGGTCGTGCACGTCGACGTCGCCCGCGTTCCGGACCTCGTAGGTCAGCACCACCGCGTCCCCCGCGGTCACCAGGCCACCCGGGCCGCCGTCGACCACCGCGGTCGCGGACACCTCGAGGGCCGGGCTGCCGGTGATCGGGACGAGCACGTCGTCGGCCGCCGACACCGGCCCGTCCGCCCCGACCGCGACCGCGCGCGCTGCGTTGAGCAGCTCCCCGACCCTGGCGTGCTCGGCCCCGACGACGACCTCGACGCGGCAGGTCACCGACGCGGTCGCGGACCCGGCGGGCCCCAGCTCCGGCACCGCGCAGACGGCACCGGGGCCGACCAGCGGGTCGTGCACCTGGACGTCGGTGAGGGGCTCGGCGTCGGTGTTCGTGACCACCAGGTCGAACGGGATGACCGAGCCGGTCCGGAACGCGTCCGGGAGGTCGTCGGTCTGCGCCACCTGGGCGACGAGGTGCAGCGGCGAGAGCGGCTCGACCGTCCGGACCTCGACGTCCCGGACCAGCTGCACGTTCCGCTCCTCCCCGGTCGAGGCGGCGAAGCCCAGCTTCCAGGTCGCGGGCGCGTCCTCGGCCATCCGGTGCGTCAGCACCGTCCGGTAGGCGGTCCGGGCGCCGGAGAAGTCGATCTCCACCGTCACGAGCGGCCGGGTCTCGGGGCTCACGGTGACCCGGACGTTCCGCTGCGCGCCCGGCAGCAGCTGCGCGGGCGTGGCCCAGCCGTACCAGTCGAGCATCTGCTCGCGCTCGTCGAGCTGCTGCGTCGCCAGCCAGCAGTACCCCGTCCGGCCGTCGCCGGCCCCGCGCAGCGTCACCGAGTTCGGCACCCGGGACGCGAACGGCGAGGCCGCCGCGCACCCCGCACCGCGACCGTCGGCGTCGCGGGCGAAGTTGCCGTAGACGTCGAACCCGACGCCCAGGTAGGCGCCCGCGACGCCGGGCACGGACGTCGCCTGGGCGTAGCCGAGGCTGCCCCCGAACGCGCCGAGCGCGCGCAGGTCGTGCGCGCCGTCGACGAGCACCAGGCCGATGCCGTCCGCGCCGTCGCCGTAGCGCGTGCGGTACATGAACTGGTCGTACTCGACCACGAGACCCGCCTCGGCCGGCACCACCCGGTCCAGGACCACCCCTCCGCCCTGGGACACGAGGTCGTCGGTCAGCTGCAGGTAGCCCGGCACCGCCCCGCGCACGGGGCCCGTGCCCGACCCGCCCGGGCACGGCCCGAGGCCGGACGCGCCGGACGGCGGGGCCAGCCCCACCGGGGCGCCCGTGAGGCACGCGCTGCCGCGCGCGCCCACCCGGGCGTCCGCGACGCTGCGGCCGTCGAACGGCTCGAGCAGCAGCAGCGAGCCCTCCGCGGCCGTCGTCGCGGGAGCGGCAGGGGTCGGGGTCGCGCCGACCGCCCCTGCGGCCCCGAGCACCAGCGCCACCCCCGCCGCCAGCAGCGTCCGCGGCGTCCTGCGCGCGGTGGTCCTGCGTCTCACGTGTCCTCCTCCGGACGGCACCCGGCGCCGTCGTCTGACACGCCCATGCCAGCGCAGGTCGCACGGGGTTCTTGCGGGTCCGTAGGTGGTCCATGGCCACCTTTGCGTAGCAAAGCGGGACGCTGCATCGGGCAATTGAGTGCCCGCAATCCGGATGTGTGAGTGGTCCGAGCCGCGATGCGGTGCTGCGCCAGGGCCGCCCGGCGCGCGCCGACCGCTGGGCGCTTCGACTGTTTCGTCCGGTTTCTCCGGGAGTTCACTGACACGTCACAGGCGGCGCCGAGGGTCGAGGGAGGCGGGTGACCGCCCGCCCCGATTCGACGGAGAAGAGATCATGACCCGACGACCCAGCCGGTGGCTCGCGCTCACCGGGACGAGCACGCTCGTCGCCGCCGTCGCCCTGACCTCGGCCGCACCCGCGGTCGCTGCCGACCCCGCTCCCGGCCCCAAGAACGTCATCGTCCTCATCGGCGACGGCATGGGCTACAACCACATCGACGCCGCCTCGCTCTACGAGCACGGCACCACCTACGCCCAGGTCGAGGTCGACCCGCAGGCAGGCACGATCGCGCACCTGCCCGGCACCGCCTCGCAGGTCTTCCAGCAGTTCCCGGTCCAGGTCGGCATGTCGACCCACTCGGCCAACGGCCGCGCCGAGTACGACCCCGCGAAGGCGTGGTCCGACTTCGAGTGGATCGCCACGGGCGCGACCGACTCCGCCGCCGCCGGCACGGCGCTCGCCACTGGCGTCAAGACGAACAACGGCGTGCTCGGCATCGACCCGTCGGGTACGTCCGTCAAGAACGTCGCCGAGCGCGCGGCCGAGCTCGACAAGGCGACCGGCGTCGTCACCTCGGTGCAGTTCTCGCACGCCACGCCGGCGAGCTTCGGCGCGCACAACGCGAGCCGCAACGACCTGCACGGCATCTCCGACGAGATGATCGCGGGGCCGCTCGACGTCATCATCGGTGCCGGTCACCCGATGTTCGACGACGACCACGAGCCGCTGTCGTCGGGCCGGTTCGACTACCTGAGCGAGGCCTCCTGGAACAAGCTGCAGGACGGCCAGACCCCGTTCACGCTCGTCGAGGAGACCGCGGGCTTCGAGGCGCTCGCCGACGGGCCAGGACGTCCCGGAGCAGCTGTTCGGCCTGGTGCAGGTCGGCTCCACGCTGCAGCAGGCGCGGTCCGGCGACGTCGCCGGCGCGCTGCCGTTCGAGGTCGAGCAGAACGACGTCCCGTCGCTCGCGACGCTCACCCAGGGCGCCCTCAACGTGCTCGAGCAGGACGAGGACGGCCTGTTCCTCATGGTCGAGGGCGGCGCCATCGACTGGACCGGCCACGCCAACCAGACCACCCGGAACATCGAGGAGACGGTCGACTTCAACCGCGCCGTCGAGACGGTCGTCGACTGGGTCGAGACCGAGTCGTCCTGGGACGAGACGATCGTCGTCGTCACCGCGGACCACGAGACCGGGTACCTGGACGGCTCCGCGTCCGACCCGACCTGGACGCCGATCACCGGCGCGAAGGGCCAGCTGCCCGACGAGGGCTGGTACTCCGGCGACCACACCAACCAGCTCGTGCCGCTGTTCGCCAAGGGCGCCGGCGCCGACCGGCTCGCCGCGGCGGCGACCGGCACCGACCCGGTGCGCGGCGCGTACCTGGACAACACCGCGCTCGCGAACGCCCTGTTCGCCGCGTGGGGCCGCGAGGACGCCCCCGAGGCCGGCGAGATCCCGCTGACGGCGACCGTGCCGCAGGCCGGCGAGGTCGAGGGCTCGCTCACGATGTCGGTGGCGGACTTCGGCGAGGGCGTCGCCCTCGGCGGCGGTGCGAACGTCGGCGACCGCCTGCGGTTCGGCGGCGCGCTGCCGACCGTGTCGGTGACCGACTCCCGCTCGAACGCCCAGGCGGGCGCGGGCGGCTGGACCGTCTCCGGCCAGGCGGCCGACCTCTCCACCGGCTCGCAGGTGCTGCGCGCGCAGCACCTCGGCTGGACCCCGGGCGTGCTCACCACGAAGCCCGGCGTCGCGCCCGGTTCGCCGGTGGCGACGGTGCTCGGCGGCGGCGAGGGCCTCGGCACCCCGGCGACGCTGGCGACGGCGACCTCGGACGGCCGCCTCGGCACCACCGACCTGACGGCCGAGCTGAACCTCGAGGTCCCGGTCGACACCCGCGCCGGCGAGTACGCCGGGTCGCTCACGGTGTCGCTCTTCCCGGTCGACTGACCGCAGCGCGAGGGCCCGGCGCCGCCCGCAGGGGCACGCCGGGCCCTCGCCTCGTCCTCCCCCTCCTCCCCCGAGACCCGCTGGAGACCACCGTGCCGCGCACCACCGCCCCGCGACGCCGCCGGGCGTCCGCCGCCCTCGTCCTGCTCGCCGCCCTGGCGCTGCCCGCCGCACCGGTCGCGTCAGCCGCGACCGAGCCCGCGCCCGCCGCCGAGGCCGCCGCCGCGCGGACGACCTGGGCGCTCGAGCCCGCGACCGCCGAGGGGCCGGACGGCCGGGTGTCGTTCCGGCACGCCGTCGACCCGGGCGCCGAGGTCGCCGAGCACGTCACGCTGACGAACTTCTCCGAGCACCCCGCGGCGTTCGAGGTCTACGCCGGCGACGGGCTCATCACCGCCGACGGCCAGTTCGACCTGCCGCCCACCGGCACCGCGGCCGAGGCGGCAGGCTCCTGGATCGCGCTCGGCGACGCCGCCGGCACGATCGCGGAGCCCGGTGCCACCCAGCGCGTCGAGGTCCCCGCGGGCTCCGCGGTCACGCTGCCGCTCGTCGTCCGGGTCCCCGCGGACGCGACCCCGGGCGACCACCCCGCGGGTGTCGTCGCCGCGCTCGCGACCGAGGCGGGCGCGGGCGTCGCGATGGACAGCCGGGTCGGCGCGCGCCTGCACCTGCGGGTCACCGGCGACCTGGCGCCCGCCCTGGCGGTGCGGGACGTGCGCACCGACTACACGCCGTCGTGGAACCCGTTCGCCCCGGGCACGCTGCGCGTGTCGTACACGGTCGCGAACGCCGGCAACGTCCGCCTCGGCGCGACCTCGTCCGCGAGTGCCGCCGGCCCGTTCGGCGTCGCGGGCACGACCGCCGAGGGCGCCGCGCTGCGCGAGGTGCTGCCCGGCGGGGCGGCCGCCGGCAGCGTCGAGGTCGAGGCGTGGCCGCTGGTCCGGCTCGGCGGGGCCGTCGCGGTGACCCCGGCAGTCGTCGGCGACGACGAGGTGACAGCCGCGCTGGCCGCGGCGGAGTCGTCCTGGTCGGCCTGGGCGGTGCCGTGGGCGCAGCTCGCGCTGGCCCTGCTGCTGGTCGGCGGGGTGCTCGCCGTCCGGCGGGCGCGCACGCGGCGCGAGGCGGCGATGCAGCGACGGATCGCCGCGGCGGTCGCCCGGGCGCGGGCGCCGGGGGCGCCCGCCTGACGGCGGCTGCGCGGGCCCGCCGCGCGCGGCCCCGGTTCACCCGCCCCGACGAGGCCGGGGAGCGGGCGGGTCGCCGATGGGGAGGGAAAGCCGTTCCCCGACGAGGACCCCGCCATGCCCCGCGCCGCCCGC
Source organism: Cellulomonas sp. Y8 (assembly GCF_008033115.1). Classification (NCBI taxonomy): domain Bacteria; kingdom Bacillati; phylum Actinomycetota; class Actinomycetes; order Micrococcales; family Cellulomonadaceae; genus Cellulomonas; species Cellulomonas sp. Y8. The sequence continues at coordinate 1,792,606 of NZ_CP041203.1, forward strand.
CCGCACCCGTCCCGCCCGACCGTCACGTGGTCGCGACCCCTCGTCGCCGCCGTCCGCGCGGCCGCCGCCGCGCTGCTGGTGGTGGTCGTGCTGGCGCCGTCCCCGGCCACGGCGTCCGCACCGGCGCCGGCGGGTGACCGGCTGACGAGCGGCCAGACCCTCGTCGGCGGTGCGTCGCTGGCGGCGGTCGGCAGCGCGCACGTCCTCGCCGTCGGCGCCGACGGCGACGTGACCGTGCGGCTCGGCACGGGTCCCGTGCTCTGGCACACCGGGACCACCGGCAGCCCCGGGGCCCGGCTCGTGCAGCAGCCGTCGGGCGCGCTGGAGGTGCGCTCCGCCTCGGGCACCCTGCTCTGGACCACCGGGGCGGCCTCGCCCGGCGCCCGTTCGATCATCAAGCCCGACGGGGTCGTGTACACCGTGGACACCGCGGGCCGGCTGGTGTGGAAGTCGACCACCGACGGCCCCGCGCTCCGGACCACCCCGGCGGACCGCGTCCCGTCCGGCGGCCTGCTCCTGGCCGGCGAGTCGATCGCGACCGGCGACGTCCGGCTGACGATGGGCGCGGACGGCGACCTCGTCCTGACCCGCGGGGCGACCGCGGTCTGGCGCGCCGGCACCACCGCGCGCGGCGCGTCCGCCCGTGTGACCCCCGGCGGCGACCTCCGGGTCGTCTCCCCCACCGGCGGCGTGCTGTGGTCCGCCGGCGCGTCGTCACCGGGCGCGCGGCTGGTGGTCAAGGACCACGCGCGGATCTACCTGATCTCCACCGCGGGCGCGAGCGTCTGGTCCACCGCGGCGCCGGCCGGGGAGCGGGTGCCCGCCGTCGTGACCCTGCCGCTGCCCGCCGCGCTGCCGGTCGTGGCCCGGCCGGGCTCCGGCCCGGGCGGCGGCGCGTCGACCGACGCCGGGTCGGGCGAGCGCGTGTACCGCACGGTGCTGTCCGCCGCCCCGCCGTACGCCGACCCCACGTCCGACGTCGCCCGCGCCGCGGCCGCCGCCCGCACGGAGGGCCGCACCACCGACGCCGCGCTGCTCGACAAGGCCGCCGGCGGCGGCGCCGCGCGCTGGCTCGGTCCCGCCGACGGCACGACCGCCGTCCGCGCCTACGCCGCCGCGGCGACCGCGGCCGGCCGCACGCCGGTGTTCGTCACCTACGCCATCCCCGACCGCGACTGCGGCTCCTACTCGGCCGGCGGGTTCGCGACCGCCGCCGAGTACCGCGCCTGGGTGGACGCCGTCGCCGCGGGCCTGCGCGGCTCCCGCCCCGTCGTCGTCGTCGAGCCGGACGCCCTGCTGCACCTGGAGCGGTGCGGCGACCGGGACCAGCGGCTCGGGCTGCTCCGCGCGTCCGTCGAGGCGTACCGGGCCGCCGGCGCCGAGGTCTACCTGGACGCCGCCAGCAGCAACAGCTTCGGCTGGAGCGCGGAGCAGCTCCGCGACATGGCCCTGCGGCTGCGGGCGGCGGGCGTCGACCGGGCCGCCGGGTTCTCCGTGAACGTGTCCAACTTCCAGCGCAGCGAGCACGAGGTCGCGTACGGCACGTACCTGTCGGCGCTCCTCGGCGGGAAGGCGTTCGTCGTCGACACCTCGCGCAACGGCGCCGGGCCGCTCGCCGGCCCGGACGGCACGGTGTGGTGCAACCCGGAGGGGCGTGCGCTCGGCGCGGCGCCCGGCGCGACCGGCAGCGGGCCGCACGTGGCGGACCTGTGGATCAAGACCGTCGGCCGGTCGGACGGCACGTGCAACGGCGGCCCGGTCGCCGGTGCGTACTGGGAGGACTACACGCTGGGGCTGGCGTCCCGCGCGGAGTGGTGACGGTTCCCGCGCGCGGACATCGGTCGCGCACCGCTGGCGGAGGGCGTGGGATTCGAACCCACGAGGACGCCTTTCGACGCCCCAACGGTTTTCAAGACCGTCGCTTTCGGCCGCTCAGCCAGCCCTCCCACGAACGCGGCGACCCTACCAGCGGGCCGCGGACGGACGAGGGCCCCGTCGGCGACGTGCGGTCGCCGACGGGGCCCTCGTCGCGGGCGCGGTCCGCTACCCGGCGCGGCCGGCCTCGAGACGTCGTCGCAGCGCGAGCGCACCGGTGCCCAGGAGCAGCAGCCCGGCCGCAGCCGCGAGGCCGGTGATCACCCCGGTGCCGGTTGCTGCCAGCGCCCGCGTGCTCGGGTCACCCGTCGTGCCGGCGGTACCGGCCGCCGCGGTACCGCCCGCGGTACCGGTCCCCGCGGCGAGCGTGACCGGGACCTCGGCCCAGACCCCGCTGGTGCCACCGATGCCGCGGATGTGGTGCGCGCCGACGGGGGCGTCGGCGGGCACGGTCACGGTCAGGGTCGCGACTCCGGCGGCGTCCGCGACCGCGGTCCCGAGGAACACGGGGTCGGAGTGCAGGTAGAACGCGACCACCTCGCCTGCCAGGTAGCCGCTCGCGCTGACCGTGATCGCAGCGCCCGGAGCCGTGCGGGCCGCCGAGGCGCGGACGTCGCCGGTGGGCTGCTCGGTGGCACGGGCCGGCGGCGTCGATGCGGCGACCGTCAGGCTGACCGTGGCGCTGGCGGCCGGGTAGTCGTCGGTCGCCGCGGTCCGCAGGGTGATCGCGTGCACGCCCGGCGCCTGGCCGGGAACCGTGACCGGGACGACGCCCGAGGACGGGACCGCGGGCGTCGACACCCGGACGCCGTCCACCTCCACGAGCAGCTCCGCAGGCAGGTGCCACGGGCTGGTGACACGGACGGTGAACGTCGTCGGGGACCCGACCGCACCGGTCAGCGCGCTGGGCACGCCGAGCTCGACCTCGCCGCCGCGCGGCAGCACCGTGACGCTGGCGTAGCCCGGCGCGTTCGACGCCGGCCGGTAGGTGGCATCGCCCAGGTAGCCGACGTAGAGCCTCTGGGTACCCGCGGGCAGGCCGAACACGGTCGAGGCCCGGCCGGCGGACAGCGTGTGGCGGCTGTAGTGGTCGTTCGTGTCGACCGTGCCGATCTCGATCTCACCCTGCGGCGTGCCGGCCGCGCCGGACACCGTGACGGTCATGCTGATCGGGCCGTCGTCGACCGGGTTGTCCGGCGCGATCGACCACGACAGCGTGGGCACCAGGCGCGGGTCGGTCTCCGGGTTCGGGGGACCGGGGTCCACGACGACCGGGGCCGAGACCGACACGTACCGCCAGCTCGAGGACGGCTCGTACGTGGCGTCACCGAGGTAGGCGACGTCGAAGCGGTAGTCGCCCACCTCGAGCGTGCCGAGCGGCATCGAGGCACGACCGTCCTGGTCGAGCTGCAGCGTGGCGACCTGCTCCGGCGGACCGACCGGCGAGCCGTCGCCTCCGACCAGCGCGACCGGGGTGCGGGTGATGGCGACCGTCCCCTCCGGGACCGGCGGGTGGTTGTCCGAGTCGCCCTGCCGGACCTGGACGTCGAGGGTGAACACGGTCGGGTCGCCGTGGTGGTACGCCAACGGCGCCGTCGCGCTCGTGAAGGTGAACTGCCGCACCTCCGGTTCGTCGGCCACTGCCGGTGTGGCACCGAGCGTCACCAGACCGACGACGGACAGCACCACCCCCCAGAACCTGCCTCGGCGTCCTGCCCCGTCGCGTCGCATCTGCGTGTTCCTTCCCTGGAAGTGCCGTGTGCACTTCCTGGATCGGCAGGGACGCGGCGGGGATGAAGCCGGATGGGCAGATCGGCTGCCCGAACTGCGACGACGCGCGCCGTGACCAGCCCGGCGGCGCCCTTGCCGGGACGAAGGGCCCGCCCAGCGGGCCGCGGGGCCGGAGCCGCACCCGGTGGACCGCGGCGCGGTCGGTCACGGCCTCAGGGCAGGATCGCGTCCACGTACCCGCCGTCCACGCGCAGCGCACCACCGGTCGTCGCCGACGCCAGCGGCGACGCGAGGTACACGACCAGGTTCGCGATCTCCTCCGGCTCGATGAGCCGCTGCAGCAGCGACTGCGGCCGGTGCCGACGCATGAACTCCCGCTGCGCCTCGTCCCACGGCAGGTCCTTCTCGACGAGCGAGTAGACGAAGTCCTCGACGCCGCCGGTGTGCGTCGGTCCGGCGATGACCGAGTTCACGGTGACCCCGGTGCCCGCGGCCTCCTTCGCGAAGCCCCGGGAGACCGCGAGCAGCGCGGTCTTGGACATGCCGTAGTGGATCATCTCCGCGGGGATGACGACCGCGGAGTCGGACGCGATGTTGAGCACCCGACCCCAGCCCTGACCGGTCATGCCCGGCAGGTAGGCGCGGGTCAACCGCACCGCGGCGAGCACGTTGACCTCGAAGTAGCGGCGCCACTCGTCGTCGGTGATGTCCAGGGCCGGGCGGGACTCGAAGATGCCCAGGTTGTTGACCAGGACGTCGACGCCGGGGACGGCGGCGCGGACCGCCTCGGCGCCCGCGTCGGTGCTGACGTCGCCCGGGGCCGCCACGAACGATCCCGGGCCGTCGCCGTGCTCGGCGGCCAGCCGGGCCACGGCGGCGTCGACGGACTCCGGCGAGCGGCCGTTGACGGCCACCCGCGCGCCGGCGCGGGCCAGCCCGGCGGCGATGGCGGCGCCGATGCCCTGGGTGGAACCGGTGACGAGCGCGGTGCGCCCGGTGAGGTCGAGCTGCGTCATGCCCCGACCGTAGGACGGGCGGAGCCGGTCCCGCGACCACGCGCGCACCGACGCGCCCCTCCACGTCCGCCGAGAAGGCACCTCTCGGTTGTCGCGGTGTGGTCCCGCACAGCCGAGAGCTGCCATCTCGGCGAAGACAGAGGCGCTCAGGCCGCGAGGTCCCACCAGCGGTCGGGCAGGCCCGGGGACACGACGACGAGGCCGTGGATCGCGGCGACCGCGGCGAGCCGCACGTCGTACGTCGCGAACGCCGTGATCCCGGGGTACGCCAGCGCGACCCCGAGGTGCAGCGACGCGAAGGGCGACAGCACGGCGGTCGTCATCGCGGCCGCGCCGACCGCCTGGTCCGAGAACCGGACGACCTCGAGCCGCTCGCCGGCGGCGTGGGCGCGCGCGCGGACGTGCGCCGGCGCCGTGGCGGCCGCGTGGCGCAGCTCGCTCAGGGACAGCGGCGTGACGAGGAGTTCCGGCTCGTGCTGCTCCGCCCACCGCTGCCAGTCCACCGAGTGGTCCGGGAAGGGCAGGTAGCGCAGGAGGGCCGAGCCGTCGGCGTAGACCCGCACGCCCCGCACTGTAGCGGGGCGCGCGGGTCGTCAGCTCACGCCGCGGAGCTGCGGAGCCGCTCCATGGCGAGCTGCACGAGCTGGATCAGCGTCTGCTTCGTGGCGGTGCGCGACCGGGCGTCGGTGTAGAGCACCGGCACGTGCGCCGGGATGGCGAGCGCCTCGCGCACGTCCTCCAGGCGGTGCTTGGCCACGCCGTCGAAGCAGTTCACGCCCACGACGAACGGGATGCCGCGCGACTCGAAGTAGTCGACGGCCGGGAAGCACTGGTCCAGGCGGTCGGTGTCGACCAGGACCACGGCGCCGATCGCGCCGCGCACCAGGTCGTCCCACATGAACAGGAACCGGTCCTGGCCCGGGGTGCCGAACAGGTACAGCCACAGCGACCCCGGCAGCGCGATGCGCCCGAAGTCCATGGCGACCGTGGTCGACGTCTTGCGCTCGGTCTGGCCGCCCGCGTCGTCGATGCCGACCGAGTGCTCGGTCATCGCGGCCTCGGTGTTCAGCGGCTCGATGTCGGAGATCGACCCGATGAACGTCGTCTTGCCGACGGCGAAGCCGCCCGCGACGACGATCTTCACGACGGTGGGCGCGGCACCCATCTCGCCGGCGTCGCCGGCGGGGCGGGCGGTGGGCACGGCAGCGGCCTGGCCGGTGGCCACGGCGTCAGAGGGCGGAAATGCCATTGAGAACACTCTCCAGGACGCTCAGGGACAGGGCGGGCGACTGACCGGTGGTGGTCTCGACCGGCGTGGACGAGTGCACGCGGACGTAGCCCGCGTCGGCCAGGTCGGACACGACGACGCGCGTCACGCCCAGGGGCAGGTGCAGCAGCGCGGACAGCTCGGCGATGGAGATGTAGCCGTGCGACGCGTGCTGCAGGATCGCCCGCTTCTCGGGCGTGAGGCCCTGGCCCGAGACGCCGGCGGGCAGCATCTCCACCAGCGCCTCGAGGGGGTAGTCGGACCGCTCGGACCGCACCCGGCCGCCGGTGAGGGCGTACGGGCGGACGGTCCTGGTCTCGAACTCGCTCTCGCTCATCGGCTACCTCACACGGTGGGAGCGCGGGTGGCGCCGTCGACGGGGAGGCTGCCGCGCATCTCGGTGATGAGCTGCGGGGTCAGCGTGGCCTCGGTCCGCGAGACGAGCATCGCCATCTCGTAGCCGATGAGGCCCACGTCGCAGGTGGCGTCGGCGACGACCGCGAGGACGGAGCCGTTCGACACGCTCATCAGGAAGAGGAACAGGTTGTCCATCTCCACGATCGCCTGCCGCACGTCGCCGGCGCGGAGCTGGCGCGCCGCTCCCCGGGTCAGGCTCGACATGCCCGCCACGATCGCCGCGAGCTGGTCGCCGCTGGTGCGGTCGAGCTGCTCGGACATGGCCATGAGCAGACCGTCGGCCGACACCACCAGCGTGTGCCGGGTGCCGGGCACGGTCCGGACGAAGTTGTCCAGGAGCCAGCCGAAGTTGGCTGCCTCGGTGCTGAGGGTGGTCACACATCCTCCTGACGTGATGCAGGCGCGGCTGCGGCTGCGGGGACGGGTGTCACCATGACGGCGACGGCGGGACGGGCTGGGAGTCGGACTCGGTGCGGGGCTGCTCCGGCTGGGCGCCGGCCTCACCCGCGTCGGCGTCCGCGAGGGCACGACGCCCCCGACGGCTGCCGGACTGGAAGCTCGACAGCCGGTCGCGCAGGCTGTCGGCGTCACGCGCCGGAGCCGGACCCGACTCGGGCTGCGAGATCTCGGGGGCCGCCGGGATCGCGGTCGGCACGCGGCGGGTGAGCGAGCCGCCGGCCGGCACGTCGACCTGGGGCCGGTACGCGGACAGCTGGCTCAGCTCGCTCAACGCCTGCTCCTGGATGTCGGCCCGCAGGGCGAGCATCTGGGCCGCCTCCGCGTCGAGCGCGCCGGGCCGGCGGGGCTGGTCCGTGGGCGCCGCGGCGGCGGCGGGCTGGGCGGACCACGACGGGGCGGGCGCCGGCTGCGGGACCGACGCGCCGTCGGGCGACCAGGACGACGCCCAGGCGCTCATGTCGCGGTGCGGACGGCGCTCCGCCGGCGCGGGCGCGCCGGGCTCGGGGGCCGGCGGCGGGACCTCGCCGCGGGTGCGGGTCGGCAGGGGCGCCGCACCGGCGGGCTCCTGCGGGGCCCACGCGGGCTCGGCGGCCTGGGCCGGCAGCTCGGGCGACCACGCGGGCTCGGCGGGCGCCGACCACGCGGGGGCGGCGGACCGCGCGCCGGGCTGCGGCGCGGCCTCGGCGGCGGGCAGCACCGGCTCGGCGGGGGCGGCGGGCTCCGGGGCGGACCACGCCGGGGCGGCGCCCGGGTAGGCGCCGGCGTCCTGCTCCGCGGCGGGGGTGCCCCAGCCGGGCGCGGCGGGGGGGCGCGGCGGACCACGGCGCCGAGGGGGCGGGCCGGCCCGGCTCGGCGACGCGCTGCTGCTCGCCGTCCCAGCCCGCGACAGGCTGCCACGTGTGGGCGGCCGAGGGACGGGTCGGCAGCGCGGCCTGGGCCGGCGCGGCGGGCTGCGGCGCGGGGACCGGAGCGGCCGGCGCGGGCACGGCCGCGGGCTGCGGCGCGGCCGCGGCCGGTGCCGAGGTCGCCGGCCAGGCGGGCGCGGCGGCGGGCGCCGGGGCCGGGGCGTCCTCGGCCGGGGCCTGCGCCGGGCGGCGGCCGAACGAGAACAGGGACCGGCGCTTGCGCGGGCGGCTGCCGGCCTCGGCCGGCGGCTCGTCGCCCTGCACCAGGGTGGCGAAGTCGGGCAGCGCGGGCGCCGCCGGCGCGGGTCGGGCCTCCGCGGCGGGGGCCACGGGCGCGGCGGGCGGGATCGCGACCGGCGCGGCCGCGGCGGGAGCCGTCGGCACCTGCGGCGCCGGGGCGGACGGCGCGGGCACCGGGGCGTCCAGGACCGTCGTGTCGTCCGCGCGGCCCACGGGGGCGAGCGGGGCGACCGGCTGGTCGGCGACCGGCGCGGCCGCGCCCGACCAGAGGGCGGGCGAGTCCGCCGCCGCGGGGGCGACCGGCTCCGGCTCGGCGTGCGGGGCGGGCACGGTCCAGGACGGCTGCTCCGGCGTGGCCGGCGCGCCCGTCCAGGAGGACCAGGCGTGCGACTCGTCGAGCGGCTCGTCCGGTGCGAGACCCGGCACGACCAGCGGCTGCTCGGCGGGCGCGGCGTCGGCGGGCTGGTCCGCGACCTCGGGGGCGGCGGGCTCGGCCTGGGCCGGCGCCGACCACTCCGCCGCCTCGGGGGCGGCCGCCGGCTCCGTGCGCTCCGGCTCGGCGACGGGCGCCTGCACGATCGGCAGCGAGGCCGTGAGCGGCGCGGACAGCGCGTCGAGGCGGGCGTGGTCGGCGGCCGAGACCTCGGGCTCGTGGTCGACGAGCTCGTCGACGATCGAGCGCACCTCGGCGGGCGATGTGATCGGCCCGCGGCGCGTGGGCAGCGCGGGCGCCTCGGCGGCCGGGGCGTCCGCGGGCTCCGTGGCGGGCTCGTCCGCGACGGGCACCGCGTCGGCGGTCCCGGTCGGGTCGGTCGCGTCCGTGCCGGCCTCGTCGGCCGGCGCCAGCGCGTCGCGGCCGCGGAAGCCGGAGAACAGGCCCGCGCGCGGTCCGGCGGGCGCCGGGGCCGGGGCCTCGGGCTCGTCGGCGGGCGCGGCGGGGGTGCGCGACGGCAGGGTGCCGCGAGAGGGCAGGCCACCGCGCGACGGCAGCGGGGCCGGCTCGCCGGGGGCGGGGGCGACCAGGGGCGTCCAGCCGCCGGCCTCGGCCGCGATCTCGGGGGCCAGCGTGGCCTCGGCCGGGGCCGGCAGGACCACGTCCTGCTCCGCCGGGACGTCCGAGCGCGCGGCGGGCGCGGCGGCCGGGGTCGCCTCGCCGGCGGTGCGGCGGCGCGGCAGGCCCGTCTGGGTGGCGCCGTCGGTCAGCGCGGCCAGGTCGACCGGGACGGCGACGGGCGCCTCGACGGTCGGCAGCGACCCCGTGGCCGGGCCGGAGGCGCGGCCGGCGGCGGGCCCGGCGAGCGCCGGGTCGTTGGCGGTGAACAGCGCGACCGGGAACCGGACGACCGCGGCCGTGCCGGACAGCTCGCCCTTGGCGCGCTTGAGGACGACCTCGGCGCCGAGCCGCTGGGACAGGCGCGCCACCACGAACAGGCCGAGGCGCTGCGCACCCAGGGCCTCGGTGGGCGACGTCGAGGAGATCGTGGCGTTCGCGGCGGCGATCTCGTCGGCCGACATGCCCAGGCCCTGGTCGACGATCCGGACCACGACGTGGTCGCCCTCGACGCCGGTCTGCACGACGACGGGGGTGCCCGGCTCGGAGAACAGCGTCGCGTTCTCCAGCAGCTCGGCGAGCAGGTGCGCGGCGCCCAGGGCGTTGAAGCCGTGCATCAGCGGGTCGGCGTCGAGCTCGAGCTGGACCCGGTCGTACTGCTCGATCTCGGACGACGCGGTGCGGACGACGTCGGACAGCGGCATGGCCTCACGGAGGCGGCGCCCCGAGTCGATGCCGGCGAGCACGAGCAGCGACTCGGCGTTGCGGCGCATACGCGTGGCGAGGTGGTCGAGGCGGAACAGGTTCGCGAGGACCGCCGGGTCCTCCTCGGAGCGCTCGAGCGTGTCGATGAACGACAGCTGGCGGCCGAGCAGCACCTGGTCGCGGCGGGCGACGTTGACGAACATCTCGGCGATGGAGCCACGGAGGGCGGCCTGCTCGCGGGCGACCTGGATCGTCGTCGAGTTGACGTCGTTGAACGCCTGGGCCAGCCGGCCGACCTCGTCCTGGGACTCCACCGGGATGTTCGCCAGGGTGAGGTCCGGGGTCTCGCCCGGGACGGCCACCTGCTCGACCAGGCGGGGCAGCGTCTCGCGGACCGTGCCGGCGGCCGCGGTCAGGCGGCGCATCGGGACGACGATCCCGCGGGAGACGACGAGCGCGATGAGGATCGACAGCACGGCGGCGGCCGCGGCGATGCCTCCGGTGAGGATCGCTCGCTCCTGCGCCTGGCCGGCCACCACGTCGGCGCGCTCCGTCGCGGACTCGAGCAGCTCGGTGCCCACGGGGCGCAGCGAGGCGAGCTCCGCGTTCACGAGGCTGTTCCACCGGGTGGGGTCCAGCGCGGAGACGGTGAGCTCGTTGCCGGACACCATCGACAGCTGCATGGCCGTGAGGTCGGCGTCCCGCGAGCTGAGCTGGATGCCCGGCAGGCGGAGGCTGTTGGTGCGCTCACGGGCGTCGGACCGTGCCTGGTCCTGGACCGCGAACAGGGCCGCGAGCTCCCGGACGTCGGAGGAGTTCGCGCCGTCGGCGTTCAGCACGCTCGTCGCGAGCGGCTGGGCGCGGAGCACCTGCTCGATCGTGTCGGCGATGGCGCCGTACGCGGACATGCGGCTCGCCAGGGACCGCTCCGACAGGGTCTCGGAGACGACGACGGGCACGTCGTTGTCGGCCGACACGATGTCGGTGTAGTTGCTGTCGACCAGCGTGCCCGGGATGGAGTCGGCGTCGACGCGGTCGCGGATCTCCACGAGGCGCGTGTGCTGGTCGGTCGCCTTCTGCACGGAGTCGGCCACGCGGGCGTCCAGGGTCGACAGGTCGATGTCGCGCAGCGCGGTGCCGAGCGCCGCGACCGCGTCGTCCGTCGCGGACCGGGCCGCGCTGAGGTTGCCGCCGAGGTCCGCGTCGGTGGCCTGCTGCACCGAGAGCGTGCGCTCCTGCTGCAGGGCCTCGGCCGCGCGGGCGTACAGCGGCATGACCGTCACGACGTCGCGCACGGTGGCGGCGGTGCGGGCCTCGCCCACGGACTGGGTGGTGATGTAGGCCGCGGTCAGCAGCAGGACGAGCACGGGCAGCGCGAGGACCGCCAGCACCTTGGTGCGGATGCCGAGCCTGCGCAGCATGTCGACCTGCCTCCCGATCCTCGCGTCCCACCTGGCCGTGCGGGCACGCCCAGGTCAAGGCACCCGTGGAGGGCCCCCGTCCGAACCTCATCGGCGCCACCGGGCCGCCACATGAGCGCATCGGCAGGATTCATCCACCCGTGTCCTGCGACGACACGGTGCGTAGGCTCGCACGATGGACGTGGTGCAGGTCAAGAGCCCGGGCGGACCGGAGCAGCTGCAGGTGGCCGAACGGCCCGACCCGGAGCCCGGTCCCGGCGAGGTGCTGGTGCGCGTGGCGGCCGCCGGCGTGAACCGGGCGGACCTGCTGCAGCGTGAGGGCAGGTACCCGCCGCCGCCCGGTGCGCCCGACTGGCCGGGCCTCGAGGTCTCGGGCGTCGTCGCAGGTCACGGGCCCGGCGTCGACCCCGCCACGTGGCCCGCTCGGCGCCCGGGTCGCGGCGCTGCTGCCCGGCGGCGGCTACGCGACGGCCGTGACCGTGCCGGCGGGCCTGCTGCTGCCCGTGCCGGACGACGTCGACCTCGTGGACGCCGCCGGGCTGCCGGAGGCGCTGCTCACCTCGTGGACGAACGTCGTCGACGCGGGGCGGCTCGCGGCCGGCGAGGTGCTGCTGGTCCAGGGCGGCTCCGGGGGCGTCGGGTCGGTCGCCGTGCAGCTGGGGGCCGCGCTCGGCGCCCACGTCGTCGCGACCGCCGGCGGGGCGGGAGCGGGCGGCGCGGTGCCGGGAGCTCGGCGCCCGCACCGTCGTCGACCACCGCACTCAGGACGTCGCCGAGGCGGTGCGCGCGGCGACGGACGGGCACGGCGCGGACGTGGTCCTCGACGTCCTGGGCGCGGGCGGGCTCGCGACGAACCTGGCGGCGCTCGCCACCGGCGGCCGGCTCGTCGTCATCGGCACCCAGCGCGGGTCGCGGGGCGAGCTGGACCTGGGCCTCCTCATGGCCCGGCGCGGCAGCGTCATCGGCACCACCCTCCGCGCCCGCCCGCTCGCGGAGAAGGAGCGGATCGTCGCGGACGTGCGGGCGCGGGCGTGGCCGATGCTGTCCGACGGCCGGCTGCGCCCGGTGGTGCACGCGCGGCTCCCGCTCGACCGCGCCGCCGACGCGCACCGGCTCCTGGACTCCGGCGAGGTGTTCGGCAAGGTGCTGCTGGTCCCGTGACGGGGGCGCGGGCCCCGGCCACGCCGCAGGGGTGCCGTCGGCGCCCGCGCGCGAGAGGATGGCGCGCATGAGCGACTCCAGCACCGGCCCGCAGCGCCCCCGCGTCGTCGTGCTCGGCGGCGGCTCCGGCGACCCCGGCGACCAGGACGGCGAGGCCCGCGCGGCCGCGGGTGCCGAGGGGCAGGCGGACGCGGCCGAGGAGGCCGCCGCCTCGGTCGGCCAGCCCGCGAAGGTCATGCGGATCGGCACGATGATCAAGCAGCTGCTCGACGAGGTGCGCAGCGCCCCGCTCGACGAGGCCGCCCGCGCCCGGCTGGCCGAGGTGCACGAGCGGTCGCTCCGCGAGCTCGAGGACGGCCTCTCGCCCGAGCTGATCGACGAGCTGCACCGGATCACGCTGCCGTTCGCCGACGAGCAGACGCCGAGCGACGCCGAGCTGCGGATCGCCCAGGCCCAGCTCGTGGGCTGGCTCGAGGGCCTGTTCCACGGCATCCAGACCGCGCTGGTGGCGCAGCAGATGGCGGCCCAGGCCCAGCTGACGCAGATGCGGCGGGCGCTGCCGGGCGGGCACGGGCCGGCCGGTCCGGTCGGCCCGGGCGGCGTCCCGGGGGCGCCGACGGCGGACCAGGGGCCCGGGCAGTACCTCTAGGCCTGCTCCGCGGCACCACCCCTGCTCACGACCCGCCGCGCAAGGTCGTGAGAACTGCTCTTGTGGCCGTTCGCGGCGCGCTGTCAGGCTGGCACGCGGGAGCTGGGTCCCGTTGACACGTCACCCGGCGCTACGACATGGTTGATCTGTTGCTCCCCGCCGTCTCCGGATTGGCGGGGACTTTTTTGTGCCCGCGGGAGGCCCGGTGCTGCGCGCGTCGATGGTCGTCGACTACCAGAACGTCCATCTGACCGCCCGCGACGTGTTCGACCCTCGTGGGGCGTCCCACCACTCGCTCATCCACCCGATGCAGTTCGCACGGCGGGCGGTCGCCGAGCGCAACGACCGCCAGCGCGAGGGTTTCCCGCACGCCGAGCTCACCCGGGTCACCGCGTTCCGTGGTCTGCCCCACGTCGACCACGACTGGGAGCAGCACCGTCGGTGCCTCGACCAGGCGTCCCGGTGGCGTCGGGACGGAGCGACCGTCGAGCTGCGTGACCTGAAGTACCGGTACGAGCGCGGCGCCGACGGACGCGAGATCCGCGACGTCCACGGCAGGAAGGTCCCGCTCGGGCGCCCGCAGGAGAAGGGCATCGACGTGCTGTGCGCGCTGGCGTGTCTCAACGAGTCCGAGCGACCCGATGTCGACCTCGTGATCCTGGCCTCGCGCGACACCGACCTGGTGCCCGTGCTGGACGAGCTGTACGACCGCCGGGGCCGCGAGCCGCAGCGCTTCGCGCGCGTGGAGACGGTCGCCTGGTACGACCGCGATGCCCGTCGGACCGGCGGGATGGTCGGTGGGCCCTTGGTGCCGACCGCCCCTCGGCGGATCTGGAACACCAACCTGGGACGCGCCTGCTACGAGGCATCGATCGACCGGGTCGGCTACCGCTGAGGAGGTCGGCTTGACCCCGACTGCTCCGCGGTGGTCTTCCCCGGCCCCCGGCGCGTCGCGGTCAGCACGATCGCCACCGACACGCACAGCAGCCCGACCACCTCCCAGCCGTGCGGCCACTGCCGCAGCGCGACGGCGCCGACCACCGCGGCGGTCGCGGGCAGCATCGCCAGCAGCACGGCGAACGTCGCCGCGGTGACCCGGCGGAGCACGACCTGCTCGATCGCGTACGGGACGACCGACGACAGCACGGCGATGCCGACGACCGCGAGCGCCAAGCCGGCGTCGGTCAGCACCGGCGCCGCCGGCGCGGCGAGGAAGGGCGCACCGACGAGGGCCCCGGCGGTCATGCCGACCGCGAGCGAGGCGATGCCGTCGGGTGCGGGACGCGCGCCGTCCGGGTCGGCCGCGCCGGTGCCCCCCGCGGGCCGCCGCGCCCCGTGGGCCACCCGGCGTCCGAGCAGGATGTACCCCGCCCAGCACGCCGCGGCGATGCCGATGGCGACCAGCCCGCGCACCGAGTCCTCGCCGCCCGTGCTGAGCTCGACCCCGGCGAGGAGCACGACCCCGAGCGCGGCGACGACGATCCCGAGCCGCTCCCGCCAGGTCCGGCCGGTGACGGCGGCGACGGCGACGGGGCCGAGGAACTCGATCGCCACGGCGGTGCCCAGCGGCAGCACCTCGATCGCCACGTAGAAGGACACGTTCATCGCGGCGAGCACCACGCCGAACGCCGCGGCCGCGCCGAGGTCGGCCCGGGTCCACCGCGCGCGCCAGGGGCGGCGCCAGGCCAGCAGGACCAGCGCGGCGACGGCGATCCGGAGCCAGGCGACGGTCGGCGACGGGATCACGGCGAACAGCGCGACCGCGAGCGCGGCACCGCCGTACTGCGCGAGGCCGGAGACGGCGAACAGCGCCGGCGCCGGCACCCGCCCCACCACGCCGCCCGCTCGTCCGCTCATCGACCACGCACTCTACGGGCCCGCACGGCAGTGGAGCGTTCTGCCGGACACGCCGGTGCGTGTCGGGCAGAACGCTCCACTCACGGGGTCCGCGGCCGGGGGTCAGCCCTTGACGGAGCCCGCCAGGAGGCCGCGCACGAAGTACCGCTGCAGCGAGATGAACACGATGAGCGGGACCACCATCGAGATGAACGCCCCGGCGGTCAGCACGTGCCAGTCGCCGCCGCGGCTGCCCGCCATCTCCGCGACCGCCACGGTCAGCGGCCGGGAGTTCGGCGACGCGAACGTCAGGCCGACCAGCAGGTCGTTCCAGACCCAGAGGAACTGGAAGATGCCGAACGCCGCGATGGCCGGGACCAGCAGCGGCAGCAGCACCCGGAAGAAGATCTTCACGTGCCCCGCGCCGTCGACGCGTGCCGCCTCCACGAGGGACGACGGGATGTCCTTCATGAAGTTGTGCAGCAGGAAGATCGCCAGCGGCAGGCCGAAGATCGAGTGCGACAGCCAGACCGTCCAGAACGACCCGGCGACGCCCGCGCTCACGTAGTCGCGCAGCAGCGGCACGAGGGCCACCTGCAGCGGGACGATCTGCAGCGCGAACACCGCGACGAACAGGATGTTGCGACCCTTGAAGTCGATCCACGCGAACGCGTACGCCGCGAGCAGGGCGATCGTGATCGGGATGATCACCGCGGGGATCGTGATGACGAACGAGTTGACGAAGTACGTCGCCAGGTCGGCCCCGGAGCCGAACAGCGCCTGGTCGTAGTTGTCGAGCGTGAACTCGGCCTCGCCGTTGAACAGTCCGCCGAACACCGTCCACCAGCCGGAGCGGCGGATGTCGAGCTCGGGCCGGAACGACGTGACCAGCAGGCCGACGGACGGGATCGTCCACAGGATCGCGATCACGATCGCGAGGAACGACGCCCAGGGCGACGACAGCTTGCCCTTGGTGGCGATGGCTCGTCTCTCGAGCCGCGAGAGCCGACGCTGGCGTCCCGGCTCGCCGCCGGCGTCGGCGGTCTCCTCGAACGCCTCCGCGAACGGCCCGGTCGGGGGGAGCGGGGTGGTGGTCATCGGATCTCCTCCGACCTGCGCAGCTGCCGCACGTTGTAGATGACGATCGGCACGACCAGGATGAAGAGGATGACCGCGAGCGCCGAGCTCAGCCCCTGGTTGTTCTGCCGGAACGCCTGCGTGTAGAACTCGTTCGCGATCACCTGGGTGTCGAACTGCCCGCCGGTCATGGTCCGGACGATGTCGAACACCTTGAGCGTGCCGATGGCGATCGTCGTGAGGACGACCACCAGCGCCGGCCGGATCGACGGCACCGTGATGAAGCGGAACATCTTGACGCCGTGCAGGCCGTCCAGCCGGGCGGCCTCGACGATGTCGTCGGGGATCGCCTTGATGGCCGCGGACAGCACGGTCATCGCGAAACCGGTCTGGATCCACACCATCACCACGATGAGGAACACGGTGTTCCACGGCGCGTTGATGAGGAACTGCTGCGGTTCCAGGCCGACCCAGACCAGCACCTGGTTGAGCAGGCCGGTCTGCTTCACGCCGGGCTGGTCCGGCTTGAACTCGTAGACGAACTTCCAGATGATCGACGCGCCGACCATCGAGATCGCCATCGGGATGAACACCAGGGCCTTGGCGAGCTTCTCGAACCGCGTGCGGTCCACCAGCACGGCGTAGACCAGCCCGATCAGCGTCGACGCGATCGGCACCAGGATCACCCAGATCGCGGTGTTGGTCAGCACGCTCTGGAACTGCCCGCCCGTGAGCACCCGGGTGTAGTTGTCCACGCCGATGAACTCGTTGCCCCGCTTGTCGAAGAACGAGTTCCACAGGGTCAGCACCGCGGGCCGCACGAGGCCCCACGCCAGCAGCAGCAGCGCGGGTCCCGCGAACGCCGCGGCGACGACCCACCGGGGGACCCGCTTGGGCCGGTCCACCAGGAACAGGATCGCGCCCATGACGACCACGAACAGCGCGACCGCCAGGAACATCAGGGCGAACTTCTCGCCCACCGAGCTCGCGCTCGTCAACCAGCTCATGTACGCCTCCGAACCGGACGGGCCCGCCCGGCGGGACGGGGGGTGGTGCCCCCGCGCCCCGCCGGGCGGGCCGTCAGCCGATCAGTCGATCGAAGCCCGACCCGTCAGGATCCGGCGGGCCAGGAGTCCTCGACGGACTTCGCGGCGTCCTCCGTGGAGGTGCCGGTCAGCCAGTTGACGATCGCGGTCCAGAAGGTGCCGGCGCCGACCTCGCCCGGCATCAGGTCGGACGCGTCGAACCGGATCACGGAGTTCGGGTCGGCGAGGATCTCGGCCGACAGCTGGTCGAACTCGGTGGCCAGGTTCTCCGGGTCCAGGCCGTTGTTGGCGCTGACCCAGCCGCCCATCGGGGTGGTCTTGGCCTTGGTGTTGGCCCAGTCCGCGCTCGACAGGTAGGTCTGGAACGCCTGCACCTCGGGACGGTCGTCGAACGCCGCCACGAACTCGCCGCCGCCCAGGACCGGCTTGATGTCGGTCTGGTTGGTGGGCAGGTAGAACGCGTAGACGTCGCCGTCCGGCGCGACCTCGGTGCCCTCGGGCCACTGCGTCTGGTAGAAGTTCGCCGCACGGTGCAGCCAGCAGGTGCCGTCGAGGATCGGGAAGCCCGCGTCCGTCCACGGCGTGGTGGCGATCGAGTCGACGCCGCCCAGGCCGGCGTTCACGTACTCGTCGTTCTTGAGGATCTCGCCCGCGGTGTCCCAGGCCTCGATGATCTGGGGGTCGTTGAACGGGATCTCGTGCGTGTACCACTGGTCGTAGACCTCGGGACCGGCGGTGCGGAGCACGATGTCCTCGATGAAGTCGGTGCCCGGCCAGCCGGTGGCGTCACCGGACTCGACGCCCGCGCACCACGGCATGGCGCCGTCCTCGACGATCTGGTCGGACAGCGCGATCAGGTCGTCCCAGGTCTCCGGGACCTCGTAGCCGGCGTCCTCGAACATCGACGGCGAGTACCAGACGTACGACTTCACGTTGGAGCCCAGCGGGGCCGCGTAGAACGTCCCGTCGACCGTGCCGTACTCCTTCCACGACTCGCTGAAGAACTCGTCGACGTTCGCGACGGTGGCGTCGGGCGCCGGGACGATCGCGTCCGGGAAGTCCGTGACGATCGTGTTCAGCAGGCCGGGCTGCGGCAGGTAGGCGATGTCGGGGGCGTTGCCGGCCTGGATGCGGACGAGCAGCTGGGCCTCGAACTCGCGCGAGCCCTCGTACTCGACCGTGACGCCGGTGCACTCCTCGAACGGGTCGTAGGAGTCCTCCTGCGTCTGCTGCTCGGGCTCGACGATCGACGTGTAGACCGAGACGGTCGTGCCGTCCAGGTCGCCGAAGTCGTCGAACACGGAGCAGTCGATGTCGCTCGCGGCGCCGGTGTCGCCGCCGCCGCTGGTGCCCCCGTCACCGGAGTCGCCGGAGTCGCCGGAACAAGCCGTGAGCGCGAGCGCCAGCCCGAGCCCGCCGGCCACCGCGGCGCTCGCGCCGCGACGACGGATCCTCATCATGCGTCTGCCTCCACCTCGTCGTGGTTGCGGGCCGAGGCGGGTGCGCCTCGGTGCGTGGGTCATATGCAAGCGTTTACATGGCTGGCGCACAACCACCTGACGGGTTCCGACTTGTCACGATTTGGTCACGTGGACGCGCGGTCGGCCCGATTCCGGCTCGTCCCGGTTCGTCCCCATGGCCTCGCCGTCGACCCGCGCTCGACCAGCACCGTCGGGAACACGACCTCCTCCGGGACCGGCGCGCCGGTGATCATCTCCAGCAGCATCGACGCCGCGGTGACCCCCTGCTCCTGCGCGTTCTGCACCATCGTGGTCAGCCCCAGGTGCTCCCCCATGTCGTGCCCGTCGACCCCGACGACCGACACGTCCTCGGGCACCCGCAGGCCGCGGTCCCGCAGCGCCAGCAGCGCGCCCATCGCCATCTCGTCCGACGCCGCGAACACCGCCGTCACGTCGGGGCGCCGGTCCAGCAGCGCGTGCATCGACGCGCGGCCGCCCCGGACGTCGAAGTGCCCGTGCACCTCGAGACCCTCGGTCGCCAGCCCTCGCGCGGCCAGCTCGGCGCGCCAGCCCTCGGCCCGGCGCACGGCCGGCGACCACGGCAGGGTGTCGTCCGGCTCCCCCGACAGATGCGCGATCACCGTGTGGCCGAGGTCCGCCAGGTGCGCGGCCGCGCGGCGCGCGGTGCCGACGTCGTCCAGGCCGACGGTCACGTGGCCCGGCGCGCCCGCGCCGACGAACACCAGCGGGTAGCCGAGCTCGTCGAGCAGCGCGACCTCCTCCGCCTCGAGCGGGAGCCCCACGACGAGGACGCCGTCGACGCGGCGGCGCAGGACGTCCGGGTCCAGCCGCAGCCGCCGGACCTCCCGGGACACCTCGAACGTGTAGAGCAGCGCGTCGAAGTCCTCGACCCGCAGCGCCCGCTCCGCGCCCTCGATGACGTTGGCGAAGAACCAGTGCGCGACCCACGGCGTGATGAGGCCGATCGTCCGCGTCCGCCCGGAGGCGAGCGACGAGGCGGACGGCGACGGCACGTACCCCAGCTCGTCGGCGGCCCGGCGCACCCGCTCGCGCGTGGCCGCGGTGACGTTCGGCAGGCCGCGCAGCGCGCGCGACACGGTCGCGGTGGACACCCCGGCAGCCCGGGCCACGTCGACGATGCCGTGCGCCATGGCGGGGATTGTGCTCCGCCGCGCAGGCCCCGGTCCACCCTGTCGGGTGACCGGTTGCCGTGGGAGCGCTACCGCCTTCCCGCCCGCCTCAGGCCGGCGCGTGCCCGACGGTCCGCAGCACGGCGACCACGCCGTCGTCCTCGACCGTGCCCGTGACCTCGTCGGCCGCGAGCCGCACGAACTCGGGCGCGTGCCCCATCGCGACGCCGCGCGCGGCCCAGCGGAGCATCTCGACGTCGTTGCCGCCGTCGCCGACCGCGACGGTCGCGAACGGCTCGACGCCCAGGTCGCGGCGCAGCTCCTCCAGGGCGCTCGCCTTGGAGACGCCGCCGGGGGTCAGGTCGAGCCACGCGCTCCAGCCGACCGCGTAGGACACCTGGTGCAGGCCGACGCGCTCGACGAGCTCGCGGAACTCCTCGGGGGTGCTGCCCGGGTCCCGCACGACGACGCGGGTGGCGGGCTGCGCGACGAGCTCGTCGAACGGCAGCACCGTCTGGTCGCCGGTGAGCTCGTGGTCCGGGAACGGCCGGGACACCCGGAAGCCGTGGCCCAGGTCCTCGACGGCGAACAGCGCGTCGGGCAGCTCGGCCTGCAGCACGCGGAGCGCGGGCTCGGGGTCGAAGGTGGTGGTGCTCGTGACCTCGTAGCCCTGCGGCGCCCCCGGGTCGAGGCGCGCGGTCACGGCGCCGTTCGAGCACACGACCCAGCCGGTCGTGATCCCGAGGTCGGTGGCCACCGGCACCGCGCTGCGCACGCCGCGGCCGGTCGCGAGGACGACGTGGGCGCCCGCGTCGCGGACCGCGGCCACGGCCTCGCGCACGGCGGGCGACACCGCGCCGTCGTAGGACAGCAGCGTGCCGTCGACGTCGAGGGCGACGAGGGTGCCGGCCGCCGTGCGCGGGTGCGTCATCGGGATCCGCCTCCCACGGGCTCCAGCACCTCGAGGCCGCCGAGGTACGGCCGCAGGCCCTCCGGGACCCGCACCGAGCCGTCGGCCTGCTGGTGGTTCTCGAGGATCGCGACGATCCACCGGGTGGTCGCGAGCGTCCCGTTCAGCGTCGCGACCGGCCGGACCTCGCCGTCGGCGGTGCGCTCGCGCACCCCGAGCCGGCGGGCCTGGAACGTCGTGCAGTTGGAGGTCGAGGTGAGCTCCAGGAACCGCTCCTGGCTGGGCAGCCACGCCTCGCAGTCGAACTTGCGGGCCGCGCTCGACCCGAGGTCGCCCGCGGCGGTGTCGATGACCCGGTAGGGCAGCTCGACGAGGCGGAGCATCTGCTCCTCCCAGCCGAGGATCCGGCGGTGCTCGTCCGCGGCGTCCTCGACGGTCGTGTAGGAGAAGGCCTCGACCTTGTGGAACTGGTGCACCCGGATGATGCCGCGGGTGTCCTTGCCGTAGGACCCCGCCTCGCGCCGGTAGCAGGCCGACCAGCCGGCGTACCGCAGCGGGCCGCCCGACAGGTCGAGGATCTCGCCCGAGTGGTAGCCGGCGAGCGCGACCTCGGAGGTGCCGACCAGGTACAGGTCGTCGGCCTCCAGGCGGTAGATCTCGTCCGCGTGCGCGCCGAGGAACCCGGTGCCGGCCATGACCTCGGGCTTGACCAGCGTCGGCGTGATGACCGGCGTGAAGCCCGACCTCAGCGCCAGGTCGACCGCCGCGTTCAGCAGGGCGAGCTCCAGGCGGGCGCCGATGCCGGTCAGGTAGTAGAACCGGGCGCCGGACACCTTCGCGCCGCGCTCGGTGTCGATGGCGCGGAGGCCCTCGCCGAGCTCCAGGTGGTCGCGGACGGCGAACTCGGCGCCGTACTCCGCGGCGAAGTCGCGGGGCGTGCCCTCGTGCCGCAGGACCACGTAGTCGTCCTCGCCGCCGGCGGGGACGCCCTCCTCGACGACGTTCCCGATCCGCCGGGCCAGCTCGGTCGCCAGCTCGTCCGCGGCGTCGGCGTCGGCCTGCAGCGCCTTGACCTGCTCCGCGAGCTGCTTCGCGTGCGCGAGCAGGGACTGCTTCTCCTCGCCCTGCGCGGAGGCGACCTTCTTGCCGAGCGCCTTCTGCTCCGCGCGCAGGCTCTCGAAGTCGGTGAGCGCGGCGCGCCGCCGGGCGTCCGCGTCGAGCACCTGGTCCACCAGGGCCGGGTCGTCGCCGCGGGCCACCTGGCTCGCGCGCACGACGTCCGGGTCCTGGCGCAGCAGCTTGAGATCGATCACGCTCCCGAGCCTACCGACCGCCGCCGCGGTGCCGCGCCGCGAACCGGAGGCGGCGGCCCAACCCCGGCGCGTAGATTCCTCGCATGACCTGGGAGGGATGGCTGGCCGTCGCCGCCGCCGCGCTGTCCGTCGCCGCTCTCGTCGTCGCCGTGGTCGCGTGGCGCGCGACCGCCGCCGAGCGCCGCGCCCGCCGCGCCGCCGGGATCCTCGGGACGGCGGCGGGCCACCACGCCTCCGTCACCACCCCCGCGCAGCCGGAGCCGCACCGCCCGCTGGTCGCGTTCGTGGCCAACCCGTCGAAGCCCGACGTCCCCGACCTGCGGGCGACCGTCCGCCGCGCGTGCGCCGAGCAGTACCTCCCCGAGCCGCTGTGGCTCGAGACCACCCTGGAGGACCCGGGCATCGGGCAGACGAAGGACGCCGTCGCGCGCGGCGCGGACATCGTCGTGGCGCTGGGCGGCGACGGCACGGTGCGCGCCGTGGCCGAGGCGCTGGTCGGCACCGGCGTCCCGATGGGCCTGGTGCCGGTCGGCACGGGGAACCTGCTCGCGCGGAACCTCGACATCCCGATCGGCGACCCGCTGGCCGCGCTGCAGATCGCGCTCGACGGCACCGACCGCACGATCGACGTCGGCTGGCTCAAGGTGCTGAAGTACGAGTCCGGCGTCGACGACGACGTCGCGGAGGCGGCCGACGACCTGCCCGCGGACACCGACGTCCCCGCGCGACCACATCTTCCTGGTGATCGCCGGGGTCGGCTTCGACGCGGCGATGGTCGCCGACGCGGACGACGAGCTCAAGGCGCGGGTCGGCTGGGTCGCCTACTTCGTCGCCGGCATCAAGCACCTGCACGGCCGCCGGCTGCGGACCACGGTCCGGCTGGACGACGCGCCGGGCGAGCCCGCCCGCGCGGGTGCGCAGCCTGCTCATCGGCAACTGCGGCCGGCTGCCCGGCGGGATCACGCTGCTGCCGGACGCGGTGCTGGACGACGGCTGGCTCGACGTGGCGGCGATCGACACCCGCGGCGGCGTCGCGGGCTGGGCGCAGCTGTTCGGCGAGGTGGTGCTGCAGGGCGTCGGCGTCCGCAGCCAGCTGCCCGCGAAGATCGGCCGGATCGACCACGCCCGCGCCCGCGAGGTGCACGTCGAGGTGTCCGGCGGCGAGTACGTGCAGGTGGACGGCGACGTGATCGGCCAGGTCACCGAGCTGTCGGCGCGGGTCGAGCCGGGCGCGCTGGTCGTCCGGGTCGCGACGGCCTGACGGCGGCCCGCGCGGCTCAGACCGACACGCCCCCGCGCACCGAGCGCAGCCAGTCGCGGGCCGTGCGGAAGTCGGCGTCCGCCGTGCCGATGTGCACGTCCGCGGCCCGCCGGTCGGCCCGCGGGTAGGAGCCCAGGTAGCGCACGTGCGGGCAGACCCGGTGCAGGCCCATGAACGCCTCGCCCATCCGCTCCTCGGAGATGTGCCCCTCGGCGTCCATCGAGAACGAGTACCGCCCGAGCGAGTCGCCGATCGGCCGGGACTCGATCCGGGACAGGTTCACGCCGCGGGCCGCGAACTGCTCGAGCATCGTCAGCAGCGCGCCGGCCTCGTTGCTGGGCAGGTGCACGACCAGGGTGGTCTTGTCGGCGCCCGTGGGCGGCGGGACCTCCCCCGGGCGGCCGACGACGACGAACCGGGTGACGGCGTTCGGGTTGTCCGCGACGCCCTCGGCGAGCACCTGGCCCTCGAGGCCGTAGTGCGCGGGCGCGGCGGGCGGCACGAGCGCGGCGTCGAAGCCCAGCGCGCCGCCGTCCGCCCCGGCGCCGGCCTCGGCCAGCAGCGCGGCGGGCGCCGTGTTGGACGTCGCGGGCAGGTGCACGGCGCGCGGCGCGTGCTCCCCGAGCCAGCGGCGGCACTGCACCCAGGCGTGCGGGTGGGCGGCCACCCGGCGGACCTCCGCGAGCGCCACCCCCGGCCGCCCGACCAGCGTGAAGCCGACGGGCACGAGCACCTCGCGCTGCAGCACCAGCGGGTCCCCCACCGCGAGCGCGTCGAGCGTGGCGGTGACGCCGCCCTCGATGGTGCTCTCGATCGCGACCACGGCGTGGTCGGCCTCGCCGGACCGGACCGCCTCGATCGCGCTGACCACGTCGGTCTGCGGGAGGTACTCCGCCTCCTCGGGGCCGGCGACCTGGCGCAGGGCCACCTCGGTGAACGTGCCCGCGGGGCCGAGGTAGGCGTAGCGCGGACGCGGCATCGTGGACCTCCTGGGGACGGCCGTCGCGCGGGCGCGCGACGGGTGTGGCCGGGGCGTGCGCGGGCTGTGCGGCGCGGGTGGACGTGCCGCGGGGAGTCGCTCGCCGCGACGCCACCGACAGTAGTGCGCCCGTACCCTGGGCCGGTGCCCCTGTCCACGCCTCAGCCGCGCGCGGCTGCTCGCCCCGCGCCCGCCCGACCCGCCACCGCCCGGGTGGTCGCCGCGGCGCTGGCGGCGCTGCTGACGGTCGCCGTGGGCTGGGTCGCCGCCGCTCCCCGGGCCGCGGCGGCGGACGGCGCGGACGAGGCGGCGGACCGCGCCCCCGTCGTCCTCGTCGGGGTCGCCGGCCTCCGCTGGGACGACCTCGGCTCGCTGACCACGCCCGCGCTGTGGGAGCTGTCCCGGAGCGCGTCCCTGGGGACCACGGTCGTGCGCAGCGCGATCTCGTTCACCTGCCCGTCGATGGGCTGGCTGGCGGTCTCGGCCGGCGGCCGCGCCACCGACCTGGCCGTCGCGGACGGCACCTGCCGCACGCTGCGCGACCCTCTGGCGAACGGCGCGGTGCCCGGCTGGGCCGACTACCAGGAGGCGATGGGGGCGTCGTCGTACGACTCCCGGCTGGGCCTGCTGGGCGACACCGTCGCCGCGGCGGGCGTGACCGCCACGGGCATCGGGCCGGGCGCCGCGATCGCGCTCTCGGACGCGGACGGCACGCCCGTCGGCACGCACGTGCGCGCACCGGCCGGCACCTCCGCGCTGGAGGGCGCCGTCGCGACCGGGCTCGAGGGCTCGCAGCTCGTGGTCGTCGACGCCGGCACCGTGCGGGACCCGGGCTACCAGACCCGCGGCCGGTCCGACGGGGACGCCGACGCCCCGGCGGACAACCAGGACGAGCCGCCGCT
This sequence comes from Cellulomonas sp. Y8, assembly GCF_008033115.1. NCBI lineage: Bacteria > Bacillati > Actinomycetota > Actinomycetes > Micrococcales > Cellulomonadaceae > Cellulomonas > Cellulomonas sp. Y8. Next base: position 1,817,438 of record NZ_CP041203.1, read on the forward strand.
GTCCGGGACGGACGTGGTGATCGAGCCCACCCGGGCCGAGCAGGTGCAGGAGATCGACGCGCGGATCGGGGCGGTGCTGGACGCCGTCGCCGACGCGGACGACGACGCGACCGTCCTGCTGTTCTCGGTCGCGGACTCCAACCGCCGCGCGAACCTGCAGGTCGCGGCCGCGGCGGGCCCGACGCCGGACGGCAGGCGCTACGAGGGCGGTCTCATCGGCTCCTCGTCGACCCGGCAGGACGGCTTCCTGCAGACCACGGACATCGCCCCGACCGTGCTCGAGGCGCTGGGGATCCGCGACCAGGCGCCGACCGGCGCGCTCGTCGGCTCGCTGATCCGGTACAGCCCCGACGACGCGACCGCCGGCGCCCGGGTCGCGTACCTGATCGACCAGAACCGGCACGCCCAGGCGGCCGCGCCGCTGGTCGGCGGGTTCTACGTGCTCTGGGTCGGCCTGAACCTGGCGCTGTACCTGCTGGTCGTGGTCGGGCTCAACAACCGGGTGCGGCTGTGGTGGTCCGGCCTGCTCGCCCGGCTGCGCCGCCGGCCGCCGGGCGCCGGGCACCCGCGCCGCGTGCTGCACGGCCTGCGGATCGGGGCCGTCGCGGTGGCCGCGGTGCCGGTCTCGACGTTCCTCGCCAACCTGCTCCCCTGGTGGCGGTCGGGCGACGCCGCGTGGGCGCTCGCCGGCGCCGTGGCGCTGTTCGTCGCGGCCATCGTCGCGGTCACGCTGGGGCCGCCCTGGTGGCGCGGGCGGCTGCTCGGCCCGATGGGCGCCGTCGGCGGGCTCACGGCGCTCGTGCTCGCGGTCGACGTCGCCACCGGCGCCCGCCTCGCGCTCGACTCGATGATGGGCCCGGGCTCGCTGGTCGCCGGGCGGTTCTACGGCTTCGGGAACCCGGCGTTCGCGCTGTTCGCGACGGCCATGGTGCTCACGGCGGTGGCGTTCGCCGACCCGCTGCTGCGCGCCGGGCGCCGCGGCCTCGCCGTCGCGGTGGTCGCCGCCGTCGGCCTGGTCGCGGTGGTGATCGACGGCGCCCCCTCGATCGGCGCGGACTTCGGCGGACCGCCGGCGCTGGTCCCCGGGTTCGCGATCCTGGCCCTGCTCGCCGCCGGCGTCCGGCTGACCTGGCGGCGCGTGGTCGCGGTCCTGGCCGCCGGCGTGGTCACCGTCGTCGGCATCGCGCTGGCGGACTGGCTGCGGCCCGCGGACCAGCGCACCCACCTGGGCGCGTTCATCGAGACCGTGCTCGACGGCGGCCTGTGGACGGTGCTGGTGCGCAAGGGCGAGACCAACCTGCGCATCCTGTTCGGCAGCGAGCAGACCCTGCTGGCGATCGGCGGCCTCCTGCTCGTGGTGCTGCTGGTCGGCCGCCCCGCCCGCTCGGCCGTGAGCGCCCCCGACGGCGGCCCGTACGCGTGGCTGTCCGCCGGCGCGCCGCTCCGCCAGATCGGCACGGACGCCCCGATGCTGATGAAGGGCCTGGTCGCGCTCGCCGTCACGCTCGGCGTCGGCTTCGCGCTCAACGACTCGGGCGTGGTCGTCCCGGCGACCGGCATCGGCCTGGCCGTGCCGCTGCTCGCCGCCGCGTGCTCGACCTGGATGCTGCTCCAGCAGCCGGCGGCTCAGCGCGGCCCGGGCAGCCTCGCCCCGACCATGCCCGGGAGCACCGGCCCCGGCACCTCGACCGGGCGGACGGCGTCGGCGAAGGCGCAGGGCCTGCCGAACAGGTAGCCCTGCGCGAGGTCGCAGCCCAGCGAGCGCAGCGCGGCGTACCGGGCCTCGTCCTCCACGCCCTCGGCGATGACGTCGGCGCCCAGCGACCGGCCCAGCGCGACGACCGCCTCGACGACGCCCGCCGCCCGCGGCCCGGCCGCTCCGGATCCGCCGAGCTCCTGCACGAACGACTGGTCGATCTTGAGCAGCGTGACGGGGTAGTCGTGCAGGCGGGACAGCGAGGAGTACCCGGTGCCGAAGTCGTCGATGGCGACGCCGACGCCGAGCTCCCGTAGCGCCCGCAGCATCGGCACCGCGCGGGCGTCGTCGGCGAGCGCGCTCTCCGTGACCTCGATGCCGAGCCAGCTCGCGGGCGCGTCGTACGCCGCGAGCAGGTCCACGACCAGGGTGATGAGGTCGGCCCGGTCCTGCCCCGCGGCGAACTGCCGGGGCGACACGTTCACCCAGACCCGCAGCCCGGCGCCGGTGCTGCGGTTGTGGGCGGTGACCTCGGCGAGCGCGCGGTCCAGCGCCCAGGCGCCGAGCTCGCCGATCAGGCCGGTCTCCTCGGCGACCGGGATGAACTCGCCCGGCGAGACGGGTCCGCGGGTGCGGCTGGTCCAGCGCATCAGCGCCTCGACCCCCTCGACCCGGCCGGTGACCAGGTCCACCTCCGCCTGGTAGACGAGGGACAGCTCGCCCTCCTCGACGGCGCGGCGCAGGTCGGCGGCCATGGTCAGCCGCTGCCGCGCGCGGTCGGCACCGTGGTCCTCGTACCACTGGTGGCAGCCGCCGCCCGCCGCCTTCGCCCGGTACATCGCCACGTCGGCGCACCGGAGCAGCTCGTCCCAGGCCATCTGGCCGGGCTCGGCGTGCACGACCCCGACCGAGCAGCCGACCGCGAACTCCTCGCCGCGGACGGCGAACGGCTCGTCGAAGGCGGCGACGAGCCGGAGAGCGACGTCGTCGGCGACGGCGGTGGTCGCGTCGGGGAGCAGCACGACGAACTCGTCGCCCCCGAGCCGGGCCGCGACCGCCCGGTCCGGCAGGTCGGCGCCGACGCGCTCCGCGGCCCGCTGCAGCAGCTGGTCCCCGACCACGTGGCCGTAGGAGTCGTTCACGAGCTTGAACCGGTCCAGGTCGAGCAGCAGCAGCGCCGTCCCCGCCCGCGAGGTCGCGAGCGCCGCGACCGCCCGCTCCCGGGCGACGTCCCGGTTCGCCAGCCCGGTCAGCGGGTCGTGCGTCGCCGCGTGCGTGAGCCGGTCCTGCGCCTCGCGGAACCGGGTGACGTCCCGGGCCACGACCAGCACCGAGTCCACCGTGCCGTCCGGCCCGCGCTCGGGTACCGCCCGGACCTCGTACCAGTGCCCCTCGACCTGCGCGGACATGCTGATCAGCCGGCGCGGGTCCGCGTCGCCGTCGACGCCGCGGTCCTCGGAGATGGCGATCATGTGGTGCGCGAGCGCCCGCACGGAGTCCATGACCGGGGACCGGCCGGCGAGGTCGCCGACCCGGGAGCCGAGGTCGGCGTCCGTCACGCGGGCCGCGCGCCGCATGGCGGCGTTGACGAACCGGAGGCGGGCGTCGCCGTCCACCCGCGCGAGCGCGTCCGGGGTGTTCCGGGTGATCGACTCGAGGTCGCGGGTCCGGGCGGCGAGCGCGCGGGTGCGGTCGGCTGCGACCTCGACCGCCCGGAGCTCCGCGGCGGCGCGCGACGCGATCAGGCCGACCACGAGCGCGGTCAGCACCGCGCCCCCGAGCAGCGGGAGGGGGGCGAGCGGTCCGACCGCGTCACGCGGCTCCGCGGCGAGCGTCCAGGTCCGGCCCGCGACCGGCACCGTCACGGCGAGCCGGCCGCCCGCGGCGGGGCGGGCGTCGCCGTCCTCGGCGAGCACGCCGAGGACCGTGCCCCCGTCGCTGACCACGGCGGCGTCACGGGGCCGCGCGGTCACCGCGTCGAGCAGCGGCGCGACCGCGAACGTCGTCACGGTCCACCCGATCAGGCGGCGGCGGCGCTCGCCCTCGCCCCCCGGCGCGTCCGGGGAGTCGAAGACGGGCACCGCGATCGCGGCCTCGGCCTGCTGGGCGGCGCCCGCCCGCGCCAGCTTGCCCGCGTCAGAGGCGTCGAGCGCGGGCGACGTGGCCCGGTACGGCGCGCTCAGCACCGGCTGGCCGGAGTCGCGCGCGGCCGCGAGCGCGACGGCGACCGCCGCCGGCCCGTCGGCGTCGCCGGCGCCGGACGCCAGCGCGTCCAGCAGCGAGGAGGACCCGAGCCGGACGACGCGGGAGACGTGCACCTCCCCCGGCACCGCCACCGCCCCCGTGGGCCGCAGGTCGACGGACCCGGCGCGGTCCGCCGGACTCGCGGGCGCCGGGAGCCACGCGACGCCCGAGGTGAGGACCGGCGCGGACCCCGGCCGCGCGGCGGGGTCGGCCTCGAGAGCCGGCACGCCCGCCAGCACCCGCAGGTGGCCCTCCCACGCCGCGGCGGCGTCGTCCCACGACGCGCCCGCGGCGGGCGTCAGGAGGGACGCCGACGTGGACGCCACCCGGACCTGGCCGCCGAGCCGCGCCACCAGGGCCTCCGCCGACACGGCGAGGTCGGCGCGCGTCGCCTGCTCCGCGCGGTCCTGCTGCTGGTGCGCGTCGAACGCGGAGGCGAGCAGCGACAGGGCCAGGCCGACGGGCACGAGCACGGCCACGACCAGCCGCACCCGCCTGCGGGCGCGACCGCGCGCGTCGACCTGCATGCGCACCCCCTCCCCGAGCCCGCGCGGCGGCGGCCCCTGCCGACCGGGCCCGCCGTACCCGTCCCATCGGCCGCCGGGCGCGGGCAGGCGACCTCGGGGCCGAAGTTCACCCGGGTGCCGCCCCACGACCACCCACCCGCGAGCCGGTGCCCCCGCAGCGGGCCCGTCTCACCTACACTCGCGTCCGTGATCTTCAAGTCCGTGGGCGAGGGCAGGCCCTACCCCGACCACGGCCTGGTCACGCCCAAGCAGTGGGCCGACGTGCCGCCGCGCCAGGTGCGCCTGGACGAGCTGGTCACCACCAAGCGCACGCTGAACCTGGACAACCTGCTGTCCGAGGACTCGACCTTCTACGGCGACCTGTTCGCGCACGTCGTGCAGTGGCGCGGCGTCCTCTACCTGGAGGACGGCCTGCACCGCGCGGTGCGCGCCGCCCTGCAGCAGCGGCCCGTGCTGCACGCGCGTGTCCTCGTGATCGAGTCCGATGAGCGCTGACCGCACGCCGGACGCCGCGCGCCAGCGCCGCCGCCGGCACACCCGGGAGCGCCAGGCCGTCGTGTTCGGCGTGCTGCTCGGCGGCCTGGCCGTCGCCGCGTTCGGCGCCGCGGCCGTGTACACCGGCAACGTCTCGCTGCCGTTCCTGTCCCGGGACTTCTCGTCGCCCGAGCCGACCGGCCTCGCGGCCGTGAACTCGCCGTGCCCTCCGGAGGGCGCGACGCCCGTGCCGTACGGCCAGGTCACCGTCAACGTGCTCAACGGCACCACGCGGGTCGGGCTCGCCGGGGACACCGCCTCGGCCCTGTCGTCGCGCGGCTTCGTCATCGGGCAGCAGCTCAACGCGAGCCAGATGGGGTACACCACGTACAGCGGCAACGCGCTCATCCAGTTCGGCACCCAGGGCGTCGCCGCCGCCTACACGGTCGCCGCGCAGTTCGACACCCCGCAGCTGGTGCTGGACACCCGCGAGGACGCGTCGGTCGACGTCGTCGTCGGCTCGACGTACAACGCGCTGGTGGCGGCCGCCGACGTCGTGCTGGTCGCGGACCAGCCGTTCGCCGTGCCTGAGGGGTGCATCGCCCTCGACCAGGTCACCCCGGTCGCGCAGGCCACCCCGCCGCCCGCCACGGAGGAGCCGGCGACCGAGGAGCAGCCCGCGGCCGAGGGCTGAACGCCCCCGGCCGCCGCCTGCTCAGCGCTCCAGCTCGACCCCGCCCGGGACCGACGCCGGCGACGCCGGCTCCTGGCTGGTGCCGCGCCACCGGGCCACGCCCCGCATGACGTGGTAGACCCCGATCGCGGCGGCGGTGCCCAGCGCGATGCCCTCGAACGTCAGGTCGCCCACGGCCCAGGTGTAGTTGGCGATGCCGACCACCAGCGCGACCGCGGCGGTCGTCAGGTTCACCGGGTCCGAGAAGTCGACCTTGTTCTGCACCCAGATCCGGGCGCCGAGCACGCCGATCATCCCGTAGAGCACCGTCGTCGCCCCGCCGAGGACGCCGGCCGGGATCGTGTTGATGAGCTCGCCGAACTTGGGCGACATGCTGAGCACCAGCGCGGTCGCCGCGGCCACCCAGTAGGCGGCGGTGGAGTAGACCTTGGTCGCCGCCATCACGCCGATGTTCTCCGCGTAGGTGGTCGTGCCGGAGCCGCCGCCGAGGCCCGCGAACGTGGTGGCGAGGCCGTCGGCGAGGAGCGCGCGGCCGGTCAGCGGGTCCAGGTCCTTGCCGGTCATGGCGGCGACGGACTTCACGTGGCCGACGTTCTCCGCGATCAGCACGAACACGACGGGCAGGAACAGGCCGAGCAGCCGCGGCTCGAACGTCGGGGCCACGAAGTGCGGCAGGCCGAACCAGGCGGCCTCGCCGACCGCGGTGAAGTCGACCTCGCCGCGCAGGGTGGCGACGACGTACCCGACCACGACGCCGACCAGGATCGACAGCCGCCCGAGGATGCCGCGGAACAGCACCGCGGACAGCACGATCGCCCCGAGCGTCACGATCGCGGTCACGGGGGCGGCGCGGAAGCCGCTGCAGGCCCCGGTCTCGTCGCAGGTGCCCCACGCCGTCGGCGCGAGGTTGAAGCCGATCAGCGCGACCACGGTGCCCGTCACCACCGGCGGCATGACGACGTCGATCCACCGCGAGCCCGCGAGGTGCACGACCAGGCCGATCGCCGCGAGCAGCAGGCCGGTGGCGAGGATGCCGCCGACGGCCGCGGACTGCCCGCCGGAGGCGGTGGCGGCGACGATCGGGCCGATGAACGCGAAGCTCGAGCCCAGGTAGGACGGCAGCCGGTTGCCGGTCACCAGCAGGAACACCACGGTGCCGATCGCGGAGAACAGCAGCGTCGTCGCCGGGGAGAAGCCCGTGAGCAGCGGCACCAGGAAGGTCGCGCCGAACATCGCCACGACGTGCTGCATGCCGATGCCGATGGTCCGGGGCCAGGACAGCCGCTCGTCGGGGGCGACGACCGCTCCCGGCTCGACCCTCCTGCCGTCGCCGTGCACCCGCCAGCCGATCGCGCTCACCGCGGTCCTCCTCCTACGCCGGCGCCCCGGTCGGTCCGCGCGCCGCAGGGCAGGCTAGCGGGTGACGCGTCACCCGTCCGGCCGCGCCCACGGACCGCACGGCGCGCCCGCGTAGGGTGTGGCCCGGCCCGTGACCGTCCGCCGTGGAGGTGCGCCATCGACCGGCTGCTGCGCTCGCGCGCCGCGCTGTGGACCGCGTTCGTCGCGGTGCACGGCTGGATCGCCTACGTCGGGACCGTGCTGATCCCGGCGCGGGCGTTCTGGGACCTCGACCTGTACCGCTGGTGGATGTGGCAGGGCCTGCACCAGGGCGTCTGGCCGGTCCTCGACGGCGACTGGGTCTACCCCGCCGGCGCCGTGCTCCCCATGCTGCTGCCGGCGCTGGTCGACGCCGTGGGCACCCAGCCGTACGCGGTGGCCTGGTCCGCGCTCATCACGCTGCTCGACGCGGTCGCCGTGGTCGTGCTGCTTCGCTGCGCGGGGCGTCCGGCGCGGGAGGGCGCGGTGCGGGGCGACGTGGTGCCGCCCGCGCGCGACCCCGCGGTGGGAGCCTGGTGGTGGCTGGCGTTCGTGCTGCTGCTGGGCCCGGTCGCGGTCGGCCGGCTGGACGCCGTGGTGGCGCCCGTGGTCGTGATCGCCCTGGCGGTGGCGCTGCGGCACCCCGCCGTGGCGTCCGCGCTGCTCACGTTCGGCGCGTGGGTCAAGGTCGCGCCGGGCGCGCTGCTGCTGCCGCTGGTGCTCGTGCTGCGCCGCCCGTGGCGGGACCTGGTGCTGCCGGCCGCGGCGGTCTGCGTGGCGGTCGCGGGTGCCGTCGCCGCGGGCGGCGGGCTCGGGCACCTCACCAGCTTCCTCACCGAGCAGGGCGAGCGCGGCCTCCAGCTCGAGTCGGTCGCGGCGACGCCGTTCGTCCTGGCGGGGATCGCCGGCGGCGGGACGCGGGTCGTGCTCAACCAGGAGATCACCACCTGGGAGATCGCCGGCCCGGGGACCGCGGCCGTGGCGGGCGCGCTGGGCGTCGCCCTCCCCGTCGCCCTGGCCGCGGTGACCGGGCTGCTCGCCTGGGTGCGGCTGCGCGCCGGTGACCGCCTGGACACCGCGGCGTTCCTGGCGCGCGGGGCGCTGCTGGTCGCCGTGACGCTGATCCTCGCGAACAAGGTCGGCTCGCCGCAGTTCGTCGGCTGGCTGGCGGGGCCGGTCGTCGTCGGGCTGGCCCGGCCGGGCGCCGGCGGCCTGCGGTCCTGGCGGGTCCCGGCGGTGCTGGTGCTCGTGATCGCGGGGCTGACCCAGGTGGTGTTCCCGATCGCCTACGACGGGATCACCCTGCAGCAGACCGGCCCGTCGCTGGTCCTGGTGCTGCGGAACGTGCTGCTGGTCGTCCTGGTCGTGGCGGTGGCCCGCGACCTGGTGCGCGCGGCTGGCGCGGGGTCGCGGGCCACCGGCCCGGGTGAGGACGCGCGCGTCAGCGCACCTGCGGCATGACCTCGGAGGCGACGAGCTCCAGGTGGTCGAGGTCGTGCAGGTCGAGCACCTGGAGGTAGACCCGGGTGATGCCCTGCTCGGCGAGCGTGCCGAGGCGGTCGACCATCGCCGTCGGCGTCCCGGCGATGCCCACCGCGCGGACCTCCTTCGGGTCGCGCCCGATGGCGGCGGCCCGGCGGTCCACCTCGGCGTCGTCCTTGCCGCCCGCGAGGACGAGCGCGGCCGACATCGTCAGCGTCTGCGGGTCGCGGCCGATCGCGCGGCACGCCTCCCGGACCGTCTCCAGCTTCTCGCCCACGACGTCCAGCGGCGGGAAGGTCAGGTTGAACTCCGAGGCGAACCGGGCGGCGAGCGCCGGGGTCTTCCGCGGGCCCAGGCCCCCGACGATCAGCGGCACGCCGGGCGTCGTCCCGGCGAGCGGCGAGGTCTGCACGGGCTTGGGCAGCGCCGGGCTCCGCTTGAGGGTGTAGTGCTCGCCGGCGTAGTCGAACCGGTCGCCCGCGGGGGTGCCCCACAGGCCGGTGACGACCTCCAGCTGCTCGGCGAACAGGCCGAACCTCTTGTCCGGGAACGGGATGCCGTAGGCCTCGTGCTCCTCCGCGTACCAGCCGGTGCCCAGGCCCAGCTCCACGCGGCCGCCCGACATCTGGTCGACCTGCGCGACCTGGATGGCGAGCACGCCGGGGTGCCGGAACGTGGCCGACGACACCAGCGTGCCGAGCCGGATGCGGCTGGTCTCGCGGGCCAGGCCGGCGAGCGTCGTCCAGGCGTCGGTCGGGCCGGGCAGCCCGTCGCCGGAGCCCATCGACAGGTAGTGGTCGGAGCGGAAGAAGGCGTCGAAGCCCAGGTCCTCGGTGGCGCGCGCGACGGCGAGGAGGTCGTCGTAGGTCGCGCCCTGCTGCGGTTCGGTGAAGATCCTCAGGTCCATGCGGGCAGCCTTTCACGGCGCGCGGGGTGGGTCGCACCGGGGGCCACGGCGGGGGGCGGCGGTACGGTCGGGGCGTGCTGCGCGGCATCCGGTGGTCGAGCCTCGCCGTCGTGCTGGGCGCGGGGGCGCTCACCCTCGTGTGCCTGGTGCTGGCGCTGCGCGGGCGCCCGTGGGCCTGGCTCGTCGGCCTCGTGTGCGCGGCGACCGCGGTCCGCGAGGTGCGCGCGCTGCAGCGGCACGACCGGCGCGCTCGCCCGACCCGGGGGCCCCGCGCGTGAGACGGTGAGGGCATGGTGACGCAGCTCGGCCTGGCCCTCGACGCACTCGCGGTGGCGGACTGGCGGCGGCGCACCGCGCAGATGTACGCGGACGTCCGCCGGCTGGCCGAGGACGACCCCGCCGCCGCGCACGCCGAGTGGGTCGCGCGCCGCGACGAGCTGTTCGCGACGCACGCCGCCTCCCCGCTGCACCACGCCGCGAAGGCCGTGTTCGAGGGGCTGTCCGTCGCGCCCTACGACCCCGCCTACCGGTTCGAGGTGCGGGTGCGCGCGACGTCCGCGCAGCGGCTCGAGGTCACCACGGGGACCGACGGGGTCGTGCCGTTCGACCGCGTCGGGCGCGTGGAGCTCGAGGGGCTGGGCTCGCTGTCCGTGTGGGCGCTGCGCACCTACGGCGGCGGCATCTTCATCCCGGTCAAGGACGCGACCGCCGGCAAGGGCACCTACGGCGGCGGGCGGTACCTGCTCGACACGATCAAGCACGCCGACCTCGGCCGGGCCACCGACGGCGGGCTGATCCTCGACCTGAACTTCGCGTACAACCCCTCGTGCGCGTACGACCCGGCATGGGCGTGCCCGCTGGCGACCCGCGGGAACGTGCTCCCCGCGCCCGTGCCGGTCGGCGAGCAGCAGCCGGACCCCAAGCTGGTGGCGGACTTCGAGCTGGAGTGACGCGCGGGCGCGCTCGTCGCGCGGTGAGGTCGTCACGACGCGGTGAGGTCGTCACCCGTGAGTGACGACCTCACGCGGGAGTACCGACCTCAGCGGCCGCGGCGGCCCTCCGCGCGGCCCGCGCGCCGGATCCGGAACGTCCCCGCCGCGAGGCCGACGAGCAGCATCGCCGCGAGCGCCACCCACAGCGGCGTCGTCACGGTCGTCGCGAGCAGGTGCACCCGCACGGGCTGCCGGTTCTGCGCCACGAACACCACCGCGAGCACGACCAGCAGGATGCTCAGCCAGCGGCGCTGCAGGAACGTGACGACGGGGTTCGGGCGGCTCGTGGGCGTCTCGGTGCTGCTCATCGCGGACTCCTCCTCGGCGCGGGTGCGTGCGCGGGCGGCCGCGGCCGCCGTGGTCCGAGCATGGCGCAGCCGCACCCCCGGCGACCACCTACGCTGACCGGCGTGCCGCTGACCATCGAGACCCGCACCCCCGCCGAGATCACCGCCGCCGAGCTCTACGCCCTGCTGCGGCTGCGCGTCGACGTGTTCGTGGTCGAGCAGACCTGCCCGTACCCCGAGCTCGACGGCCAGGACCTGCTGGACGACTCGCTGCAGGTCTGGGCGCACGAGGACGGCGAGCTGCTCGGCACCATCCGGGTGCTGCGCGCCGGCAGCGAGCACCCCGCGATCGGCCGGGTCGCGACCGCCGGGGCCGCGCGCGGGCGGGGCGTGGCGGGCGCGCTGCTCGAGCACGGCATCGGGCTGTGCGGGCCCGGGGCGACCATCCACCTGCACGCGCAGGCGCACCTGGAGGCCTGGTACGGCCGGTACGGGTTCGAGCGCGCCGGCGAGGACTACGACGAGGACGGCATCCCGCACGTCCCGATGGTCCGCGCGCCGCGCTGAGGGCCGGCACCGCCGTCGCCGGTCAGCGCTGGCAGGTCGGGCACCAGTAGAGCTTGCGCCCCGCCATCTCCTCGACCACCACCGGCGTGCCGCAGGTCCGGCAGGGCTCGCCGCCGCGGCCGTACACCCAGTGCCGCTGCGCCTGGTCCCGCAGCGCCTCGGCCCGGCCGGCCTCGTCCAGGTCCTCCCGCGTGAGCATCACGCCCGTGGCGATCCCGTCGGCCAGCAGCGCCGACCAGTCGTCCCAGAGGGCGCGCGCCGTCTCCGCGGGGACCCGCTTGCCGGGCGTGTGCGGGTCGAGCCGCGCGCGGTAGAGCAGCTCCGCCCGGTAGATGTTGCCGATGCCCGCGACCACGGCCTGGTCCATGAGCAGCTGACCCACGGGGGTGCCCCGGGCGGTGAGCCGCTGCACCATGACGTCGGCGGCCGTGCCGGCGCCGGGCGCCACCGCGTCGGCGACGGCCGGGTCGGACTCCCCCGGCTCGCGGTGGGCGGCCGCGCCGGTGGCCGCGGCGACGGCGTGCGGGTCCGCCATCCGGGCGCGGACGTCGTCCTCGACCGCCGGGTCCGGGCCGAGCTTCGCGAGCGCGGCGGCGGTGGCGGCGGGGTCGAGCACCTCGCAGGCCGTCGGGCCGCGCAGGTCCGCCACCGTCTGCTCGGTGGCGAGCCGCACCCGCACCTGGCCGACGGGCTCCGGCGGGAAGTCCTCGGTCTCCGCGCCCTCGTCGCCCTCGCGCTCCCCCTCGCCCATCCGGACCGACCGCCGTACGCGCGGGGCGCCGAGGCTCGCGACCGCCCCGCCGCCCTCGGTCAGCGGGGACACGACCCCGAGGAAGTCCCACGCGCCGTACAGGCCGAGGTGCACCCGCAGCACGTGGCCGCCCTGGAAGCCGAGGAACAGCTGCTTGCCGACGGCCGCGGACGTCAGCAGCTCGCGCCCGTCGAGCAGGGCGGCGCCCTGCGCGAACCGCCCCTGCGGCGAGGACACCGCCACGCGGTGGCCGACGAAGTCCCGGGCGAACTGGCGGGCGATGCGGTGGACGGTGTGACCCTCGGGCATGCGCCCAGGCTAGGGGTGACCTCCGACGCCCGCGGCCCGGAGGCTCAGTCGTCCCAGAAGACGGTCCACAGCCCGACGAGCAGCGCGACCGCGGCCAGCCCGACCACCGGCCACACCGCGGCGGACCACGTCCACGCCGCCGCGAGCTCCTGGACCGCGTCCCGGCCGTGCAGGACGTGCCCGAGCAGCGCGGCCGTCGCCCGCAGCACGAGCTCCAGCGTCACGTCGACGGCGCCGCTCAGCACGGGAGCACCCGGTGCGCGGGCGGCCGGCGGGCGGCGTCTCGGCAGGTCACGGCACCCATCCTGCCAGGCACAGCGGGCGCACAGCCAGAACCGGGCCACGGGAGGCCTCGGCCGTGCGAGGTCCGCGAGGACGATGGCGCGGGTGGACCTCGACCCCGTCGTGACGAACGCCGACCACTACCGCGTCGTGCTCGAGAACGCGCGCGTGCGCGTCCTGGCGTACGACGACCTCCCGGGCGACCGGACCACGCCGCACCGCCACCCGGACAGCGTCATGATCACGCGGTCCGCGTTCAGCCGGCGCCTGACGGGCTCTCAGGGCGACCGCGACGTCGTCCTGCCCGAGGGGGCGGTGGTGTGGCTGCCCGCCCAGGAGCACACCGGTGAGAACATCGGCACGACGCCGACCCGCGTGCTCCTGGTCGAGCTCAAGGACGACCCGCCCGAACCCTCGCCGGGCACCGCCCTCGGCCCCGGCTGACGGCCCGCGCCGCTCCGCGGCGTCCGCGTGGACGCGGTGTCCCGGCAGCCGGGCACCGGCCGGGCCGCGTCCGACCGCGCCGGTAGGCTGCGGGGACCGACCGCTCGGACCGATCAGGGGGCACGACCATGGCCGCGAGCACGCCGCCGGACACCGTCACGACCACCGCGCCGGGCGACCGCGCGCGCCGCACCCGGCTGGCCGTCGTGGCCGTCGTCGTGGTCCTGCTGCTGGTCGCGGGGGGCGTCTGGTTCGCCTCCGCGCAGCGCTCCCAGGCGCAGGACCGCTCCGCGCTCGACGCCGCGCTGGCCGACCTCGCCCCCGTCGCCACCGAGCTGCAGCAGGCGATCGACACCTCGCACGAGGGGCTCGCGTCCACCGAGGGCCGGCTGCTCGACCCCTCGCTGGGGACCGCGCTCGCGGACGTGCTCGCCGAGGCCGAGGCCCTGGACACCACGGCTCCCACCGAGGGTTCCCTCGCCGAGCAGACCGCCGCCGTCGAGGAGACGCGGGACGCGGCGCTCGGCCACCTGGCGGCGATCCAGGACGCCACCGGCGCCGTGTTCGAGGACTCGTACGCGTACGACGTGCAGCAGGAGGAGCAGGCCCGGCAGGCCGCGGTGGCCGCGCTGGACGGTGCCGTCGCCGCGGGCCGGCAGGCCCTCGCCGCGGGCGGCGGGGACGCCGACGCCCGCGCGGCTCTCCAGGGCGCCCTCGACGCCGCCGCGACCGCGCGCGCGACCGAGGTCGTCCCCGACGACATCGACTCGGTCATCGCGGGCTCGACCGCCGCGCAGGAGGCCCGGGCGGCGGTCGAGGCCGCGACGGCGGGCCTGGCGGGCTGACGCGACCCACGACCGGCAGGCGAAAGCCGGATCGAGTAGGTGATCGGTCGATTCGGGTGCCGATCCGGCGCCCGTACGGTCCGGAGCGCCCCGCTGCCACAGGTGACGCCGGGGTGACGCACCGGGCTCGCACATCTGCCGACCAGGACCGGCCCGGTTCGCCCGGGTCCGGTGCCGTGGTCGGTGGGGAGTCGTCCGATGGCAACGCGGCGCTGGGGCAGGGCGATCGGATTCGGGTCGGCGGTCACGGCGCTGTCGCTCGCCCTGGTCGGCGCGGTCGGACCTGAGGCGCCCGCGCCTCGGTCGGTGGAGATCGCGACGGCGGTGTCGGTCGTCCAGCTGGGCGACTCGTACTCGGCGGGCAACGGTGCCGGCGACTACTACGGCCCGAGGGGCTGCTACCGGTCCTCGTCGAGCTGGGGGCAGCAGTACGTGGACTGGCTCAACGGGCGCGGCCACCACGCCACGTTCGTCAATCGGGCGTGCAGCGGCGGGGTGCTGGCCCACCTCACGAAGGAACGCGACGCCGGCGACGTGCGGCAGGTCATGGTGCCGCGCCCGGACGCTGCGGACGAGGCCGCTGCGCGCCGCGTCGCGGAGCAGGACCCGGTGTGCACGGGCGGCGTCGGGGTCGACCAGCGAGTGAAGATCGAGGTGTCGGGGTCGACCGTCTCGTCGTGGGCGGTGCGGTGCACCGTCGTGATGCGACCGCAGATCCAGGCGGTGGACCGCACGACGGACCTGGTGCTGCTGACCATCGGTGGGAACGACCTGGGCTTCTCCGACATCGTCATGCAGTGCTTCGCGGTGCTCGTCCAGGACCCCGGCAGCTGTCGCCAGCACGTCGACGCCGCGCACGCGGGCCTCCGGACCCTGGGCGACAACCTGGAGGACGCGCTCACCGCGCTGCGGGCCCGGATGCGCCCGGACGCTCGGGTGGTACTGCTGTCGTACCCCTACCTGTCGACGGAGGAGCCGTACATCCTGCGGTCGTTCGGGGGGCTGCTGACCTGGTCCACGGACTCGTACGACACCGCGACCGCGGTGCGCACGCTCGGGGACGCCGGCGACACCGCGCAGCGCCGGGCGGTCGAGCAGGCCAACGCCGCCGCCGGCACCGAGTTCGTCACGTTCCTGGAGACGGTCAAGGGGCACTTCGCCGGGCACGAGCCGGACCCGTCGACGGGCCGCCGCAACCCGGACCGGTGGATCCACGAGTTCTGGAGCACCGTGCCCTTCGCCGAGGTGTACCACCCGAACCTCAGGGGCCACACCGAGGAGGCGCGCCTGATGCGGGAGGTCGCCGCCGTGCCTGGACGTGACATCCGGGCCGGCGCAGCGGGCCTGGATCTGGTGTTCGTCGTCGACACGACGATGTCCATGAAGCCGTACGTCGCGCAGGTGCAGGACTTCGTGATGGGCATGGCCGAGCGGCTGGGGGCGCTGTCGAGCTCGTACCGGTTCGCGCTGGTGTCGTTCGCCGACGACCCCGCGTGGACGGGCGTGGCGGGCAGCTACGCGTCGCGGGTGGACGTGCCGTTCACCACCGACGCCGCAGAGGTACGCACCGGTCTCGCGGCGCTGGTGCCGACCGACGGCGGCGACGGGCCGGAGGCCGTGCTGTCCGGCCTCGAGGAGGCGATCTCGCTGCCCTGGCGCGACGGGGTGAAGAAGGTCGTGATCCCGATCAGCGACAACACCGGCCGGGACCCGGAACAGACCTCGGGCCTGACCCGGCGGGAGGTGACCGAGCACGCCCTGGCCGTCGACCCGGCGGAGATCTACCCCGTCGCGGTGCGCGGGTCCGCCCTCGCGACCTTCCTCGCCGAGGTCGCCGAGCAGACCGGTGGCCTCACCTCGGTCGCCGGCGGGGACCTCGCCGACACGCTGACGCGCACGATCACCGACGCGATGGACAAGCCGTTCGCCTGGATCCAGGGCCCCTGGGTCGCGCAGGTCGGTGCGACGCTCCGCCTCGACGCCCGCGGCTCGTACGCCCCGGTCGGGCACCTCGTGAGCTACGAGTGGGACGTCGACGGCGATGGGACCGTCGACTACGTGACCTCCGACCCGGTGATCGAGCACACCTACGACGAGGAGCTCGACGGCTACGCCACGGTCAAGGTCACCGACCAGCTCGGGCGGTCCAGCATGGGGTCGACCCTCGTGACGATCTCCCGCGACGGCGACGACGTCCCGGACGACGTGGACAACTGCCCGGACGTCGCCAACCCGGGCCAGGAGGACAGCGACGGCGACGGCATCGGCGACGCCTGCGACCCCGACCCGTTCCCGGCGAGGCCGGACGACGGCGCGGTGGTGTTCGGGCCGGACCAGCGGGACCAGTACGCGACCGCGGCGATCAGCGGGCACGCCTTCGCCGACACCGACGCCGACGGGACCTGGGACGCCGACGAGCCCGCTGCGGCCGGGGTCGAGGTGCGCCTGACCGGGGACGACGCCTTCGGCGACCCCGTGGACCTCACGGTCCTCACTGGCCCGGACGGCGCCTGGGAGGTCGGCGGGCTCCTGCCAGGGGTGTACGACCTGCACGTGCCCGGGGCCCTGCTCCGCGCGGGAGAGGCCGCCGACGACGCCGACGGCTTCGTGGCCGGCGAGCCGGACGGCGATCGGGTCATCGGGATCGTGCTCCCAGGGATCGGGTCCACGGCCACCGGCTACCTCGCCGGCCTGGTTCCGACGACGCAGGGCACCACGACTGACCCCGGGGCGTCTCCGGCGGCGGCGCCCGTCCCGGGAAAGACGCCGGCGGCGGGCTTGCGCTCACCGGGCCCCTGGTCGGGCTCCTCGTCACGCTCACGATCGCCACCCTCGGCGCCGGGGCCGCCGTATCCGTCCGCCGACGGTCCGTGGGCGGACCACCCGACGGGGTGGGCGAGTGAGGCACGACATCGAACTCGGAGGTCACCGTCGACGTGTTGGGACTGATCAACGCCGCCATGGCGGTCGGGATGCTCGTCTTCGTCGTCGGCCTGATCTGGTGGCGATGGGGCGGGCGGCCACGCGAGGACCGGCGGCCCCGCCGGGTGCTGCGGGTCGTCCTGACCATCTCGGGTTCCCTCATCGTGCTCGCCGTGGGGGCCTACATCTGGTTCCTGATCCAGCTGCGGAACTGCACGTTCTGACCGCCGCGTCCAGCACCATCGAGCGGGGAGCACCACCGTGGACTGGCTCGTGGTGAACGGCGCCTTGGCGGCGGCACTGCTCGTCTTCGTCGGCGGGCTGATCCGGTCCCGAGGTGGCAAGGAGCCGCGCGACGGTCAGCGGCCGCACCGGGCACTGCGGATCGCCCTGATGACCTCTGGCGTCGTGATCGTCGTGGTCGTGGCGTTCTACGTATGGGTCATGATCCAGCTGCGGGACTTCACGTTCTGACCGCCGCCGCGCTTACCTCTCGGACGCCCCCGGCACGTCGCCCTTCACGTCGTCGTACCCGTGCGCGTTCGGCAGCTCGGCCGGGGGCGTAGACGAGGCGGACGACGCCGGTGGGGAAGATGTCCGACCGGAGCAGCCGCAGCGGGTAGAGGGGCGACCCCTCGTCGAACAGCCGCTCCCCGCTCCGCGCGGCGACCGGGTGCACGAGCAGCCTCAGCTCGTCGAGCAGGCCCGCGGCGAGCAGCTGCCGGACCACGGACAGCGACCCGGGCACCACGACCTTGCCGACGCCCGGCTCGGCCTTGAGCGCGGTGACGGCCTCGACCAGGTCGCCCTCGACGCGCTCCGCGTTCCGCCAGCCGAGGTCGGCGGTGCCGCGCGTCGCGACGAGCTTGCGGGTGTCGCCGAGCTGCCTCGCGAACGGGGCGTCCTCCTCGCCCGCGGCCTCCCGCGCCGGCCACGCACCCGCGAAGCTGTCGTAGGTGACCCGGCCCAGGAGCAGCACGTCCGCGCCGGCGTAGTCCTCGGTGACCGCGGCGCCCATGTGGTCGTCGAAGTACGGGAAGTGCCACGCCGGGTCGATCTCGGCCACGCCGTCGAGCGAGATGAACAGGGTCGACACGATGGTCGCCATCGGGGGTCCCTCCGTCGAGCGGGCGACGCGCGCCGCGCGGGTGCTGGACCCCCATCAGAACCCACCCGCGCGGCGCGTGCCTAGACCCCCGCCACGGTCAGCGGGTGCCGCTGTACGCCCCCGCGGCCAGGTCCTCGAGCAGGATCGGCCCGGTCGGCTCCCACCCCAGGCGCTCGCGGGTCAGGGCGCTGGAGGCCGGGAGGTCGAGCGCGAAGAACCCGCCGATCCAGCCGAAGTGCGCGGCGGCGTCCTCGGGGGCGACCGACGCCGCCGGCACGCCGACGGCCCGGCCGATCGCCTCGGCGATGTCGCGGGCCGGAACCCCCTCCTCCCCCACGGCGTGCACGACCGGCACGTCGCCCGACGCCGCGGCCCGCGCGAGCGCGAGTGCGACGAGGCGCCCGGCGTCCGAGCGGTGCACCGCGGGCCACCGGTTCGCCCCGTCCCCGACGTAACCCGCGACGCCGCGCTCGCGCGCCACCCGGACCAGCTCGGCGACGAACCCGTGGTCCCCGTCGCCGTGCACGGTCGGGGCGAACCGCAGCGCCACCGGCCGGACGCCGCGGGCGGCGAGCGCGAGCGCGTAGGTCTCGCTCGCGCCGCGCGGTGCGTCGGGCGCCGCGTACGGCGACGCCGTGTCCTCGGTCAGCAGCCGGCCGGGCGACACCCCGGCGATGCCGGCCGCGAGCATCAGCGGCCGGTCGGTGCCGGCGAGGACGTCGCCGAAGGCCTCGACCGCGGCCCGCTCGGTCCGGCCGGACGCGGCGAAGTCGCTGAAGTCGTGCTTGAACGCGAGGTGCAGCACGGCGTCGGCGCCCTCGGCGCCGGACCGCAGCGCCCCGAGGTCGTCGAGGTCGCCGCGGCGGACCTCGACGCCGGCGGAAGCGAGCGAGGCGGCGGACGCCTCGGAGCGGGCGAGGCCGACGACGTCGTGCCCCGCGGCGAGCAGCTCGGGGACGGCGGCCGAGCCGATCCAGCCGGACGCACCGGTGACGAACACGCGCATGGGAGTCCTCCAGGGACGAGCACCCGGGCGGGCCCGGGGCGACCGCGATGTCAGTCGCTGTCATCACCGTACGCCCGATGTCAGTCGCTGTCATCACTAGACTGGCCGGATGGGACGCTGGGAGCCGGACGCGCAGGGCCGGATGGCGCGCGCCGCGCTGGAGCTCTACGCCGAGCGCGGCTACGAGCAGACGACCGTCCAGGACATCGCCGAGCGCGCGGGCGTCACCGAGCGCACCTACTTCCGGTACTTCGCCGACAAGCGCGAGGTGCTGTTCGACGGTGCGCACACCCTGGAGCGCCTGGCCGTCGCCGGGGTCGCGGACGCGCCGCCGGACGCGGGGCCGCTGGACGCCGCCGGCGCCGGCGTCGTGCGCGGCTGCGACGCGCTCGCCGACCGGTTCGCGCACGCCCGCACCCGCGCCGGGGTCGTCGCTGCCAATCCCGGCCTGCAGGAGCGCGAGCTGCTCAAGATGGCGGCGCTCGGCGCCGCGCTCGCCGGCGCGCTCCGCGACCGCGGCGTCGCCGCACCGGCCGCCGCGCTCGCCGCCGAGGCGGCGGTGGCCGCGTTCCGCGTGGGCTTCGAGGCGTGGGTCGCCAGCGACGGAGGACGAGGCCTGGACGACCACGTGCGGGCCGCGCTGGCGGAGCTGCGCACGCTCGCCTCCGGCTGACGCGTCCACGGTCCGGACGCTCGCCCGAGGGCCCGCGTCGGCCTCACCAGCGGGGCCGCGCCGACGGCACCGGGCGCCCTTGACACGTCACGCGGGGCTCCCCACACTCGTTCGCATGTCCGCCGTCCTGCACGCCCACGCGACCCCGCTCCCCGCGGGGTCCGTCGCCGTGCCGACGGTGCGGTGCAGCTGTCGAATGTGTCGCTGACGTCCCAGCGGTCCCCCGCCCGCGCCTGAGCGCGCGCCCGGCCGGACCCCGCGTCACCCCGCAGCAGCCGCCCTCCGCGCAGCCCCGGTCCGTCCCGGCGCGCGGACGCACCCGCACCGCCACGCCGGACCCCAGGAGCCTGAAGTGCCGCAGCACACCCGCGTCGACGTCCTCCCCATCCAGGAGGTCGTCGCCTCCGCCTCCCCCAGCGCCTGGCGCGACGGCCTCGTCGTCGCGCAGGGCGACGCCCAGGTGACGGTCGCCCTGCTCGACGGGGACCTGGTCGTGCTCACGACCCGCGCGACGCCGCAGCCCGGCGAGCCGGCGGCGGTGCACCCGGTCGCCGGGCTGCTGGCGGTGGGCGGCGCCTGGTACGCGGCGCGCCCGTCGGTCTGACCGGCCCCGGTCAGACCATCGACGCCATCATCGAGCGGCAGGCGTCGACCATTGCACGGCAGGCCTGCGCGCAGATCCGGCAGTGCTCGGACATCGACGCGTGCATATCGCACTCCGCCGCGCACGCCTCGCCCATGGCGACGCAGGCCTGCACCATCGCCGACATCGCGGACATGTCGTAGCCCGCGGGCCGCATCATCATCCGCATCGTCGTGGTCGCGACGTCCGCCGTGCTGGCGCACATCGACGCACATCGCGCCATGTTCTCCCCGGCGTCCGCGTCGGCACACATGGTCGCCGCCATGGCCGCGGCCGAGCAGGCCTCGATGCAGGGCTGCATCGCGGTCATGTCCATCCCCGTCGTGCCCGCCGGCATCGACTTCATCATGTCCATCATCATGCTCACGGCAGTTCCACCCCTCGTGCGATCGGCTGGTGCTCCGGCACCGTCGACGCTACGCCGCGGGCGCGCGGGGCCACCAGGGGGTGCCGCGCGCGGGCTGCCGCTCGCCGCGCGCCCGGCCGCGCCCGCGCCTACCGTGACGCGATGAGCCTCGCCGCCGTCGCCGCCGACCGCCTGATCCGGGTCTACCAGCGCCGCATCTCGCCCCGGAAGGGCTACGCCTGCGCCCACCGCGTCGCGCACGGCGGGACGTCCTGCTCCGAGGCCGTCCGCCGCACCGTGGTGGCCCGCGGCGTGCTGCGGGGCGTCCGGCCGACCGTGGCCCGGTTCGTCGCGTGCTATCAGGCCGCGGGGATGCTGGCGCAGTCGGACGTGCGCGGGGTGTGCTGCTGCGGCGGCATCCCGATCCCGTTCCGGTTCTGACGGCCCTCCGTCAGTCCTCCGCGCCGGCGACGATTTCGCGCGCGTGCGCGAGGTCCGGCGCGACGGCCCCGGCCTGCGCGGCGGTGAACGGCAGCCCTTCCGCCTCCGCCAGCGCGGCCGCCGCGTCCCCGACCCGCCCGAGCCGCACCAGCAGCTCCGCGCGGTAGGCGAGCGCCCGGGCGCGGTCGTCGGCGGGCGCGTCGGGGTGCCGGGTCAGCCCGGCGTCGAGCGCGACCAGCGCCTGCGCGTCGTCGCCGCGCGCGTCGCCCTGCCGCGCCGCGGCCTCGACGGCCCGCGCCAGCCCGGAGGCCGCGGGCTCCGGCTGCCCGACGTCGGCCTCGCGGTAGAACCGGAGCCAGTTCCCGCCGACGTCCACCACGGTGAACCCGGTCGTCGTGCCCTGCTTCCGCCGCGGCCGCAGCAGGCGCGGGACGCCCGCGACCGGCAGCCGCCCGAGGTGCGCGCGCAGCCCCGCCGCGAACTGCTGGTACAGCGCCTCCGCGTCCGGCACGACGACGATCACGCTCGCGTAGGACCCCTCGGGGTCGAAGCCGTCGATGCCCGCGAGGTGGATCTGGATGTCCTCGCAGCGGACGACCGCGTGCGGGTTCGGCCGCCGCTGCCGGTACGTGGGGTGGAAGCCGAGCGCCTCGTAGAACGCGACCGCCGCGTCGACGTCGGGGCAGGGCAGGATCGCGTAGGTCCGTTCGCCGGCCATCGGGCCAGCATCGCGGGCGTCGCCGCCCTCCGGCAAGGGGCGGCTACTCGTCCGCCGGCTCGTTCTTGCTGCGGATGACGAGCAGCGGGTCCGGGCGGCCGACGACCTCCGGGTCCTTGCCCTCGTAGTCGAACTGGCCGAGGAAGAACCGCATCGCGTTGATGCGTGCCCGCTTCTTGTCGTTGGACCGGATGATCGTCCAGCGCGCGTGCCGCTTGTCGGTGCGGCGGAACATCTCCTCCTTGGCCTCGGTGTACTCCTCCCACCGGTCCAGCGAGGCGAGGTCCATCGGCGACAGCTTCCACCGACGGACCGGGTCGAGCTGGCGGATCGCGAACCGGGTGCGCTGCTCCTTGCGGGACACCGAGAACCACAGCTTGGTCACGTGGATGCCGGAGTCGACGAGCATCTTCTCGAAGACCGGCGCCTGCCCCATGAACGCCTGGTACTCGTCCTCGGTGCAGAAGCCCATGACCCGCTCGACGCCGGCGCGGTTGTACCAGGACCGGTCGAACATGACGATCTCGCCGGCCGTCGGCAGGTGCTGCACGTAGCGCTGGAAGTACCACTGGCCGCGCTCGCGGTCGCTCGGCTTCGACAGCGCCACCACCCGGGAGGTCCGCGGGTTCAGGTGCTCGGTGAACCGCTTGATCGTGCCGCCCTTGCCCGCGGCGTCGCGGCCCTCGAACAGGACGATCGCCCGCTTGTCGTTGTCCTCGAGCCAGTACTGGAACTTCAGCAGCTCGACCTGGAGCCGGTACTTCTCCAGCTCGTAGGCGTCCCGGTCCATCAGGTCGGGGTACGGGTACCCCTCCTGCCAGGTCCAGACCGGGTTGCCCTGGGGGTCGATGAGGTCCGGGTCCGGCGTGTGGCCGTCCCGGACGGTGTAGCCGCTGTCCCGGAGGAACTCGATGTACTCGCGCAGGTCGCGAGGCGGGTTCACGACGGTCATGCGACCACTCTCGGGGGACCCGGGCCGGCGCGCCAGTGCTCGGCGGGTCAGGACTCGATCCCGGTGGCGCCGTGCGGCGCGCCCACGGGCTTGGACTCCGGGGACCCGCGCTCGCGCAGGTAGATCGCCAGCACGACCATCGAGAGCACGGCGAGGAACTCGGACTGCCAGTTCTGCAGGGTCCGGCTCCAGAAGTCGGGCTCGCGCAGGTACTCCGGCCACGTGACCGGGTCCTGGAGGTCGCGCATCTGCTCCTCGGAGTACGCCACCGCGCCGGTCAGCGACTGCACGAACCAGGACAGCAGGAAGATCGAGCCCATCACCAGGGTCAGCGAGTGCGAGTAGACGGGCAGCCGCCAGCCCCGGACGCGTGCCCACGGCGGGGACTGCGGGCCGGCGTGCTCCCCGACCGCCTGCTCCTCGTCGCTCTCCCGCCCCGCCTTGTCGAGCGGCTTGGACTCGGGCGACCCCCGCTGCACGAACCAGACGGTCGCCGCGATGTACAGCAGGAACTGCAGGAACTCGGACTGCCAGTTCTCGCTGAGGTCGACGGCGAACGCCGACGACGTGACGTACTCGCCGAGCGTCACGGGATCGAGCCCGGCGGCCACCTGGTCGCGGTTGAACAGGGCCACGCCGCTGACCGCCTGCCCGGCCACCGCCGCGAGGAAGATCCCGAGGAAGAACAGGCTCAGCCCGTTCTCCCGGACCCACCGGGGCGCCCTCACCGCCGCACCACCGCGAGCACGACGCACAGCAGCAGCACGAGGTACGTGCCGCCGAGCACCACCGCGAACAGCACCCGCTGGGACCTCATGCCGCCACCTCGCAGTCGTAGGGGCGGTCCGGGCGCGGGTCGCAGCCCGCGGCGGTCACGACCCACCCGGTGCCCGACCGCGCGAGGAACACCGTGTCGCCGCCGAGCCGCACCTGCGCCTGGCGGCCGGCCACCCGGACCTCCCCGGGCCGGGCGTCCGCGGCGCGCTCCGCGAGGTCGTCGGCGACCGGCCCCTCGGACAGGGCTCGGGCGCACGGGGCCTCCTCGTCCTCGGCGACGCGCTGCGCCACCGACTCGGCGAGCAGCGCGCAGGCGGCGTCCCCGTCGCCGGCGGCCACCGCCGCGGAGAACGCGACCGCGACGTCCCGGGCCGCGCGGGCCGCGCTGCCGGGGCCGCACGCCGCCAGCAGCGCGACCACCAGGGCCGCGCCCACCGGGATGCGCCACCGCCTCATCCGGGCATCGTGGCAGGGGTCGCCCCCGGTGGCGCGGCGAACCGGCTCCGGCGCCCTCAGACCTCCAGGACGAACGTGTTGAGCGAGTCGGCCGGCAGCACCGGCGAGACGACCTGGTCGCCGACGAGCACCGAGACCGGCATCTCCTCGGAGGTGTCGTTCTGCATGACCACGACGAGCGAGCCGTCGGGGTTGCGGAACGCGACCTGGTTCTCGTAGCCGGCGTAGCTCAGCGTCGGCACCAGGCGGGCGCCCGGCTGCACGAAGTGGCTGACGTGCTTGAGCACGTGGTACTCGTGCGTGTACTCGAACGAGCCGGCCTCCGGGTCGACGACGACGAGCGAGTTCTGCGACCAGCCCCAGCGGCTGACGCCGCCCCGCTCCAGCGACAGGTTCCAGTACTGGTAGGCGTTCGCGCCGTTGTTGAGGAAGTCCCGCATCAGGCGCCACGAGTAGCGGGCGTACCGCCAGTCGTTCTTGCCGTCGCCGCACTCCTGCTCGGTCTGGTAGAGCCGCAGCTCCGGGTGGTCCTTCTTGAGGAACGGCACGATCGACTTGCCGTGCCACTGCACGCCGATGCCGGTGACCGCCGCGGCGGCGTCCGGGTCCGCCAGCACCTCGTCGACCAGGGCCTCGTTCGGGCGCTCGACGGTGCCGAGGAACACCTCGACGCCGCGCTCGCGCATCTCGGGGCCGAGGTGCCGGAGGAACGCCGCGAGGCCGGCCGGGGTCCAGGTGCAGCTCGGGTAGGGCTGGGCCGAGTTGAACTCGTTCTGCGGCATGACCATGCCGATCTCGATGCCGAGCTCGCGGTACGCGTCGACGAACCTGCCGAAGTAGGCCGCATAGGTCGCGAGGTGCCGCTCGTCCTGGGTGAACGAGTCGGTGCCCTCGGCCTGGACCTGGTCGGGACGCAGGCCGTTCTCCACGCCGTTGATCCACGGCTGCACCGACGCGTAGTGCCCGTTGGTCTTGAGCCACTGCGGCGGGACCCACGGCGACGCCCACAGCTTCAGCGCCCCCTGGTGCTCCTGCGCGGCGCGGATGTAGGGGACGAGCGTCTCGTGGTCGTTCGCGATGCTGAAGTGCTCGAGGTCGAAGTCGCCCGGCACGTCGTCGTAGGAGTAGTAGTCGCGGGCGAAGTCGTTCGCCCCGATGGGCATGCGCCCGATCGTGAAGTTGCCGCCCACCCCGGGTGCGTACATCTCGCGGAAGATCTCGGCCCGCTGGTCGTCGGTCAGGTGGGCCAGCGAGGTCCAGCCGAGCTCGTTGAACGTGGCGCCGAAGCCCTCGATCTCCTGCCGCTCGTCGTCCAGCTGCACGAACACGTCGGGGATCCGGTCGACCGCGGCGGGCTCGACGCCCCCGAGGTCCGTCCAGCGCTCGTGCTCGGTCGTGCTGGTCCAGCTCGCGATGCGCATCGCACACTCCACTTCGTCGTCCGCGGGGACCACGGCGGCCCCGGGGTCGCGGCAGGGGCGCGCGCCGGTGCGAGGCACTACCTACCGCTTACTAGGTAGTGCGAGGCTACCTCGTCTTCCCGACCGGGTGGGAGGTATTGACGCGCTCCGCGCGCTCCGGCGCGACCAGCGCCGCCGCCGCCCACGACCCGAGGACGAGCACGCCGTCCACGACCCGGCCCGTCACCAGGTCGACCGCCGGGGCCGCCAGCGGCACCGTGCGCGCGTCGGGCCCGTGGTTCAGCACGAACAGCACGTCGCCGCGCCGGGCCAGCTCGACCCCGTCGGGGCACGGGACCGGGTCGAGACCGGCCGCCGCGTCGAGCAGCAACCGCGCCAGCGCGTCGGCGGGCGGCACCGTCGAGACGTACAGCGCGCTGCCGCCGCCCGGGTGCACGCGGCGGGTCACGGCCGGGCGGCCCTCCAGCCCGGCGCCCCGGTAGGTCGCCAGCACCTCGGCGTCGTCGCCCTCCACGCGCAGCATCTCCGACCAGTCGGCCGCGGTGAACGCGCCCATCAGGCCGGAGTCGACCGGGACGCCCCCGTCGGGCAGCGGCCGGTGCTCCTCCCCCGACGCCCCGAGCGTCGCCGCCCACGGCACCGGGAACCGGCCGCCGCGGACCCGGCCCTCCTCGTCGGCGACGGCGCTGAAGGGGCCGACGACGAGCGCGCCACCGCGCTCCGGCACCCGGGCCACGTTCGCGGCGTCGGCGTCCGAGACGAGGTACAGGCCCGGCACCGCGACCAGGTCGTAGCCGTCGAGGTCGTCGCCGGGGTGCACGACGTCCACCGCGATCCCCGCGCGCCACAGCGGCTCGTACCAGGCGAGCAGCTGGTCGACCGGGCGCAGTCGGTCGCTGGGCAGGCCCGGTCCCTCGCCCGCCCACCAGGACGACCAGTCGAAGACCAGCGCGGCCCGGGCGTCGACCCGGGTGCCCACGACCCGGCGCAGCCGGCGCAGCACGGCGCCCTGCGCGCGGACGGCCCGGTGCAGGTCGGTGTCCGCGCCGGCGTGCGGCAGCATCGCGGAGTGGAACCGCTCCGCACCCGCGGCGGACGCGCGCCACTGGAAGTAGCAGACCGCGTCGGCGCCGTGCGCGACGGCCCGCAGCGAGTCGACCAGCATCGCGCCTGCCGGCTTCGGCAGGTTCTGCGGCCGCCAGTTCACCGCGCTCGTCGCCTGCTCCATGAGCACCCACGGCCGCCCGCCGCCGAGCGACCGCATGAGGTCGTGGGTGAGCGCGGCGCGCGCCGGGCTGCGCGGGTCGGCCGGGTCGCCGTACCAGTCGTCGGCGACCACGTCGACGTCGTCGCGCCAGGACCGGTAGTCGACACCGCGGAAGAAGCCCATGAAGTTCGTCGTCACCGGGACGTCGGGCGTGGCCGCCCGGAGGACCTCCGCCTGGACGCGGTACAGGTCCCGCAGCTGGTCCGAGGTGAACCGGCGGAAGTCGAGGTCCTGCGCCGGGTTGTGCAGGTACGGCGCGGCGCGCGGCGGCACGATCTCGGCCCAGCGCGCGTAGTGCTGGCTCCAGAACGTGGTCCCCCAGGCCCGGTTGAGCTCGTCGAGCGTGCCGTACCGCGCGCGCAGCCAGTCCCGGAACGCCGCCGCGCACAGGTCGCAGCAGCACCGCTGCCCGAGCTCGTTGCCGACGTGCCACATCGCGAGCGCCGGGTGGCCGGCGTACCGGTCCGCCAGCACCCGGACGACGCGGAGCGCGTGCTCCCGGAACACCGGGGAGGTCGGGCAGAAGTGGTTCCGGGAGCCCGGGCTCATCCGCACGCCGGAGGCGTCGACCGACGAGGTCTCCGGGTGGTCGTGCGCCAGCCACGGCGGGGCCGAGGCGGTGGGCGTCGCCAGGTCGACGGCGATCCCGGCCCCGGCGAGCAGGTCGAGCACCCGGTCGAGCCAGGCGAGCTCGAACCGGCCCGGCTCCGGCTCGAGCGTGCCCCACGCGAACACGCCGACCGTCACCAGGGTCACCCCGGCCTCGCGCATCAGGGCGACGTCCTCCGCCCAGACGTCCTCGGGCCACTGCTCGGGGTTGTAGTCACCGCCGTACAGCAGGCCGTGCCGATCGGTCAGCGCGCCGAGCCCCGGCCTCACCCCTTGAGCCCACCGGCCAGCAGGTCCGCCCGCCAGAACCGCTGCAGCAGGAGCACGAGCGCGATCAGCGGGATCACCGACACGGCGGAGCCCGCGATGATCAGCGGGTACAGGTCGGTGTCGCCCGCACCCTTGGACAGGAACGTGTAGAGGCCGAGCGTGATCGGGTACTTGTCCTGGTCGGACAGCATGATGAACGGCAGCAGGAAGTTGTTCCAGATCCCGACGAACTGGAGCAGGAAGACGGTCACCAGCCCCTGGGTCATCATCGGCAGCGCGATCGCGCCGAACACGCGCAGCTCCCCCGCGCCGTCGAGGCGGGCGGCCTCGACGGTGTCGTCCGGGACGGCCGCCGCGGCGAACACCCGGCAGAGGAAGATGCCGAACGGGTTGATGATCACCGGCAGCAGCACCGACCACCGGGTGCCGGCGAGGCCGAGCTGGGCCATCAGCAGGTACTGCGGGACGGCCAGCACGATCCCGGGCACCAGGACGCCCGCGAGGATGCCGGAGAACAGCAGCTCGCGGCCCCGGAACCGGAACTTGGCCAGCGCGTAGCCGGCCATCGCGGACACCAGAGTCGACACGATGGCCCCCACGCCGGCGTACAGGGCGGAGTTCAGACCCCAGAGCCAGAACTGCCCGCCGCCGTAGGCGCTGAGGTTCGCGAGGTTGTCGAGCAGGCCGGTGCCGGGTGCGAAGGAGAAGGTGGTGAACAGCTCGCGCGGGCTCTTGGACGTCGCGATCAGCACCCACGCCACGGGCAGCAGGGTGTAGACCGCGCCGAGCATGAGCACGGCGGTCGCGAGGCGGGGACGGCGGTGCCGCCGCGGTGCGCGGCGCGGGCTGCGGTCGCCGGTGCGGACGACGGCCGGGGGCCGGGTGTCGACGGCGGTCACGCGGCACCCCCGAACGTCCGGCGCTGGAAGAACCGGAGCAGCAGCAGGGACAGGGCCAGGATGCCCAGGGCCAGCACGACCGACGCCGCGGCGGCGCCCCCGAGGTTGTCGTTCATGAACGCCTCTTGGTAGATCTTCATGAGCGGCACCCACGTCGAGGAGATGGTGTTCGACATCGGGCGCAGGGTGGCGGGCTCGCTGTAGAGCTGGAGCGTCCCGATCACGGAGAACAGGCCGGTGAGCACCAGCGCGGGCGTCACGAGCGGGATCTTGATCCGCAGCGCGATCTGCCGCTCGGAGGCGCCGTCGATCCGGGCCGCCTCGTAGATCTCCGTCGGCACCGAGCGCAGCGACGTGTAGATGATGATCATGTTGAAGCCGACCCCCGACCACAGGGCGATGTTGGCCAGCGCGAAGTACAGCGCCGGGTAGCCGAAGAAGTCGACCGAGCTGCCGCCGAGCTCCCGGGCCACGTAGCTCACCGGGCTGGTGCTGGGCAGGTACAGGAACCCCCACAGCAGGCTGGCGATCACCCCGGGCACCGCGTACGGCAGGAAGATCGCCGTCCGCGCGAAGCTGCGCCCCGGCACGCGCGGGTGGTCGAGCAGCAGCGCGAACAGCAGGGCGAGGCCGAGCACGCTCGGCACCGCGATGGCCCCGTAGATCAGCGAGCGCCCGAGGCCCGCGACGAACTCGGGGTCGGACAGCGCGGTCGCGTAGTTCTCCAGCCCGACGAACGTCTCCTCGCGGCGCCCGAACGCGCCGCCGGAGACCCGGTAGCCGCGGAAGCTCAGGTACAGCGCGTACCCGATCGGGATGATCAGGAACGCGGCGAAGAACGCGATCGCGGGCGACGCGAACAGCCAGGGGGTCGCGGCGCGGGCCCGGCGCCGGGTGGAGCGCGAGCGGGGTGCGCCTGCGGTGCGGGCGGCGCGGGCGGCTTGGGATGCCGGGACGACGTCGGTCGACATGGCCCTTCCTCCGGATCGGTCGGTGGGGCGGCGGGCGACGCGGGTGGGCGCCGCCCGCCGCGGGGTCAGTCGGCGACGGTGAAGCCGGACTTCTCCAGGTCGGCCGCGATGGTCTCCTGGGTGGCCGTGAACACGTCGCGGAACGAGCCGCCGTTCAGCGCGGCCTCGTTGAGCGCGTCCCCGAACGCGCTCTGCGCGACGTTGACGTTCGGCCCCCAGGTGACGGGGATCGTGGTGTCGGCGACGACCTGGTCGACGACCTGCCAGAAGTCGGTCTGCTGCGGCATGAGCATCGGCGGTTCCGCGGTCAGCGTCGCCTCGCGGCCGGCGGTGCCACCGGGCAGCAGGTCGAGGCCGAGCAGCAGCTCCGAGCCCTCGTCCGTGGCGGACAGCCAGGCGGCGAACGCCGCGGCCTCCGCGGCGTG
The DNA here is from genome assembly GCF_008033115.1 of Cellulomonas sp. Y8. Taxonomy (NCBI): domain Bacteria; kingdom Bacillati; phylum Actinomycetota; class Actinomycetes; order Micrococcales; family Cellulomonadaceae; genus Cellulomonas; species Cellulomonas sp. Y8. Next base: position 1,847,220 of record NZ_CP041203.1, read on the forward strand.
CTCGGACTTCTCCGGGACCAGGTACGTCGACCCGCCCAGGAACGGGACGGACGCGTCGCCGGGAGTCCACTGCGGCAGCGGCGCCGCCTCCCAGAGCCCGGCGGTGTCCGGGGCGACCGAGTACAGGACGCTCGGCGCCCAGGCCGCGGCGGCCCAGCTGAGGATCTTCCCGTCGTTGACCTTGGCGTTCCACTCCGGGGTCAGCAGCGGCTCGACGGTGACGAGGTCGCGCTCGACGAGGTCCTGCCAGTAGTCGGCCGTCTCGAGCGACGGCTCGTCGCCGATGCCGACGGACCAGGCGTCGCCGTCGTTGCTCCACCACTCGCCGCCGGCCTGGGCCGCGACCGACGCGAAGAACTCGAACTGCGTCGGCGAGAACGAGGCGATGTACACCGACGGGTCCTGGGTGTGGATCGCCTCGGCGGCCGCGGCGTACTCCTCCCAGGTGGTCGGCACCTCGACGCCGTACTGCGCGAACAGGTCGGCGCGGTAGGTGAGCATCATCGGGCCGATGTCCTGCGGGACGCCGTACACCTGACCGTCGAACGTCGTCAGGTCCCAGATGTTGTCCTCGACGCCGTCCCGCACGTCGGCGACGTCGTCGGTGATGTCCTTGACCACGCCGGACACGACGAGCGACGGCAGCGCGCGGTACTCGACCTGCACCACGTCCGGGGCCGTGTCCGCACGGTCCGCGGCGAGCAGCTTGGACGACGTCTCGGCCGTGCCGCCGACCTCGGAGAGCTTGACCGTCACGTCCGGGTTGAGCTCGTGGTAGCGGTCCACGATCGCCTGGGCCTCCGGGTCGGTGCCCTTGAGCGCGAGTAGGTCCAGAACTCGAGGGTGACGGGCCCGTCGGACCCGGCGGCGTCGTCCCCGCCGGACGACGAGCACGCGGCGAGGGCCAGCGCCGGGACCAGCGCGAGGGCCCCGACCAGGGCGGCGTGCCTCCGCCGCGGGCGTCGCGCGCCGGTCGCCGGTGTTCCTGCTGCGTGCATGTCCACATCTCCTTCGACGAGGGGACCCGGTCCGCCACTCCGCTTCGAGCAGCCGCCCCCGGGCTGCGCCTATCGTGATGTTAACGTTGTCATCCTGTCAACCTCACCCCTTCCGACCTCCGGGGAGCCCCCGTGCCCGCGTTTCAGAACCCCGTCCTGCCCGGGTGCCACCCCGACCCCTCCGTCGTGCGCGTCGGGGCGGAGTACTTCCTGGTCACTTCGTCGTTCGGGTACTTCCCGGGGATCCCCGTGCACCGGAGCACCGACCTGGTGACCTGGGAGCTCGTGGGCCACGTCCTCACCCGGCCCGAGCAGGCGCCGCTGGCCGGGCTCGACGTGAACGACGGGGTCTGGGCCGCGACGATCCGGCACCACGCCGGGGTGTTCTACGTGGTCGCGACCGTGGCCAGCGGCCGCCGGGGCGCGTCGACCTTCGTCGCGACCGCCACCGACCCGGCCGGCCCGTGGTCCGACCCGGTGCCCCTGGAGGCCGAGGGGATCGACCCCTCGCTGTTCGTCGACGCCGACGGGCGTTGCTGGTTCACCGCGACGAGAGACGCGTCCGAGCCGGCCGTCACCGGGCCCGCCGAGCTGTGGCTGCGCGAGCTCGACCTCACCACGCTGCGCCTGACCGGCCCGGAGCACGTGCTGTGGCACGGCGCGCTGCGCGGGGCGTGGGTCGAGGGGCCGCACCTCTACCTCCGGGACGGCCGCTACTGGCTGATCGCGGCGGAGGGCGGCACCGAGCGGAACCACGCGGTCACCGCGGCGTCCGCCCCGGCGGTCACGGGCCCGTACGTCACCGACCCGCGCAGCCCGCTGCTCACCCACCGGCACCTCGGCCCCGGGCACCCGGTGCAGAACGTCGGGCACGCCGACCTCGTCGACACACCCGACGGCGCGACCTGGGCGCTGACGCTGGGCGTGCGGCCGGTCGACGGGGCGCACACGCTCGGGCGGGAGGCCTTCCTCGTGCCCGTGGAGTGGACGGAGCGCGGGCCGGTGTTCGCGCCGGGGACGGGCACGGTGCCGCTGGCGGGGACGACGGAGCGCGGGGCGGGGGTCGGCGACGGAGCCGCGGTCGACGCCACCGGCGCCGAGACGCTCGCGCTCGGCGACCCCCTCGCCGCCCAGGGCTGGTCCAGCCTCCGGGGCCCGGTCGACCACCTCGTGCGCCCGGTCGCCGGGGTCGACGGCGGCGGCGCCCTCGAGCTGACGCCGTCCCCCGAGCCGCTGCACGGCACCGGCACGCCCGCGTTCGTGGCGCGCCGCCAGCAGCACGTGGGATTCCGGATGACCTGCCGGCTGCGGTTCGCCACCACTTCGCCGGGCGAGGAGGCCGGGCTCACCGTGCTCCTGCACCAGCAGCGCGTGGCGACCCTCGCGCTGTCGGCGGGCGCCGACGGACAGCCCGAGGCACGGCTGCGGATGCGGACCGGCGACGCGGTGGCGGAGCTCGGCGCGGTCGCCGTCGCCGCCGGGTCCGTCGAGCTCGCCGTCACCGGGGACGAGCAGGCCTACCGGTTCGCCGCCACCCTCCCCGGCGGCGAGGTGCGCGCGCTCGGCGCGGTGCCCCGGACCGCGTTCGCGACCGAGACGGCGGGTGGGTTCCTGGGCGTGCACCTGGGGGTTTACGCCCACGCCGACGGCGAGCCGACGGGCGCGCGAGCGGTCGTCGAGCACGTCGCCTACGAGCCGCTCGCGCGGCCGTCCGGCAGGGCGCGAGCCGAGACGGGGGCCCCGGCCGGCGACCCGGCCCTCGCCGGGCTCCCCGGCTGACCGCCGCTCAGCGCGGGGCGGCGGTCGACCGCCGCACGACCAGCTCCGGCGCGAGCAGGCGGTGGTGCGGCGGCTCCCCGCGCAGCAGCGCGAGCAGCCCCTCGACCGCGTTCGTCCCGAGCGCGTGGAAGTCCTGGCGCAGCGTCGTCAGCGCCGGGACCAGGTAGTCCGAACCGACCTGGTCGTCGAACCCGACCAGCGACACGTCGTCCGGCACTCGCAGCCCGCGCTCGGCGAACGCCGCCAGCACGCCCATCGCCATCTGGTCGTTGCCCGCGAACACCGCCGTCGGCGGCCCCCCGGGGCGGTCCGCGAGCGCCAGCGCCAGGTGGTAGCCGCTGGCGGCGGTGAAGTCGCCCTCGAGCAGCTCGCCGGCGACGCCCGGGGTCGCCGCCAGCTCGCGCTCCCAGCCCTCGACGCGGGCCCGCGCGTCCCAGGTGCGCAGGTTGCCGCTCAGGTGGACGACCTCCCGGTGCCCCAGCCCCACGAGGTGCCGCACGGCGAGCCGGGCGCCGAGGTCCTGGTCCATCTCGACCGACGCGATCCGGTCGTTCGGCACGTCGCCGGACATGACGACCGCCATCGGCACCCGCGTCACCAGCGCCGGCAGCGCGTCCAGCACCACGGGCCGGTCGGCGATCATCGCGACCGCGTCCGCCTGGTCCGCGACCCGCTGCACCGTCTCCGTGAACTCCGCCGGGTCACGCCCCTGGAAGCTCGCCAGGTTCAGCCAGTACCCCGCCGCCCGGGCCGCGGTCTCCAACCCGCCGAGCACGCGGGGCAGCTCGTGCAGCTCGGAGCCGGCCAGCACGACGCCGATGGTCGACGTCCGGCCGCTCTTGAACGCCCGGGCCACGGTGTTCCGCCGGTACCCCAGCTCCGCGATCGCCGCCTCGACCCGCGCACGCGTCTCCGGTCGCACCGACGGGTGCCCGTTGAGCACGCGCGACACGGTGATGTGCGAGACGCCCGCGACCCGGGCGACGTCCACCATGCCTGGCGCTCGGCTGGCCACGTGCTGCTCCGATCGTCGGGCCCGGGTCGGCGTCGGCGCAGGTCCGGGCGGGGTGGTCCGGCACACGCTACCGCGGCGCCCCGGGCGACCCGGAGCCGCCCGCGTCACACACGTCCGGTGCCTGGGCCGCTCCTGTCGGGCGCCGCGCGCGCCGACGTAGCGTCGCGAGCACCGCGCTCGCGGCCCGCACCCCCGAGGAGGACCCATGGCCCCCGCACTCCCCGCCCTCGTCAGCCCCGAGGCGCTGCGCGCCGCCCTGGACGCGCCGGCCGGCCGCCCGGTGGTGCTCGACGCGTCCACCTCCCTCGTCACGCACGGCGAGGGCGAGCCGTACACCGCCGGGCCGCTGCGCGAGCAGTACCTCGCGGCGCACGTGCCGGGCGCCGCGTTCGTCGACGTCACCGGCGAGCTGTCCGACCCCGCGGGCCCCTACCCGTTCACGCTCCCGTCGCCCGGGTCGCTGGCCGCGGCGTTCGGTGCGCTGGGCGTCGGCGACGACACCCACGTCGTGGTCTACGACACCGTCGGCTCCGCCTGGGCCACGCGGGTCTGGTGGCTCCTGCGCTACCTGGGCCACGACCGGGTCTCGGTGCTGGACGGCGGGCTGGCCGGGTGGCAGGCCGCCGGCTTCGGCACGGCCTCCGGCCCGGCCGACGACGAGGCCGCGCGGGCCGTCGCCGCGAGCCTCACCCCGCGGGAGCGCCCCGAGCTGCTCGCGACGCTGCCGCAGGTCGAGCGGATCTCCTCGGGCGCGGCGCCCGGGCTGCTCGTGAACGCGCTCGACCCGGCGACGTTCCGCGGCGATCAAGAGGTCAGCACCTACGCCCGGCGCGGCCGGATCCCCGGGAGCGTCAACCTCCCGCTGTTCACGCTCCTCGACCCGGCGACCGGGCGGTTCCTGCCGCTCGACGACCTGCGCGAGCGCCTGGAGTCGGGCGGGCTGCTCGACGCCGAGGGGGCCGTCACGTACTGCGGGGGCGGTATCGCGGCGACGCTGCCGGCGTTCGCGGCGTACGTCGTGTCGGGGGCCGAGGTCGCCGTGTACGACGGGTCGCTGTCGGAGTGGACGGCGGCGGAGGGGCTGCCGGTCGCGGTGGGGTGACACGGCGCGCCCGGGAAGCACGAGAGCCCCGCCGGACACCGGCGGGGCTCTCGTCGAGCCCGGCTCGTCCGCGAGCAGCAGGTCGGCTGCCAGGACGAGTGCGCACCGGAGCTCCGGCCGTCCGCCCTACTTCACGGCGCCGGACGTGATGCCCGAGATGATCTTGCGCTGCGCCACGATGAACGTGACCAGCAGCGGCAGGCTCATCACGACGACGTAGGCGAAAATCAGGTGCCAGTTGTTCAGGTACAGCCCCGCCGAGGCCACGTTGTAGAGGTTCAGCGGCAAGGTGTCCACGCGTCCGCCGATGACGAAGAACGCGTAGAAGACGTCGTTCCAGATGTACAGGCAGATCAGGATGGTCGCGGTGCTCAGCACCGGGACGAGCAGCGGCAGGATCACGGTGCGGAACACCCGCATCGGCGTGGCCCCGTCGACGCGTGCAGCCTCCTCCAGCTCGTGCGGGATGGTCCGGATGAACCCGGTGACGAAGAAGATCACCGTGGACATGTACATCCCGACGTACACGCCGATCATGCCGACGACCGTCCCGGCGAGGCCGAGCTGGCGCAGCAGCAGCACGATGGTGACCACGGCGGGCGGCAGCACGATGCCCGAGATCGCGAGCGCGTAGAGGGCCGCGGACATCCGGGAGCGGCGCCGGGCGAGGATCCACGAGGCGAGCGACCCGAGCACCAGGACGACGAACACCGACGGCACCATGATCAGCAGCGAGCCCCCGAACGCCGCGGGGACGTCCCCGTCGCGCCAGATCTCGGCCAGGTTCGCGCCGAGCTGCCACTGCGAGGGCAGCGACAGGTCGGGCTGCAGCGCCTCGGCCTGGGACTTGCCGGCGGTGACCACGATGATCCACAGCGGCAGGGCGATCAGCAGGACGACCGACAGGACGACGACGAACGGCTGGATCCGGCGCCAGGGGCCGGTCCGGCCGCCGAGGGTCGATCGGGGCCGACCGCCGCGGGCGGTGCTGGTGCCGTGGGGCGCGACGATGCTCACAGGACGTCCTCTCGACGGCGCAGCATCCCGATGACGGGGAACGCCAGGGCGACGACGACGAGGAACAGCACGAGGCTCATCGTCGTGGCCTGCGCGAACAGGCCCTGCCCGAAGGTGCGGAAGATGAAGATGTTCAGCAGCTCGGTCGACCGGGCCGGGCCGCCGGCAGTGGTCGCCTGCACGATGTCGAACCCGTTCATCGAGCCGAGCAGCGCGGTCGCGACGTTGAACGTGACCGCGGGGGCGATCAGCGGGAACCGGATCCGCCAGAACTGGGTCCAGGCACCCGCGCCGTCGAGGCGCGCGGCCTCCAGCACGTCCTCGCTGATGGTCTTGAGGCCGGCCATGTAGATCAGCATCGGCAGGCCCATCCACTTCCAGGCGTGGATGGTGGCGACGACGAGCAGCGTCCAGGACGTGCTGCCGAGCCAGGCGGTCGTGACCTCCGTGCCGGTGATCCAGCTGAGGATCGCGTTGAGCGCGCCGTCCGGCTTGAGGATCGCCTGGAACACGTACCCGACCGCGAGCGCGGACATGATGACCGGGATGAAGAACAGGACGCGGGCGATGCGGTTGACCCGCGTGTCCCGCTCGAGCAGGAGAGCGAGGAGCAGACCGAAGAGGTTCTGCAGGATCGCCACGAGGACGGCGTAGCCGAGGGTGACCCGGAGCGCACGCCCCAGGTCGCCGTTCTCGAACAGCCGCGTGAAGTTGTCCCAGCCGACGAACCCGATCTCCGCCTTGAAGCTCGACCAGTCGGTGAACGAGTAGACGAAGTTGAACAGCGTCGGCAGGAAGAAGAAGACGCCGAGCAGCACGAACGCGGGCGCGGCGAACGCCCACGGGTGGTTGCGCGCCCGTCGCGTGCGGTTGGCGCGCGCCGTCCTCGCCTCGGTGGGTCCCTCCCGGGTCGGGGCGGGAGCGGTGGTGGTGGTCATGGGTGTCCTCGTCCTCGACGGAGGACCGCCCGCCCCTGCGTCGGGCGGTCCTCCGTGACGGTCACGTGCGGTTGCTGACCGGCGGGCCCGGCCGGGCTCCGGTCAGAAACCCTCGACGCCCTGCGCGGACGCGAGCTGCGCGAACTGGTCCTGCGTCTGCTGCGCGACCTGCTCCGGCGTCAGCGCGCCCTGGATCATGTCACCGAGCCGCAGGTACAGGTCGGGGTTGGCCACAGCCTCGACCTGCATCGAGCCGGCGGCGCCGTCGAGCGCGTCGGCGACCGACACCAGCGCGTCGGGGACGGTCGCGGGCGTCTCGACACCCGGCTGCAGCGAGACGGTGTCCTGGTCCTCGACGAAGTCGGCGTACCCGTCGCCGAGCCAGAAGCTCAGGAGCTGGCGGGCGGCGGCCTCGCGGGTCTCGTCGCCGGTGCGGAACGCGACCAGCGCGTTGGCCTGGTCCGGGACGAAGGTGCCGACGTTGCCGTCGGTCGAGATCGGGAAGAACCCGATCTTCTCGTTCAGCTCGTCGGTGTCGGCCAGGGACTGCAGCTGGCCGAAGAACGAGTTCACCTGCATGACCATCGCCGCGTCGCCCGCGAGCAGAGCCGCACCCTGGTCCTCGAACGTGGCCGTCTTGATGTCGTCGTTGAACAGGCCCTCGGCGATCAGGTCCTGGTAGCCCGTGATGGCGTCGATGATCGGGCTGTCGCCGAAGGTGGTCGACGCGCTGTTGACGTCCTCCCACAGTCCGTCCTTGGACGCCTCGGCGAGCGGCGCCTGGACCCACCACTGCGTCCCCCAGGGCGAGCCCGCGTTGCCGCCCATCTCGAAGAAGGGCGTCACACCGGCGGCCTGGACCGTCCGGGCGTCCTCGACGAGCTCCGTCCAGCTGGTCGGGGTGTCGGTGAGCCCCGGCGTCGGCGAACACCTGCTTGTTGTAGTACGCGCCGATCACGGCCGGGGTGCTGATGAGCGCGGCGTAGCGGGTGCCGTCGTACGAACCCGTGAGGTCGACGAGCGCCGGGTCCATGTCGTCCAGCCACGGCGCGTCGTCGAGCGGCTGCAGGTTCTGCTTCGCGTTGATGCCGGCGAGCATCGACGCCGTCGGCTGCCAGAACGCGAGATCGGGCTTGTCGCCGGTGGCGATCTTGGTCTGGATGCTCTGCTCGTACGGGTCGGTGATCGTCACGACGTCGACGCTGGCGCCGGTGGTCTCCTCGAACGCCTCGACGACGGCGTCGGGCACGGTGTTGGAGTTCTGCGCGGCCCAGATGGTCAGCTCGACGCCCGACAGGTCGGCGTCCTGCGCGGGCCATTCCGCCGGCGCACCACCCGAGGTGGAGCCGCCGGCCCCCGGGTCGGAGCAGGCCGTGAGCGCCAGGCCGGCGGTCAGCAGGATCGCGGTGAGAGCAGGGGTCTTCTTCATCGGTTCTCCCTAGGCAGGTGCCGGCGTCGTCGCCGGCGGGGTGAGGGACGTGCTGTGGTGCTGTCAGGGGTGGCGGACGCGCAGGACGCGCGCCTGCGGGCCGCCGTCGGCGCCCGGGACCCGGACGCGGACCCGTCCGTCGGGCAGGCGGTCGACCTGCCACGGCGTGCCGGGCTGCGCACGGGGGAACGCGACCTCGACGTCGCCGTCCGGCAGGTCCAGGACGATCTCCTCCGGGCCGCCGCGCCGCCAGACGGTGGCGAGGGTCTGCGTCGGACCGGTCAGGGCGGAGGCGACCCAGGAGTCGGACCACCCGGGCAGGCCGAGCGGCCAGGCGGCGTGCGCCTCGTGCAGCCAGTCCTCGTTCGCCCGGGCGAGCTCGACCGCCTCGACGACCAGCCCGAGGCGGGCGGCGTCCATCCGGTCGAGATGACCGGAGAGGTAGAACCGGCCCGCGAGGCCGGTGCTGAGCGTGAAGACGCACTCCTCGAGCGTCATCCCGGGCTGCGGGTACGCCCAGTTCGCTGCCTGCTCCGGCAGGATCGACACGAGCGCACCGACCGCGACCGGTGGGTACAGGACCAGGTTCTGCTGATCCGATGTCGACTGCAGGGTGGATCGCGACAGCAGCGCGTCGTCCGCGCGCATCGCCCCGGACGCGCAGTTCTCGAGCATCAGGTCCGGGTGCCGTCGCAGGATCCCGTCGAGCCAGGCGACCTGCGCCCGGTTCTGCTCGAGCAGCCCCTGGCCGACGCTGTCGGTCGAGTGGTCCGTGCCGGCGCCCGGGGTGACGTTGTAGTCGAGCTTGAGGTAGCCGACGCCGAACTCGTCGACCAGGCGGTCCACCACGGTGTCGAGGTGCTTCACCGCATCGGGGTGCCGCAGGTCCAGGAGGTACCGGTCGTGCTCGACGACCCGCTGGCCGCGACGCTGGAGGAACGCCTCGCCGGGCAGCTGCTCCGCGAGCGAACTCCGCACGCCCACCACCTCCGGCTCGAGCCAGAGCCCCGGGACCATGCCGCGGTCGCGGATCCGGTCGGTCACCTCGTGCAGCCCGCCGGGGAACCGGAGCGTCGACGGCTCCCACTCGCCGACGGAGTCCCACCAGTCGCCGCCGTCGTCGTACCAGCCGGCGTCGATGCAGAACACCTCGGCACCGACGTCCGCCGCCGCGTCGACGAGGGGCAGCAGCTTGTCCGTGGTGGGGTCGCCCATCAGCGTGTTCATGTAGTCGTTGAACACGAGGAAGGGGGCGCGGGCCCGACCGTCGCTGCGCGCGGGCCGGTCCTGCGCCACGGTGTGGTGCCGGTCCCGGCGGGCCGCGGTGAGGCCCGCCACGGCCGCCTGCCAGTCGCCGGCCACGGGCACCACCGTCACCGGCACCGTGGCGAACTCCTGACCGGGCTCGAGCGTGCGGAGCCAGTGGTGGTCGATGTCCGTCGGACCGAGCGCGACGAGGGCGAGCACGCGCCGGTCGTCGCGCGTCAGCCGCTCGCTGACCTCGAGCCGCCAGGCGCCGTTGTGCTCGATCTGCCAGCCCAACGAGGCGTCTCCGGCTCGGGTGGTGAGCACGCCGCTCGGCACGCGGGTGCCGCTCGACCACGCCCCCGTGCTCGCGAGGACGTGCGCGCCACGGCCGTCCTGGTGCTGGTGGCGCGGGAGATCGAGGTCGACCAGGCCGCCCTGCCCGACGAGGGCGACCTGCTCCCAGCGGTTCTCTCCCACCCACTCGCTCGTGCCCTCCACGGAGACCACGGCGTCCAGGGGCCGGTCGCCGACCGGACCGGCCAGCGCCACCGAGCTCACGGCCTGGAGGTGCACCGGGGTCGCGCCGGCGTTGCGGACCGTGGTGGTCGTCCGGACCGCCCCGCCCCGCAGCTCGAGCCGCGTCAGGGCGACCAGCCCGGAGCCGGGGTCCTCCTGGGTGACTTCGACCACGCGGCCGGCGCCGTCGGCCGCGGGGGTGGCGCTGACCTGGAGCACGCGCATCCGGACGCCGACGGCGGTGGCGGTGTTCCGGAGGTTGCCCGCGGCGCGGCCGTGGCCCACGGCCAGGACCTCCACCAGCGGCTGGACGGCGCGCGCAGCCAGCTCGGCGGCATCGTCCGCCGCCGTGCCGCCGACCAGCGCCGCCGGCCGGTCGTCCGCCCAGACCAGGTGCAGGACGGTGTCGCCGTCCCCGAGGGCCTGCGTGCGCAGTCCCGTGCTCTCGCGAGTCATCCTCGACCCCATCTCCTCGTACCCGGCCAGGTGCGCCAGGGCGACGAGACGATGAAAGCGCATATCAAGAACCAGGGCAAGTAGCCCAGGTCACGGCGTCATCACGAATGATGCGCGGTTTCAGACTGCGGAGCGACGTCGCGGGCCCGAGGACGCACGGACGACCAGATCGGGCACGAGGCGCGCCGACGCGACCCCGCTCTCGCCCGCCTGCAGGCGCGCCAGCAGGCGGACGGAGTCGCGCCCGAGCTGCACGAAGTCCTGCCGCACGGTCGTCAGCGCGGGATCCCACAGCGGACCCAGCGGGTGGTCGTCGAACCCCACGACCGACACGTCGTGCGGCACGCGCCGCCCGCTGTCGTTGAGCGCACGGATCACGCCCATCGCGAGCTCGTCGTTGCCGCAGAGGACCGCCGTGACGTCGAGGTCGCGGGCGAGACGCAGCCCCGCGTCGTACCCCGACATCGGCGCCCAGTCCGCGCGCAGGGGCGGGGGCACCGGGGCTCCGGCGGCCTCGAGGGTCTCGCGCCACCCGACCAGGCGGGAGCTCTCCCGCCCCGCCGAGGGGATGGCGACGTGGTGCACGGTCTCGTGCCCCAGGTCGAGCAGGTAGCGGGTGGCGCTCGCGGCGCCCAACCGGTCGTCCATCGAGGCGTGCAGGATCTCGTCGTCCGAGCGGTTCCCCGCCGCCAGGGCGACCAGCGGCACCCAGTCCGGGACCGCGGCGAGCGCGGCCGCACCGGGCGGGTCGTACTCCAGCACGACCGCACCGGCGATCGGCTGGCTCAGCGCGGTGTCGACCGCCGCGTCGACGACCTCGCGGTCGTCCGTCTCGACGACGCAGATCATCACCATGTGCCCCGCGGCACGGGCCGCCTCCTCGATCCCCTGGATCGAGGAGGCGTACCCGTACCGCGTGGTGTTGCTGGTGATGATCGCGATCATCGGCAGGCTGCCCGCGGCCAGGGCCCGGGCGGCGCCGTTGCGCCGGAAACCGAGCCGCTGGATCGCGGCGTGCACGAGCGCCTCGCGCTCGGGGCTGACCCGCGTGGAACCGGTGAGCACCCGAGACACCGTGGGGACGCTGACGCCGGCCTCACGGGCGACGTCGGCGATCGTGGGCTGCTTTCCGGAGACGGGTCGTGCCACAGCGACAACCTAGGCGATCACGGCGGGGACCTGGCACTCAGCCATGCCGCGTCCACGGCCCGTCCGGGTCGCCCGGCACCTGGTTGCGGGTCCACCAGCGCGCCTCGTACACGACGCCGTCGTGCCGCACGAGGTCACCGGCGGTGAACACGCGGGATTCCGTCCAGACGGCCGTGCCGTCGGCATCCGTGCGGATCTGCTGCCAGGGACCGGACGGCTCGCCCGGCTCCTGGCGCTGGGTCCACCACGACGCCACCCACTCCGCGCCGCCGTGCGTGACCCGGTCGCCCTCGGCGTAGACGGTCGCCGGGTCCCAGGCCGCGATCTCCGCACCGCCGACCGGGACCGTCGTGGGCGCACCGGTCGACAGCGGGGCGATCTCGATGCGGTCCAGGTCGGGCGCCCAGCCGTCGGCCCGGCCGAGCTCCAGCGCCGCGTCGCCCGACCCGAGCTCGACCAGGAACGTGCGCTCGAGGAAGGACGTCCACGCGTACGTGTAGCGCAGGTACGCGTGCCCCGCGGACTCCTGCGCGCCCTGCTCCCACACGTCCAGGCGGCGGTCGACGACCTGGGGGTTGTAGTCGTGGCTGCCACTGACCTCGGCGTTGGCGAACCGGACGGTCACCGCGTAGGTCCCCGGCTGGTCCACACCCGGCGCCCGGTCGACGACCACGGCGTTCTCGCGACCCTGACCGACGCCGCCGACCCCGGCGGAGCCCGACGCGTTGGACCCGGTGCTCGCGGCGTACGTGATGACCCGGGCGTTCCCGCGCAGCTGCGCGTCCTCGGCCTCGACGACGAGCGCCGCACCCAGGTCACCGGTCGCCCGGGTCGTCAGGTCGCGCACCACCGCACCGGTCGGCGACCGCAGCTCGACCTCGTTGATGCCGTGCGCGAGGTGCAGGCGCGCCGTCGACGACCACGTGCCGGCACCGGGCGCCTCCAGGGTCGCGACGGGCGCGCCGTTCACCGTCACGTCGACGGTCGTCGCGGCGGTCGACGCGTACGTCACCGTCACGTCGTGGTAGCCGGTCGCGGCGGCGTGCACGTAGGCGTCGGCCCGCGCGTCGCCGGTTGGGAGCGCGGCCCAGCCGCGCGTTCCGTTCGCCCAGGTCAGGACGGCACCCGCTTCCAGGCGGAGCGTCGAGGCGGGGTACGTGGTCGGCTCACCGTCGGTGACGTCGGTCAGCGCGAAGGTGTCGAGCGTGATGTCGGCGTTCGGGAGCAGCGTGGCGCCGTCCTCGCTGGCCCGCAGGGAGAGCACGTGCTCACCGGCGGTCAGCTCGACCTCCAGCTCGGCGGACCCGCGGTACTGCCACCGGGACGTCGCGTTCAGCGCGAGGTCGGCGGCGTACTGCACCGAGCCGGCGTGCGCGTCGTCGACGAACAGCGCGTGGCGCCCCGGGACGCCGGGAGCCGCGCCCGACCACCTCGAACCGGTACGTGCCGTCGCGCGGCACCTCGACCGTCCAGTCCGCGCGCGACGTGGCGCGGTTGAAAGACCCGACGTCCTTGCCGTGCGAAGCCAGGAACTTCCAGCCGCCGCCCTGCTTCGGGTCCTGCGTGTAGACCTGCGCGTCGGTGAGCGCCGTGTCCTCCGCCTCGACCGAGGCGTGGAAGACCGCGTCCACCGCGACCTCGCGATCCTGCGCCGGGGTGATGACGACCTGGTAGCCGGCGTACCGGTCGTAGGTCGGCACCGTGAGGGCGAGCTCCCCGTCCACCACGGCGACGTCCTGCGCCGCCTGGATGACACGCGGCGTCGCCGCGACGCCCTCGGCGCCGGTTAGCCGCACCTCGCGCACCTCGACGTCGACCGCGCTGCCGAGAACGGCGGGGTCCAGACCGGCGAGGTCGACCCGCACGTCCTTCGACCCGCCGCCGTACAGCACGGTGGCCCGTCGGTTGTCGACGTCGACGGCGCCGATGCCCTGCAGCGTGTCCACGGCGTTCAGCGCCGGCGGCGTCACCGCGACCGTCTGCGACCCCTCGAGGTCGCCGTACCACTTGAACATCCACCAGCCGCCGTTCGCGGCGTTGGCCCGGGCGCTGTTGTCCGACAGGTTGCCCGCGTAGTTCCAGTACGCGACCTGGCCGTCGATCTTGAGGTCCTCCATGATCGAGAACCACTGGATCAGCTGACCCGGTGTGCTCATGTCGCGGAGCATCCCCCACTCGGTCACGTTCACGTGCAGCGGCTCCAGGCCCAGGCGCTGCTCGAGCGCCCGGTACGCGTCGTAGTTGCCGCGGAACGTGGCCAGGTTGTCGATGCCGAGCTCGTGCCAGATGAACACGTCCGGCACCGTCCCCGACGCCATCGTGTGCTGCAGGAACGCCTCGGAGCGCTCGGGCTGCCAGCGCGTGTCGCCGGGGCCGCCGATGCGGGCGTCCCCGAGCCCGTGCGCGTCCCAGACCTCCTGGATCACGCCGTGCACCGCGTCCCAGTCCTCGAGGAACGTCTGACCCAGCGTCGACCAGTTCGCGTACCAGTTCCCGCCGTCCGGCTCGTTGAACGGGATGAACACGTAGTCGCCGGGGCGGTCCGACTCGGTGGCGACCGCCTCGGCCACGATCCGCGTCACCTCGAGGAAGTCCCAGGTGCCGTTCGGCGTGTCGGTGAACTCGCCGGTCGCGAGGTCGTAGGTACGGGTGTCGCCCGGCCGCTGCCCGCCGTGGTACGGCCAGTCCGGGTAGTAGTCCTGCACGTAGATGTACAGGTCCTGGCCGTGCTTGTCGAAGAACCCGTCCTCGATCTGCAGGGCGTCGCCCGACGGGTGCTGGGTGCCGAACGGCGCCTTCTGCGACACGTTGGTGATGTGCGCGCCGTTGATCAGCGCCTGCGTGGGCGCGCCGTCGTCACCCAGGCCGTACAGCGCACCGGACGCGCCGCCGCGGAAGTCGCCGGTCGCGCTCGCGAGGTCGACCTGGAGCACGTCGACGTCCGCCTGCTCGGCCTGCCCTGGGGACGGCTGGGCCGACGCCGGGACGGCGCCGAGCACTCCGGTGCCCAGACCCAGGGTCGCGGCCACGGCCAGCCAGCGTGGTGTTCTCGTCATCGAGACGTTCCTTCGCGGTAGGAGGCGAGCTCGTCGAGCGCGAACGGCACGGGCGCGACTGCGAGCTCGTGAGACGTCCGTTCATGAAAGCGCATATCACGCGCGACTGGCAAGGCCTCGGCATTGATGGCTGGCGTCGCCCTGCAAGCGTTATCAGCGCGACGCGACCGGACCGGACCGGACCGGACCGGAAGGACGCCGTGGACCGCGCGCAGGTCGATGGGGCGCCACGCCGACCGCGCCGACGACCCCGGTGCCCGCTTCCGCCACCGGGATGCCGACGGTGACCGCGCTGCCCCGAGGGGCTGCCGACGACGCCGCGCGTCGGGGAAGCACGAGAGCCCCGCCGGACTCCGGCGGGGCTCTCGTCGAGCGGTAGCGGTGGGATTTGAACCCACGGTGGACTTTCACCCACACACGCTTTCGAGGCGTGCTCCTTAGGCCGCTCGGACACGCTACCTCGGGCCAGAACAGTACCGGATGCGAGGCGGAACTCCCGCATCGGGAGTCGTACGGTGGTGGACGTGACACCCCCGCGCCTGCCGATCCCCCTCCACGACGCCGTCCGGCCGAACCCGGGGACCGTCGACGACGCGGTCCGACTGCTCCGCGGCAGCCGCCTCACCGTGCTCACCGGGGCGGGCCTGTCGACCGACTCCGGCATCCCCGACTACCGGTCGCCGGACTCCCCACCGCGGAACCCGATGACGTACCAGCAGTTCGTCGGCGACGAGGGCTTCCGCCGGCACTACTGGGCGCGCAACCACGTCGGCTGGCGTTACGTGCACCGCACGCACCCGAACGCGGGGCACCGGGCGCTGGCGTCGATGGAGGCGCACGGCGTCGTGCTCGGGGTCATCACGCAGAACGTCGACCTGCTGCACGAGCAGGCGGGCTCGCGCCGGGTGATCGACCTGCACGGCCGGTACGACCGGGTCATCTGCCTGCGGTGCCACCGGACCGTGACGCGCACCGAGCTCGCCGAGCGGCTGGAGGCCGCCAACCCCGGCTTCGCCGAGTCGGTCGGCGCGGTCGGCGACGTGGAGATCGCGCCCGACGCGGACGCCGTCATCGAGCAGACGTCGCACTTCCGGGTCGTCGACTGCTGGCAGCCCGACCCCGACGGCGGCGACGGCCCGTGCGGCGGGATGCTGAAGCCGGACATCGTGTACTTCGGCGAGACGGTGCCCGGGCCCCGGGTGGCGGACGCGTACGCGCTGGTCGACGAGGCGGACGCGCTGCTGGTCGCGGGGTCGTCGCTGACGGTCCAGTCCGGGCTGCGGTTCGTGCGGCACGCGGCCGAGGAGGGCAAGCCGGTCGTGATCCTCAACCGCGGCGCCACCCGCGGGGACCCCCTGGCGACGCTCACGCTGGACGCGGGGGCGTCGGAGACGCTGACGGAGCTGGCCGACCGGCTCTGAGGGCGGCCGGGCGGCCGGCTCTCACCGGCCGGCGCACCACGTGACGCAGGCCGGGCCCCGGCAGCGCGGGCAGTCCGGCACCCCGCCCAGCGCGTCCAGGCGCCGCACGTCCCGCTCGACCGCGACCACCTCCCAGACCGCGGCCGCGATCAGCAGCGCCAGCACCGCCAAGGCCATCCGGTCACGCAGGACCGCGTTGACCTGCTCGTCGAAGCCGACCCACTGCTGGAGCCTGGAGACCCAGCCCTGGTGCGTGATCCAGAGGGCGTCGTGCATGGCGACCGACACCGCGAACCAGACCACTGCCAGCGCCGGCTGACCAGCCAACGCCCCCCACCGCCACCCGCGGCGTCCCCCCGAGCGCGGCCATCTCGCCATGCACGCCGGAGCGATCCCCCATAGCGCGAACACCGCGAGGTTCACCAGGTCAAGTTCCATCCCGACGTGCCGGTTGATCTGCCGGCCGTACGGGTCACGGGGCATGAGGAGACCCAGGCCCATGACCAGGACGAACAGCGGGAGCCCGGTCACGGCCGAGCGCACACGCGCCCGCGCACGAGCCCGCAGCCGCTCGGACTCGGCCAGCAGCGCGTTCCACCCCGCCTCACCGCTCACAGTCGCACCACGTCAGGCAGGTCACGCCCGGGCGGCCCGGGCAGTCCGGCACTCCGCCGAGCGCGTCCAGGCGCCGCACGTCCCGCTCGACCGCGACCACCTCCCACACCGCGGCCGCGACCAGCAGCACGACGACGGCCGCCGCCACCAGGGAGCGCAGCCCGGTGTCGGTCTGGGGGTCGAACCCCAGCCAGTGCTGCAGGTTCGAGGTCCAGCTCGGGTGCGCAGCGTCGAACGCGTCGTACGCCGCCATCGCCACCGCGTACCAGACCGCCGCCAGCACCGACTGACCCGCCAGCGCCCCCCAGAGCCACCTGCGCCGCTCCCCCGAACGCACCCACCGCGCCATGCAGATCGGAGCGACCCCCCAGACTACGAACACCGCGATCAGCACCACCCCGAGCTCCGATCCGACGGACCGGTTGGCCGGCGAACCGTGCGGGTCCCGGGGCAGGCACAGACCCAAGGCCAGGACCAGGACGAACAGCGGCAGGCCGGTCACGGCCGAGCGCACCCGGGCCCGCCCACGCGCGCGCAACCGCTCCGACTCGGCCAGCAGCCGGTTCCACCCCGCCAGGTCGGGCGCGGGCCGCTCATGCGGCCCGCGCCCGACTCCCTCGTGCGGCATCACCGCACGACCGCCGGTGTCAGTCCATGCCGATCGACCGCAGGTACCGCAGCGTCACCCGGCTCGTCGCTGTGAGCAGCAGACCCGCCACGGCGGCCTGGTTGATCACGTCCTTCATCGCCAGGGTCGCGATCGACACTCCCGCGAGCGCGATCGCCACCACCACACCACCGGGACCGCCGGCTGCGGCGACCGCCGCCGCCAGGAGCACGCCGACGACCGCGTCGCGAACCTCCTTGCCATGGTCGCCCACGGTCAGCCCGCTCTCGATCCGGTCGACGATGACGTGTGGGCTGTCACCGGCATTCCAGGCGTCCCTCAGGCGCTGCACGACCTCCCTATCGCGGAACACCTGCAGCAGGTCCCAGCCCGCCTCGGCGACGTGAGCGATTCGCTCCACCGCCCGCTTCGACCCTTGGAACACCTCGCGGATGCTCGCCGGCGCCTTCGCGATGCTCGCCATCGCGAAGCCCGCGTCGCTCAGGTCCTTGCCGAGTTGTGCGTTCGGACCCACCTGGAGGAACCGCTCGAAGACCAGCCGGTCCTCCTCGGTCAGCCACGAGGCGTACCGGTTCGCGTGCGAGTTGTAGTCGACCGGGTAGAGCGCCGGGTCCTGCGGGAGGTCCACGTAGTGCGAGAGGTACATGTAGAGCGTCTCGGAGCCGATGTCCCGGGCGTTGCGGTCCCGCCGGGAGTTCAGCTCCGCCATGTCGTAGGCGTGCGCCAGCCACTCCGCCTGCAGGTCGTTCCGCGCAGAGTCAGCCGTCGGCGCCGGGGCCGACGGCACCGGCTCCGCCAGCGGGCCGACCGGCAGGCCGCTGCCCCACAGCACGCCCTCACCGAGCATCGGCGGACCGACGACCATGCCGCCCGACCCCGGGTCGGGCTCCGGCTCCGGGTCCGGGTCCGGGTCCGGGTCCGGGTCCGGGTCGGGCTCCGGGTCCGGGTCCGGGTCGGGCTCCGGGTCCGGGTCGGGCTCGGGCTCGCCGCCCAACCCGTCGAGCAGCTCCTCGAGCTCGGCCAGGAACTCCGGCCCGCGGTCCTCGAGGTCCGCGAAGTCGGCGAACGACAGCCCGAGCGAACCCAGGGCCCGCTCGGCCTCGTTCACCTCGGCGACCATGTCGGCCAGCGCGACCTCGGGCACCGGCTCGGGTGCGGCGCGGACCGGGGCGGCCTGCGCGGTCCCCACCGTCGTCAGCGCCATCGTCGCCGCGGTCAGCAGACCCACGGTCGTGCGTGCGGTGCGTCGCATGAGCGTCCTCACTCGTTCGTTCGTTGACGGCGGCTGACGACCCCCCGGGGCGGGGTGACGCGGCTCGCAGGCTAGGGGTGGGACGGCGCCCCTCATCCCCACCCCGAACTGCCAGATGCCCGCACGAAGGCACGCTTGGGTGCCCCACGCACCCGACGAGCAGGCACGCAGCCGCCACCGGGCGACCGCCGCCGACCGGGGCGCCGGGAGCACGGTCCTCCGGAGGCGGGCGACCCCGCTCCGTGCCACGCTCCGGACATATCGCCCGTGCAGCAGAGCAGCGGGCATCGCGGGAGCCTTGCGGCGACCCCACCCGACACCTATAGTCGCGGCATGTGGCATCGTTGCCACATCGTCGGGCGAGGGAGCTGGGCAGGCCTCCCGCCGGCGTCCACGGTCGACTGGAGGCCTCGATGACGCAGCTGAGAGCCGACGCCGCTCCGGCCGTCGCACCCTCGTCCCGCGCCGCTCGCAAGCGCCGCACGCCCAAGGTGCCCTACAACAAGCGCGAGGCGCTGACGGGCTACCTGTTCATCTCGCCGTGGATCGTCGGGTTCCTGGTCTTCACGGCCGGCGCGATGATCTACAGCCTGGTGATCTCGTTCAGCCACTACAACCTGGCGACGAACACCGCCCGCCCCGCGGGCTTCGACAACTACTCCCAGCTGTTCAGCGACCCCCGGGTCGCGACGTCGCTGGCGAACACCCTGTTCTACGCGGTGCTCGCCGTGCCGTTGGAGATCCTGGTCGCGCTGGGCCTCGCCTCGCTGCTGAACCAGGCGGGTCGCGGGGCCGGCTTCTTCCGGACCGTCTACTACCTGCCCAAGATGACGCCCGCGGTGGCGACGGCGGCGGTGTTCTTCCTGCTGCTCAACGGCAACACCGGCGCGATCAACCAGTTCCTGCGGATCTTCGGCATCGAGGGCCCGCAGTGGCTCGTCGACCCGGCGTGGATCAAGCCGTCGATCGTGCTGATGACCCTGTGGGGCGTCTCCGGGACGATGGTGATCTTCCTGGCGGCGCTCAAGAACGTGCCGCGCGAGCTCTACGAGGTCGCCGAGCTCGACGGCGCGGGGGTCTGGCAGCGGTTCCGGAACATCACGCTGCCGATGATCTCCAGCGCCATCTTCTTCAACGTGATCGTGCTGTCGATCGCCGCGTTCCAGGTGTTCGACCAGGCCTACCTGCTGTTCTGGCGCGACCAGTCGAACGCCTCGCCCGAGGCGTCGCTGTTCTACGCGATCTACCTGTTCCAGCAGGCGTTCCGGCAGTTCAACTTCGGGTTCGCCGCCGCCATGGCGTGGCTGCTGTTCCTCATCATCATGGTCATCACGGCCATCCAGATGAAGTTCGGCAACCGGTTCGTCTACTACGAGGGGGGCAGGGACTGATGGCCAGCACCGGCACCACCAGCACGCCCGTCCGCCAGGTCCCCGGCCTGCCGGAGGACGCCACGGGCCAGGGCGACCGCCCGATCGACCCGAACCGGCCGCCGCTGGACGAGAACCGGCCCGGCGGCCGCACCGGCCGCCGGGTGCGCCGCGGCCTCGTCATCGCGGCGCTCGTCGTGATGTCGTTCGTGTTCCTGTACCCGTTCGCCTGGCTGCTCGCGGCGAGCCTCAAGGGCCGCGGCCAGGTGTTCGACAACTCCCTGTGGCCGAGCGAGTTCCACTGGGGCAACTACGTCCGCGTGTTCGACGAGCTGCCGCTCGGGAACTGGATGATCAACAGCGTCGGGATCGCGGTGCTGGCCGCGGTCTCGGTCGCGGTGTCCTCGTCGCTGGTCGCGTGGGGGTTCGCGCACTTCCGGTTCCCGCTGCGCGGGTTCCTGTTCGGGCTCGTGCTGGCGACGATGATGCTTCCCGGCGCGGTCACGATGATCCCGATCTACCTCATCTGGAAGGAGCTCGGGTTCCTCGGCACCTGGGTCCCGCTGTTCGGCGCGAACCTGTTCGGGTCGGCGTTCTACATCTTCCTGCAGCGGCAGTTCTACCTGGGCCTGCCGCGGGAGCTGTTCGAGGCCGCGCGCATCGACGGGGCGAACCAGTGGCGCACGTACTGGCGGATCGTGTTCCCCCTGTCGCTGCCGTCGTTCATCATCGTCCTGCTGTTCGAGTTCCAGGCGTCCTGGAACAACCTGCAGGCGGCGCTGATCTACCTGAACGCCGGCAGCCCGGAGGACTTCACCGCCGCTCGGCATCGCGTACGCGATGACCCCGGTACTCGCCGACGGCGGGTGGCCAGGGCGACTACCAGTACGTGATGGTCGCGGCGCTGCTCGTGACGCTGCCGATGCTCGCGCTGTTCGCGTTCGGGCAGCGGTACTTCATCGAGGGCGTGGCGACCCAGGGCCGCAAGGGCTGACGACGCGCACCCACCTTCCGCCGAGATAGGACCTCCGCGTCGAGATCGGACCGCCCAAGGTCCGATCTCGACGAGAGGGTCCTATCTCGGCGGCGTGGGCGCCGGAGCAGGCCCCGGGGACGGCGCGGTGCGCGTCAGACGGGGTCGGGCAGGAGCGACGGGTCGGCCAGCGCCTGCTCGCAGGCCAGGAGCAGCGCTCCGCCGGACCAGGCGTGGCTCAGCGTGAGCAGCATGCCCTTCGGCTGGAAGCACGCCGTCTGGTAGTACCGCTCGGACGTCATGCCCCGGTAGGCGTTGAAGTCGCCGTCGAACCGGGCGACCAGCTGCCGGAAGCACGCGAGGGTCTCGGCGGCCCGGTCGGCGTAGTGCGGGTCGCCGGTGGCGGCGGACAGCTCGGCCAGCTCCTGCGTGCACACCAGGCCGTAGGCGTGCAGGTGCTGGTTCGACGGCGAGGCGTTGTCGGCGCCGCGGGTGGCGAACCGGTAGACGTCCAGCGGGGTCCCCTCCGGGAACCGGGTGTTGTACGTGTACCGGAAGGTCAGCATCCAGTCGGCGGCGCGGCGGGCCAGGTCGAGCCAGCGCGGGTCCCCGGTGCGCCGGTGCAGCGCGACGTACGACATGACGGCGACGTACCCGTCCTCGGACGTCGGCGCCAGGTCGACGTCCTCCGGCGCGCCGTGCAGGAACTCCCGGTCGACGAACTGCGCGTAGTGCTCGCCGGCCCGCACCGCGGCCGCGAGGTAGGCGCCGTCCGCGCCGTCCGGACCGTCCCACCGCTCCGCCTCGGCGAGCGCGGCGACCCAGGTCAGGCCGGCGGCGCCGTGCCAGGACAGCACCTCCCCCGTCTGGGCGTGGTGGGCCGAGCCGAGGTTGCCGTCGGGCCGCTGCCGGCGGACGACGACGTCGAGGTTCGACCGCAGCGCCGCGGCCCAGCCGGGGTGCGCGGCGCGGACATCCTCGCCCAGCTCGAGCGCCCGGGCCAGGAACAGCGACGCCTCCGCGAGCGTGCGGGAGTGCAGCGCGCCCGGGGTGCGGGACCAGCTCTGCGACCAGCCGTGCTCCGCGTACCAGACGCCCCAGAACGTGCCCGAGGGCGACAGGTGGTCGCAGACGAAGTCGACGACCCGGGCCGCCGCCGCACCTGCCTCGTCCGCGCCCCGCCGGCGCGCGTGCGCCAGCAGCGCGTACGCCCACGGGATGCCGCTGACCCAGCCGACGTGCATGGCCTGCCGGTCGACGGTCAGGCCGTCCCGGCCCGAGACCTCGCGGTCGAAGCCGACCGTCTCGAGCAGCACGCCCGGCTCCGCGTAGTGCCAGCGGTGCAGGCCCTCGGCGGCGAGGTCGGCCGCCTCCGCGATCCCGACCCAGGGCCGCAGCGGCGAGGCCGCGCGGGTGCGCTCGTGCTCCTCGCGCAGGATCGCGGCGTAGGCGTGCCGGTCCGGGCCGGTCGCGTACACGGCGAACCGCAGCGTGACCCGCTCCCCCGGCGCCCAGCGGTAGGTCGTCGTCTCCGCGGGGCGCGGCGTCCCCGAGCCGTAGTACGACACCGGGTCCTCGCGGAACGGGAAGGTCAGGTGCACGCTGCCGACGCCGGTCGCGACGTCGTGCGCCAGGCCGAGGCCGGTCATGCCGAGCGCGGTCGTCTCCGGGGCGACCAGCGCGACGCCGCCGGGGCCCGCCCAGGCGAGCACGGCCGGTGTCGCGGCGCGGTCCGCGCGGTACTCCCAGTGGTCGCTCACCATGCCGGCCGGGTCGTCCGCGCCCACCTCGAACCGCGGGAACGGCCGGTCGCAGTCGACGGGCCGGTTCTCGCCGTAGAACGCGCCGGGGATCAGCCACCAGGGCGCCTCGGGCGCGGCGGGCAGGTGCACCCGGAACCGGATGCCGGCCCCGGTCGGCTCCGCGCCGCGGTGCTCGACGTCGAGCCGCACGTCGACCCGCCCCGACGGGGTGGGTGCCGCCCAGGTGGCGAGCGCGCGGAACGACCCGGCCTCGC
The DNA here is from genome assembly GCF_008033115.1 of Cellulomonas sp. Y8. Taxonomy (NCBI): domain Bacteria; kingdom Bacillati; phylum Actinomycetota; class Actinomycetes; order Micrococcales; family Cellulomonadaceae; genus Cellulomonas; species Cellulomonas sp. Y8. The sequence continues at coordinate 1,870,199 of NZ_CP041203.1, forward strand.
CGGCGACCGCGCCCGGCCCCGCCGGGGTCGACGGCACGGGGAGCACGGAACCGTCCGCGAGCACCACCTCGGCCACGTGCGGCACGGTGGCCACCACGGGGCCGTCGTCGCCGGGCCACGCCGGGCCCGCAGGCCGGAGCGACCCCGTCGGTCGCAGCAGGACGCCCTCGTCCACGTGCCCACCCTCCGCCGCGGAGCGGCCGTCGATCGGTCGGTCTGCCGGCCGCTCAGGCCGCGGGCGGCTCGTCGGCGGCCCAGGCGTCCACCATCTCGCTGATCACGTGCAGCACCAAGGTGTGCATCTCCTGGATCCGCGGCGTCGCCGAGGACGGCACCAGCAGCAGGTGGTCGGCGTGCTCCCGGGCGGGCCCGCCGTCCCCGCCGGCGAGCAGCAGCGTGGTCGCACCGTTCGCGCGGGCGGACTCGAGCGCGCGGACGACGTTCGGGGACCGGCCGCTCGTGGTGAACGCGACGACCAGGTCGCCCGGGTGTGCGAGGGCCTCGACCTGGCGGGCGAACACGTCCTCGTAGGCGTAGTCGTTCGCGATGCAGGTCATCGACGTGGGGTCCGTGCTGAGCGTGACGGCGGGCAGCGGGCGCCGGTCCCGCTTGTAGTGGCCGACGAGCTCGCCGGTCAGGTGCTGCGCGTCCGCGGCGCTGCCGCCGTTGCCGAACGTGTAGAGGGTGCCGCCGCGGGCGAACGTGTCCCGGACCAGCTCCCCGGCGGCCCGGATGCGGTCGGCGAGCCCGACCATCGCGCCGGCCACGTCGGCGTGGGCGGCGAGGTGGGCGTGCAGCCAGTCGGCGGGGGCGTCGGGCGCGTCGGCCGCGGCCGGGCGAGCAGCGGCGGCCGGGGCGGCCGGAACGGCCGTCGTCAGGATCGGGGCGGTGGGATCAGACACGAGCGGCCTCCGTCGGCGCGTGGTCGTGCGGCGGGCGGGTGGGTGCGGCGCCGGCGGCGTCGGCGGGCGCAGCGGCACCGGCGGGCGCGGCGACGACCCCCGCGCCACCCGCGGCCAGCACGTCGAACGCGATCGCCCCGGCCCCGACGACGCAGACGACGTCCCCGAGCGCGGCGAGCCGCACCGTCGCGGCGCGCGCCGCCGGCGGCATGGCCTCCCGGGCGACGATCGCCCGCACCGGGTCGAGCAGCATCGCGCCGGACCTGGTCACCCCGCCGCCGAGCACGACGAGCTCCGGCTCCAGCACGTTGACCAGGTCGGACACCGCGCTGCCGAGCAGGTCGACGGTCTCGTCCCAGACCCGCGCGGCGAGCGGGTCCCCGGCGGCAGCGGCGGCGCTGACGTCCGCGGCGGTGACGGCGGCCAGGGCGGCGAGCGACGAGGGCGTCTCCCCCGGGACCGGGTCGGCGAGGGCGTCGGCGGCCCGCGCCGCGATCGACGACCCCGACGCGTACGCCTCGATGCAGCCGCGCCGCCCGCACGAGCAGGCGCGGCCGCCGCGGCGGACGGTGATATGGCCGAGCTCGCCGCCGTTGCCGGCCGCGCCGCGGTGCAGCCGCCCGTCGAGCACGACGCCGCCGCCCACACCGGTCGACACGGTCAGGTACACGAGGCTGCCGAGCCCGCGCCCGGCGCCGTACCGGTGCTCGGCGACGGCCGCGGCGGTGGCGTCGTTCTCCAGCGCGAACGGGACGCCGAACGCGGCGGTCGCGAGCAGGCCGATCGGGACGTCGTCCCAGCCGGGCAGGTGCGGCGGCGACTGGAGCACGCCGGTCGGCGCGTCGAGCGGGCCGCCGCACGCGATGCCCACGGCGCCGACGGGTCCGAGCCCGGCCTCCGCGACGGCCTCGTGCCCCATCGCGAACAGCCGCGCGATCACGGCGTCCGGCCCCTCCTCGCGGCGGGTCGGGCGGACGCGCAGCCCGTGCACGGCCCCGTCCGGGGTGACCACGCCGACGGCGAGCTTGGTCCCGCCGATGTCGAGCGCGAGGACCGGCGCGCCGCCGGCCGTGCCTCCGCCCGCGGGCGCGGGCGAGCCGTCCGTCGTCATCCGTCCTCCAGACCCCCGGCGGGCGCGCGGCCGGGTGCGGCGGCGCGTGGCGACCCCGGAGCCCACCGGCGTCGGTGCCGTGGGATCGCCCTGGGATCGATTCCAGATCGAGCATAGGAGCGGGCGGAAGAGAGCGTCAAGCCAGGCGCGGGAAAACGACGCCGCGACGTGGGATCGAGTCCAGGTCAGCCGCCGTCCGCACCGGGCCCGACGCACGACCGGGCGCGCCGCGAGAGTGGAACGCCGTGACGGACACGCCGACGGCGTGTCGGGCGCGACGTCCCACCGAGCGGGCACGGCGGCAGCACCCGGGCGCGCGAGTGCGGCAGCCCCGCGTCAGGCGGGGGTCGTCGACCGACCCCGCGTCAGGCCGCGGGCGGGGGCGCGGTCGAGCCGCGCTGCGCCACGGCGGCCGAGAGCATCACGGTCCGCTTGGGCGACTCGGGGCTCTGGATCCGCTCGACCAGCTGCCCGACCGCGGCCTCGCCGAGCGCGACCGCGTCCTGCGCGACCGCGGTGACGCCGGGCGTCACCATCGTCATCCACGGGGCGTCGTCGAACGACACCAGGCTGAGGTCGTCGGGCACCCGCAGGCCGAGCGCCTGCGCGGCGCGCCACACGCCCTCCGCGAGCACGTTGTTGGCCGCGAACACGGCGGTCGGCCGGTCCGGCCCGCCGAGCAGGTCCCGCGCCACGCCGGTCGCGGCGCCGACGTCCCAGCCGCCGCGCACCACGAGGGCGTCGTCCAGAGAGAGCCCGGCGGCGAGGAACGCGGACCGGTAGCCGACCAGGCGGTCCCGGCCGGTCGTCCAGTCCATCTCGTCGATGAGCAGCGCGACCCGGCGGTGGCCCTGCTGCAGCAGGCCGGTGGTGACCCGCTCGGCGGCCGCCTTGTTGTCGACCACCACGGCGTCGCAGGCGCCCTCGGCGAACTGCCGGTCGACCTCGATCACGGGGATCCGGTGCCGGCCCAGGTACTCGGCGACCTCGGCGGACAGCGGGGTGAGGATGACGCCGGCGACGCGCAGCGCGACGAAGGTCTCGGCGGCCTCGAGCTCGGCCTCGACCGATCCCGCGTCGTCGGCCAGCATCATCGCGTAGCCGCGCTTGCGGGACTGGGCGCTGACCCCGCTCGCGAGGTCGGCGTAGAACGAGTTCCGCAGGTCGGAGACGAGCACGCCGATGGACCGGCTGACCTGCTGGCGGAGGTTGCGCGCCATCGCGTCCGGCACGTAGCCGAGCGTCTGGGCGGCGCGCCGGACCCGCTCGCGCACGGCGGGCGCCACGTAGCCGCGGCCGGTGAGCGCGCGCGAGGCGGTGGAGCGGGAGACGTCGGCGGCCTCGGCCACGTCCTTGATCGTGGCGCGGCGTCCCGGGGCGGTCGCCGCACCGCGCGTGCCCGGCGCGGCAGCCTCCATGCAGTGCTCCTCGATCCCCCGGCCCGTGGGCCTCAGTCCGCCACGACGTCCACGAGCGCCTCGGCGTGCTGGCCGAGGCGCAGGTCCCCGATGCTGACGTCGACGGCCAGCCGCCGGCGGACCGCCGCGGGACCCGTGGGCACCACGTCCAGGTCGATCTCCGCGTGCCCGCCGGGCGGGAGCGCGACGACGGCCTCGTCGGGGTGCGCGCGCCAGCCTAGCGGCAGCACCGCGCGCACGGTCGCCTTCCGCTCCTCGCGCGCGGGGTTGCGGACCGTCACGGTGAACCGCGCGGGCCGGTCGGCGGGCACCCGGGAGACGTAGGGGGCGATCCGCGCCATGTGCGTGTCGCTGCCCAGGTCGAGCTCGTCGAGCGGCAGCAGGTCGTGGTGGATCTGCACCAGCTCCTCGGCCTCGTCCTCCAGCATCGCGAGGTAGGAGTCGTCGACCCACCGGGGCTCCCAGTGCCCCGACACCATGACCCCCGGCGCGACCCGGCGGTAGAGCGCGGCGCTGTCCCGGTAGTCGGTGATCCGGAACAGGTTCCGGTACTGGTAGTTGAGGATCTCCCGCCGGTTCCCGGGGATGCCGAGCCCGTCCTGCTGGTCGCCGGTGACGAGCACCCGCACGCCGTCGACCTCCACCTCGAAGGCGGCGGCGTACAGCGTGTGGCCGGGCAGCTCGTGCACCGTGATCTCGTACTCGTGCCACCGGAAGGTCCCCCCGATCGGGAGGACGCGGTCGACCGGGATCGGGTCGTACCACTGGCAGGGCAGGTCGAAGCGCATCGGGTCGGTGAGGATCGGCGCGACGTTCGACGGCGCCCACACCTCGGTGCCCTCGACCTCGCGCAGCAGGTTCATCCCCGCCACGTGGTCGTCGTGGTAGTGCGTGGGCAGCACCGCCTCGACCGTGGTGACGCCGTGGTCGCGGCGGAGCGCGGGCAGCGAGGCGAGCCACGGGCGGCGGGACGCCCGGTCGCCGCCGGAGGGCAGGCCCGTGGTCATGTCGTACCCGTAGTCCATCAGCAGCGCCGCGCCGTCCCGCGAGACGAGGACGTACGAGCACGCGTTGCTCGACAGGTTCAGCAGGAAGTGCTCGGTGATCCGCTGGAACGGCTCCGCCAGGCGCAGCCGCAGGTCCCACGGCTGCGGACGCCGCGAGTCGACGTAGCCCCGCATCCGGGTCGCCAGCAGGCCGAGCGCGTGCTGCGGGTCGCCCATCGGGCGACCGTGGGACGGGAGCAGCAGGTCGAGGTGCTCGTCCATCAGCAGGTAGCAGGACAGGACCGTCATCGCCGGCCCCTCGTTCTCGGTGTACGACCACTGGGTGGCCGCGAGCGACCAGACCTTGCCGGGGGCGTAGACGAGGTCGCCGGTGAACCCGAGCCGCCGGCCGTCGCGCTCGACGACGTAGGACACCGACCCGGTGGTGTGGCCCGGCGTCGGGACGACCTGGACCGCGACCCCGCCGTAGACCCGCGTGCGGTACTCGGGCACCACGTCCGCGACCGGGACGGGGTCGAGCAGGGAGAACCGGTCCTCGCGCAGGTTGTAGTCGTTGACCACGCGCCGGGTGCGCCACATCTCGTCGACCCGGTCGAACAGGTCGCGCTCGACGGGCGGGACGTGGATGGCGATGCCGGCGGCGACGGCACGGGGCAGGCCCTGGCCCTGGTCGCGGTGGTGGTGGGTCATCAGCACGTCGGTGATCCGGTCGACGCCCATCTCCGCCAGGAGGTCCAGCACGACGCCGGAACCGAAGTCGATCGCGACCGCGGTGCGGGCGCCGTCGGGCGCGGGCTCGGCGGCGCGGACGACGTAGACGTGGCAGGTGTCGGCGACCCGGAACACGCCTGGCGCGACCTCGACGACCTCGGCGGCGACGGTGGCGGGCATGACGCCTATGGTATCGATTCCAGAGTGCGCGCCACAAGCGATGCGACGGAAGAGAAGCGCTGCTCAGCAGCGGTTTCGGCCACTATGCCCGGATCGTCCCGCGCCGCCCCGCGTCACAGCGCCAGGACCTGGCCCGCCGCCCGCAGCTCGTCCTGCAGCGCGGCCACGTCGACCGCCTGCACCGCCCGCCCCGACGCCGCCGCCCGCGCCGCCGCGAGCCCCGCGACGTGCCCGAGCATCTGGTACTGCGGCTCCATCCGGATCGACGAGAACGCCACGTGCGAGGCGGACACGCACACCGGCACGACGAGGTTCGTGCAGTCCGCCCACCGCGGCACCAGCGCCCGGTACGGGATCGGGTACGGCGGCACCGGCACGGAGTAGTACCCCTCGGTGACGACCATCCCGACCGGGCGCGGGTGCTCGTGCACCCAGCGCCAGGTGCGCTGCACCTCCCGGACGTCCAGGTGGTACGAGCCCATCGCCACGACGTCGTGCCACCTGGCCGGCCCGCGCAGGTCGTGCTCGGTCAGCACCACCTCGCCGACCATCCGGCGCGCCTCCCGGACGTAGAGCTGGTGCGGCAGGTGGCCCGTGTCGGCGAACTCGTCGGCGGGCAGCCCCCAGCGGGCCAGCTCGCGGCGCACCGGCGCGGGCACCTCCGGGTCGTGGCTGAGGAACCACAGGAGGTCCTGGGCGTGGTGCAGGTGGTGCCGGCGGATCTCCTCGCGGCGGTCCGGGTCGGCGGTCGGGTACTCCCACGCGGTGCCGTCGAGGACGCTGAGCGAGAACGGCCCGAGCGAGTTCCCGTCGGCCTTGCCGCCGGGGAGGTTCGGCTCGAGCCCGAGCAGCGACCCCGCCTCCGGGACGTGGCCGGCGCGGGCCCAGTGCCGGAACAGCCGGCGGCCGAGCTCCCAGTGCGCGTCGTCGTACCCGGGGCGGCGCTCGACGGGGACCCGGTCCGCCGCGGTGGTCAGGCACAGCCGGTAGCCGTAGGACATCACCCCGCCGTCGCCGGACCCGACCGGCGCGAGCGGCACGTCCCGGACCTGCGGCAGCACGGGGCCGGGCGTCTGCCCTGACGGGTCGTCGACGAACGGCGACACCCACCCGGGGAACGCGTGCCGCCCGGGGACGGGCTCGCGGCGGCCGGCGAAGGCCTCGCCGTGCAGCGACCGGTCCTCCCGGCCGACCCGCGACGGCACGCCCGCGAGCGCCAGCAGGTCGCCCTCGTAGGTCGCGTCGACGAACGATCCTCCGGCCCAGGTCCGGCCGTCCGCGGTGCGCACCGACCGGATCGCCCGGTCCGCCACGTCCGCCGACCGCACCGCCGCGCCGTGCTCGACCCGGATGCGCGGGTGGTCGAGCCAGCGCCGCAGGACCGCCTCCGCGACGTGCGCCTCCGGGCCGGCGTACGCGCCGACGGGCACGCCGTAGTGCGCCGCGACCTCCGCCCGGAACCGGGCGGCCATGCCGCCCAGCACCCGGACGTCGCCGACGTCGGTGTAGCCGAGGCCGCCCGAGGTCATGCCGCCGACGTGGTCGCCGGGCTCGAGCAGCAGCACGGAGGCGCCGGCCTCGGCCGCGGCGGCCGCGGCGCACACGCCCGCCGAGGTGGCGCCGACCACGACGACGTCGGCCTCGGCGACCGGGCCGGGATCGCGGGCGGCGCCGGCTCCCGGGTCCGCCCTCACGCCCGAGCCCCCGCCGCGGACCCCGCGCGCAGCCCCGCCCGGTACGCCGCCCACGACCGCGCCACCAGCGCGAGGTCCTCGGCGGTCAGCGCCTCCTGCGACCGGTCGACGCGCTCGGCGTAGTACAGCGCCGGCACCCCGCCCTCGGCCTGCGCCGCGACGTAGTCCCGCCACTGCGCCAGGTCGAGCATCGGCCACTGGTCGGTGTCGACGAGGTGCCCGGGGAGCGCGGCGCGGGCGATCGACCGGCGCACCCGCATCTGGTCGGCCAGCGGCACGACGGCACCCGCGGTGTCCCGCTCCAGCACGTCGTTGAGCCGGACCATGTCGCAGACGTCCGCGAACGCGGGGTGCGGGGTGTGCGTGACGACCAGCGCGTCGGGCTTGGCGGCCTTCGCCGCGCGGTACAGGTCGCCGAGCAGGGCGTGCAGCGCGGCGACGCCCCACGGCGCGTCGGCCGCGGCGGTCGCCGGGTGCCGGCGCACCGAGTGCCCCGCCGGCGCCCGCTGCGTGAAATCGACCTTGAACCCGTCCGCGTCGACCCCGTCGGGCCCGAGCAGGTGCGCCACGGCGCGCCGGACCCGCTCCCGGTAGGCCGGGCTGGCCGGGTCGACCGCGACGGGCCGGCCGGCGGCGTCCACCAGGCACTCCTCGACGGGGAGCCCCTCCGGGTCCCAGGCCTTCCACCACAGCAGCACCCGCTGCCCGGCCGCGTGCCGTGCGGCCACCCAGGCGCGGAGGTCGGGCCACCGGTCGGGGTCGACCTCCGCCGTCCCGTAGTCCCGCTGCCACTTGTCGTCCACCACGACCGTCCCCGGGACCACGTCGTGCGCCGCGAGGTGGGCGAGCAGCTCGTCGTACACGTCCTGCCGGGCCAGGTCCGGCGCGATCGGCAGGCCCGGGGGCACGACCGCCGGGCCGAGGTCCTGGACGAAGAACGGGTGGGCTGCGGGCTCGCCGGGCAACGGGGCGCGGGCGCACTGGGCGCCCCAGCCGCAGAAGATCGGCTCCGCCCACCAGTCCGCGGCCGGCGCGACCGGCCCCTCCGGCGCACCCGCCGCCACCAGGTCCGCGCGGTGGTCCGCGAGCGCCGCCCACGGGTCGGCGGCCGGGCGCAGCACCAGGGCCGGGCTGCACCAGGTGCCGTCGACGGCGGTGTGCGCGTCGTGGTCGAGCTCGAGCAGGAAGCCGCCGTCGAGGGGCTGGTACCGGAGCTCGGTCAGGCGCAGCGCGGCGACCGGGGCGACCAGGCCGAGGGCGAGCCAGCCGGGGGCGGCGCCGTCCGCCGCACCGGGCGTCGCCGGCACGTCGAGCGCCGACGCCGCGGGCTCCCGGCCCAGCACGAGGCACAGCGGCGGCGGGGAGAACACGGCGTGCAGCCTCCCCGGCGAGGCGTCGCCCAGCACGCCCAGCGTCGCCGCCGAGGCCGCCGGGCGGACGAGGTCGACCGGCTCGGTGGGTGTCGGGACGAACACCGACCGGTACTCGACCGAGGACCGGAACGTCCCGCCCGCGCCGGTGCGCAGCACGGCCCGCCCGCCGAGCAGCCGGACGTCGGTGAGCACGCCCGCCCCCGCGACCTCGACGGTCAGCTCGAGCCGGTCGGGCAGGCAGCGCAGCGTCGTCCGCCGGCGGCCCCAGGCGGTGCTGCCGCAGTCGAGCCGCACCTCGGCGACGGGGGTGTCGACGTCGTCGCCCCCGACCGGCGCACCCTCGGCGTCGTGCACCGTCGGGGCGCCGACGTCGTACGACTCGTCCACCGCGCCGACGACGTCCACCGACGCGAGCAGGCTCAGGTGCGACCAGATCCGGCCGTCCGGGTCGGCGAGCACCGCGCGCGGCGGGTCCGCGCGGACCTCGAGCAGGTAGGCGTCGGCGTGGATCGTGCGGGTGCCGGGGGCGGCGGTGATGCGCATGGGTCCTCGTTGTCGATGGTCGGGGGTGCGGTCGGCGCGGGGTCAGCCGAACGGGGCGATCACGGGCGGGGCGTCGGGCAGCGAGCCGGTGCGGGCGATCTCCGCGTACACCCGCCCGGAGTCCTTCACCGTCCGCCGCCCGGTCGGGTAGTCGAGGTGCACGAGCCCGAACCGGGGCCGGTACCCGAGGGACCACTCGAAGTTGTCCAGCAGGGACCAGTGCAAGTACCCGACGACGGGCGCGCCGGCCGCCATCGCCTCGTGCACGGCCCGCAGGTGGCCCAGCAGCAGGTCGGTGCGGCGGACGTCGTGCACCCGGCCGTCGTGGGTGGGCCCGTCGCCGAACACGCCGCCGTTCTCGGTGATCATCAGCGGCGAGCCCGGGTGGTCGCGGTGCAGCCGGAGCAGCAGGTCGCGCAGCGCGTCGGGCACGATCTCCCAGCCCTCGTCGGTGCGCCGCACGTCGCCCGACGGCCCGACGACCTGCCACGGGAACGGCCGGTCCGGGCCGGTCGGCGCGGCGGCCACGACGCGGCGGGTGTAGTAGTTCACGCCGATCCAGTCCTGCCGGCCGCCGATCCGGTCCTCGTCGCCGGGGCGGATCACGTCGTCCAGCGACCGCCCGAGCGCGCGCTCCCAGTGCGCCCGCGCGTCGTCGGGGTAGCCGCGGCCCGCGAGCGGGTCGAGCGACCACCGGTTCACGTAGCCGTCCGAGCCCCAGGCCGCCGCCGCGTCCTCGGCGGAGCCCGTCGCCGGGTCGCACGGGAACAGGCTCAGCGCGCAGCCGGTGCGGGCGCCGGGCGCGTGGGCCTTGATCGCGTCCGCCGCGGCGCCGTGGCCGAGCAGCACGTGGTGCGAGGCGGCGACCGCGGCGCCGAGGTCGGCGACCCCCGGCGCGTGCAGGCCGAGCTGGTAGCCGAGCAGGGCGACGATCCACGGCTCGTTCTGCGTGACCCACCACGTCACCCGGTCGCCCAGCCGCCCGGCGACCGCGTCGGCGTACTCGGCGAACGCGTCGACGGACGACCGGCCCGCCCAGCCGCCGTCCGCCATGAGCGCCTGCGGCATGTCCCAGTGGTTGAGCGTGAGCACCGGCTCGACGCCCCGCTCGAGCAGGGCGTCGACGACCCGCTCGTAGTGGTCGAGCCCGCGGGTCTCGACGCGCCCGCGGCCCTCCGGCACGACCCGGGACCAGGCCACCGAGAACCGGTACGCGCGGAGCCCCAGCTCGGCGACCAGGTCGACGTCCTCGCGCCAGCGCCGGTACGAGTCGCAGGCGCGCGAGCCGTCGCCGCCGCCCTCGACCGCGCCGGGCCGGGCGGCGAACTCCTCCCAGACCGAGCGGCCGCGGCCGTCGGCGTCGAGGCTGCCCTCCACCTGGTACGCCGAGGTGGCGGCGCCCCAGAGGAAGCCGGGCGGGAAGGTGACGGTCACGGGCGGGCCTCCTGGGGGACGCGGTGGGCGGGGACGAGCGGGGCGAGGTCGGCGGCCGGGAGGTTCCAGGCCTCGAGGACCAGCCGGCGGCCCCGGGTGGGGGCGGTCCAGCGGGCGCGGAGGGTGCGGGAGGCACCGGGGAGCAGCGGCCGCGGGTCGCCGTCGAGGACCGCCCGGCCGGGCGCACCGGCGGGCCGGGCGTCGAGCAGCGCGAGGCCGACGACCGCCGGCCCGGCGCGGTGCGCGACCTCGACGCGCGCCGCGTCCGGGCCGTCCGGGCGCACGGCGACGTCGACGGTCGCCGGTGCGAGGTCGAGCAGCGGCGCCAGGTCGGCGGCCGACGTGGCGACGACCACCTCGTGGTCCAGCCGCTCCCCGTCCGCGGCGGTCCACACCACCTCCCCAGAGCAGCACGGCCGCCCGCGGCAGCGCGGCCGCGGGGTGCCGGAGGTCGCCGACCGGGCGCGGCTCCCGCACCGCGTCCGGCACCGCCCACCGGCGCTCGGCCAGCACGTCGCCGTCGGCGGTCCGCAGCCGGGCGACCACGCGCGAGCCGGCGCGGACACCCGCGTCGGACCACAGCCAGACCTCGGCCGCGGCGTGCGCCCGGCCGCCCCACGCGGTCGTCGGGGTGCGCAGCGTCGCGCGGTCGGGGGCGAAGGCGCGGGCGACCGCGTGGAACGCCGGCTTCGCGTCGCCGAGGTGGTCGACGACCGCGGTGCACCACGTGTTCGGGTACGACTCGGCGAGCTGCCAGGGCAGCACCAGCGAGCACCGCGGCCACCGGCGCCGGTCCGCCTCGACCGCGTACGCCAGGCCGGTCGCCTGCAGGTGCTGGCTCGCGCGCCGGTAGCCGTCGACGTCGGCGAGCCGACCGCCGAAGCACCGCTGCACCAGCGGCGCGTTGTCCCACCACTCGCCGAGGTGCCGGTGCACGGGGTTCGACCGGTCGAGCGGCCACACCCGGTCGGCGGGCACCAGGTGGTCGAGCAGCCGGCGGTTGGCCATGCCCTCGACGCCGAACTCGCTGTGCGCGAGGCAGGTGCCCGCGTCCGCCAGGGCGTGCTGGCCCGTCAGGCCCTGGTGCTCCCACGGGCCGTGCACGTCGTGCTGGTCGTCCGGGGCGGCGGCGATGACGTCCGCCCGGTGGTGGAACGCCGGCCCGGTGGGGGACGTCGGGAGCCACGCGCGGCCGGGGTCGAGGCGGGCGACCTCGTCGCGCAGCGCCGCCAGCACCGGCGACCGGTCCTCGTCGAGCGGGACGCCGTCGAGGTCGAGCTCGTTGCCGCCGCCCCAGACCAGCAGGCTCGGGTGGTGCGTGCGCGGCGGCACCACGACCGCGGCCTCGCGCCGCATGAGGTCGACGAACTCCGCGTCCTCGGCCGGCGCGCTCTGCATGCCCGACGACGACTGGGACAGCTCCTGCCAGACCAGCAGCCCGGCGCGGTCGCAGGCGTCGAAGAAGGTGTCGGTCTCGACCAGCCCGCCGCCCCACACCCGCAGCAGCGCCGCGCCCGACGCCGCGGCCAGCCCGACCAGGTGCTCGACGCGGTCGCGGGTGGTCGTGCCGTACTGGGCGTCGGCGGGTGCCCAGTTCCAGCCGACGAGCGGGAGCCGGACGCCGTTGACCTCCGCGGTGTACCCGCGGGCGTCACCGGGAGCGCCCGCGTTCGGGACCAGGCGGGCGGAGCGGAAGCCGGTCGTGCCGCGCCACAGCTCGCGGCCGCCGTCGGCGACGGCCAGGCGGACGGTGTACGTCGTGGGGGTGCCGAGGCGGCGGGGCCACCACAGGTCGGGCGCGGGGACGCGGAGGGTGACGTCGAGCGGGCGGGCGGAGGTCGCGCCCGGGAGGCGCGGGCCGGGGGCGTCGAGCGCACCGGGGAGGTCGACGCGCCGAGCGGCCGCGACGGCGCCGGAGGCGTCGAGCACCGCCACGTCGACCGCGGCGTCCCCGCCGTCCCCCACCTCGACGATCCCGCGCACCCGTACGGTCCCGTCGACCGCGGCCCCGAGATCGGTGCTTCCGGCCGAGATCGGTGCTTCAGAGCACCGATCTCGAGCCGAACCACCGACCTCGGCGGCCGCGAGGTCCGCCCGGACGGTCACCTCCGCGAGGTGCACCCGGTCGATCACGACGCGGGCCGGGCGCCACAGGCCCTGGTGCGGCAGCCGCGGGCAGAAGTCCCAGCCCTCGGTCATCCGAGGCCGGTGCACCCGGACGCGCTCGGTGCGCCCGACCTGCGGCTCGTTCGGCGGCACCGGGTCGACGACGACGGCCAGCCGGTGCGTGCCCGGGGTCGCCGCAGCGGTCGGGACCTCCGCCCGGAACCGGTGGTACAGCCCCTCGACACGGCCGAGCGGCTCCCCGTCCCAGAGCACCGTGCCCGACGGGTCGACGCCGTCGAGCTCCAGCACGGCCCGCTCCCCCGGCCCGCGCGCCGGCAGGTCGACGGTGCGGCGGTAGACCCAGTGCCGGGCGCCGGTCCACTCGGCGGCGCGGCTGTTCCGGTCCCGGTACGGGTCGGGCAGCTCGCCGGCGCGCGCCAGGTCGGTGACCACCGAGCCGGGCACGGTCGCGGGCCACCAGCCGGGGGTCGTGGCGGCGGCCCGGGCGGCGTCGGCGGCGTTGTTCCCGGCCGCGACCGGCGCGTCGACGTACCACTGCCAGGTGTCGCCGAGCGCCTCGCGGACCAGCCAGCCAGGGCCGGCGAGGTCGAGGACGCGCCCGTCCCGGGAGCGCAAGGGGGCCGGGGCGTCGTCGCTGGTCGGCGGATGTGGCATCGATGCCATACGACGACGTAACCACACCGGCGCGAGGCGGGTCAACGCCGGCACCTCGTGGATCTCGTCGTGGGATCGCCCCCGCGAGCCGCCCCCGCGCTGCCACACTCGGCAGCACGACGGACGGGGGCGCGATGGCCGAGGCACGGCTGGACGACGACCGGGACCCCGCACGCCCCGCGCCGCCGGACGACCCCGGGGCCCGCGCCGCGCGCGACCGACGCCGCTCCGAGCTTGCCCGCGTGGTCGAGGTCGTCGCGCTGCTCGGCGGGGCGGCGCTGATCCCGGTGCTGTTCTGGCAGTACCTCGACGTGTACCTGGCGTTCTTCGGCGAGCAGAACGTCGCGAGCCCGGAGGACGGCACCCGGTACGTCGTCACCGCGGCCGCGTGCGTCGCGCTGCTGCTGGTCGGCACGGCCGCGGCGATCGTCGGCGAGCACACCAGGGCGGTCGTGGCGGGCACGGCGCTGCTGGTCGTCGGGCTGGTGGCGGCGTTCCTGCTCGCCGTGCCGTCGGACCGGTTCGCCGTCGACCCGCCGGACAACCGGCCCGGACCCGACTACGTCCCCTGCTACAGCGGCAGCGGCGACTGCCTCGGCGGCTAGCCAGCCCTCCGGGTGCACGGACCGGGCGCCGGGGCCGGCCGTCAGCCCGGTCCCGGCCCCCGCCCGAGCCCGTCCTCCGCGAGCGCCGCCAGGTCCGCGACCGACGCGTACCGCGCGGCGCCCTCCGGCCCGCCGGCCACCTCGACCGCGAACGCCGGCGCCCCCGGCGTCAGGTCGACGGTCAGCACCGCCGTGGCGCCCGCGCCGTCGTCCCAGCCGAGCACCAGCCGCCCCGGCCCGTCCTCCCGGGACGCGAACGCGCCCCCGAACGCCGGGTGCCGGGTCCGCAGCGCGACGAGCCCGAGCTGCGCCCGCGTCACCTCGCCCGCGAGCGCCGCGGCGAGCTCGGCCGCGTCGTAGACGTGCCGGTTCACCTCGCGGCCCTGCCCAGTGCGCGCGAACCGGTCCATGTCGTCCGTCCCGGCGAGCAGCCCGACGTAGTAGATCTGCGGCCGGCCGGGCACGAACAGCTGCACGGCGCGGGCGAGCAGGTACGCGACCGGGTCCTCGCCGAGCACCGAGAAGAACGTCGCGTTGATCTGGTGCGGCATCGCGGCCCACGCGGGCGTGGTGGACGCGAGCGCCGACCGGCCCGCGGTCCGGCGCTCGGCCTCCGCGAAGACGCCCGCCATCTCCTCGGTCGACAGCAGGCCGGGCCGGTCGCCCGCCGGGCCCGCGTCGATCACGCCGATGCCGTCGTGGGTGTCGAGCACGGTGATGGCGTTGCGGGGCCGGATGTCCAGCCAGCGCGCCAGCAGGTCGGTCCGCCCCGTCGCCAGCCCGTGCAGCAGCAGCGGCGGCAGCGCGAAGTCGTAGACCAGGTCAACGAGCGGGGCGATCGCCGCCTGCTGGGTGTGGTGCGCGTGCACCTCGACCAGCACCTGCAGCCCTTCGGCCTGCGCCAGGGCGGTGATGTCCTCGACGAAGGCCAGCGTCTCCGGTGTCATGAACGAGTCGGTGCCCGGCGTCTTCACCGCGTAGCCGACCGCGTCCAGCCGGACCGTCGACACCCCGCCGTCGGCGAGCGTGCGCAGGGTGCGGCGCAGGTAGGCGCGGGCGGCCGGGTGCTGCACGTCGAGGTCGACCTGCGTCGGCATGAACGTCGTCCACACCAGCCGCCGGGAGCCGTCGGCCCGCTGGTACGGCGTGAACGGCAGGCCGAGCCGCGGCCGGTAGAACGCCGTGATCTCGCGCTCGCCGGCACCGGCCGGGAACACCGTGTCGTAGGTGAGGAACATGCCGTCGGCCGGCGACTGCGCGCCCCGGGCCAGCCAGTCGCGGAACTCGGCCGAGTCCGCCGACACGTGGTTGACGATGAGGTCCGCGGTCACGTGGACGCCGTCGGCGGCGAGCGCCCGCACGTCGTCCCAGGTGCCGAGGCGCGGGTCGACGGCGTTGTGGTCGACCGGGTCGAAGCCGGCGTCGTCGCCGTCGAACGGCACGAAGAACGGCAGCAGGTGCACGCCGCGGAACACCGCGAGCGGGCCGTCGCGCAGCAGCGCGCGCACGCCCGCGAGGTCGCCGCCGAGCCGCTCGGTGTAGGCGAGCAGGTGCACGCCGTGGTCGGCGGCGGTCACCGGGCGCCTCCCGCCAGCGCGGCGACCAGCGCCGCGAGCCCGCCCGCGGGCGAGGTGAGCACGGGGACCGGCGCCTCCGCCCGCGCGGCCGCGCCCGCCATCGACGCCTGCGCCAGCACCACCGCGTCGGCCCCGGCCGCGGCCTCCGCGACCGCCCGGGCGACGAGGGCGTCGGCCCGGTCGCCGTCCCCGGCGTCCCGCGCGGCCGCGGCGCCGTCGACCACCCGGGCGTCGACCTCGACCGCCGCGCCCACGTCCGCCGCGGCGCGCGCCACGAGCCGGCCGGTCGGACCGAGCGTCGAGGCGAGCGTGGCGAGGACGGCCACCCGGCCGCGGGCGCCGGGTTCCGTGGCCGCGGCGACCGCCTCCCGCGCCATCGGGGCGTCGACCCGGAGCACGGGGACGTCGACGCGTGCCGCGGCGGTCTCGGCCGCCTCCCCCACGGACGAGCAGGTGACGAGGACCGCGGACGCGCCCGCGTCGGCGAGGTGCCGGACGTGCGCGAGCACGGCCGCCTCGACCTCGGGCGTGACGCCGGACGCCACGGCGGTGGCCAGCAGCCACCCGTCGACCACGTGCAGCCGGCGCAGGCCCGGGGCCGCGGCGTCGAGGTCGGCGTCGAACCGGGCCGCGAGCGCCGGGACGGTGTGCAGCAGCCCGGCGGTGCCGGCCGCGCCGGGCGCCGCGGGCGCGGGCGTCACGCCGCGGTCCACGGCCGGGCCTCCGCGTCGACCAGCTCGACGAGCCGCTCCAGCCGCGGCACCGACACCTCCGCGAGCGCTGCCGGCACGTCCGGACGGCCGACGACGTCGCTCCACAGTGCCCGCCCGGCCAGGAACCCGCTCGCCCCGCCCCGGCAGGCCGCGCGCACGGCCCCGGCGAAGTCGTCGCGGTCGACGCCCTGCGACAGCACGACCCACGGGCCCGTGACGGCCTCGCCCAGCGTGGCGCACGCCCGCTCGAGCTCCGCCGGCTCGGCGCGGCCGCCCAGCGGCACCTGCACCTTGTAGAGGCTCGGGCGGAGCGCGGACAGCTCGCGCGCGGCCTCCGCGATCGCGACCTCGGTGTCCCAGGTCCCCGCCGCGGTCTCTTCGGGCGTCGCCCGCACCACCGGCTCCAGCACCGACAGCACCCCCCGAGCGGCGGCGACCTCGATGAACCGCCGGGCGAGCTCCACGCGCTGCTCGCGGCGCGCGTCCCGGCGCCAGATCACCAGCAGCTTGACCGCGACGGCGCCGTGCAGGTCGGAGTCCGGGGCGACGACGACCTCGTCCAGCCCCGTCTCCTCGACCGGGCCGCCCGGCTCCTGCTCCAGCGCGTCGGCGGCGAGGATCAGCCCGCACGACGGCGGCAGCAGCGGGGCCGCGCGCTCGACGCCGTACTCGCGGTCGATGAGGAACCCGGAGGCCAGCGGGCTCAGCGCCCGGGCGACGTCGAGCTTGAACGCGACCATGCGCTCGTCGTCGACGCGGCCGGCTCCGGCCTGGTCGAACATGTGGCGCAGGCTCTCGCGCTGGTCCATCGCGACCATCGCGAGCGCGCCGGACGGGCGGGCGATGGCGTCGAGCGTCGGTGCGGTCACGGGTGTCCTCCGGGGGTCGGGGCGAGGTCGTCGGGGTCGCGGGCGGCGCGGGTGAACCGGGCCAGCGCCGCGTCGGCGTGAGGGTGCGGCGGCGGCAGCGGCTCCCCGCCGGGCAGCCCAGGCAGGGTGGGCAGCACGGGTGGGTCGTCCGGGTCGAGCAGGCCGGCGCGGTGCAGGGCCAGGAGGGCAGCGCCGGCCGCGACCGGCTCGGCGCAGTCGACGAGCCGCACCGGCACGGGGCTCAGCTCGGCCTTGGCGCGCATCCACGCCGCGTTCCGGGTCGCGGGGCCGCCGAGCACGACGAGCCGGTCCGGGCGCAGGGTCGGGTCGGCGGCGGCACCCAGCGCCAGCTGCGCGTCGAGCATCCACCGGGCCTGCAGCGCGAGGCCGTCGACCATCGCGGCCGTCAGCGCCACCGCGTCGTGGGCCGCGCGGTCCCCGACGACCCGGGCGTGGGCGGCCGGGTCGGGGTCGGGCGTCTGGCGGCCCGAGACGTACGGGAGGACGACCGGTCCGGTGGCGCGGTCGGGGCGGGCGTCGTCGGGCAGCGCGGCGACCGCGGCGAACAGGTCCCCCGCCGGGCGTCCGTCCGCCTCGTGCTCGAGCCACCACCGCACCATCGCCCCCGCGCTCGACGACCCGGCGAGCAGCGCGGGCCGGCCGACGACGGTGCGGACCAGGCTCATCCCGGCGCGCGCGACGTCGGCGCGCACCGGGTCGGCCGCCAGCACGGTGCAGACCGCCTCCGCGGTGCCGATCGAGTCCGCGGTGCTCCCGGGCTCCCGGACGCCCGCGGCCCAGGCCCCGACCGCGTGGTCGTGGCCGGCGACGGTGACGGGCGTGCCGGCGCGCAGGCCGGCGGCGACCCAGGCGCCCGGCCGGACGGTCCCGGCGACCGAACCGGGGGCGGCGACGCGCGGCAGGTGCTCCGGGCGCAGGCCGACCTCGGCCAGCAGCTCCGCGTCGAACGCCGCCGGCAGCGCCGCGCCCACCGCGGGCAGGCGGTAGGCCATCGAGCGGCCGGCGAGCGTGTGGTCGGTGACGAGGTCGCCGGTCAGGCCGAGCGCCGCGAGGTCCGCGACCCCCGCCCACCGGGCGAGCGCGCCGGCCCGGTCGGGGTCGTGCGCCGCGAGCCAGGCCAGCGTCGCGAGCGGCACCTTGGCGCTCGGGCGCACGCCGGTGGCCTCGAACAGCGCGGTGGCGCCGAGCCGGTCGGCGAGCGCCGCCGCCTCGGCCGCGGCCCGCTGGCCGTCCCAGCGCAGCCAGGTCCCGAGGGGGCGGTCGCGCGCGTCGAGAGGGACGCCGGTCTCGGCCATCGAGGCGACGCCGACGGCGAGGGGGACGGGGGCGGCCCGGCGGAAGCGGGGAGGTCCGGGCGGTCCGGGCACCTCGACCCGGCCCGCCGCCGCGAGCGCGCGGACGGCGAGCTGCCGCAGCACCCGGTCGAGGTCCGCGGGCCCGGGCGTCGGCGCGGACGCCACCGCGAGCAGCTCGACGACCCCGTCGGCGGCCGACCTCGGCGCGGCGACGAGCGCGACCTTCGTGTTCGTGGTCCCGACGTCGATGCCGAGTCCGAGCAGGCGGCTCACGGCAGCAGTCTGTGCGGTGTCGAACAGATCGGTCAACCGTGTGCGCTCGTTGACATCCGTGCCGGGCGACTGTTGGATGGCGTCCGTGCGCTACTCCGCCGCCCCCCGCCGCCGGGACGAGCTGCTGCGCCGGCTCGAGGAGTCCGGCTACGTCTCGTCGAGCACCGCCGCGGCCGAGCTCGGCGTCTCGGAGATGACGATCCGCCGCGACCTCGGGCAGCTCGCGGCCGAGGGCCGGGTCCGGCGCGTCGTCGGCGGCGCGTCCCTGGTCGACGGCAGCGCCGCCCCGCCGTTCGAGCTGCGCCGGGGCGAGGCCGCCCGCGAGAAGGACGCGATCGCCCGCGCCGCGCTGCCGCTGCTCGCCGACGCGGGGGTGGTGGCGCTCGACGCCGGCACGACGGTGGCGACCCTCGCCCGGCGGCTGCCGCAGGGGCTCACGGTGATCACGCACTCGGTCCCGGTCATCACCGCGTGCACCGGCCGCGACGACCTCGAGGTGGTGGCGCTCGGCGGGACGTTCCACCGGGCGACCCGCTCGTTCGCCGGCCCCGCGACGCGCGCGGGCCTCGCGGACCTGGCCGTGGACGTCGCCGTGCTGTCCGCCACCGCCGCGGGCCCGGGCGGCGTCTACTCCGCCGACCCCTGGGACGCCGACACCAAGCGGGCGATGGCCGCGATCGCCGACCGGGTCGTCCTGCTGCTCGACCACCGCAAGCTCGCGGCCCGGGCGCCGATGCGGGTGCTGGGGCTCGAGGACGCGCACGCCGTGGTCGTCGACGACGAGGCGACGCCGGAGCAGCTCGCGATGCTGCGCGAGCGGTGCGAGCGGGTCGTGGTCGCGGACACCGGGGCGGCGCCGTGACCGGACCCCGGCTCGGCGTCGCGGCCGGACCCCGGCTCGGCGTCGTCGCCGACGACGTCACCGGAGCGTGCGACCTGGCCGACGCCGTCCGGGACGCGGGCGGCTCCGCCGTCGTCGTCCTCGGGGTGCCGGGCGCCGGCGCTCGACCTGCCGCCGTGCGACGCCGCCGTCGTCGCGCTGCGCACCCGCACCGCGCCCGCTCCGCAGGCGGTCGCGGAGTCGGTCGCAGCGGCGTCCTGGCTGCTCGACCGCGGCGCGTCGGCCGTCTACCAGAAGTACTGCTCGACCTTCGACTCCACCGACGAGGGCACCATCGGGCCGGTCGCCGACGCGCTGCTCGACCTGCTCGGGCCGGGGGCCGTGGCGGTCGGGACGCCCGCGACGCCGCGCGCCGGGCGGACGCAGTACCAGGGGCACCTGTTCGTCGGCGACCGGCTGCTGTCGGAGTCGCCGCTCCGGCACCACCCGCTCACGCCGATGACCGACCCCGACCTCGTGCGGGTGCTGGGACGGCAGACGCCGCGCGGGGTGCGGCTGCTGCCGTGGGGGGCGCTGCGGGGTCCGGACGCCGGCGCTGCGCTGGCGCGGGTCGCCGACGGCGGGGTCGGGCACGTGCTGGCGGACGCAGTGACGGACGAGGACCTGGACGCGCTGGCGCGGGTCGTCGGGGCCGGCGGCGACCCCCGGGTCGACGGGCGGCCGGTGCTGCTCGGCGGCGCGGCCGGGTTCGCCGCCGCGCTCGCGCGCTCCTGGGCGCACGACGCGGCGGAGCCGGCCGACGCCCCCGCACCCCGGGCCTCCCGCGGCCGGGCGCTGATCGTCTCCGGCTCCTGCTCGGCCCGCACCCGCGAGCAGGTCGACCGGTTCCCGGGCCCGCGGGTCCCGCTCGACGCCGACGCGCTGGCCGCCGACCCCGACGGCGCGCTCGCCGCGGTGCTCGACGCGCTGCGCGCCGCCTACGCGGACGGCCCCGGCCCGGTGCTGGTGTCGTCGTCGGCCGACCCGGACGCGGTCCGCGGCACCCAGGAGCGGCTGGGGGTCCGGCGGGCGGCGGCGGTGCTGGAGCGCGCCGCGGGCGAGGTCGCAGCGCGAACCGTCCGGGACCTCGGCGTCGGCAGGTTGCTGGTCGCGGGCGGGGAGACCTCGGGGGCCGTCGCCGCGGCGCTCGGGCTCGGCGTGCTGCGGGTCGGGCCGGCTGCGGCGCCCGGCGTCCCGTGGATGGTGCCGGTCGACGGGCCGGCCGTCGCGGTGCTGCTCAAGTCGGGCAACTTCGGGGGCCCGGACCTGTTCACGACGGCGTGGGAGGCGTGCCCGTGACCGAGGAACGCCCCAGAGGCACCTGGGACCCGTGGGCCGTCCCTCCCGGCCCGGACCGCCTCGAGCTCGAGGCGGCGACCGTCGACGCCGCCCGCGAGCCGCTCGTCACGGCCTGCCGGCACCTGGCCGCTCGCGGGTTGTCACCCGGCGGGTCCGGCAACGTCAGCGTCCGGGCCGGGTCGTCGCTGCTGATCACGCCGACCGGGTCGAGCCTGTCCCGCGTCGGCCCGCGGGACCTGGCCGTCGCGGCCGTCGAGCCGGGGCCCCCGAGCGGTGACCCGAGCGACCCGGTCCCGTCCAAGGAGCTCCCGCTGCACCGCGCCGTGTACGCCGCGCGCCCCGACGCCGTCGCCGTGGTGCACCTGCACTCCCCCGCCGCCGTCGCCGCCTCCTGCCTCGAGCCCGCCGCCCTGCCCCGGGAGACGGCGACCGGGCCGCTGCCGGCGGTGACGCCGTACCAGGTGATGCGGCTCGGCGACCTGCCCGTGGCGCCGTTCGCGCTGCCGGGGTCGGCGGCCCTGGCCGCGGGGGTCGCGGCGCTGGCGGCCGACGCGCCGGCGATGCTGCTGGCCAACCACGGCTCGCTGGTCGCGGGGGCGCACCTGCCCGCCGCGCTCGACCTGGCGGAGGAGCTGGAGGCCGCGGCGCAGGTCGTGCTGCTGCTCGCGGGCGTCCCCCACCGCCGCCTCACGGCCGCGCAGGTCGCGGCGCTCCGCGCCCGCTGACCCGCCGGCGCGCCGGGCGGGCCTCGGGCCCGGCGTGAGGTCGGCACAACGGCGCGCGGTCGTCACTCACGAGTGACGACCTCACCCGATTGTGACGACCTCACCGGCTTGTGACGACCTCACCGGGTCGGGCCGACCTCACCGCGCCGGGGTCAGGCCGGCAGCCGGACCTGGCCGCCGAACTCCCGGCAGTGCCGCTGCACCGCCTCGAGCGTGCTGCGCCCGGCCTCGTCGACGACTCGCACCGCGGTCGCGTCGACCGTGAGCTCCTCGCCGGTCGCGCCCAGCAGGCAGTGCAGCGCTTCGCGCAGGGCCGACGCGCTGTGCACGTCGAGGTCGCCGCGCACGGCGATCACCGACGGCTGCGTCGGCCGCCCCAGGTCGATCGTGACGTCCACGGTCCCGCCTCCCCGCCCCGTCGCGGGCCGCTGCTGCTGCACCCCGCGCTGCGAGGGTAGAAGCGGTTCTCCTGCGGCGCGCGGGGAAGTGGTGCGCCGCCCTCTGTCCCACATCCGGGCGATGCCCTGGTGTGCGAAGTCGCACATCCTCTAGTGTGGCAACGTTCCTACATCCGTCCGGCGTCGCACGGTCCCCGGGACGCGGGCCCGTCAGGCCCGCGCCGCGGACGGAGCCGCGCGGCACCACGCCGAGGAGAGCCGTGCACCGCACCCTGTCCGACCTCACCGCCCGCATCGACCGCGTCCTGAGGGACCGGGTGCTGCCGGTCGTCCACACGCACCGCACCCCGCTGGAGGTCACGGTCGTCCACCTGCCCGGCGAGCCCGTGCCGTTCGCCGAGGCCGCCCGGCTGCCGTTCGCCCCGACGGCCGTCGGGGAGCCGTGGGGCCGCGCGTGGTCCACGAGCTGGTTCCGCCTGCGCGGCGTCGTCCCGCCCGAGATGTCCGGCCGGCGCGTCGAGGTGCTCGTCGACCTCGGCTTCCGCACCGGCGGACCCGGCTTCGAGGCGGAGGGGCTCGTCTACACGCCCGACGGCGTGCCGCTCAAGGGCATCGAGCCGCGCAACCTGTACGTGCCCGTCGCGGACCCGGCCCGCGGCGGCGAGGTGGTCGACCTGTACGTCGAGGCCGCGGCCAACCCGTCGATCGGCGGCTCGCCCACCACCGACCTCGGCGACCTGGACACCGTCCCGGACGTGCTGCTCTACCGGCTCGCCCGGGCCGAGGTCGCGGTGCTGGACGAGGAGGTGCAGGCGCTGGCGCTCGACGTCCAGGTGCTGCACGAGCTCGCCCTCCAGCTCCCGGCGAACGACCCGCGCCGCGAGCGCGTCCGCTCCGGGCTGGAGCGGGCCGTCGACGCGCTCGACGTCCGGGACGTCCCGGGCACGGCCGCCGCCGCCCGCGCGGAGCTGGCCGAGCTGCTCGCCTCCGGCCGCGCCGAGCGCGCACCGCGTGTCCGCCGTCGGGCACGCGCACATCGACTCCGCCTGGATGTGGCCGGTGCGGGAGACCGTCCGCAAGTGCGCCCGCACGTTCTCGAACGTCGCCGCGCTCGCCGACGCCTACCCGGACCTGCGGTTCGCCTGCTCCTCGGCGCAGCAGTACGCGTGGGTCCAGGAGCACCACCCGCACGTGTTCGCCCGGATCCGGGAGAAGGTCGCGTCGGGGCAGTTCGTCCCGGTCGGCGGCATGTGGGTCGAGTCCGACACCAACCTGCCCGGCGGGGCGAGGCGCTCGCCCGGCAGCTCGTGCAGGGCCGGCGGTACTTCGCGCGGGAGCTCGGCGTCGAGGAGCAGCCCGAGGTCTGGCTGCCCGACTCCTTCGGCTACACCGGCGCGTTCCCGCAGCTCGCCCGGCTCGCCGGCGCGCGGTGGTTCCTGTCGCAGAAGATGTCCTGGAACACCACCAACCGGTTCCCGCACCACACGTTCTGGTGGGAGGGCATCGACGGCTCGCGGGTGTTCACGCACTTCCCGCCCGCCGACACCTACGGCGCGAAGCTCTCGGGCGAGCAGCTCGCCTACGGGGTGGCGAACTTCGCCGACGCCGGGCCGGCCAACCGCAGCCTGCTCCCGTTCGGCTACGGCGACGGCGGCGGTGGACCCACCCGCGAGATGATGGAGACCGCGCGCCGGGTGGCCGACCTGGAGGGCTCGCCGCGGGTCGTCGTCGAGACGCCGGCCGAGTTCTTCGCCGCGGCCGAGGCCGAGTACCCGCAGGCGCCGGTGTGGTCCGGCGAGATGTACCTGGAGTTCCACCGCGGCACGTACACCAGCCAGCTCGCCATGAAGCAGGGCAACCGGCGCACCGAGCACCTGCTGCGCGAGGCCGAGCTGTGGGCCGCGACCGCCGCCGTCCGCGCCGGGGCCGACTACCCGTACGAGCACCTGGACCGGCTCTGGCAGGACACCCTGCTGCTGCAGTTCCACGACATCCTGCCCGGCAGCAGCATCGCCTGGGTGCACCGCGAGGCCCGGGACACCTACCGCCGGCTGGCGGGCGAGCTCGAGGCGCTGGTCGGCGAGGCGCTGGCCGCGGCCGCCGGGCCGGGCGACGTCGAGGTGCTCGCGAACGCCGCCCCGCACGACCGGGCCGGGGTGCCGGCGCTGGCGGCGGCGGTCGCGGCGGTCCCGCCCGGGGCCGTGGCCGTGTCCCGCGAGGGCGACGCCGTCGTGCTCGACAACGGCGTGCTGCGGGTGCGGGTCGACGCGGACGGCACCATCGGGTCGGTGCGGGACCTCGTCGCCGACCGCGAGGTGCTGGCACCCGGGACCTCCGCGAACGTGCTGCAGCTGCACCCCGACCAGCCCGTGCGGTTCGACGCGTGGGACGTCGACGAGTTCTACCGCCACCGCGTGCGCGAGGTCCGGTCGGTGACCGCGCTGGACGTCGACGACGCGGACCCCGCGCGCGCCGAGGTCCGGGTCACCCGGCACGACGGCGACTCCGCGTACGTGCAGACGATCGCGCTGGCGGCGGGCGAGCGGCGGGTCGACCTGGCCCTCGACGTCGACTGGCACGAGCGCGAGACCCTGCTCAAGGCGGCGTTCCCGCTGGCGGTGCACGCCGAGCGGTCGACGGCGGAGACGCAGTTCGGCCACGTGGACCGGGCGACCCACACCAACACCTCCTGGGACGCCGCCCGGTTCGAGATCTGCGCCCACCGGTGGCTGCACGTCGCCGAGCCCGGCTACGGCGTCGCGGTCGTCAACGACTCGACCTACGGGCACGACGTCGGCCGCCCCGGACCCGGGGACGCGCGCGGCGCCGGGGCCACGACGGTCCGGCTGTCGCTCGTCCGGGCGCCGCGGTACCCCGACCCGGAGACCGACCAGGGCCGGCACACGATGCGGTACGCGCTCGTGCCCGGCGCGGGGATCGACGAGGCCGTGCGCGAGGGGTACCGGATCAACCTGCCGGACCGCAGGGTGCGGGGCGCGGGCCCGGTCGAGCCGCTGGTCGCCGTCGAGGGCGCGGTCGTCGAGGCCGTGAAGCTCGCCGACGACCGGTCGGGGGACGTCGTCGTGCGGCTCTACGAGGCCCGCGGCGGGCGGTCCCGGGCGGTGGTGCGACCGGGGTTCGCCTGCGCGGGGGCGTCGGTGCGCGACCTGCTCGAGCGCGAGGACCCGGAGGTGGCGGCCCTGGCGCCGCTCGCCGACGCGGGCGACGGCGCGCTGACGCTGGACCTGGGGCCGTTCCAGGTGGTGACCCTCCGCCTGACCCGCGCCTGACCGGGCGGGGGGTCAGGCGGCGGTGCCCGCCGGCTCGGAGCATCCGCCTCTACCCCGCCCCGGGGCGCCCCGTCGCCGAGCGCGGTGGGCCCCAGCGACCGCGGTGGTTCCCGCCGGGCGCGGTCGTTCCATCTACCGCGCTCGGCGCGAAGCACCGCGCTCGGCACGCGCGAGGATCGGCCGCGACCGCACCGTTCGGGCGCGTCAGGGCACGGAAACGGCGGCGAGGGGTGGGGCGGGGGCGAGGAGGCGTGCCAGCGCCTCGTCCAGCAGGGCCCGGCCGTCGTCGGTGAGGAGCCAGCGCGCGGCGCCGTCGCTCGTGAGGAACGCGACCGTCCGCGCGGCCGGCGCGAGCGCGCCCGTCGTGAGCGGCGTGCCCGCCGGCACCTCGACGAGCACCGGGCGCGGCTCCGGCTCCGGCGCGCGCGCCAGCACGCGGGCCCCCGGCACCGGCTCGCACCAGGTCAGCCGCCCGGCGCCGCGGTGCACGACCACCTCGCGGGGGCCGGCGCGGCCGTCGTCGCGCACCAGGCGGTCGCGGTCGAGCTGCACACCCGAGGCCGTCGCCACGCCCAGCGTCACCAGCCGCCCCCAGGCGAGCACCGGCACGGCGGCCCCGGCCAGCGCCGCAGCAGCGGCCGCCGGGGCGTCCGGGGTGAGCGCGACCAGGTCGACGTCGGCGCCGTCGGCAGGCGGCCAGGTCGACGCGGTCCGCACGGCGAGCCCGCGCGACCGCAACCAGCGGGCCGTCGCCTCGTCGCCCGCGGAGGGCTCCGCGCCCGTGACCAGCACCGCCCGGCGCCCCGACCCGGCTCCCGCGTGCGCCGAGCGCGCACCGTCCCCGCCGAGCGAGGGCTCCGCACCTGGCGCACGGTCCTCGCCCTCGCCGCCAGGCCCCCGACGGGCCAGCGCCGCCCGGACGAACCGCGCGACGTCCGACCGCAGCACGTCCGGGAAGTCGGCCTCCACGACGTCGAGCGCCGCCCGCGCCGCGCCGGCGTCGCCCGCCCCGCGCAGCAGCGCGCACGCCGCCAGCCCCGCGGCCCCGGCGTGCGCGGCGGCCTCGAGCCACGGCCGCAGCGCCGCCACCAGCGCGTCCGCCGCCGCGTCCGCACCGGCACCGGTCGCGTCCGCCGCGCAGCCGGCCAGCGCCCGCATCCGCCCCTCGACCTCCGCCAGCGCCCCCGCGTCGCCCGCGAGCGCCGCCCTCGTCGCCAGTGCGAGCCCCGGGTCCCGCGGCGCCCCCGGCGGCCACGCCGCGCACGCCCGCGCCAGCGGCCCGACGACCCCCGCGCGCGGCCCGGCGACCAGCGCCAGGGCGTCCGCCGCCGCCCGGGCCGGGTCGTACGCCGCGGGGTCCCGCGCCCAGGCCCCGACGGTCGCGAGCGGCAGCCGGGACGGCAGCGCCTCGATCATGGCGTTCGCGACGGCCCCGTCCAGCGGCAGCCCGTCGACGTCGTCCGGCCGCCCGGTGAGCGGGCCGAGGAACAGCCGCGTCCGGTCGAAGTCGTTGACCGGGACGTTGTCCCACAGCACGATCCGCCGCCCGAAGGCCTCGGCCGCGGCCAGCACGTCCTCCCGGGTGACCTCGCCGACGACGACGTCCCGCCCGGTCCACAGCACGCGTGCGTCCGCCGGCAGCGCCGCCGCCAGGGCGTCGCGGTACGGCGACCGCCCGCAGCCGGCGTAGTCCGTGGGGCACACCGTCATCGGCCCCGTGAGGCCGCGCGGCAGCAGGAACGTCTCCCGGAACCGCGCGGCCGCCTCCCCGTGCGCCCGGCCGCTGCCCGCCTGGCCCGGGCCGAACGCCGCGACGTCCTCGGGGTGCGGCAGGTCGTACGGCACGTCGTCGAACAGCAACCACACGTCCCGGACCCCGACGGCGCGCACCTGCTCGGCCTTGGCCGCGAGCGCCGCGTGCTCGGCGTCGTCGGAGAACCGCATCGACAGCCCCGGCGCGACGGACCACACGAACGCCACCCCCGCGGCCGCGGCGCGCGCGGCGAGCTCCCCGAGCCGGGCGAGCTCCGCGTCGGGGTACGGCTCGCGCCACCGCTCCCGGTGCCAGGGGTCGTCCTTCGGGGCGTAGAGGTACGTGTCCAGCCCGAGCCCGGGCGCGGCGTCGAGCAGCGCCAGCCGCTCGTCGTGCCGCCACGGCGGGCCGTAGAACCCCTCGACCACCCCCGCGGACAGCCGCCCGCCCCGGCGTGGATCCCCCGGGCCCGACGCGGGACGTGCGGGCGCGTGCGGTCGGCGTCGACGCGGCATGCGCACCAGCCCACCAGCGGTGACACCGAGGTGTCAATGTCCGCACACATGTGCGCCGACGCGCACGACGCGCACGCGCGCCCGTCGGCGAGCACCGTCGACACCTCTCGTTATGGGATCGATTGCAGAGTACGATCGACCCGACCACCCGCGCGACGACGCACGAGGAGCACGATGAGCCGGCCACGCCAGACCACGGGCGCGCCCCTGTCCAACGCACCGGCGGGCACCCAGCCCCGGGACCTGCCGCCCCACCCCCGCCCGCACGCGACGCCGGACCGGACCATCCACATGATCGGGAACTCGCACATCGACCCCGTCTGGCTCTGGCCGTGGCAGGAGGGCTACCAGGAGGCGCGCGCGACGTTCTGGTCGGCGATCCACCGGATGGACGAGTACCCCGACTTCGTGTTCACCTGCGACCAGATGGTCCTGCTCTCCTGGGTCGAGGAGCAGGACCCGGAGCTGTTCGCCCGGATCACCGAGCGGGTCGCCGAGGGCCGGTGGGTCAACGTCGGCGGCTGGTGGGTCGAGCCGGACTGCAACATGCCGATGGGCGAGTCGTTCGCGCGGCAGGGCCTGTACGGCCAGCGCTACCTGATCTCCCGGTTCGGGAAGCCGGCGACGGTCGGCATGAACGCCGACCCGTTCGGCCACAGCGCCAGCCTGCCGACGGTGCTCCGCGGGCACGGCCTCGACTCGTACCTGTTCCTGCGCCCCGGCCCGCACGAGAGCGCCCTCGACGACACCCTGTTCCACTGGCAGGCACCCGACGGCAGCCGGGTGCTCGCCTACCGGATCCCGTTCGAGTACTGCTCCCCCGCGGGCTCGGTCGACGGCCAGGTCGACAAGGCGCTCGGCGCGCTCGACCGGTCGCTCGGCGACGTCATGGTCCTCTACGGCGTCGGCAACCACGGCGGCGGCCCGACGATCGCCAACATCGAGTCGATCCACCGCTACGACCGGATGGGCTCGTTCGGGCGGCTGCGGATGTCCTCCCCGCGCGAGTACCTGGACGGCGTCCGCGACCGCGGGCCGGCGTTCCTCGACGGCCTGCCGACCTGGACCGACGACCTGCAGCACCACGCCCCCGGCTGCTACTCGGCGCACTCCGGGATCAAGGCCTGGCAGCGCCGCGCCCAGTACGCCCTGCTGTCCGCCGAGCGCTGGGCCGCGGTCACCGCCGTCCACGACGGCACCCCGTACCCGCGCGAGGACCTCGAGCGCGCCTGGAAGCAGGTGCTGTTCAACCAGTTCCACGACGTGCTGCCGGGCTCCGCGATCGAGCACGCGTACGACGACGCCCGCGACCAGCTCGGCGAGGCCGTCGCGATCGCCAAGCGGATCATCGTGCGGGCGCACAACACGATCGCCCGGCAGGTCGACATCCCGCTCGACACCGCGACTCAGCCGGTGCTCGTGTTCAACCCGCACCCGTGGCCGGTCTCGACGGACGTCGAGCTGCACTACGGCTCCCACCCGGGCGCCGTGCACGTGGTCGACGGGGACGGCGCGGTCGTGGTGTCCCAGCCGACGCAGTCCCGCGCGGCCACCAACCAGACCGGCCGCGGTGCGCTGGTGTTCCGCGCCGAGGTCCCGGCGCTCGGCTACCGGCTGTACCGGGTCCGGACCGAGGCCGAGCCGGTCCGCCCGGAGTGGAGCGCCGCCGCCCCGGGCGGCCTGTCGGCGACCGAGACGGTGCTGGAGAACGACCTTGTCCGCATCGAGCTCGACCCGGCGACCGGCTGGATCCGCTCGTACCTGGACAAGCGCACCGGGCTCGACGTCCTGCGGGGCGTGGACGGCCGCCGGCACACCCAGGTGTGCGACGACCCGACCGACACCTGGGGCCACCGCGTCGTGTCCTACGCCTGGGCGGGCGACAGCATGGCGCTCGCGCGGGTCGTCGTCCGGGAGTCCGGCCCGCTGCGCGCCCGGGTGCGGGTGGAGCGGACGTGGGGGTCCTCGACGCTCACCGAGGAGCTGCTGCTCGACCACGACTCCGCGGTGCTGCGGGTCGACGTGACGCTGGACTGGCGCGAGCGGGCGCACCTGCTCAAGCTCCGGTTCCCGACCGCGCTCACCGACCCCCGCGCGACCTACCAGATCCCGTACGCCGAGCTCGAGCGGCCGGTCGACGGCGCCGAGGAGCCCGGCCAGGGCTGGGTCGACCTCACCGGCACCCTCGACGGGCGGCCGGCGGGCCTGACGCTCGTCACGACGAACAAGCACGGCTACGACGTGTCGCCCGGCGACGAGCCGAGCATCGGCGTCACCGCCGTGCGCAGCCCGGTGTACGCGTGGCACGACCCGCGCCTGCTCGACGGCGACGACGTCTACGCGTACCAGGACCAGGGGATCCAGCGGTTCTCCTACGAGCTGGTCCCGCACGCCGGCGACCGGCACGCCGCCGACCCCAGCCGGCGGGCCGCGCTGCTCGGGTCGCCGGTGCGCGCGATGCTCGAGTCGTTCCACGCGGGCGCGCTGCCGCACACGGGGTCGTTCGCGTCCGACCGCGGCGGCGAGGTGTCGATCACCGCGCTCAAGGGCTCGGAGGACCCGGTCGACGGGCCCGGCGGCGCGGACCTCGTCGTCCGGGCGGTCGAGACCCGCGGCGAGCGCGGGACCGCCCGGCTCGAGCTGCCCGTCGTCGGGCGGACGCTCGAGGCGGAGTTCGGGCCGTTCCAGCTGCGGACGTTCCGGGTGCCGGCCGACCCCGACGCGCCGGTGGTGGAGGTCGACCTGGTGGAGCGCCCGCTCGCCGACGCGGGAGGTGACGTGCGGGCCGCGGCGGTGGGGTCGGCAGAGCCCGGGGGCCGGGCGGCCGACGAGCAGGAGCGGGGTGTGGCGGCGGAGACGCCCGGGGCGACGCCGACCGACGACCACGCGGCCACCGACGCGCTGACCACCACGGAGGCGTCGACGCCGGACGCCACGGGCCGCCCGCGCCCGACCGAGGCACCGTCGGCGGACGACGCGGGCTGACCCGCGCCTCGACCGTGCACCCGACGCGTCGAGCGAGCAGGCCACGGCTACTCGCTCGACGCGTCGGCTACCCCCTCGGCGATCAGCCCTCCCGCCGGAGCAGCACCTCGCCCACGCCGTGCGGGCCCAGCGCCACCCGGCCGCCGCCCGCGACCCGCCCGGGGCCGTCCCACGCGACCTCGGCCGCCACCGGGTCGGCGCCCACGTTCCGCAGCCGCACGCGCACCGACCCGTCCGGCATCGGCCGCACCTCGGCCAGCACCCGCTCCGCCGGCGTGACCCGCAGGCCCAGCCCGCCCTCGGCGGCCACCGGGCCGTCGTACGCCCGCGCCTGCAGCGGCTCCGCCAGGTCCCGCCCGAACACCCGCACCCGCTCCCGGGTCACCGGGCCGTCGACCGCCGCGAACCGGTACCGGTACGTCCGGGTGCCCTCCTGCCGGGCCTGGAAGTTGGTGAAGTGCAGGTTGTTCATCAGCCAGGAGGAGACGTACCCGGTCGGCGCCCGCAGCGTCCGGGCCCACTCGCCGGTGTGCAGGCCGCCGAGCTGCACGAGCGGCGCGTCGACCGCGCCCCACAGCACCCCGCCGTCCGTCCCCGGTGCGTGCACCCCGACCGCGTGCTGGATCGAGTACCAGTCCTTCGAGGTGTCGGGCAGCTGCTCGGTCTCGGCGGCGTACACGGCGCCGGCGGTCTCCAGCAGGAACTCGGGGTCGGCGACGCGGAACGGGAACGCCACGTGGATGCTCTCCGGCCCGAACGCCTCCGGCTTCACCAGGGCGACCTCGAGGTCCACGACGTCGACGTCGCGGTAGAGGGTCAGGGTGGTGGTCGCGGCGGGCAGCCCCGGCGGGGTCGTGCGCCACGCGATCCGCGCCCAGGCCTCGCCCTCGGTGACCAGCGGCTCCTCGTCGCCGGTCGCGTGCCGCCGGTCGAAGTCGGGCCCCGGGAAGTCGGGGTGGAAGTCCTTCGGGTCGCGGACGACCATCGGGTGCGCGCTGCCCGGCACCACGGTCTCGGTGACGACCGCGCCCAGGCCGGGGCCGTCGGCGTCCACCAGCTCGCGCCCGCTCGGCACGTGCACCAGCGAGACCACCCCGCCGCGCGCCGGGTCCACGACGGCCCGGTACGCGCCGCACGCCACCTCCCGCGCCGCCCGCGCGGGCCCCGGCTCCGGCGGGAGCGGCACGGTCGCCACCCCGAACGCCGGGACGGTCGCGACGGTCCGCGCGCGCGTCCGGCCGTGCACCTCGACGTCCACCGGCTCGATGCGCGCCCGCTCGGTCGGGTTCACGACCACCACCCGGGTCGCCCCCGCGTCCGCGGCCGGGCCCTCCCCGGCGGTCCTGCCCCCGCTCGCCAGCACCCGGAACAGCCCCTCGACCGCGAGGTCCCGCGCGAGGTCGAACGCCCCGTACGCGAACCCGGCCTTGGCGTTCCAGTGGGAGTGGCTGAACGAGGAGTACGGCTTGGAGTAGGTCTCCCAGGACCCCCAGGTGTGCTCCGCGAACAGCAGCAGCTCCGCGTCCACCCGCTCCAGGTCGCGCGCCACCTCGGCGTCGGACCGCAGCCGCACCGGCCCGCGCCGGTAGCCCATGACGTCCGCGAGCGCCGGCGTCCCGTCCCCGCGCAGCCGCGTGAGCCCGAGCGTGGTCTGCGCGGCGCGGGCGAACGACCGGGCCTCCCGGTAGACGGCGACCTCCCGGGCGGTGGACCCGTGCCCGTGCGCCCACCAGTCCGACCACTCCCCGCGCGCGACCGGGACGTCGGCGGCCTCGGCCTGCGGGACCAGCACGTCCAGGGCGTCGTCGATCGTGGCCGTGCGCATCGGCACCTCGGGGTGCCGGGCGTTCCAGTGCCGCACGACGTCGAGGAACAGCGCCGTCGGCCACCGGTTGTCGTTCGCCGCGTGCACGACCGCGGTGTCGTACGGGTAGTCGTCCCGCTTCCCCAGCGCGGCGACGAAGTCGGCGACGTGCGCCTCGGCCGCCTCGACGTCCCCGTCGACGATCCCCCACTCCTCGCCGACGCCGTAGTGCGTCGACAGCCACGCGAACACCCGCGCGCCCGAGGGCCCCTCCCACCAGAACCCGGTCGGCTGCGGGTAGGGCGCGCGGCCGTGGTCGGGGTTGAGCGCCATCGCGAGCCGGTCGATCCCGGCGCGGCGCATCGCGTCCACGGCGCCCCAGGCGATCCCGTTCACGTCGCCGTGCTGCTCGGTGCGGACGGGGACGCCGGCGGCCCGCACCCGGTCCAGCGCGTCGTAGGCCGCCCCGAGCTCGGCGTCGCCGAGCAGCTGGGTCATGTTGAGGTAGCCGCCGGTCACCGCGACCCGCCCCTCGCCCACCCGGCGGCGCAGCCGCTCGACGTCCGCGGGCCCCGCCTCGGCGAGGAACCGCAGCACCGGGCGGGCGACCTCGAACGTCCAGCGGAACGCGTCGGGGCCGTCGCCGTCGTTCGTGTCGCACAGGTCGAGCACCCGCCGTACGGTCGCGGCGTGCAGGTCGTCGACCAGGCGCGGGCTGTTGGTGTAGCCGACGTCGTGGTGGGTGTGGCCCACCAGCAGGACCTGCCGGATGGGGCGGTCCGGCCACGGGCCGCCGGGCAGCGGCCGGGCCGCCGTCGGCGACGGGTCGGTCGGCGTCTCGTCAGGTGCGGACGGCATCGTCGGGTCCTCACTTTGTGGCATCGTTTCCATACGAGCCTAGCGATGGGTCGGGCTCGCAGTCCACGGTGTTCAGGCGTTCAACAGGCGTGATCACTCCGTGATCCCGAGGGTCTTGTCTCAGCCGAAGGCCCTGAACTACCGTCCGATGTGGGAAGGTTTTCAGATCCTCGGCACCGGTGCCGGGGGCTCTCCCGCGGGCCGGCGACGACGCCGCCCCGCAGGTGCGAGGAAGGGAAGACGTTCATGAGGAAGAGTCGCCGCGCCGCGATCGCCCTGCTGCCGGTCACCGCGCTGGCCCTGGCCGCCTGCAGCTCGGGCGGAGGTGGTGACGAGGGGTCCGGCGGATCCACCGACTTCAGCACCGAGGCCTCGGGCTCGCTCAAGGCCTGGGGCTTCGAGAACGCCGACGACGTCGGCCAGTCGCGCCTCGACTACGCCGCCGACCAGCTGTCCGACGTCCAGATCGATCTCGACGCCACCGCGTTCGACGCGCAGAAGTTCACCACCCGGCTCGCCTCCGGCGACGTCCCGGACGTGGTGCAGATGGACCGCCGGTACGTGACCACGTACGCGGCGCAGGACCTGATCCTGCCGCTGGACGCCTGCTACAGCGCCCACGACGTCGACCCGGACGAGCAGTACTACCCCTCGGTCGTCGACGACGTGCGGTACGGCGACCAGGTGTGGGCGGTGCCGCAGTTCTACCAGCCGCCGGCCATCATCCTGAACAAGCGGGTGATGGACGCCGCGGGCGTGACGGCGGACCAGATCGACACCTCGCAGCCCGACGTCCTCGTGGCCGCCGTGGAGAAGATGTACGCCGAGAGCGGCGGCGTCCCGACCACCCTCGGCTTCGACCCCCAGGCGACCGGCCAGGGCGGCCTGTGGATCCTCGGCCAGGGCGGGCAGCTCACCGACGCGGACGGCAAGCCGACGCTCGACGACCCGTCGAACGTCGCCGGCATCGAGCTGCTGAAGCAGATCACCGACGCCCAGGGCGGCTTCGCCAAGGTGAAGTCGTTCACCGACTCGTTCGACACCTTCGGCGACAACAACCAGTACGTCACCGACCAGGTCGGCGCGCAGGTCAACGCCCAGTGGTACCCGAACGTGCTCGGCGCCTACGTGGGCCAGATCCAGATCGAGGCGGTGCCGTTCCGCGACCAGGACGGCAACCCGTTCTCCGTCGCCTCCGGCACGGCGTTCGTCATCCCGGCCGGTGCCCAGAACAAGGACGCCGCCTGCGCCTGGATGCTGGACCTCACCTCGCAGGACGCGTGGATGGCCGCCGGCGAGGCCCGCGCCGACACCATCGCGACCGACGGCGGCATCAACACCGGCCTGTTCACCGGCTCGCCCGCGGCCGACAAGGCGATCCGCGACCAGTACGTCACCGAGACCGGCGACGCCGGCTTCGACCAGGTCATCTCGACCTACTACGACGTCGTGGACTACGGGAAGACCTTCGGGTCCTCGCCCGCCGGCCAGGACATCCAGAACGAGCTGAACAACGCCATCACCGCGGCGCTGCTCGGGGACAAGACCCCGGAGGAGGCGCTGGCCGACGCGCAGACGGCCGCGCAGCGGGCGTACGACAACATCACGGGCGGCTGACCTCCGCACCACCCGGCACCACGAGGGCCCCGCCGCGGACGGCACCGCGGCGGGGCCCTCGTCGTGCGGGACTCAGCGGTGCTGCGCGAAGAACTCCCGCAGCACGGCGCCGCACTCCTCCTCGCGCACCCCGCCGACCACCTCGACCCGGTGGTTCAGCCGCGAGTCGCGCACCACGTCCCACTGCGACCCGCACGCGCCCGCCTTCGGGTCCCACGCCCCGAGGACCAGCCGCGGCACCCGCGCCAGCACGGTCGCCCCCGCGCACATGAGGCACGGCTCGAGCGTCACCACCAGCGTGCAGTCGTCGAGCCGCCACCGGCCGAGCGCCTCCGACGCGGCGCGCAGCGCCAGCACCTCGGCGTGCGCGGTGGGGTCGCCGTCGGCCTCGCGGCGGTTCCGGCCCGCGCCGACGACCTCGCCCCCGGGCCCGAGCACGACCGCGCCCACGGGGACGTCCCCGGTCGCGGAGCAGCCCGCGGCCTCGGTCAGGGCCAGGCCCATGGCGGTCAGGTCGTCGGGACGCGCGAACATGCGGCCCATCCTCGCGCACGCCCGACGGGGCGGTCAGCGCCCCGCGCAGCCCACGCAGGTCCGCGCGGTCGGCACGGCACGCAGCCGCTCGACGGGGATCGGCCGGTGGCACCGCGTGCACGTCCCGTACGTGCCCGCGGCGAGCCGGTGCTCCGCCTCGTCGATCTCCCGCAGCCGGTCGCGCTGGTCGTGCGTCAGGGCGTCGAGCAGCCGGCGCTCGTAGGCGATCGTCGACCCCTCGGGGTCGTGCTCGTCGTCGGCGACCGACTCCCGGGAGGCGGCGACGACCGCGTCGCGCTCGGCGTCGGTGCCGGCGAGCCGCGCCAGGGCCTCCCGCCGCCGCTCCGCGAGGAGCGCGGTGACCTCGGTGGGGTCCAGCGTCTGCGCCATGGGACCAGTATCCGCCCGGACGGCGCGACGCGGCAGGTCGACCTGTGCGCCCCCGCGCGCGGGACCCGGGTCAGCCCGCGAGGACGCGCGCCTTCGCGGCGGCGTACTCCTCCTCCGACAGCGCCCCCGAGGCCCGCAGCGCCTGCAGCCGCTCCAGCGCGTCGACGACCGAGCCGGCGCCGCGCGCGCCCGCCGAGGACGACGCGCCCGGCCGGCCCGAGCCCGAGGGACCCGGCGTCCCGGTCCGCCCCGGACCCGCGGGCCCGCCGCCCGGGAAGTCGTCCTCCGGCAGCGGCACGAGCACCCGGACCGCCTGCTCCCGGGCGGCGCGGCCGGCAGCGGTGAGCGGCGGCGACGGCACCACGACCACGAGCCGCTCGGCGTCGTCCGGCCGCTCGGGGTCGTAGTAGGCGCGCGGCGGGTGCCGGAACGCCTCCCGCGGCACCCGGGTGCGCACCGCGTGCCGGACGCCGCGGGCGTCGTCGAAGTGCACCGTCGCCCCGACCACCGGGCCGGTCCCGCTCTCGTAGTCCCGTACCCGCGCCCAGGTGCCGGTGCGCCCGCCGAGCCGCGCGAGCAGCCCGGCGCCCCGCAGCACCCGCACCCCGCCCCACAGGGCGGCGACCAGCCCGAGCGCGAGCACCAGCGCTGCGATCAGGACGTTCCGGCGCACCGCCTGCTCCGTGGTCAGCCCGTCGGTCACGGCCGCCGACCAGCCCGCGAGCAGCGCCCCGGCGCCGAGCACGACCGCGAGCCCCGGCGTCGCCCGCCGGGTGAGCGGCACGGCGGCGGCCCCGGCCGCGAGCAGCGCCAGCCCGCCCAGCACCGGCGCGGCCCCCGCGAAGTCGTCCGTCGCGCACGTGCCCGCGAAGCACTCCCAGCGCACGAGCGTCGCGTCGTGCGCCCCGAGCCGCAGCAGCCACCACGCCACCACGCCGAGCGCGACGGCGGCGAGCGCCGTGCCGGCGGTGCGGGCGGCGGACCGGGACAGGACGGACGTGGGGTCGGGCGCGGGTGTCACGACCCCATCCTGCCAACGCCGCGGGTCCGGGCGCAGGTCAGGGCGCCGACGACCGGACGACGCCCGGACGCAGCGGTGTCACCCGTCGACGCAGGTCGCGCGGCCGCGGCCGTCGGTCGAGCACCACGGGGACGGCCGAGGTGGCCAGGAGGAGCCCTCGGAGGTCCCGGTCGATCATGGCGGCGAGGCGCAGCAGGTCGCCGAACCCCTCGGCCGCGGTTCGCCGGCGCTCGCGGCCATCGGGGCCGCGCTGCCCCGGGAGGGGGTGTCCGGCGATGAGTGGCTCGTGGTGCGCCACGCGGTTGCGCAGCGCGTTGACCCGGGTGACGACCTGGTGCGCGTAGGTAAGGCCCCAGCGTTCCCCGTCCGCACGCGCGGTCGCGCGACCGCCGGGGAACGCGCGGTCCAGAACCCCTCGCCACAGGACCAGGTCGTAGTCGCACCGCACCCGCCGAGGATCGCGACCCGTGTACGCCCCGCGGTCGAGCAGCCCGGCCCAGAACCCGAAGGTGCACTGCGCCACGACCCGGCCCGGGAGCTTCGGTCCTACGACGCGACCGTGGGCCTCGGCGAGCTGCGCCGCGGTCCGGTCGTCGAGCGGGACCTCGACCCGCTCGTACCAGCGCTCGCCCCACCGCTCCGCCAGCCGGTCGTTCATCGTGTTCCGGAGCGCGATCTCCAGGAGCGCGATGTCGGCGAAGAACGCCACGGCGAGCTCCCGGTCCCAGAGGTACCGCGCTCGGGCGAGGTCGGCGTCACCGCCCGACACGCGCACGTAGGTGCCCATCCGGGTCGCGGACACGGAACGGTCCAGGGCGTCGCGCTGCGCGCGGGAGAGGGGCATCGGTGCGCCTCCGGGAAGGGGTAGCCTGGACGGGCAATCCCCGGCGTACGCCTCTGTCGAACTCGAGTCGGCACGCAGCCGGGGTTTTTCTCTGCCCCAGCCTGGGGGCCGCTCGGACCGCGCAGCGGGACGTTCGCCCCACCCGGCCACCGCACGGACGACGGACACGGCGCCGACACATCGCGGGGCTAGCCTGCACCCCGTGCCCGAGATCGCCCCCCACGCCCGCGCCGTCCCCGCCTCCGGCATCCGCCGGATCACCGAGCTCGCGTGGTCGCTGCCGGGGGCCGTGGTGCTGAGCGTCGGCGAGCCCGACCTCCCGACCGCGCCGCACGTGCTGGAGGCGGCACGCGAGGCGCTGGCCCGCGACGACACCCGGTACACGCCCAACGGCGGCATCGCCCCGCTTCGGGACGCGGTCGCGGCCTGGCTGGACCCGGAGCACTCCCTGCCCGTCCGCCGCGACAACGTGTGGATCACGGCAGGTGGTGCGCAGGCGCTGCACCTCGGGCTCAGCCTGACGGTCGGCGCGGGCGACGGCGTGCTGGTCCCGGACCCCGGCTACCCGCCGTTCTCGATGGCGACCCGGCTGCTGCAGGCCGAGGCGCAGCCCTACGCGCTGCGGCCGGAGGACGGCTTCCTCCCCGACCCCGCCGCGGTCGAGGCGGCGATCACCGACCGCACCCGGGTGCTGCTGCTGAACTCGCCGTCGAACCCGCTCGGTACGAGCCTGCCCGCGGACCTGGTCGCGGAGCTGGTCGACGTCGCCCGGCGGCACGACCTGTGGGTGCTGTCCGACGAGTGCTACGCCGCCTTCACCTACGACGCGCCGCACGTGCCCGCCGCGCGGTTCGACACCGACGGCCGGGTGCTGACACTGCACACGTTCTCGAAGACGCACGCGATGACCGGGTTCCGCGTCGGGGTGCTGGTGGTGCCGGACCGGATGGCGCCGCTGATGCCGACGCTGCAGGAGTCGATCGTGTCGTGCGTGAACACCCCGGCGCAGTACGCGGCGCTCGCCGCGCTGACCGGCCCGCAGGACGCCGTCGAGGACGCGCGGCGCACCTACCGGGAGCACCGGGACCTCGCGACGGCGATCCTCGACGAGCGCGGCATCCCCTGGCTGCCCGCCGCCGGCGGGATCTACCTGTGGGCGGACGTCGCGCACGCGACCGGCGGCGACGTGGCGGCCTGGGCGGAGGACCTGGTGCGGACGGCGGGGGTCGCGGTGGCCCCGGGCTCGGCGTTCGGCGCCGCGGGCGAGGGCTGGGTGCGGATCTCGCTCACCGCGAGCGCCGAGGACCTGCGCGCGGGGCTGTCCCGGCTGCCGGCACGGACGGCGGTCGCCGCGGGCTGACGCGCGGCCGGGACGCGCGGCGGTCAGTGCTCCGCGAGCGCGTCCTCGAACGCGGCGAGCACGCCGGGCGAGAACAGCACGAACCGCACCAGGTCGAGGCCGTCCGGGTGCGCGGCGGCCCACCCCCGCGCGGCGGCGACCGCCACCTGGGCGACGGTCACCGGGGCCCAGCCGTAGACGCCCGCGCTCACCGCGGGCACCGCCACGGTGCGCGTCCCGACCTCCGCCGCGACGTCGAGCGAACGCGTGAACGCCGAGCGCAGCAGCGCGGGGTCGGTCTCACCGGCGTGGGCGTTCGGCCCCACGGTGTGCACCACCCAGCGCGCCCGCAGCCGGCCCGCGCCCGTCGCCACGGCGTCCCCGACCGGCAGCCCGCCGGGCAGGGACGTGCGGCGCAGCTCGCGGCACTCGGCGAGCAGCTCCGGCCCGGCGGCCGCGTGGATCGCCCCGTCGACTCCCCCGCCGCCGAGCAGGGAGGAGTTGGCCGCGTTGACGACCGCGTCGACGTCCTGGTCGGTGATGTCCCCGGGGACCGCCTCGATGCGCATGACCCCATCGTGGCGCGGACCTGCGGCGCTCGTCCTGCGGGCGCGACCGCCCCGGCCTACGGTGGCTCCACCTGCGAGCCCCCGGGAGGACACCGTGACCGAGCCGATCCCCACCGAGCCGACCCCGGCCGGCCCCGACGGCACCGAGCCCGTCCCGGTGCAGCACGACGGCCGCGAGGACGTGCCGCTGCTGGAGGACGACGAGACGATCCCCCCGCGCCCCGAGGAGGACGTCGCCGACGTCGCCCGCGCCGTGCCGGACCCCTCCGGGCACGGCGTCCCGGAGGTCGGCGCCGACGAGGCGCGCCTGCACCCCTGACGCGTTCACCCGGGGACGCGCCGTGCGCCCCGGGCGACGAGCCGCGAGCCGTGCGGCATGCTGTCGGCGTGCAGATCAGGCGCGTGCAGGAGGACGACTGGCGGTCGGTCCGGGACGTGCGCCTGCGCGCCCTGCGGGAGGACCCCGACGTGTTCGGGTCGTCGCTGGCACGCGAGGAGCTGTTCGCCGAGCCGCACTGGCGCATGCGGCTGCGCAGCGCGTCGACCTGGGTGGTCGACGAGGAGGGCACCCCGCGCGGGCTCGTCGGGATGATCCAGGAGCCGGGGTCGCCGACGTCGGACCGGCACGTGGTGCAGCTGTGGGTCGCCCCCGAGGCGCGCCGCCGCGGCATGGCGTGGGCGCTGCTCGACGCCGTGAAGGACGCGGCGCGGGCTGAGGGCGCCGAGACGGTGTCGCTGTGGGTCGTCGACGGGAACCACGCGGCGGGCGACCTGTTCGTCCGCGCCGGCTTCGTCCGGACCGGCGAGCGCCACGCCCAGACCCGCGACTCGTCACGGGTCGAGGAGCGCCTGGTCCTCCGCCTCCCCTGACGCCGCGCCGGCGCGCCCGCGCCCCGCGCCCCGCGCCCCGCGCCCCGCGCCCCGCGCCCCGCGAGTGCCTACCGGACACGTCGAGTGCCTACCCAGCGGATAGGCACTCGACGTGTCGGTTGTGCAGTCGGCGGGGCCGCGGCCCTCGGCACGGAGCCCCGCCCCGCCCTCAGGCCTCCGGGGCCGACTCCAGGAGCAGCGTCACCGGGCCGTCGTTCACCAGCTCGACCGCCATGTCGGCCCCGAACACCCCCGTCGCGACCGTGAGCCCCCGCGCCCGCAGATCCGCCACCACCGCATCGACCAGCGGCTCCGCCACCGGGCCGGGCGCCGCCGCGTTCCACGTGGGCCGCCGGCCCTTGCGCGCGTCGCCGTAGAGCGTGAACTGGCTGACGACCAGCACCGGCGCGCCGGCCTCGGCCACCGACCGCTCGCCGCGCAGGACCCGCAGGTCCGCGACCTTGCGCGCGACGTACTCGACCTGCGCGGGCCCGTCGCCGGGGGTCACGCCGACCAGCACGACCAGCCCCTCGCCCTCGAACGCGCCGACGACCGCACCGTCCACCGTGACCGAGGCCCGGGTGGCGCGCTGGACGACCGCCCTCACGCGACCGCCTCGGGCGCGGCCGCCGCGAACGCCGGCACGACGGAGCCCACCGGCTCGCCGTGCCCGAGGACCGGGACGTCCCCGAGCGCGTCGAGCGCCGCCAGGTCGACCCCCGGCACCCCGGCGGCTCCCGCGACCCGCAGCGCCGCCGCGAGCACGGCCGGCCGCGGCCGCCCGCCGCCGTCGGCGACCTTGAACGCCACCGCGGACCCGTCCGGCAGCGCCGCCGCGTAGACACCGTCGGCGCCGTCCTTGGCGACCAGCCCGGGCACCGCGCGCATGGCCCGGGTCACGTCCCGCTCCGCGCCCCCGACGAGCTCGGGGTGCTCGGCCATCGCCAGCGCCACCCGGGCGAGCGGCGTGCCGGGGTCGGCGACCGGCGCGACCGCGATGCGGGCGAACGCCCGCGCGAGCCCGGTCAGCGTCGTCGAGAACAGCGGCGCACCGCAGCCGTCGACGGTCACGTGCCAGGCCTGCTCGCCGGTGAGCTCCTCGACCGCCGCGCGGCACGCGACCTGCACGGGGTGCTCGGGCTCCCGGTACTCCGCGGGCTCCCAGCCGGGCTCCCCGGCGTGCGCGACGCAGGTCGCCAGCATCGCGGCGTGCTTGCCGGAGCAGTTCTGCGCGACCGGCTCCCTGCCGTGCCCCTCGGTGCGCCACGCGAACGCCGCCTCGGCGTCCAGCGGGAAGTCGGGGGTGTTGTCGAGCGCCGCCTCGTCGAGGCCCGCGCCGAGCAGGGTCTCGCGCACGACCCGCAGGTGCTCCGGGGTGCCGTCGTGGCTGGCGCAGGCGAGGGCGAGGTGCGGCCCGTCGAGGTCGAGGCCGGCGCGGAGCATGCCGACGGCCTGCAGCGGCTTGAGCGACGACCGGGCGAGCACGGTGACCTCCGGGTCGCCCAGGGCCAGCCGGACGGAGCCGTCCGGCGCGAGCACGACCAGGTGCCCGAGGTGCACCGACTCGACGAGGTCCCCGCGCACCACGCGGGCCAGCGGGACCGCGGCCGAGGCCACGTCGCCCGCCCCCTCGGCGTGCCGCGCGACGACCGCGGCGGCCGCGCCGTGCAGCCGCTCGGGCAGGTCCGGGCCGCCCTGCCGGATGCCGGGCACGCTCACCACCCGCCGCGGGTCGGGCCCTGGCCGCCACCGCCGCCGCGACGGCGGGAGTGCGGCGCGACGGCCGGGCGCACGTCGACCAGGTAGACGATCGCGGCGACGGCGCTCAGCAGCGCGAGGAACGTCGGGAAGGCCCCGAGCCCGAGCGGCGGCGGCACCGAGAAGAACGCCACCGCGGTCGCGATGCCCAGGATGATCGACCAGATCTGCTTGGTCTGCTTGCCCGCCGCGACGTACGCGGACGCGGGGCGGCGCAGCGCGTCGACGAGCGCCCAGACCGCGAGCACGAGGATGACGAGGGTGAACAGGAGGAACAGCAGCACCTGCACGTTGCCGAAGATCACGGGGCGAGCCTACGGTGCGCCGGCCGCCGCGCGCCCGGCGGGGTCGGCCCCCGCCCCGGGCACGTCAGATCTCCGGCAGCGCCTCGCGCGCGGTGCGGGAGTCGACGCCCGCCGCCTCCAGCAGGTCGACCACGAGCGACCGGACGAGCAGCAGCAGGCTCTGCGCCTGCAGGTCGTCGGGCGTCAGCGTGAACGGGTCGAGCTCGCCCGCCAAGCGCAGCAGGTCCTCCCGCGCGCGCAGCGGCTCCGCCCCCGCGCCGAGCGCCGCGGCCAGGGCGTCGGCGGCGAGCGCCACCCGGTCCACGGCGTCCGCGACCGGCCCGAGGTCGCGCGCCCGGTCCGCCTGCACCGACGCGAGCGCGCGCCGGGCCAGCACCCGGGAGTTGCGCACGGCGCGGTCGACCCGGACCGCGGACTGGCCGATCCACGCGAGCTCCGTGCGGTGCCGGCGCGCCGCGGGCGAGACCCGCGCCAGGTCCCGGGCGGAGCCGGCGGCGTCCTGCCACTCGTCGAGCGCGGGCTGCGAGGCCCGGCCCCGGATGAGCGCGTCCTCGACGTCGTGCTCCGACGGCCCGCGCATCCCGCGGGCGAGCAGCCGCAGCATCCCGGCCAGCTCCTCCACCGCGGCCCGCCCCTGGGCCCGGGGTCGCCGCCGCGGGTCGCTCGGCGTGAGCGCGGCGACGGCGAGCGCGACCAGGCCGCCGACGAGCGCGTCGGTCCACCGTCCGACCGGCCCGCCCGACGCGCTGACCGCGGGCAGCCCGACGATGACGATCGACTGCACGCCCGCCTGGGTCGTGAGCATCGGCCCGCGGTCGAGGAACCGGGCGATCAGCGCGGCGACCAGCAGCACGAACGCCACCTGCCACGCGCCGGTGCCGATGACGTGCACCACGAGGTCGCCCAGCCCGACGCCGATCGCGACGCCCACCGCGAGCTCGGCGACCCGGCGCAGGTCGCGGTCGGCGGTGAACCCGAGCGCGATCCACGCGCTCACCGGCGCGAAGAACGGGGCGCTGTGCCCGAGCACGGCGGAGCCGATCCAGTAGGCGACGCCCGCGGCGAGCACCGCCTGCAGGATCGGCACGAACGCCGTCCGGACGCGGGCGCGGCCCTGCCGCACGCGCGCGGCGACCTGGACCCGGACCGCCGAGGGCCCCTGGTCGGGCCGCGCCGCGCCCGTCACCGCGGGGTCACAGCATCGGGTGGCCGCCGAGGCCGCGGGTCAGCGGCCCCCGCGCGGCCGGGCGGTCGACGGACACGCCGTCGCCCGGGACCACGATCTCCTGCCCGGCGGTCAGCACGCCGCCGTCGGCCTCGACCACGACCTCGACGTCCACCGGCACCGAGCGCTTCACCACCGCGAGCGCGACCGGGCCGAGCTCGTGGTGCCGCGCGACCGTCGTGACGACGCCGACCTCGCGGCCGGGCTCGCCCGTGCTGAGCAGGTCGCCGAGGTCGCGCACGACCGCGCCGGCCTCGGGCAGCACGTGGCCCGACCCGTCGAGGTGCAGCATCACCAGGCGGCGCGGGGGCCGACCGAGGTTGTGCACCCGGGCGATGGTCTCCTGGCCGCGGTAGCAGCCCTTGTGCAGGTGCACGGCGGTGCGCAGCCAGTCGAGCTCGTGCGGGATCGTCCGGTGGTCGACCTCGCGGCCGGCGCGGGGGCGCCAGGCCTCGACGCGCACGGCCTCGCTGGCCCAGGTGCCGACGAGCGGCCAGCCCGCTGCCTCGCGCGCCCGCACGGCGTCGG
The DNA here is from genome assembly GCF_008033115.1 of Cellulomonas sp. Y8. NCBI lineage: Bacteria > Bacillati > Actinomycetota > Actinomycetes > Micrococcales > Cellulomonadaceae > Cellulomonas > Cellulomonas sp. Y8. Next base: position 1,914,213 of record NZ_CP041203.1, read on the forward strand.
CCAGGCCGGCGCGCGGGACCAGCACGAGCCGCCACGCGCGGTCGGCGCCGGGGTGCTCGTCGTCGGGCAGGCCGTACCGGGTGCCGCCGGGCAGGGTCCGCGGCCACGGGTCGCGCCAGGTGACCGGCTCTCCTTCGGCGCCCTCGGCGTCCACCGGCTCGCCGATCGCGGCCCAGTTGTCGGTCACGTCCGCGACCTCGACGCGCAGCATGAACCGCATCCGGTCCAGCCACGTCGCCAGCGCGGGCGCGGTCTCGCTGATCAGCCAGGTGGCCTCGCCGTCGTCCACGACCGCGGCGGCGTGCTCGACGTGGCCCTGCGGGCTGAGCACGAGCGTCTCCGTCGAGGTCCGCGGCGGAAGCGCGGCGAGCTCCTGGGAGGTGATCGAGTTCAGCCAGGACAGCCGGTCCGGCCCGGTGACCCGGACGACCCCGAGGTGCGACTGGTCCACGACCGCGCCGCCGCGGGTCAGCGCGCGCTGCTCCGCGGTCGGGTCGCCGTAGTGCCAGGCCACGCCGGCGTCGGGGCCGGACGCGGCGACGGCGCCGTGCCGGTCGAGCAGCGGGCTGCGGTGCCGGGGCTCCGCCGGTGCGGCCGCGACGTCGTCGGACACGTCAGTCCGTCACGCGGCTGAGCCGCGCGGAGGCGTACGACTGCAGCTCGTGCCCGAACGCGGCGAGGTCGTGCGCCCACATGAGCTCGCCGTTCACCAGGCCGTACAGGCGCTTGCCCGCCGACACCTCGGCGCCGGACGCGGTGCGCGCGATGACGTCGCTGACCAGGTCGATGCGCCCGTTGCCGGTCGCGCCGACGTACACCGCGACGTGCCCGGACGGGTCGGCCAGGAGCAGCTCGACCGGCGACAGCGCCGACCCCATGCCCTCGGGCCGCTCCGGCGGGATGCGCCAGTAGCCGCTCTCGGTGCTCCAGACCGCGCCCTCGCCGTCGGCATCGGCCGGAGCGGTCGCCTCGGTCGGGGTGCCGTCGGCTTCGGCGATGGCCGAGGCGTCGTCCGGCACGACGACGAGCCGGATGGTGGACGTGTAGGACAGGTACGGGCCGCCGTCGTGGTCGATCACCACGTCCTGGGTGAACGCCGTCTCCTCGATCCCCGGGTACCCCACGACGCCTTCGCCGTGCCACCGCCCCACGAGCCAGGCGAGCGGGTACATCTCCGGGGCGAGGCCCTCGGGCAGCGTGAACGCCATGGAAGCCCTTCTTGTCAGCGCTGTCCCTTGAACAGCCGGTAGACGACGAAGCCGGAGAACCACCCGATGGTGAGCGTCGCGGCGACGAGCAGACCGATGAACACGATCTCGAGTGCGTGCATCTGCCGATCCTAACGACGACGCGGCCCCGTGCCTTCCCGACGCCTCAGGACCGGGCGTGCCGCACCCGGACGCCCAGCAGGTAGAGCTCGCAGCCGAGGCACAGGCCGAACGCCGCGTTGAGCACCGCGGCGACGAGCGCCGGCGCCGCCGCGACCACCACCGCGCCCGGGACGCCCAGCAGCGCGAGCAGGACGCCCGCCCCGGTGATGACCAGGCCGACCAGCTGCGCGAACCGCGGCGGCCGCGGGTCCTCGAGCTCGGCGGGCGGGGCGAGCCGCGGACGCACGAGGCCCCGGTAGACCAGCCCCTGGACGGACCCCTGGGCCCCGCGGACGGCGCCGACGGCGAACAGCGCGGCGACGACGGCCAGCGCGACCGTGGCGGCGGCGCCGGGGAGCAGCAGGACGACCACGAGCAGGGCGGCGGTCAGGGCGGCGCCGACGCGCGGTCCGCGGGGGTCGATGCCGGCCCGGGCGTCGGGCGCGGGTCCGCGGGCGGCGGCGGGTGCGGGCTGCGGCGTGCGGGGGGACGCGGGCACGGCGGTCTCCAGGGGGGTGAGGCGGCTGGGGTGGTCGAGCCGGGGCCGGGCGGGTGCCGGCCGGGACGCCGGTCAGGCGGCGGCCGGACAGCGGTCGAGCGCGCCGAGCGCCTCGACGGCCTGCTCCCGGGTCGTCGCGCCGGACAGCCGGCCGCGCACGGCGCCGGCGCCGTCCAGCACCAGCACCGTGGGCGTGCGCAGCACGTCGAACCTCCGGACCAGGTCCAGGCGCGCCTCGGCGGCGACCTCGACGTGGGCGAGCCCGGTCCGCTCCCCCGCGAGGGCGCCCAGCACGGCGGCGGTGCTGCGGCAGGGCGCGCACGCCTCGGACGAGAGCTGCAGGAACGTGGCGGCGGACCCGAGCGGCGCGCCGAGGTCGGCGGCGGTCAGCCGGTCGGCGACCCCGGCACCGCCGCGGGCCGCCACGAAGCGCCCGTTCCGCGAGCGCCACAGCAGACCGACGACGACGGCGGCCCCGAGCACGCCGAGGACCAGCAGGACGCGCAGGCCCATGCCCACCCCCCGGGGTCGCGGCGCGGGCGCGCCCGGCGGGCGGCCCGGTCGTCAGCCGACGAGCACGCGGCCGACGACGTAGACCAGGATGCCGGTGACGGCGACGGGCAGCACAGCGACCGCCCACCCGGCGAGACGATGTTCCAGGGCGGGCAGCCGGTCGAACAGCGCGTCGCCCGCGGCGACCAGGACGCCGATCGCCGCCCCGAGCAGCGCCCCCGACAGCAGCCCGACGGTGGGCAGCGCGGCACCCGCGACCAGCCCGCCCGCGACGGCGGCGCCGAGCGTCGCGCCGGCGCCCGCCCAGCCGCGCAGGGGCAGCGCGGTGACGGCCGACCCGACGGCGAGGGCGACCGCACCGGTCACCACGACGGCGTCGCCCGCCGCCGTGCGCTCGGCGGCGAGCCAGCCGGCCGCGCACACGGGCACCAGCGCGCCGGCGACGGTCCCGGCGACCGACTCGACCAGCCGCTCGCGCCCGTCCCGCCGCGCGAGCTCCGCCACGAACGCGGCGAGCACCGCGCCGGCCGAACACCGCGGGCACGTCGCCCAGCAGCGGCTCGGACGTCGTGACGTGCACGACCACGACGGCCGCGACCCCCGCGAGCCCGATCACGACCCCGCTCCCGACGCGCGCGGGCAGCCCGGCGACACGGGGCCAGCCGACCGCGAGGACGCCGGAGAGGACGACGAGGAGGGCGGCGAGGACGACGCCGTCCCGGCCGGCGAGCGAGACGCCCCCGAGGACACCGGCGACGGCGACGAGCGTCGCCAGGACGGCCGTGGTCACGGCGCGGTTCGAGGCGGGCACGGGCGCCATCCTCGCATCCCGGGGCCCCGCACCCGGCATCGGGCCGGTCGCGGCCGCCCGGGGGACGCGCCCCGCTTGTACCACCGCCATGTGTCGCGGACGCAGGCCTCGACGTGACATCCGAGGGGTACCGTGTCCCCAATTCGGACGGGAGGAGGGCCGCTGCGTGGCCGACCTGCTGCTGCTCACCCCCGCATCGGGGGGTTCGTCCCAGGTGCTGCCCGCGCTCGGGCTGCTGTCCCACCGGGTCCGCGTGCTGCCCGTGGAGCCCTCGGCCCTCGTGGACGCGCCCGACGCCGACATCGTCGTGCTGGACGCGCGCCGCGACCTGGTGACCGCGCGCACCACGTGCCGCCTGCTGCGCGCGACCGGCCTCACGGTGCCGCTCGTGCTGGTGCTGACCGAAGGCGGCCTCACGGTCGTCACGGCCGAGTGGGGCGCCGACGACATCGTGCTGGAGAACGCGACGCCCGCCGAGGTCGAGACCCGGTTCCGGCTGGTCATCGAGCGCGCCGCGCGGTCGTCCTACGACGACCAGCCGCAGGAGATCTCCTCCGGCGAGCTCATGATCGACGCCGGCGGGTACACCGCCCGGCTGCGCGGCCGCCCGCTCGACCTCACCTACAAGGAGTTCGAGCTCCTCAAGTACCTGGTGCAGCACCCGGGACGCGTCTTCACCCGCGCCCAGCTGCTCCAGGAGGTCTGGGGCTACGACTACTACGGGGGCACCCGCACGGTCGACGTCCACGTCCGCCGGCTGCGCGCCAAGCTCGGCCCCGAGCACGAGCAGCTCATCGGCACCGTGCGGAACGTCGGCTACCGGTTCGACCCGCCGAAGGACCGCCGGTCCGCGGAGAGCAGCCCGACGTCGCCCGC